>MPOT01000092.1 GCA_001896545.1 Tepidanaerobacter sp. EBM-38 | reverse complement strand
GCCTCTTTTATTCTTGGCAGCAATTCTTCAACGGTTTTAGCTTGTGTATGACATCCTCTCAATGCAGGCACTGATGCTATATATAATCCATCTTCGTCCCTAAAAATGGACAGTGAAGAATTTTATTCGCTCCTTATAAAGATCTTTTACTGCATTCAGGATGACAAGTCGTTTTAAACCTTTGAGTAGTAACTGGTATTCTTTTTGTGATATACAACAATTTCATGATATAATGATAAAAATACTAATATAAAATTAGGATGAGATAAGAACATGCAAAACAGTGAATTAATTTTATGCCAAAATACAGGGAATATATTTGAAAAAGAAGCCAAGCCGTTTGTAAAGTGGGCAGGGGGCAAAACACAGTTGTTAAACGAGTTATCTGACAGACTACCACTTAAAATAAAGATGTCTAAAACTGTTCAAAGATATGTGGAACCCTTTGTAGGTGGTGGCGCTTTTTTCTTTTTTTTAAAAAGTAATTATGAGGTGAAAGAGTCATTTCTCTATGATATAAACAAGGAATTAATTATCGGGTACAAAGTTATTCAAAAGGATGTTCAAGAATTAATGTACGAACTTGAAAGAATTGAAGATGAATATATAAACCTACCTGAAATTGATAGAAAAGAATATTACTACAAAACAAGAGATGAATACAATAATCAGCAGGATAATTTTAATTATGAAACATATAACAGCGATTGGATAAAAAGAGCAGCATATTTAATATTTTTAAATAAAACCTGTTTTAACGGCTTATTCAGACAAAATAAAAGAGGAAAGTTCAATGTGCCTTTTGGCAGATATAAAAATCCTACTATTTGTGATAAGGAAAATCTGTTAAGAGTTAATGAGGCGCTTAAAAACACATATGTATTTTCGACAGATTTCGAAGAAAGCAAAAAATTTATCGATGCTAATACCTTAGTGTATCTTGATCCGCCATATCGTCCTTTAAATAAAACATCTTATTTTACAAGCTATGATAAAAGCGGTTTTACTGATGAAGATCAAATTAGACTTGCAAATTATTACAAAGAGATGGATAAAAAAGGTGCTTTTTTAATCCTAAGCAATTCTGACCCTAAAAACGCAAATATAAATGACAATTTTTTTGAAACTCTCTACGCGGGATATAAGATTGAAAGAGTGCTTGCCAAGAGGTCTATTAATTGCGATGGCGCTAAACGAAACAGTATTTCAGAGCTTATTATAAGAAACTATGAATGACACCAAATAATTGCAAGTCTATGCCGTATTGGGAAAGACAAGTTGAAAAATATAACTTTTATCTGATAATGCATGAGCATTTGTTTGTTTTTAGAAAACCCAAAAAAGGCGAAGACTTAAGCAGGGTAAGATACAGTATGGGCCTGAGTAAATAATTTACCTCCGTCCCCAAATATTCAAGATCATGATTTTCTAAGTGTCTCATATTCGTCAACAGAAATTTCTATATCACTTAATATTTTTCTTATCAAGCCTCTTCCCAAATCCTCTCCATGAAATGGAACCACAGTTGTTCTTCCATCTTTATGTCTAAAGAATTTGTGACTGCCTTTTTGCCGGATCTCCTCAAACCCTAAGATCTTAAGGAGTTGTATCATCTCCACTGATGAAATAATAGTTAATTTACTCATATAGAAACCTCTATCTGCTGAACGCCTATGAATTCATTTGTTGTAACTTCGCTGTTATTCACTTCTAGATAAAGCTCTATAGCCTCTTTTATTCTTGGCAGCAATTCTTCAACGGTTTTAGCTTGT
>MPOT01000052.1 GCA_001896545.1 Tepidanaerobacter sp. EBM-38 | reverse complement strand
TTTCTTGCCTTCTTCTATTTCGCAAAGACCTGCTGCACCTTTTTTCTTAGATTCGGCAAGTTTTTGAAAGTTTCTCTCGTTATAGAGGTTATTTATTCTATCATCAGTTACTTGAAAATTTAGTCTTAGAGGTCTTTCTACAACTATCTTCCAGTAGCCAAAGTCTTCGTTGTCAAAAATCTTGCAGTATTTGTTTTCCCTAAATTCTCCGTATATCCGTGCAATTTCCTGTATCTGTTCTTCGCTGATTTCATTTCTCTTGTTGCCAAGGCTTTTTCTCATCTTTTGGTAAAAGTCTGCTGCATTTACCAGCTGTATTTTCCCTGTTCTTACAGGGCCTTTCATCAAATCATTGTTTTTGCGGTTGGTTACTATCCAAATATAGGTAGAAATGCCTGTATTATAAAACAGCTGATCAGGTAGAGCAATAATTCCTTCCAGCATATCATTTTCAATTATCCAACGCCTTATTTCTGATTCCCCCGAACCTGCATCTCCTGTGAATAAGGGTGAGCCGTTGAATATAATGGCAATGCGGCTGCCTTTTTCATCTTGCTTCATCTTTGATATTAAATGCTGCAGGAACAAAAGAGAACCATCTGATATCCTGGGAAGACCTGCACCAAATCTGCCGTCAAATCCTTCTTTTTCATATTCTTTGCGGATAAACTTTTCTGCTTTCTTCCATTCTACCCCAAAAGGGGGATTTGTCAGCATATATCTAAATGTTTTATCCTTGTGCCCATCTTCTGTAAAACTGTCACCTAAAATAATGTTGTCTGCATCCTGCCCCTTTATGAGCATATCAGATTTGCAAATGCTGTAGGACTGCGGATTTATCTCTTGACCGAATAATTCCACCTGTATGCCCGGGTTTAGTTCTTTCAAATATTGTTCGGTAACCGAGAGCATACCGCCGGTACCGGCACAGCAATCATAGACAGTTACGACAAGACCCGGAGTTGTCAAACTTTCCTTATCCTCATTTAAAAGTATATTTACCATAAGCCTTATAACTTCTCGAGGCGTATAGTGATCACCAGCTTCAGCATGTTCGGAAAATCTTCTTATAAGTTCCTCGAATATATAGCCCATCTCCGTATTGCTTACCACATCAGGATGTAAATCTATCTTGTTAAACTCAGATACAATAAGATAGAGCAGGTTATTATCATTAAGTTTTGTAATCTGCTTGTCAAAATCAAAATGTTCTATGATTTCTCTGGCATTCTTTGAAAAACCGTTGATATAGTTTCTTAAATTGCTCGCGATGTTATCAGGGTCTGCCAGTAATTTTTCAAAATCATATTTGCTTGTATTGTTAAATTTCTGTTTCGATATTTTATTCAAAACAGGGTCCATATTTTGAAGTCCTGTTTTCTTTAAAGCTTCATATGCTTTCAATACTTCTTCCTTAGTTTCTGCCAAAACACAGTCGAATCTTCTAAGGACAGCCATCGGGAGAATCACATCTCCATACTGCTCTTTTTTGTAAGGACCTCTTAAAAGTTCCGCTATGGTCCATATAAAATTAACCTTGTCTTGAAAGTCAGTCAAATATATCACTCCTGCTGCATGTATTATCGATTTTCAATTTCAACTTATCAGATTAGACATCAGTACATACCGAATTATATCAAGTTATATGTTAATATTCTATATTTTTTTGAGTTTTCCTTTGTTTTGGGTATTTGGTCAGGTTATGGGGAAAAGTAGTTTACTAGATAAGTTTGTGGAGAATTTTTCTCATAAAAAAGCACCTAGAAAGTAAAATTGTTTACTTCGAGGTGCTCATAAAATCCACTTTCTTTCTATATTTCTATGGCAGAGGTGAAATAGCAACAGGACAAAGGTCAGCAGGGCTAGGATATCCAGGAGGATATTGAAAGCAGGGGACCCTATGATGGCGCCTTTGAGCATGTCGGTTCCATAGGTCAGCGGCAGGCAAAAGGAGATAAGTCTTAACGGGGCAGGCAGTTGGTTGATTGGTATAAACAGTCCGCATAAAAACAGCATGGGAAACCTGAAGAAGTTGGAAAAGGTCTGTGCCTCGAAAACTTCCTTTGCCGATACGGCAATAAATAGGCCTATTAAGGCAGAAGTTGCCGCAATGAGAAAAATCGCAACAAGTACTGCCGCCCAATTTATTTTGCTCAAATCTATAAAGAAAGCTGCAAAAACAGCCGGCACAAAGGCATTGATTATCCCGAATATTACTGCGCCGGATAATTTTGCAAGAACCATCATGTTAAGGCTTATTGGAGCAAGGAGCAGTCTGTCAAAGGAGCGTCCTTTTTTCTCAAAGGTAATCGTAACAGCCAGCATTGAGGTTGTTCCAAACAGCACGCTCATTGCCATTAGTCCCGGCAGCAGTTCTATTATTTCCACATGTTCGGGCGAGCGGAGAAGCTGCATTAGCGTCCAAGAAACAGGAAAGATGATTCCCCAGCTGATGTTAGGCGGTTTTAAATAATAGTTTCTAACATCTTTTTTTAAA
>MPOT01000048.1 GCA_001896545.1 Tepidanaerobacter sp. EBM-38 | reverse complement strand
TTTTTCATTTCTGTACCTTGAAAACTACACAGTGAGGAAAACAAAGCATCAAATCCAAATATCAAGTTCCAAATATCAATTTTTAACAATTTCGCATAGGTCAAGCGAATAAGGGCACACGGAGGATGCCTTGGCGTAAGGGGGCGAAGAAGGACGCAGCTAGCGGCGAAACGCTCCGGGGAGCTGCAAGCAAGTTACGATCCGGAGATTTCCGAATGGGGAAACCCACTTGAGGCGAACCTCAAGTATCCCATACTGAATCCATAGGTATGGGAGGCTAACCGGGTAAACTGAAACATCTAAGTAACCCGAGGAAAAGAAAGAAACATTCGATTCCCTCAGTAGCGGCGAGCGAACGGGGAAGAGCCCAAACCATATATGTGTAAGGCCGCTGCCGTTGCATATATGGGGTTATGGACTGCCAAGCCAACAGCGGTAGGCAGGCGAAGGAATAAAGTAGCAGAACTCTGCTGGAAAGCAGGGCCATAGAAAGTGAAAGCCTTGTATGCAAAACTTGATTTCCTAGCCGGCAGTTCCAAAGTACTGCGGGGCACGAGGAACCCCGTAGGAAGTCGGGAGGACCATCTCCCAAGGCTAAATACCACCTTACGACCGATAGTGAACTAGTACCGTGAGGGAAAGGTGAAAAGAACCCCGGGAGGGGAGTGAAATAGAACCTGAAACCGTGTGTCTACAACCGGAGGAAGCGAAAGCGACCTCGTACTTTTTGTAGAACGGACCGGCGAGTTACCGCGCAAAGCAAGGTTAAGGAGTTAAGCTCCGCAGCCGAAGCGAAAGCGAGTCTTAAAATGGCGCAAGTTTTGCGCGGTAGACCCGAAACCGTGTGATCTACCCATGGACAGGGTGAAGCGAGACTAACCTCTCGTGGAGGCCCGAACCACGTTGACGTTGAAAAGTCATGGGATGAGCTGTGGGTAGGGGTGAAAAGCCAATCGAACACGGAGATAGCTGGTTCTCCCCGAAATAGCTTTAGGGCTAGC
>MPOT01000004.1 GCA_001896545.1 Tepidanaerobacter sp. EBM-38 | reverse complement strand
CTGCTGTTGTGCAAATACCTTTAAACACTTAAAAAGGCTTCCGGGGCGATTTGCCGTTGAAAAAACAAGAGTGGTCTTGTCATGACCTGTAGACGGTTTATCTTCTGTTGAAAGTAAATAAAAGCGTGTCATATTATTTTGACTGTCCTGTATACTTTCAGCTACCACTGTTAGATTGTATAATTTAGAAAGGGATTGATTGCCTATTGCCGCAATGTCATAGGAGGGGCTCTTAGCAACTATATTTGCACCTTCGGCGGTGCTCGATACTTCTTTTAATACAACATGGGGCAAGTTCTTCATTAAAAATTTGCGGCACTGGAAAAGAGCCTGAGGATGTGAATCCCTAGTTTTGCAGCAAATTTCAAATTAGCATAGCCCGAAACCATTGACATTACTAATGATTTCGGGTATTTTTATTTTAAATTTTAGTCAAATAATACTGGTGTTTTATGGCGTTACATGGTATAATTGTAAGAGATGCCTAATTGTTAAAACGGTGGAGGTTTTTAAAATATATCTTAAAAAAAGTACAAATAAAAAGACTGGAAGGACCTATTTATCAATCGTTAGTAGCTATTATGACAAGAAAACTAAACAATCTCGTACAGCTACAGTTCGCTCCATTGGATATCTGGATGAGCTTGAAAAGAAATATGACGATCCTATTGCTTTTTTCACTGAGGAAGTCCGCAAAATGAATGAAAAGCATTATGAAGAAAGGCTACCCGTTAATCTTAAAATTTCTCTAGATGAATCTATGGAATCCAATTACGATGGCCTGAAGAATTTTGGCTATGCAGCTTTGAGTAAAATTTATCATGAACTTAAAATCGATACATTCCTTAAAAACAGGCAACGACATTCTAAAGAAAAATATGATGCCAATGCCATTATGAAACTACTGGTATTCTCGCGTTTGTTGTATCCTGGTTCTAAGAAAAAGACTTTTGAAAATAGGGATATGTTCTTCGAGAAGTTTGACTTTTCTTTGGATGATATTTATCGATGCCTTTCTTTTTTTAATAAATACAGTGATGATCTTCAGTTTTGGTTACATGAACGCATTAAAGAGCAGTATGGGCGCAATACTGATTTGGTTTATTACGATGTTACAAATTATTATTTTGAAATAGACAAGCAAGATGAGCTAAGGAAGAAGGGGGTTTCGAAAGAACACCGTCCGGATCCGATTGTGCAGATGGGATTATTTATGGATACAAATGGTATACCTATCACGTATAAGCTTTTCCCTGGGAACGCTCCCGATAAAACTACGTTGATTCCTGCATTGGGTAAGATCCAAAGAGAATATTCTTTAGGTAGAATTATTATTGTT
>MPOT01000009.1 GCA_001896545.1 Tepidanaerobacter sp. EBM-38 | reverse complement strand
CGAGTTATCTCTTTTTGAGTCATGTTGAATGTCTCCTCTCGCATACCTGACATTTTATCAGAATAAATTCAACATGACATTATCACAGAATAACAACAATTTTGAAAATTATTGTGTTGACTTTTACCATATTATTGCCTACAATAAGGTTAAGTTAATAGACTGCTTAAGGTGCCCATTTGGGAGAATAGGGAAGTCCGGTGCAAATCCGGCGCGGTCCCGCCACTGTAAAGGGGAGCTGCTTAAAATATCCACTGGTAAACCGGGAAGGTTTAAGCAGCTGTGAACCCAGCCAGGAGACCTGCCTTAAGAGCTTGATTTTCCGGGGATGATGGTAAAGTCCACGGTCTAATGACAAATTAGACTGTGGACTTTTTGTTTTCTCCCAAAATCGCCTTTTGCAAATTTTAAAAATATGAAAGGATGATTTTTTATGGAACAACAAAAAACAAAACGACTTGCACTAACAGGTATGTTTATCGCTTTAAGTGCCGTGGGTGCCCTTATAAAAGTGCCCAGCCCTACAGGTACGGTAGCTTTTGACTCGGCACCCGGTTTTGTAGCTTCTCTTTTGCTAGGGCCCGGTCTTGGAGCATTATCCGCAGCCCTTGGCCACCTTTTTACAAGTCTTTTTGCAGGATTTCCTATGACATTTCCCATTCATATTATTGTGGCTCTAGAGATGGCGGCATTTGCTGCAATATATGGCTATCTTGGGAAAAAGAATTTGCCTTTGGCAGTGGTAGCAGTTTCGATTTTAAACGGAGTTATAGCTCCGGCAACATTTATAGTTTTTCCTCAGTTTGGAATGGCATTTTTTGTATCTATGCTTGTTCCTCTTTTGGTGGCCTCTGCGGCAAATGTCATTGTTTCGGCATTGATATACAAAGCTATCTCCGGTACAATCAAAACAGGTGTTTCTAACAATTAATTTGAGTTTGAGGTTATTGTGGAAATTTTTAAATTTACAGCAGCATACAACTTTTTTATCATAATCAGGAAACAAGATATTTATATTTTTTAGACCAAAATTGACTTCTTGCAGTGCAATCAAGTTTAAGCCATTTCTCTTATCCGCTGTAATGCATATTAGTTCATAAAGATCAAACAAAATATGGAGGTTAGCGCTCAAATGCACAAGAATGATTTGATAGCACCAAATAGGGACGTAAGTTTTATAAAGTTAAGCGAAAGCCTTTATATGGTAGTTGCCTGCGATTCTTGCGGCGGGGCCGGTGAAAAAGAAAAAGATGTGGTCAAAGTTCCACCGTATATTGTAGGCAGGCTTACCAGCCGAGTTGCCTTAATGGAGACCTTGTCAGTAGGAGCTGCTCCAAAGGCTTTAACTGCCGCAATTTGCAATGAGCCTGACCCAACCGGCGAAGGCATGCTATCAGGCATAAGGGAAGAATTAAAAGATATATCACTTGATTTGCCTCTAGTTATTAGCACGGAAAAGAATATGAAAACATATCAAACAGGTTTAGGAATTACCATAATCGGAATTGCAGAAAAACAAAACCTGCGTGTAAATAGAACAATGGCAAATGATAAGCTGTACTGTGTAGGTGTACCTAAGGTAGGTAATGAAATCTATCTGGATGATACTGAAATTGCTACAAGTTTGCTTGTAAAAGAACTGCTTAAAGTGCCTGATATCCACGATATAATCCCCGTAGGTTCAAAGGGAATAAAAGGTGAGGCCCAAATGCTAGCGGCGTTTTTAGGATTAAAGCTAGACTGGAGACCAAATCTGCCTATTGACATACAAAAAACCGCTGGACCTTCTACATGTGTGCTGGTAACAAGTCCTGTGGAGCTTAGGATATCACAACCCCAACCTGTTTGGCTGCTTGCAAAATTTATTCAATAACAAAAAATAAGGGGGCGGTTCATTCAAATGTCTGAACCGTCCCCTTAATTTACTCAAAAAGCACTCCCGCACCTACAGTCCCTGGACCTGTATGGACTCCTATAATAGGCCCTACCTGTGTAAATATTTTAGTTTTAATTTGCAAAGCATTTTCCAGTGCTTCTTTAAGGTATAAACCAGCTTGTTGAGCTGCACCGTGAGCTACCACAAGACTCTTGTACTTTCTGCCCTGCGCCATATCTTGAAAGGCTTGCACAATGCTGTTGATAGCTCGCTCCTGGCTTCTAGCTTTGCTGTAAGTGTGATATATACCATCATCCCCTACTCTAACCACTGGCTTTATGTTCAAAAGAGATCCCATCATACCCTGAACTTTCCCAATTCTGCCGCCCTTCTGCAGATATTCTAGCGTATTTAGTGTGAAAAGTACTTCTACATTCTTCCTTACTGTCGAAAGGCCTTCCACAATCTGTAAAGCACTCAGACCTTCTCTGATACTCTTGGCTGCTTCTACTACCATAAGCCCTATTCCCAGGCTGATAGTCTTGGAATCTACTATGTGAATTCTCTCGCCGAACTTTTCTTTAGCAATATTGGCCGAATTTAACGTTCCGCTTAATCCCGATGAAATATGTATAGATATTATTTCATCATATTCTTCAAGTAAATTACGATAAATACAGGCAAAGTCCTCAGGTGAGGGTTGGGATGTGGTAGGAAGCTCCTTTGCCTGTGTCAAAAGCTCATAAAATTTATCGCCGGCAATTTCATAATCTAAATACTCTTCATCTTTAAATCTTATCTTCAAAGGAACTACATGAACGTCATATTCTTTTATAATTTCTTCTGTAAGGTCGGCTGTGCTATCCGTTACTAAAGCAATCCTATTCATTTACATCCTCCGTTTTGACTTGTTTGTAAAAACGCCAATGCTCAATGTTTATTATTTCGCTAAAAAATGATAAAATCCTCTATTATATTATATTTAGAAATTAAAACTTCTCAAGGCCAAAATATTATAGAAAAATCAGAGAGCTTGACATGTAAATGGTAAAAGTTTAGTATTTAGTAAAGCAATCATATTAATAGATGGAGGTTTTAGAATGAGTAAAGCAAATCCCACGAGAGATGAAGCTTTTGAACTTTTAAAAAAGTATAATTCAAACGAGGCTTTAATTCGCCATGCTTTAGCTGTTGAAGCGGTCATGCTACATTTTGCAGAAATATTTGAGGAGCCTGATAAGGAAAAATGGGGTATCATAGGCCTCATCCATGATTTGGATTATGAGATGTATCCTGACCAACACTGCCAAAAGGTCCGGGAGATACTTACAAAAGAGGGTTGGCCGGAAGATTATATAAGAGCTGTTCAGAGTCACGGGTGGGGAATTTGCTCAGATGTGGAGCCTGTCGAAAAAATGGAAAAGGTCCTTTACACCATTGATGAACTAACCGGCCTTATCACGGCAACAGCTCTGCTGCGTCCCAGTAAAAGCATATTGGACCTTCAGACAAAGTCAGTCAAGAAAAAATGGAACCAAAAAAGCTTTGCGGCAGGAGTTAATAGGGAAGTAATCGAAAAGGGTCTAGAGCTTTTAGGCCTTGACAAAGATTTTGTAATTGAGGAAACGATAAAGGGAATGCAGGCGGTCGCGGAAGAAATCGGCCTCAAGGGAAACCTGTAATTAGTGTTAATAGAGTGGGTTATTTAGGCCCACTCGCATTTTTTTGTAAATAAATTATTTATTTCTTTTTCAAGAAAATCCTTGACTTCAAGCAGTGAACTAAATTCTTTAAATATAAGCCTTCGGACTTCCTTAGAAGGCGTCTTTAGGTCTGGAACACAGATGGGATACATTTTTGCTCGCAAGGCAGCCTTCAAGCCGTTTTCCGAATCTTCCAATACGATGCACTCATTAGGTAAGCAATTTAACCCTTCCGCCGCCTTTAAAAATATATCCGGTTCAGGTTTACCCCTTGAAACATCGTCCCCGCAAACTATCAAATCAAACCTGTCTTTTACATTAGCGAACGACAGGCATTCTTCGGCCTTTTTCCTGTATGTAGAAGTGGCAACCGCTTTTGGAATAGATGCCTTTTCAAGAAAATCTATCAATTCGTATAGGCCTTCTTTAACCGGAAGCCCATTTTCCTTTATATATTTATCAAAATACGCTGATTTAGCTTTTCGAATTTCAAAGTAAGGAAAATTTTCACCTAGGCATTTCTTGAAATAAGTTACGGTATCTCTAGCATCTAAGCCTGTTGCTCCTATAGTTATGTCAGGAGTAATCTCATACCCAAAATCCTTTCCGGCTCTTTCCCAAGCCCAAACAGTTAGTCTTTCCGTATCAAACATCAAACCGTCCATATCAAAAATAACCAACGACAATTTTTCCATGCTTTATGATACACCATCCCTTATTTCTTTAATGCTTTCAATAAACTAAACTCAAATTTCACTTTAACAATAAAAAAGTATTATGTCAATCAGTTCAATTTTTGCACTTTTACAAAACTACAAAATATCAATAGCTTCAGTCTAATAATATAAACAGTTAATAAAAAATAGAATTATGTACTTCATAAGTTCACGTAGCCTCGTTTTATTTTTTTTTGTAAAAACTAAAGTAATAAAGGAACGTGTAGTTATTTTATGATAATGTTATATTAAATTTATTCTGATAAAATGTCACCTATGCTTTCCAGAGTATCGATGGCCCTTTTCCTCTCTTTGAATTTTTTATCCAACTATGGAGTGTGTTGAAATGTATACCTCAATTCCGAGCACAAGCATTAATACTCATACTTATAGGGGATTTTATCTTAACTAGTTTCTAACTGGAAACCAAGTTAGAAACTTTATTGAAAAATATTGTTGCGATATTTATCAAAAACACTACTCTAGTGGCATTCTTACTCTTGTCAGTGCAGACTGGTGTATTGGTAAAAAAATGAAATCGAATGGTACTATATATATCAAAATCGACAAGAGTGGAGATTCCCTCTTGCTTGTGGATCTGAAAAAACTTGCCAAAGCCTTTGTTCTACTGCAAAATATGGTCGTACTTTTCATACCTTTTCGAAAGATAATTTACGCTTGTTTCCCAAAACACCTAGGTCTTCAGATGTTTAGAAGTTTACTTATAAACGACGTACTTCTATTGAGCGTTTTAATAAGCGAGAGAAAATTGATTATCATTTGGAAGTCAGTAGGCATCGTTCTACTAAAATGTAGTATATCCGTGTTTATTGCATTATAGTGTGTCAGCATATTGATGCTTGTACAGTAAGCAAAATAGAATGAGCTGTTTACCCTGTCGAAAAAAATCAGGGAGAACAGAGGTTTCTTAGAAGGGTTGTTGAAAAAGGAAAGACGACTTTCCCAATACAATTTTTGGAATAACTCATGTAGATAATATCGAAGATGTAAAATTATTGAACGATGAACTAGCAAAATTATATCAATCTAAAAGAAAGGATAAAAATTAATTTTAAAAGAAATAATCATTACTAAATTAATTTATACTTTAATTTAGGTCGTCCAACTTTGCCATAGATTTGTTCTTCCAATAAACGATTCTGCTCTTTCAGATACTGAATATATCTATGGACCGTTTGATAAGCAAGACCTGTATTTTGTGATATAGTATTAATACTTACATACTTATTTTTCACAGTAGCCAAATAATCCTCTATAATAGCCAGAGTGCTTTTGTTAATCCCCTTATCAATATCATCTGCATTTTTCCCTATATATTCCATCGTGCTTTTAAGCCTAAGATGAACTTTAATCCGTGCTATAATGTCTGGAGCTTTAATGGGTTTTAATGCAAAATCATTGGCTCCAGCTTCCATAAACTTATCTGCTACCATTTGATCCTCTTCTACTGTTAAAACTATTATTGGGACATCTTCAGCTATTTCTTTTATCATTCTTACCCCTTGAATACCATTAATTCTAGGAAGATGGTAATCGATTAAAATGATATCCGGTTTTACACCTTTCAATTTTTTGATACCCTCAGATACACTAATGGCTGTTATGGGTATCCAGCTTTCATATTCACATATAGCCGACATGGCATATAAAATCTCTTTATCATCATCAATAATTAAAATCTTGGTGTTTTTCATTGACCTATTACCTCCGGCAAAACCAGACTTATACAGGTCCCTTTCTGAGGCATACTAATTATTTCTACTTTACCCTGATGTTTTTCCATGGTCTCTTTTATAAGGCCAAGGCCAAAGCCTGTAGACTTTTTAGTACTAAAGCCTCTCTCCCATACAACCTTCATGTTTTTTTCATCAATTCCAATACCATCATCAATTATATCGATATAAACCTTGTTATCACTATTATATACCTCTATCCAAATATTGCCATCTTTCTTGTCTATAGCATCATAGGCATTATCTAAAGCATTTATTACAGCCCGACATATTCCTATCTTATTAATATTAACTTTGCTGCTTTTTGCTTTATTAATATATTTTATTTTGCTCGCATATGGAAAGGGAGATATTTGAGAGAAAGTAAATTCCATAAGTTCTTCAATAGTCACTGAATTTTTTTTATCTTCATATAATATTTCAGAAATCATATTACTAAGACGGTCTATAGAATTTTCAATTCGTTTTAGATAGGATAGTTTTTTTGGGTTTTCCTCCATTAGCTCAATTACACTTACCAATGCCTGCATCGATGTAAGAGGTGTTTTGAGATCATGCACAAGGTTTTTAAGTTCCATATAGTTTCTAGCTTGAAGGGCTTCAAACCTAGTTTTCGAAAGTTCCCGTTCAATCTGTTTGTTTTTATCCATTGTAATAATCAATTTATGCTCATCACTAATTAGCTTTACAATAAGTAAAGCGCAGGAGGTAAATATAGCAAAAAACATAACTGATGTCATAGTCAATACATCAGAGCAACCTATAAATTCTGCAGCTTTTTTGATATCTTGAGATGTCTCACCTCGACCAAATTGAAAGGTAGATAGCTCTGGGATAATATCCATCCATTGAACTCCCATCAAAACAAGCACAATAACTATGGTTTTTTTAAATGTGCTTACAGTTTTCAAATCTAGTTTTTTAAGACTTATCATTATAATGACAACTATTAAAGCGGGTATTCCTAAATCATAATGAATTCCATGAACATGATTTATCATATGATATACCGTAGGAATTATGATCAACACTATGCCACTATTTATAAAGCTTAATATCTTATCTTTTAAATAGACGGCTATAGATTCAGAAATAATAAAAGTCCCTATATAATGAGGCAAACACCTTATACTATTTAAAATCACCAGCTTAAAAGCAGCTATTATGAGATCATTTTTATCTTGTTCCCTTATACTGCTTGCTAAAAGGTCATATATTCCAAAATTATAGACATTAATTATGTAGGGAGCCATAACACCTAATATTACTAAAAAAATTCCTAGGACTATTCTCTTTAAATCCCATACAATTTTGCCCCATTTAAAATTTGTAACAGTCATTCTTCTCCCTCTTCTTTTTGCCTAAAAGCAATATTGTAAGAGCACTCAAGCAAAAAGTTAAAATTGCTATTGTCGTATCATATCGAACGGTATAATATACATCACTATCCCCTATTACAATAGGCAAACTAGGGTCTACAGGTAAACCGTAATCTAAAGCAAGTTTCTTGATGTTTAGCAAGTGTATAACAGGTGTGTTCCTAAATAAAAAAAGCTGTATAAGACCTGATTTTTCGTTTATCTTAACATTCTTGTCTACTATTATACCCGGAGTAAAATTAGTAGTATCAGGACTTGTACCAAGTGAAATAATATTCCCTCCTACATTTATAAAAGCTTTAATATTTTTGCCTTTTCTTACATAAAAATCATATCTCTTGCTTATATTAACTTTTAAATTCTCCTCGGTTATGATTTCCAAACCATATCCACGAGCTCTTTCCACAATTGCATCAATAGTCTCTTTGTCCATATCTTTGCCTAAATCGCCAGCTCCTCCTCGAGAAACAGCTAAAGACCTGTTGGTGATAAGTCCCTTTTGATATAGAAGGTTTTCCATATCTATATATGTGAATTCTGGTATATTAGCTCCCCAAGTGGAAGCTCCAATGGAAGAAATTATAACCGGATTTAAATCTAAAACCTCGCTAGCACATAAGACTGCAATATTTAAAGCAGGAAAAGATCCTGAAAAGTTTACTGCAATACTATCTTTGGGTTTTAATTTTAAATTTTTCATCATATCTACTACCACTGCTGCAAAATCTGGATTTACTGATGTCCTCTTGGCTTCCAGAGATCCCGATGTTGTAGTAATGGGAGTAATATCACATCCAATTAAACCTGTCTCTTGTATATCTATTTCTTTATTTATTGGTATGTTTCTCCTCAATCGTTCGCATTTCACTTCCTCTAAACATTCTTCCATTAAAAAAGCTGCTTGTAGTTTTTCTTCGTACCATTTGTCTTTCACCTTTATGCTTTTAGTTTCTATAATACTTAAAAAAAATAATAAAAACAATGCTAATATCACCAAAATTATATCTTCAAATATTTCCTTTCTTAAACTTATCATGGTAAAATCCCCTTTTTCATGATTACAACTCCTAGTTTCACCATACAAGCAGCTATTATCATGGAAGCAATAGTCCTTATAACTCCTTGCCGATCCATTTCCTTTGCTAACAATCCAGGAACTATGTAACCAATGGAAACAATATCAAATGGTATAGAAAGATAGTCTATAATACCTTTAAATAAAGCTTTTAGAACAAAACTTACTATTACCATTACAGCAAACTTCCTTTTACCGTATAATATCGTATATTCAGATAAAACATTAACTAACCCAAGGGTGATTAACCCAAGAAAAAGTGTAATTCCTATTTTCTGGGGTTGGTTTAAAAATAAAGCAATATATCCAGGCACTACTATACCCCCAGGAGATATCCCAGTTATTTCGTAAAATAATATACTGATTACTATACCAAAAATCATTAAATCATAGGTCAAGAGGCTTCCCCACTTTCTGTACATAGCCTAATATCTTTTCCCCACATCCGTGGACATTTCCTATACCAAATATAGTTGTAGGTTCTCCTATTTTATAAAAGTCTAGTTTTTCAATATTTAAATACTTTATTTGTTCTGGAATAAATCCATTTTTTATCAATTTCCTTCTTATTAATTGTTTATGAGACCCGCATAGCCAAATTTCATTAGGTGATAGTCTTTTTAATATATCTATATGTTGCAGTGATCTATATGGCCTATCTCGCCGATTATTTAATAAGGTAATAAATCTTTGCTTTGCAAAAAATCCTTTTTTATCCAAACAAAGATATGTCTTTACCGTTGACTCAGGATCGTTTAAGGCAAATCCATTTATAAATAACACCTCTTTTTCGGAATATGTATAGAATTTATATATTTTCAAGACGCCTGGGTCTTTTTGGTAATTACTCATACCCTCTAAGGCTTTTTGCTCGTCGACCCCCAAAATTTTACAAACTTTAAGAGCGATAGCCACATTCTCGCTAAAATCTATCTTATTATAGTTTGAATTTCCTATAGCTAATATTGCTTTTGTCCCCATAGCTTTTGCTTTTTCCCGATAGTATTCATAGAATTTTTTTTCTGCAGTAATAAAATATCCACCCCAGGGCATGGTATTTCCCATGGATACACATATATCTTCTAAGCTGCTACCCATCTCCTCTAAATGGTCTTCTCTAACATTGGTCACTACTGAAATATCGGCTCCTAATATTCTATTTTGAGATACATATTGCAGTTCTGGATTTACAGCCATACATTCGATAACGACAATTTCAGCCCCTTGTTTTTCAGCATCTTTTAGTATCTTAATCTGTTCCTTTATATTAGGACTACCACTTCGGATAATCTCCTTCTCATTCCCGTCTACCCCTATGGTTCGTGCACTAGTGCCAGTAGTTTTGCAAAAAACTTTATATCCACCAACTTTTAAAGCAGCATATATCAATCTACAGGTAGAAGATTTACCGCGTGTTCCATTTACATGAATCACATGTTTAAACTTTTTGCGTCGTTTACTGTTTTGGTTGTATTCAATCATTAGTAAAAAAATGTATACAATCGAAAGTACAAGTGTGACCACTTTCATTTAATTCCCCTCTTCTTGTAATAAATCTAAAATAGAATCTATTATAAACAAATGGGCATTTATTCGGTATTCAATTTCTTTTTCCATATCGGTCTCTATGGTTAAAACTGGTATTTTGAGGTTTTCTGATACCTCTCTATTTAAGGAACCCTTCGGTGGACAAGACAAAATATCAAAGTTATAAATATTCTTTTTTGATTCCTTGATTATTGGCAAAAGATTTGCATCAATGTCATTTATTATTATGGCATTATATGGTTTTTTGCTAATATTCATAAACTTTGTATCCCATTCGTGTAAATCTAATATGATGTCAGGACTTTGTTTCTCTATAAAGGTGTACAGCTCATATGCTAACTTTTGAGTATCAGTCCCTTGTTTTTTACCCGGAAAACTGCGATTTAAGTCTTGCATATAATAAGGATATCGAATATTGTTACTACATGCTTCTATATTAGCTTTCGGTATAATTGTTAATTTCCCTCTTTTTAGCACAAGAGTCTTAAGTTTTTCTGCAGCTTTTATGCCTGCAATTTCATTACCGTGCAGTCCTGCTATTATTAGAATATGGGGACCTTTTTGCTTTCCTTTATTATAAAAAATTTGAGTTTCCATGAAAGTGCCATCTAAAAGCGTAGAATGGTTCGATGTCGAATTAAAAATATTGATGCTAAAAGCTAGTATAGTAAAAATAGTTATCGATAAAATTAAGAAAATCTTGTTTTGAAACTTTTTCCCCTCCTTGTTTTATCGTTCTCGTTCTAAATTCTTATGCGAAACGAGAGAGAAAGCAGCTTATTGTTACCTAGCTGCTTTCCTAAAAATCTTTAATCTGCCGGGTTTAAAAATTCTCCTAATCCTTTATTGAGTAACTCATCATATGATGGAACATTTTCAATCACAATCCCCCTATCAGGGTTTTGTTCGTTATATGCCTTGACTAATTCCATTATCCCAGTTACATGTCTTCCAACTCGTTCCTCCAAAGGATGGCCATTTTCATCATAAGGGACAAAAAGTCTTCCTAATTTTGCAGCTTTAACATATTCCTTATCTTTTCCAGTGAGGACCAAGTGTTCATCAGTTCTTCCCCTAAGTCTACCCTGGGCTGCATTAGCAGTTTCCATGAGAACTGCTAATGTATCAGTATAATCCCCCAGCTCTCGATGAGTCAAACCATGAAAATTCTTTGGAGATGGTTCAAGACCCATTTGAATTCCCTTTAGTTGCAATTCTATAACTGCTTTAGATGCTATTGGCATTGCTCTCTCATGAGCTACTGTTGCATTAATAACAGGATATTCTGGTGATGCTTCATGTAAGTCAATAGTCAAGTCTATATCTTCACTGCGTATAAATTCCGCTATTCCAAAGCATACCTTTTCAGTGAAAGTCCCATCAGGTCTGCCAGGGTAAGCCCGATTTATATTTCTCGTTTCACTTCCCGAAAGCCGCTGACCTGATGATGCATGAATATAGACATCGGGATCCGGCCATTGATCCAAAGGATTTGTAGCTCTTGAACCATATCTAAACCATCGCTCTCCATGAGATGTTTTTATAGTAAATCTCTGAGGTGAACCTTCTTGGGGATCATTATGGGTAAAGGCACTATTGTTCGAGCGAGGTATAATATACATAGTCCCTTTTTGTAGCTTGGCATTTTCGATCAATGTTATAGCTGACATATATCCTGAAGGTTCATTGGGATGAGTTCCGCCTAAAACTAAAACTTTGCCTCCAGGTTCTTTACCCTTTAAAACATATATTCTAGTATCGCCATTAGTTCCTTTGAGAGGAGAAAAATATTCACTAAGCATCTTTTCTTCCACTACCCCGGAACCAGGTATTATCGGTTCCTCCTCCTTCATCGCTGAAAAAGCCTTCCCTGATATGAAACAGCATAATAAAGAAATAATTAAAAAAACAGTTGCAGTAAATTTATTGCCTTTCACTGCCTTACCTCCCTTACTATTTTATCATTTTATCATTTTATCATCAATATCCTTAAAAGCAGTGGTATTAACACTAAAGCAGCATTTGCCTGATTCTTCAAATCTCCTTCTGTAAATAAATTCCACAATGTAAATATAAGGACTATCGCTAACAAAACCCTATATATTAAGGTCATAATAACACCTCTCTTTTAGTTAACTAAAAAGGAAAACTGCTTGGCAAATATGATAAAAATCAAACCATAAACTAAAATCACTAAGGCAGGGACAAGACACTTTTTTAATATTGGTACATAATTTTCTTCATCAACAACTTGAGCTGCAAAAATTCCTGCAAGAGCTGTTGGAGGCACTAAATCCCCTAAACCCGATATAAAAGATAATGCTGATACGGTAATTATCTCATTTTTCCCTAAAAGTGCTAGTAAAAATGGAACTCCCAATACCGATGCTGACCCAAAAGACGATACAGCGCCAAAAGCCGGTATGGCCAAAGCTATTCCAACATATAGTAACGCCGAAGGCAAGCTCAGGCAATTTACTACAATAAAACCTCTAACTCCTGTTAGTGTCATAACTTGAATAAACATCCCAACGCCCATTAAAATTCCAAGAACTGGGAGTGCATCTTTTACAGCTTTTTTACCTGTTTTCAGAATATTTACCTTTTTGCCGGTAAAAAGCCCTACAATACTACCTATAGTAAATATTAGTGGCATTCCTAAATCAGGTATGACGTTAGGAAAAGCCTTAGTTGCAATCATCAGAATAAAAACTACAATCAAAGGTATAAATAGTTTTAAACTATATTCATCTTTGCTTGTAAAAAATTCAGCTGCCAACTTTTTATAGTCGAAGTCCTTCGTATGTCTTAGACCAAAATAAAGCACTGTAAATATTGCAACAGGAATTGTCAGCATAAGTAAAGGTTTTTCAAAACCGACATAGGGAATATCTACTCCTCCACCTATAATCATAGCAGGAACATTTACCGGTGGTGCAATCATCCCAAGAATTCCACCCATAGCGATAATTGCCGCAGTATCGACACGAGGTATTCCCATCATCATAAATACCGGAGCCATTAAACTTCCTGCACTTATTACCGATGCGGTAGAAGAACCTGTTATCATTCCTGGGAACATAACTACTAACATTAAAAAAATCAAAAGAATAGCAGGCCTTTTATGAAATTTCTTTATTATTAAATGGCTAAGCGCATCTAATGCCCCTGATTCTTGGATAACTCCCATAAAAATCATTGCTGTCGCAATAACTAAGATAGTATCTATATAACCAAAGGTGCCTTCTACAAGATGTCGAATGGGAATACCACTTCCATCTATTAATGTACCTGCAATAGAAGCTAATACCATAGCTATGCTAACAGGCAATTTAAATGCAAAACATCCTGCCATAAAGGTCAAAACCATTACTATGAAAATTATAAACTCAATTTGCACATCATAGCCTCCTT
>MPOT01000088.1 GCA_001896545.1 Tepidanaerobacter sp. EBM-38 | reverse complement strand
GAATTGCCCATTTTATTGTTTTTTTATGGGGTAAAATTATTTTTTGCATGCCATCAAACCATTATATAGTCTGGGCCTTGGAACAAAGCAATTAACTCACAATGATATTTTTTGCTTCCCAGGTTTAGCAAGACTTCTGTAATAGCTACGTGAGAATTATAATAAATATAGCTCATAAAACTCTTTATGATATTAAGGTATTTTTCATATATTAGCTGTGAATTTTGCCGTATTAATTAGAAATATTATGAAAAACATTGTATAATAAAAGTAGTTGAAAGATTATTTAGTATAAAAATATTCATTAATTTTTTGTAATATTTTTTAAAGTCTTAAATTATTATTTTGAAAATAGTTTAATAAAAAGTTTTTTGTTAGCAATACAAGTTTAAAAAGGAGAATAAAAAATGCCGGTAATTGAAAATAAATTATATGCAAAATTAAAGTTCCCCCTTGACAGCCGCATTTTATCAGTATTATTGTTTTCATTGTTTTCAGGGTGGCTACTTGCGTTTCCTTTTGAAGGGCAGATTTTTTATGCATTAGGTAATAAAAACAATATCGATATACATAATTTATTATTCTCAGGAATTTTTGCCCACTTTATTGGTCTATTTACCTGTGGTTTATTTGTAAAAAACATTCATACAGCAAAACGAACTTTTACATTTTCAACGGTTCTTTGTATAGCCGGAAGTACCATCTTTTTTTCTCGCTACTCAATTATGTGGCATATCTCTATAATACTTATCTCTCTATCAGCAGGATTTGTAATCGCATCTTGGGGGTTTTATTTGAAAAACTTTACTCCATCCAATGAACGAATAAAAACTGTGGCAGATGCACTGATTCTTTCAAATATAATTATGATTATTTTTAATGTAGTAGCGATAAACATATCCCCATATATATCTCTTGCTATATCTATACTTGCTCTTTTTTTCGCACTTATTTTAAATCATAATTTGAATATTGGTATGCCAACAAATCACCAATCATCGCATGAAAATTTAGTAATGGAGGAAAAGGTCATATTCCCTTTGCTCTTTTTATGTATTTTCATAATTATAATTACAATTAATTCTGGCCTTATGTACCGTATAATTAATCCTGCATTTGGGCATCATCAATTTCTGGTTAGCTGGTATTGGTCAATTCCATATATTACCACTATATTCATTTTGCGAAACCTTCCACTAAAAACTAACAGGACTTATGCCTTAACAATTGGGATTGCAATGATTGGGTTTTCTTTTTTATTATTTGCATACCTTGATCGCTCGGCTTTGAGCTATATAATTATTGATTCGTTGATGTTAGGCGCCTGTGGCATTTTCGATTTGTTTTGGTGGAGCATATTAGCTGAGATGCTGGATTATAGCAATAATGCGGCAAAAATATTCGGTATTGGACTTTCGGCAAATGTTTTAGGTGTGTTTATAGGAGAGTTAATCGGAAGTGCGATTTATACTGTAAATTTCGATAAATATGATCCTACTCTTATTGCATTTATAGTTGTATTTATAATAATGCTTATGCTGCCAATTCTCAATAATCAGCTTTTAAAGCTGCTAAAAACCCATGCATTTCTTACTAAGTTTTTCAATATGGATACACATGAGCAAAACGGAGCAATTTACAATTTTATGGAAAGCCGAAAATTAACTGAGCGTGAAAAAGAGATTACTGTTTTACTATTAAAGGGATTAACGTATAAAATGATCGCTAATGAGCTGTGTCTTAGTGAAAATACAATAAAGACTCATATAAAAAATATATATTCCAAATTTGATGTTAAAAGTAAGTCAGAACTCATGATAATTTTTAACGAGACTAATATAATATCATGAAAATTCAAACATATAAAGCCATTTTAAATAGAAAATGATTTAATAAAATCCCTATCACCCGAGAAATATGATAGGGATTTTTGTTAAATCACCCTTTTTAGGTGAAGATTTTTTTACAAAAGTAAATTATGATTAATTTAAATAAATGCTAAAAAGGATGTGTCCGTTTTGAATATAATTAAGTTAAGGTTAAAATATCTTGCCGCAGCAAATAGTTTTTGTATTGTTTTTACAGTATTTTTGGTTGCAATTAAAGGTCTACCCTATATTAATTTGTTTATACTTCTAGTAATTTCAGCCCTTATAATTTTAATTATATCTCTTCAGTCAGAATACCGCAGATATAAAGATGCGATGTTGATTATAGAAAATGAAATATTGCATATTCAAGTTATCAGAATTGAACAAGAAATTTTAAAAATGGATACTCCTGTAATCTGCCCTGACCGGGGATTTGTAATAATATCATGTTTTGGAATATTATCAGATTCTAAGATAATTAAATTCAATCAAGACAAAATTCCCTTAAACAGCATAGAAATAAATCAGAATGATATTAGATTTACCTATAGCTTAAAAGGTGTTAATCAAAAAATTATTATATTGCATGGTAAGCTGACTAAAGAACAGATCCGAAATATTGCAGATAGGTTTAGATATGAAACGGGTATCACTCCAAAGTTAGTAAATTAATAAATAAAAGATAATAAATAAAAATTATGTTCAGACTAGGAGGGGCTTCTGTGATAGATAATTTTGCAAGACGAACTAGTCAAGATTTGCCAAGGAAGCTACAAAGAACAGTAAACGTAGAGGAATTCTCTGAATTTCTGCGCATGTTGGATGACATGGATTACCAAAGTATCATAGATGCCTTGCTGCTGGTTTCAAAAGCAAAATATGTTATTCTCAATTTATTAACTGCCAACGGAAAGGAATTTATAACTGTTGCTATGTCGGGTTTAAATAAAGATCTAGATAGTATTAAGTTATTGCAAAAATATAATACTAGGTTTCCCAATTGTCTTCAGTCCGAAAAAAACAATAACAATACCAATATTATTGTTTTTCCTTCACTTTATGAATTTGCTAATTATACTATCAAAGAATCAATTATCCCGGAAACAATCAAAGGGCTAGATATAGGTCAAGTAGTATTGGCAGAAATTGTAGAAGATGATATTTTGTTAGGTAATGTTATTTTTATGATGTCTCAAGATAGGAGTTTTGATAAGCAAGCCCTTGTCCGATTGTATATTCGACAATTAGGTTTAGCTATAACACAAAAAAGAGCTGAAGAACTACTAAGACAAAAACTTGAACTAAACGAGAGTTTAATAAAATTACTGCAATATGAATTTAAGAGTATCGAGGAATTACTTGATTTTGCATTAAATGAAGCTTTAACTATTACTAAAAGCAAGCTCGGTTATATTTTTCTGTATGATGAGGAAAGTCAAGAAGTCACTCTTCATTCATGGTCAGATTCTGTTTTGCGAGAATGCCAAATAAAAGAGAAGCAAATGATCCCTAAATTAAAGGAAGCCGGTATATGGGCAGATGTGATTAAAGAAAAGAAAAGTATCATAATAAATGATTTTAATATTAAAAGCAGCTGCCCCAAAGGGCATGTTAAGTTGTCTAAATACCTTTCTATCCCAATATATGACAAAGGTAAAATTGTTGCAATAGTTGCCGTTGCCAATAAAGAAACCGATTATATACAGGATGATATTTCTGGCTTAACTCTTATCTTCAACAATGTATGGACCTTGGTTATGCGTAAGAGGAATGAGGAGCTGTTAATAAAAGAAAAAGAATTGCTTAAAACTACTTTAAATTCGATAGAATACCTGAGCTATCATGACCAATTAACTGGTTTATACAATCGCCGATTCTTTGAAGAAGAACTACGCAGATTGGACACACAGCGCAATCTACCCATTTCTGTAATTATGGCAGATGTAAATGGTCTAAAACTTGCTAATGATGCATTCGGCCATGAGTTAGGAGATAAGCTCTTGCAAAAAGCTGCAGATGTACTAAAAATGTCATGTCGCAAGGAAGACATTATAGCAAGAGTTGGCGGCGATGAATTTATAATTTTACTTCCCAAAACTTCAGAAAAAGATGTGAAACAAATTATAGAGCGCATAATAATTGCATCTTCCAATGTTAAAGTGGGCTCAATTCCGCTGTCCATGTCTTGTGGATGGGAAGCTAAAAAAACGGTAGGTGATGATATAAACGAGGTTTTAAAAAAGGCAGAAAATCTTATGTATAAGCGTAAGCTATTTGAAAGTCCCAGTATGAGAAATGCGGCTGTAACCGCTGTTATACAAACATTATATGAGACTCATAAGTTAGAAGAAAAACATTCCAAGAGAGTAAGCGATTTGTGTGTTGCTATGGGTAAAGAGCTTTTTTTAAATGCTAGAGAATTAGCTGAACTAAGGACAATAGGACTTCTTCATGATATCGGAAAAGTGGCCATAGACAAGGCAATCTTGAGCAAATCAGATCCTTTTACAGATGAGGAATTGATGGAAATAAGGAGGCATCCAGAAACGGGCTATAGGATATTAAGCTCGGTAAGTGATTTATCCGAAATTGCTCAATATGTGCTTTTACATCATGAGCGCTGGGATGGCTCTGGTTATCCAAAAGGTCTAAAAGGTAAAGAAATCCCATTCAAATCAAGAATTGTTGCAATCGCAGATGCTTATGATTATATGACTAGCTATAACCCCCAAAAAAGAACATTATCACAAAATGAAGCTATTGAGCGAATTAAAAAAGGAGCAGGCAAAGAATTCGATCCAGAGCTCGCAAAGGTTTTTATTGAAAGGGTGCTTACCAAATAAAGATTTTAGACTATGTTATTTTAAATTACATTATACGAATTTCAAATTTTCTGGTAAAATACAAGTTGAAGCCTATTAGGCGATAAAATACAGCTTTGAAAAAAAGGGGGTTAATGAGCAATATGAGTATAGAAATTTTTACCTTTGGTGATTTTGATATAAAACTTGATGGTGATTCAGTTTTAAAAAAAGGCAAAAGAAATAACAAAAATCTTGTACTACTAAAGTATTTTGTTACATTTCAAAATAAAAAATTGGTTCCTGAAGACATAATAGAAAGCATATGGCCAGATGCAGATTTTATAGATCCAAAAAACGCACTTAGGACTCAAATATTTAGACTTAGAAAAAACCTTGAATTTGTAGGTCTTATAGATGTTGAAAGCTTACCATATAGATTCGATATTATTTTTGAAAACGGATTTTATATATTTAATACTGGCGATGATTGCATAATTGATTATATTCAATTTGAAGATAGTATTAAGAAAGCAGATAATTTAAGGGCCACTAATCCTGATGATGCAACAGAAATTTACAGACAAATCATAGATATTTATAAAGGTGAATATCTGGCGGAAAATCCTTATAGTGAATGGGTATTTATTATAAGAAGTCGCTACCACCGCCTTTTTGTGCAATCTGTTCTTAGGCTATTTAAACTGTTGAAGGACAAGAAACAGTTTAACGAAATAATTGATATATATGAAAAAGTTGTAAATTACGAACCCTTTGAAGAATCTTTTCACGTTTACTTTCTTGAATCATTATTGGAATTAAAAGAGTATAAGAATGCTCTGAGCCACTATAATTATATTACCGGTAAGTTATATAAAGAGATGTCTATAGGCCCAACTCCCGAATTAGAATCCATATATCGTAAAATTACCAGTGACAAAGAAGAAAGACCCGAGAAGAATTTGACACAAATAAGCCTTAGAATGACAAATAGTGATGCCGTTAATGGTGCACTGTTTTGCGATTTAGATTATTTTAAAACCATATATAATTTTGAACGTAGAAAGATATTAAGGTCTGGTAATATGGGATTTTTGGGTTTGATTTCGATTGTGGATACTTCAGGCAATTTTTCAGAGAAAAATAAAGATATTGCAGGAAATTTGTTAGAAAACATATTATTAACATCACTTCGTAAAGGTGATGTATTTGCTTGGTGGAATCCGTATCAAATTATATTGCTCCTCACAAATGTAAGTGAAAATAATCTCCAGGATATAGGCAGCAGAATCAAGACCAAGTTTAAAAATGAGATTTTATCTGATAAAATTCGCATTGAAATTTCATTCCAACCTGTAGGATCTAAGGAGTCTTTTATTCAATAAATTTTTGAGTCCTATCCGGCTTTTAGGCCGGATTTTTTTTGTAATTAAAGCATATCCAAAGTGTAATTAGAATAAAACTTAAAATAAATTGAGATAACATCTGTACGAAAGTAAAATAAAACATCTGCTTGATAAAATAAAATAAACGAATCAATGAAGGTCTTCGGGAGGAGTCGCCATGGATTATGAATTGATTACAGATGATAAAGAAAATACAAAGCCGGTCACTACTACAACATTTGTAATCAAAGTGCTATATTGCGAGAATGCAAGTATCCAGGGATATATTCAATGGTTGGAAGGCGAAAAAACAATCCCATATCGGATATCCCGATGGCTGGCGCAAAGGTGTTGAGATTAGAAAACGCAAGAACGACATCATTGATTCTATCCTCATTGCTGATTTAATCCGCTACGGACAGTTTGTGG
>MPOT01000064.1 GCA_001896545.1 Tepidanaerobacter sp. EBM-38 | reverse complement strand
GGAAAAGTTTGTCCAGACTGGTTTTGCGAAAAAGTTTTTTTAGGAAGAGCTTTCATCCTTTGTCAGATATGGTTTATGTTTTTCATGCGTCAGCACTGTCAGCTATGGCCATAACTAGTTATAGTGACTTAAAACAGAATCTTATTAAAGCCGAAGTAGCAAAACTAAATGAAGATGTTATAATTAAAGCCAAGCAATTAATCAGTGAAATGGATGATGAGCAATTTAGCAGTTTTATTGCAGAATATGTTAGTAGTTCTGAAAAAGAATTTGGAATAGTTAAGGAAGAACTCAAATTGCTAGGAGTAGAACTGGAAGGGGATAATAATTCAATAAAAACCGATAGTATACATCCTCGCGATGTTGATTTTTCAGTATATACGTTTAAAAGATCGGGTCAGTCGCAGCGCTATATTCAGGCACTTTTAGAATTCAATAAGAAGCCATATTATCCGGGCACTTATGATTTATTAAGTGTGGAATGGGATTCGTCTATGGCTTCATATTGGGCTAGCACATGCAGCGGGGAAATTGACAAACATGATTCCAGTAAAAGAAATCAAGGAATAGTAATTTTCTATGTCATGGATAGGTTTATTAAATCTGGAGATTATGTGTATGCCACAGTGCAAGTTATTGGTGAGGACACTGGATGGCTAGACTATTCTTCAAGATATGCACATACATTTGCAACGACAGATGTTGAGAGAAGTCATGCTACTGAATTTAGTTATACACCAAATGAACTCCCTTCAATAAAATATAGTTTTAAACTCAATCTTAGGTCGGATGAAGACTCATGGTATATCGATAGAGATAATTCCGTAAAAATCTAAGTTAAAAAAACTTGTAAGGTGAAGCTATGAAGAATCGAAAGTTCATATTAATTTTTGTTGTTGCTGTTTTAATGGTGTTGATTTTTGCGTACAAAAACCGCTTGGACTTTATGTCTAAAAAGACTCAAATAGAAAATATGGATGACGAGGAATTCGCAAGCTTTATTGCGGATTATGTCAATCATTCCGGAAAGGGTTTTTCAAGTGTTCAGAAGGAGTTAAGGGCATTGGGCGTAGAAATAGAAAAGAGCAGTTTACTGCATCAAGAAACGGATATGGATATGTATATGTATATATTTAAAAGACTGGCAAAGCCGCAGTACTACTTGCAGACATATCTAAAGTTTCATAAAACACCTAAAAACCCTGGCACTTATGACTTTTTGAGCATTGAATGGAATCAGGATACGGCATCTCATTGGACCAGTACTTGCAGCGGGGAGATTGATAAACATGACTCTTCTTATAGGGGAATGATTGTATACTATGTCTTCGATGGATTTATTAAGGCCGGAGACTCTTTATATGCCACAGTGCTGGTAACCCCGGAAAAAAGCGGAATACTTAACTTTTCGTCCAAGTACGCCCATACCTTTTCCGTAAACAGCTCGGATAAAGCCGGCGATGTCGCTAAATTCAAGGGTATAAAAAAGAGTGGCACTCAAAACTATACCTATGAGGTGGTGCTGTCGGATAGTGAAGAGGTAATATATCTAAAGCAAGATATGTCGGTAAACGTATATTGACTTGCAAATGGTTCAATAAATATTTGAGGGCACCGTCATTAAAACAGATTCGGTGCCTTTTTTATCAACCTTTGTGATAGCCAAAATAAAAGTCAAGAAAACATCTTGACTTTTATTTTTTTATAAGTTACTATGTATGTAGTGTATTAATACTACTAGTACACTACATACAAAATGCCGTTGGAGGTGAAAAATTGATTGATATAGATGTAACCAGCAGCACGCCTATTTATGTGCAAATTGTAAACAGTATAAAAGAAGGAATATTAAAAGGCGTGTTTGAACCGGGGGAAAAGCTGCCGTCGGTTAGGGATATGGCCAAGATGATGACTTTAAACCCAAATACTGTTCAAAAAGCATATAAGGAACTGGAGAGGGAGAAAGTGGTGGTTACGATTCAGGGTAGAGGAACATTTATTTCTGAAGAATATAAGCCCAGAAAGGACGAACATAAGCTGAATGAAGTAAAGGAGATATTTAAAAAAGGAATAATTGAGGCATTTTATATGGGGTTTAATAAGGAAGAGTTGATTAATCTTATTAGAAATTTAATAGATGAAATGGAGGGATTTGATAGCAATGATAGAAATAAAGGATTTGAATAAATATTTAGGTAAAGATAAGATACTTGATGATATAAACATTCATGTCAATAAAGGCTCCATATATGGATTGATAGGGCCTAACGGGGCGGGTAAAACAACCTTGATAAAGAACTTAGTAGATATATATAAACCGGAAAAAGGTGAGGTGCTAATCTCTGGCGAGAACATCAAAGACAATGCCAAGATAAAGTCCAGACTTGGCTATGTATCAGATTATCAGTATTTTTATCCTTCTTTTAAAATCCATGAGATAGTCGAGTTTTATAAAGATGCTTACCCGTTTTGGAGTGATGAAAGATATATTCAATTAATGAAGCTTTTCAAGCTTGACGGCAATAAAAAAATCAAATATTTATCAAAGGGCATGAAAACACAGCTTGCTATACTTTTGAGCTTATCTATAATGCCTAATGTACTTATATTAGATGAACCCACATCGGGTTTAGATCCTGTTGTTAAGCAAAAGGTTTTAAATTTAATTGTAGATGAAGTAAGTGCAAATGAAACTACAGTTTTGATTTCAAGCCACAATTTAGGGCAATTGGAACAAATTTGCGACCATATCGGCATTATCCATGAAGGCAAGATGTTGCTGGAAGATAGTGTAGAAAATCTAAAAAGTAATGTGAGAAAGATTCAAGTTGCATTTAAAGGTGAGTTTCCAGAGGAGATAAAGAGCAATGAACATATACTAAAAATAGAAACTATCGGCAAAATACATCAAATAGTAGTGAAGGATAATCTTGAGACTGTAATAGATGCGATTAAAAAATGCAATCCTATTTTATTGGAAACGATAGATATGTCTCTTGAAGAGATTTTTATATACAAGATGGGAGTTGAAGGCTATGACTTTACAGACATTGCCATTTAATAAGGCTTTACTGAAAAAGGACTGGAAAATGACTAAATGGCTGTGCTTTGCGGTAGCAGGCATATTATTTTTTACGATGACTTTAGGCGTGATAAATACATACAACAATTATCAAAGAACAATTCAAGAAATGGAAAAACACCCGGAATGGTACGCGGGCTATGATAAAGATGAATACAAAGCCGAGTTAAAGAATCTTTTACAAGATAAATTTAAACAACTATCAGGTATGGGAGCAATGTTAGTAGTATTTACACCCATGGCAGCTGCGGCACTTCTATTTGGAGAGGAAAAGCGAAAAAAGACATTCGAAATACTTGCGACTATGCCATTTAGCCGTACAGAAATCTTTTTTAATAAGGTTGTAATAGCTTTTGTAAATGCTATTTTGCCGTTTTTAATAAATGCGGTGATAATGGCAGCGGCTCTATGGTTTTCAAAAGGTTTAAGGGATTTTTACTCAGCAGGTATGGTAATGTCCTGGTTTGGAGCAGATGCCTTTAGATTATTTGTTATATTGAGTTTCTCACTGCTTTTTGCAAGTTTGACAGGTACTTCAATATCCCAGTTAGTGCTGACTATTATATTTTTCATATTCCCGATAGGTTTTACAGGATTGCTGTATATGAATATGGCGATGTGGGGATATCGCATAGCTGTAATTGACGAGTTTTTAAATATTTTTGGGTCATATACTATG
>MPOT01000013.1 GCA_001896545.1 Tepidanaerobacter sp. EBM-38 | reverse complement strand
TTTGGTCTTCTTTGGTTTGACCGCCCTCAAGCACACAGTCTTTATAGGGCCAGACAAGCGTTACATCGCTCTGTTGGCTGATAAGCTTTCCTTCACTATTTGCCAGACCTATCTTATTCTTGAACATTGTGTAGCTGTCAGGTAGAAATTCACGGGATTCCAATACCCAAGCAAACTTCATTTTATCAAAGACAAGCACTCCATTAACTTCGACAAAAAAGTGCGATTTGAGGGTTTCATTGTCCATAAGGCGCCCAAGTAGTAATCCATCCATACGCATACATGCGTCATAAACCTTTGCTTTCAGAATTCTATCATCCTCACCTACGAAACGGTCGTCTTGCTTCAAAACCTCCTCTAATATTTCCAAAAACTTCATTTATTTTCCTCCCTCAGCACTTCAAAATACATAATCATCACTTATCAGCCGCCTCGCCCTTCGTAACCCACTTATCCACTTCACTAATCTTGAATTTCCACAACTTCCCAACTTTATGAGCAGGCATCTCTTTATTAGCAATCCATCTATAAATGGTATCTTTACTAACACCCAGGCGTTCAGCAATTTCTTCAAGGGATGACCATTTTTCTGTAGTTGAATAATCCATTTTTGCAATCTCTCCTTCGAGAATTTACTGCTTATATTGTATCAAATAATTTCCAGTTCGTATATGCGTTAGTTGGTTTTAGTATGTATTTAAGGACATTGTTTGTTATACTCCCTTCAAGAAGCAGATTGCTCCTGGGCTTGCCTCGACATGCAAAGAAAAAGCCCCGTGAGAGAGCTAATATTCACTCTCCCACAGGGCTGCTTGGTTTTTCCGTTGCTAAGGCGTTAGGTTAGCTGGGTAAGGAAGGTTTGGTGTTGGATTGTTATTTATTGTGTGTTGCTACTAACATACATAATGTCTGCATTATTATAGTCTTTTTCATGCAAGAACCACATATGCCAATCATTGCCTACCTTAACTACCGATGGCTTGCCTTGCCATAAATCCTGTGAAGTTATAACAGATCCATCTGTTTTTGTCCACTTGATGCCATCTGTAGACCAGGCATATCCTATAGCCTTGGGTCCGCTTCCAGCCGCATACCACATGTAGTAGAAATCTCCGTCTTTAACAACCCAAGGTTGGTAAAGCTGACCAGCATCCCATTCTTCGTCAGTTCCCGGCTTCAAAACCGGCTCCGAAACAGGTGTATATAATCCTGTAAGAGAATCGCTAGTTGCTAATCCAATTTGGTATCCATTAGTGTCACTTTTCCCTTGATAATACAGCTTGTATTCTGTCCCGTCATAGACGACCATAGGATTGTCTATCTTTTTCTTAGCCCAATCTCCAACGGCTGATGTATCCAAAACCTTTGTAGAGGTGTTACCCCAAGTAAAACCATCTGCTGATTCGTACACATTAATCTCATTACCGCCAGAGTTGGAGTTAAACATATAGTACTTGCCTGCATCCTTAATAATGGAGAAGTTATCCAGTCCTTCCCAAATATTTTCACCCAACTTAAGTTCATTTCCGGTTACATTTTTTAGACCGCTAATGGTGGCTGCCACTCTATGGTATGCTTTCATAGGCGTTGTTCCATACGTTCTATACCATAGATGGTAATTGGTACCATCGTACAATACGCTTGGACGAGTATAGCCTGTCAAGAACTGTTCTGCTGGAGTTTTGAAATTTATTGTTTCCGGTGCTATAACAGTAAACTCCTTCGTACCACTACCCAGTACTACTTCCCCACCACTGATATCCAATAGAGAAACGGTTACGCTGTAGCTCCCGGCTGCAAAGTCTGCCTGGAACGGCGTGGTTACGCCTTCTGCACTCAACAGTGCCGGTAGCTGCGTTAAGGTGAATCCGCTGGAGGGACCAAAGTAGGCAACACCCTCAGCATCGGTAGTAAAGCTGTGCCATGTGCTCGGGTCCAGGTTATCTCCTGCTTCAGGATACTTGATGACCTGGTTCGCTAAAGCAGAGCCGTCTTTAGTTACCACAGCTTTGTAGCGCAAAGGAATGTTGTCCGCAATTGCACCATTGTTCGTTACCTTGGTATTGATAGCAAAGCCAACTGTACCAGCTACAATATTATCTAGACCAGTGAAGGTAAATGTCACTTCAGGTTCTACTAGTGTTGTCATCGCTTCATTCGTGTAATATGGCACATAAGCACACTCAGATGCTTTATCTCCTGCAACTAATAATATGGTCTCGAAATTCGGCTTCGGGCTGCCCCAGTAGTTTTTGAATAAGTAAACCTTAATGTCTACAGCGGTAAGCTTGACATATTCGGGATCAACTGGTTTTTCATCTGAACCATATACAGGCGGTATGAGTTTGTTTTCTGTAATATCAGCTGTTGCTGCAGTATTTGCTCCGACAAAGTCAATCCTAATCGCCCGACCGCCTATATTGCTATTATCTTTGTCTGAATCCCAATTTTCGATTACATTGCCAGTGATTGTCAGTTTAGCTTCTGGCGTTGTTAAGCAACTACTATAGAGATTTATCCCGTTCTTGGTTACATCTTCTATAATATTATCGGTGATTGTAATGCTGTCTGATGCCCTTATAATTCTAATAGCCGTACCAGTACTATCCTCTTGACCGATATTTGAAAATAAATTTTTGTCAATTGTAATTGGCTCGGTAGCTGATGTAACATCTAGTCCGATAATGGATCCATCAGGTGCTCCCGTTTGTACTTGGTCGATATTTGTAAATTTGTTATTAATTACAGTCAAGCCTGTGATGTTGGAAGCCAGAATACCTTTTGTTTCAATTGTGAGGCCATTAAGCGTAACATCTCCACCAGTAATCCTAATTCCACCAGTCACAACCGATTCATCAGTCCAAAGCCCCTCCGGGTCTTTATCGGCATTTACACCAAGTATGGTGAGGGATTTGTCGATGGTAAGCTCTTCGCTAAACGTGCCTGCAGCAACTACAATGGCATCTCCTACATTAGCTTCAGTAATTGCTGTCTGGATGGTGCCGTAACCTTTGCCCTGGGTGGTATTGGTAACTGGTGGTGATACTAATGTTACAACTGTCGATACATAGGTACCATCATACATAGAGCCTGACTGATTGCCATCTATGTCTTTGACTAACGAGTAAATCTTAAATTCATTATTAGTATACTGTGCAGTTAAAGCTCTTATCTGGATTAATGCGTCTCCACCGAATGTTAATGTCCAAGTCTTCGAAGAAGCAACATACGTTGCCGATAGCCCCCATCCTTCTGCTATGCTCTTCCTGTTACTAGCCTCCGATTCGTCCATTCCAACTGGTGCCCAAGGATTACCTGCGTTCGGATAAAGCTTGAACTCAGGCAGTTCATCTACACCTTCAGGCAGGCTTCCATACTTACCTAAGTTATGATCAATCTCAAGGTACTCTAAGTCCTTGTCATGATCAACTGCAAAGGTTACCGTAAAGTTTTCTGCCGCCGCCCCAATAATTTCACTAGGGCCTGTTACTGTTAAGGTCGGAATGCTTGGCTCTTCCGGCTTCGCCTTTACTGTAATCGTTTCGCTACCTTCCGCAATTACAGCTTCATTGTCTTCCATGTCGACCAGCTTAAAGGTAATGGTGTATTCTCCAGCTTTATCAAAAGTAACTTTCCAGTTAGTTGTCGCTGTGTACTCGGCTGGAAGGGCAAATCCGGTTTCTGGGCCCCAAACGCCTTCATTGGTAAATGTGTGCTCTACATTGTTCGTATCGGTTGCCTTAAAGATTACGGTTGCACCTTCAGGGCTTGTGGCCACAAACTTAAACCGCACTTTATTGTAGCCAAAGTCGCCTCTTACATCAGTGGCAAAGGTGACATCAATATCTACTTCTTCACCTTCGGTGATTTCTTCCGGTACGGTGTAGCTGAACTTGTAGGTAGAAGCTACTTGTTCTTCTACTTCGGTAAAGCTCCAGCTGCCCTCTGCATAGGTGGCCTTCATTTCTTTGTCGCCATCTTTGAAGGTAAACTCGGTTACACCTTCTGGCACAGTGAACTTACCTTCAGTATAGGTTACACCATCTGATATTTCTGTGATGTCACCTGTTGCTGTGTATGCAACCTCTGTGGTGGTCGGCTCTGTTGTTTCTTCTTCCAAAACTACGGTTACGGTCTCGTCTTTATCCGATACGGTAAATGTGCCTTCCTTTGTGACATAACCGTCTGCACTTACGGTG
>MPOT01000073.1 GCA_001896545.1 Tepidanaerobacter sp. EBM-38 | reverse complement strand
GGGAAAAGTTTGTCCAGACTGGTTTTGCGAAAAAGTTTTTTTAGGAAGAGCTTTCATCCTTTGTCAGATATGGTTTATGTTTTTCATGCGTCAGCACTGGATCATGCGTACTACTTTGTTTGCTCAGAATAACATCAGGTTGGGATTTTTATAATAACTCAAGAGCCAAATATGTGCATATTTGAAGTGCTATCACCAGACAGGATTCGTCAAAGTCGAACCTGCTGTTGTGATGATTAGAGGCAATTGGAGTTTTAACTTGAAAATAAAGTGCTTTACCGCCTTGTGACTGAACCTTTTCCATGAAATACGTAGCATCATCACTTGCACCAAAATGACTTTCATTTTCTATTCTTGAAAGCCCTAAGTTTTCGCCAATCTGTTTTACTATTTGGGCAAGTTCTTCATCGCCTTCGGCACTTGGTGCAGCACCGGCATCTGTAATGTGGCAGCCAAGGCCATACATCTTTGCACAAGCCTCGAGTATACTTTTTGCCCTTTCCTGCATGTAATCATTTAAGGCTGTTGTTTCGCCTCTTGTTTCGATTTTCATATAAGCACTGCCTGGTATTATATTGGCAGATGTGCCCGCTGTCAACACACCTACGTTTATACGGGTGATTCCATCACTGTGAGGTGCTATGGCATGCAGGTTGAGAACCGCGGATGCAGCTCCCAGCAGGGCGTTTTTTCCCTGCTGGGGGCAAGCACCGGCATGAGCAGTTTGGCCCGTATAAGTCACATCTGTTTTTGATGTAGCTAAAAAGCCCGTGGTCTTAGCTACAAGACTTATCGGAACATCGCCTCCAAAGCCTATATGGAAAGCTAGGAAATAATCCACATCATCTACAACACCTGCTTCCACCATAGCTCTGGCTCCCCTTACTCCTTCCTCTGATGGCTGAAAAATAAGTTTTACAGTTCCGGACAATTTATCTTTGATTTTCATAAGCATTTCAGCTAAGCCCAGCCCTATGGCTACATGGCCGTCATGGCCACATGCATGCATTATGCCGTCATGTATTGAGGAGAAGTTTTCCTTATATGGTATATGCTCATCATCTTGAGCTTCTGTAATACTTAGGGCATCCATATCAAAGCGAAAGGCCACCGTCGGACCCGGTTTATCTGTATGAAGGATTCCTACAACCCCCGGTAGATTTTCCATCATCTCTATGATTTCGGGGTTTGCTCCTTCTTTTATTGCCCGCTCTATTTCATTTAGTATTTCCTGCTGTGTGGGCAAACCCATGATCGCTTCTTCCTTTAGAATCTTTCTGCCAAGTTTCACTTCATAACCTAAAGCCATCAGAATTTCCGCTATTTTACTGCTCGTGCGAAATTCCGTCCAGCCCACTTCAGGGTATTTATGAAAATCCCGGCGGTATGCGATGATTTTTGATTCCATGCTCTTTGCCAATGCTTTTATATCATCCATGCTATTCCTCCTGCTGCAAGAGTTCCAGGCTTAATGCTGCCAAGGCCTTAATGCCAAAGGGTATGCAACCTTCATCAAAGATTACGCGGCTATTATGTAGTGGCAGTACTTCCTTGGCATCTTTTGGGGATGAGCCTAGTTTCATATACACCGACGGCACTTTTTGGGAAATAAAGGAAAAATCTTCGCCGGAAGTGTCTTGTGAAATATTTTTTACAGCATCTTCACCAATTTTTTCAGTCAGAATCTCTTTTACTTTTAGTGTAAGGCAGGCATCATTTATCACCATCGGGTATCCTTTTAAATAACCCATTTCAAAAGAAGCTCCATGTGCTTGCGCTATGCCCTGCCCAACTTGATTCATATATTTCATGATTTCATCTTCATATCCCGGTGTCATAATCCTTACGGTGCCTTCCATCTCCACTTTATCACATATAACATTATATCTTTGGCCGCCTGTGATTTTGCCTATGGAAATGACTATACTGTCCCTGGGATCCACTCGCCTTGATACTATGGTCTGCATGCTTGATATTATATCTGCTGCTGCTACCAATGCATCTATTCCTTGATGGGGAGCTGATGCATGACCGGATTTACCCGTTACTTTTAAAAAGAACCGATCCGACTTAGCCGAACAAGGTCCAGAGCATAGGCCAATTTCACCGACATAAAGCTGTGGCCATACATGCAATGCCAAGGCATAGTCTACATCCGGATTTTCGAGTATGCCTTCTTTTATCATCTCCTGAGCTCCGCCCTGTGGGCTGCATTCCTCTGCCGGTTGAAATACAAACTTTATTTGTCCCGCGATAAAATCTTTGTATTTTGACAAAACTCTAGCAACGCCTAGCAGTATAGCTGTATGGATGTCATGGCCGCAAGCATGCATGATGCCCGGGATTTTGGAGCTAAAAGGAAGATCGCTTTCCTCCTGTATGGGTAGAGCATCCATGTCGGCTCTAAGCAGCAGAGTTTTTCCCGGATGATTGCCTTCTAAAATCCCAACTACACCGTATCCGCCTACACTTTCCTGCACGGTAAGACCTGAGGATTTCAGCTCATCTGCTACCAGTTTTGAGGTGGCTTTTTCCTCATAGCCCAGCTCCGGATTTTGATGAATATACCTTCTGATTGATATTATATCTTCTAAAACCTCGGATATTTGTTTGTCTAATTCTTTCATATGCGTTCGGCACTCCTTTTTGCAAGATTTACATATAAATGCCTGCTCCTGGGCCTAACGGCAAATCTAAGACCATCCACACTATCAGCTGCAATATCCACACTATCAAAAAAATCAATGAATATGGCAGCATCAAAGACATCAATGTTCCCATTCCGGCATCTTCGTCATAGTATTGAGCTAAGCCTAATGCTATGGGGAAGTATGGAAAAAGCGGTGTTATAGGGTTGGTGGAAGAATCTCCAATACGGTATATCACCTGAGTCATTGCCGGAGAATAGCCGAGCAGCATCAGCATTGGTACAAATATGGGTGCAAGTATAGACCACTTGGCGGAACCGCTGCCGATAAACAGGTTTACTATAGTAGAAAGTAAGATTATCCCTATGATTAGCGGCAAACCGGTAAATCCCACAGTTTGCAAAAATTCCGCACCTTTTACTGCTATTATGACACCTATATTAGTCCAGTTAAAATACGCTACAAACTGGCCTATGATAAAAACTAGCACTATATATCCAGACATGGTCTTTACGGCTTCAGCCATAAGTTTCGGTATATCGCCGGCAGTTTTTATGGTACCGACGGTTTTTCCATATGCTACACCAATAGTTATGAAAAACAACATTAGAATGGGAATAATTCCATTTAAAAATGGTGAGGGTATTAGCCCGCCGGTCTTGGCATTTCTTAAAATCGCATTTTTAGGCAGTACGGCAATAGCCAAGATTGCCAGAAATACCAAGGCTGCTTTGCCCGTATTTTTTAGGGCAAGATTTTCAATCGGTGTAAGGTCTTGGTTTTCGGTAACCTTTATCTTCCCTTTGTATTCTCCGAGTCGAGGAGCTATGATTTTATCAGTAACCCATGCTCCTACAAAAGTGAAGATAATCGTTGAAGCTACCATAAAGTACCAGTTGATGGATGGGTTAACTGAAATATCAGGATTTATGATTTTTACCGCTTCTTGGGTTATGCCTGCAAGTAGGGCATCAGTTCCAACTATTATCAAGTTCGCAGAAAAGCCGGCACATGCCGCTGCATATCCTGCCATGAGGCCCACCAGCGGGTTTTTGCCAAGTGAAAGATAGATGCTTGCCGCAAGTGTCGGTATGATGACTATGGAAGCGTCTGATGCAATGTTTCCATTGATGCCTACAAACATCACCGCTAAACTGATAGCCCATAAAGGGGCATTGTACATGGTCTTTCTCATAAAGGCAGACAGTAAGCCCGCTTGTTCTGCAAGGCCGATGCCCATTTGCATAGAAAGCACCAGTCCAAGGGGAGCAAAACCGGTAAAGTTTTTGAGGGCATTCACCAGCATCCACTCTACGCCTTCTCGCGTTAAAAGGTTCTTGACCATCACTTCTTCTCCGCTGGCAGGATTTATAGCTGAAATCCCCAGCATAGATAAAATGGCAGATAGAACCATTATTCCTATAGTCAGGTAGACAAATAGGAAAAATGGATGCGGCAGTTTATTCCCTACACGCTCAACCCAGTCTAAAAACCTCTCGAAACCTCCTTTTGATTTTAATTCCTTTTGAATCATATGCTCTCCTCCTTTTTTGGCCAAGTTATGGTTACATGGCCATATATACTTTATTATGAATTCTCCTTTTTTTCAAAAAATCCTTCTTGTTTTTAAAATGTATACAGTATACTTATAGAATTTAACAAAATGACTCTTTTATAAAAGTTATTTAAAACATAAAAAATACCGGTCATAAATACCGGCATACTGTTTTTATTATTTACAGACATATTTTATATACTGACCATAACTTTATAAAATAAGATTTGTACAGTAGAATCAAAAATATAATGGCTTTCTGCAATAACTCTTAAAGCCTTTAATCATACTTCATTTCTTATATCAAAACCTGGTATACTTGACTTGGCCTGCCTTTTCCCGACATGCTTCGGATTCCCACTATCTGAGCCGCCCCTTTTTCTTCCAGTTGAGCAAGGATTCGCCGAGCACTTCGCTGGCTGATATTCATGCATGTGCTCAACTCTTTAGGTGTTACCTCGTTTTTGCCTAAACGGCGCAGGGATGCTTTAAGTTTATTGAGATTGACTACATTCATATTCAATTTTTTTGCAAGCTCTTCTAAGTTTAAATCAGAAAGAGGTTTAGCATTTAATCTGTTTTCTCGAATAGGCCCGATTATCTTACCTTCTTCGGTCACAAGAAAACAGCAATCACTGCCGTTTTCCTTTGACAGCCTGACAGCCTGACGGGCATTAGTTTCGGCCATCTTTGCCGTGCGACCAAAGCCTATTCCCACAGTTACCTTAAGATGTGTATTAGCTTTTAGTGCACGAAGCAGCGGCGAGCCCATGAATATATCGGTAGATTCCTCTAAACATCCCCGAGTTGTTATTATCATAAACTCCGTATCTTTTGTCTTGGTTACGGTAGCATTGGTTTCATCGCCATAGCCAAGAATTACCTGATAAAGCTCTAGAAGTTGTATTTGCAATTGATAGCTGGAACTTTCATATAAGATATCATCAAGGTCCTCAACTCTTACTAAAATAAGTGCCATTTGAGTTTCTTTGAGTTTGATGCTTTCTCCGTACATCATTGCTCTTTCTAGACCATGGCGTACACTGGAAACAGTAGGATATATCCTATAAACAGGGATGCCTAGCTTTTTTAGTTCTTCATATGTTCTATTAAGGCATGTCACCGCTGCACGAGTTTTGCCCTTAGCCCATAGATTTTTATGATAATCTATGAGTTTTTCAAAAGGAAGATACTTATCATAATCCATGGTAAATACTTCGGGGAGCGGCAGATTAAGCTCCATATAAGTTTCTTCAATATCCCTTGGGCTTATGGTGTCAAAACTTAAAGCAGAAACATCTTTACCGTCTCGATAAATGTCAAACAGCACCTTATAAAGGCTCGTCCCATTTCTGGGTATATAAATCCCCGGAACATCTATGCCCACATTAGACTTCACCCAAAAGTAAGGTGCCTGTCCGCTATATAGTATGATGTCTACATCTTGGGCCATTGATGCAATATCTCTAAGGTCTTCAAAATCCTTATAAACTTTTTCGACTAAGGTAATCTCTCTATCAAATTCATGTAAGACCTTTCTCAATAAAATCAGCGAATCTTCCGGTCCAACGACACCTAGACGTATATTCATGAATTTTATCCTTTCTCTTTGTCCTTTTGTAATTTTTAACTGCTTAGTATAATGATACACTAAATTAAAAGTGCAAGTCCATTAATTTTTTCATTTTAAGAAAATTTTTTGGTTTTTCTCTTAGTTTTTTTATTCGGTCTTGACCAGGGTACTCATGGCAATACCACATTATTGACAAAAAAATAGGCAAAGGCCCTTTATTTCTTTTAAAGCCTTTGCCTATTTCATGGAAGTTATTTTAATTTAATTCTACACTCAATATGGTTTGTTTTCCCATTTCAACTTCTTCAATGTTCTTTTTTAGTTCTTTAACCTTATCCATATTCGTGATTATTATAGGCGTAATTAGGGATTTCCCTCTTTCTCTGAGTAAATTTATGTCAAATTCTATTAATATTTCACCTTTTTTTATTGGACTACCCATTGATATTATTCGCTTAAATCCTTCGCCATTTAATTCAACGGTATCAAGACCTATATGGATAAGAATTTCCAGTCCTTCCTTAGTAACTAATCCAATAGCATGGTTAGTCGGGAAAACCGTAGCTACCTTTCCGTCTATCGGAGATACAACTTTTCCTTCTTTTGGTTCTATAGCTAGCCCATCTCCAATCATTTTTTTAGAAAAAACCTCATCTGGGACTTCCTCAATAGGTATTATTTCCCCTGTAATAGGTGCAATGATTTCGATGTATTTATTTCGTTTAAAAAAATTAATCATTACTACTTTCCCTTTCTATACAACATAACACTTTAATAGATTTTATTCATTCATTTTGAGCTGTGCTATGATGTTTCCAGTATTTAAAATATAATCCGAAACTACATCGTAATTCTTTTTAACTATATTTATAAATAGTATATCTATCACAGTAAGCTGAGCAATCCTTGACGCAATCGCTCCCATTCTTAGGTGTTTTTCTACTTCAGTAGTGTAAATTTTTATATCGGATATTTTGCTAATTGGATTTCCTCCAAATTTGGTTATAGATATGGTTTTTGCACCTGCTTTTTTGGCAGTCTCCAAAGCTTTATACGTTTCAAAAGTTTTACCACTATGAGATATTCCTATAGCTACATCTTTTTCATGCATATTGGCTGCGGATACCATTTGCAGATGATAATCTGCGTATAGGCTGGCCGGCATATTTATTCTCGTAAGTTTATAATGAAAGTCTGCAGCTACCAAGGCAGAGCTTCCTACCCCACATAAATTGATTTTATTTGCTGAACTTATGGCTTCTACTGCCTCATCTATGACTTCTTTATCTAGTAATTTTAAAGTGTCTTTTATCGCTTTAATATTTTCTAAAGCTACTTTTTCCATAATCTCATCAGTAGAATCATTGATTGAAATGGCCTCATATATCTTTTCTTCATCAAAATCCTTATGCCTAGTATCCACAGCTAGAGATAGTTTTAATTCTTGGTATCCTGAATATCCGATTTTCTGAGCAAACCTTACTATGCTGGCTGAACTAGTTCCAATAGCGGCAGATAATTCTTCTACCGTTAGATTATATATATCATCCCTGTGCTCCATTATATAATCGGCTATCCTTTTTTCCGAATCTGTAAAACTGTTTTTTGAATTTTTAATCCTTAAAATGCAGCTCAAGCACACATCACCCAGCTTATCACTTATGTGATATTTTATGTTTTACTAGTTACTCAATGTAATATAAAATTTAGTTATTACACGCTTAATATTTAATTTAAATTATATCACAACATTGGTCAAATATTGATACAAGTTGTTATAAATTTGATCCGGAATATCAATACCACAAATAGGAATTTTATTTTTACTATAATGGCCATGATAATCCGAGCCACCAGTAATAATTAATTTCTTATCAAATGCTATCTTTTTTAGTTCATTTTGTGTGTTTTCATCATTGGCAGGGTGATAGATTTCTACTCCGTCTAATAGATTACTGTTTAAAATATCCCAATACAATTTTTCATCCTTATTTTTTAATTTATTTGGATGAGCCAATACTGCAATTCCTTTACTCGCTTTTATTATTTTGCAAACCTGTTGAAAATTATAATATTCAAAGGTTTCTTCTACATAATAAGGAGCTCCGTCACCAAAGTATTTTTTTAGAGATGTCATGATTTCTTCTTGTTTAAGGTAACCATGATTGCTTAAAGTCTTTAACATTTTAGCCCTATACAGAGGGCCACCTTGGCCCTCTTTGAAAAATTCTTCTTCTTTAATATCGATACCGTTTTTCTGCATTAACCTTATTTGTTTCATTGATTTAGCATTTAAATATTCTAATAGTCTTTTGGAGTATTCTATTAATTCTAATGAATTGTAATCTATGCCATACCCGAGAATATGAAATTTCTTCTCATTCTCCATGGCAGTGAATTCTATTCCCGGTATAAAAGGTATTGCATATTTTTTACTTAATCTATCCGCTTCTTTAAGTCCAAGAACAGTATCGTGGTCAGTAATTGCCAGTGCAGATACTTTCAATTGTTTTCCAGTGTTAAATATTTCTTCTAATGGAGAACTGCCGTCTGAATATACTGAGTGTATATGAAAATCAAATTTCATATCTTCTTCCCCATTCTTTTTTATTTTAGGTTTAGAATTTCATTTAATACCTCATTTCCTTCCATCCCTCCATCTGCACCTTCGGACAAATCATCCCATTTCGTAAAGTAAGTTAACAAGAACCCTCCTATATATGCTAGTAAGGTACCTATTATATAATGCACAATACTTTCAGATGGTATTAACAGTATTAATGGCAGCCCTGATAATCCTATTCCTATAGAACCTACTTTCATAATAGAAACATATGCACCACCGAGCATAGAACCTAGACAAGCCGTTATAAAAGGTCTGCCTAATGGTAAGGTTACTCCAAACATCAATGGTTCTCCTACTCCTAACATTCCTACTGGTAGTGAACTTGCAATTATATTTTTTAATTTCTTGTTTTTTGTTTTTACATAAATAGCTATACCGGCTCCAACTTGTCCGGCTCCTGCCATAGCCAAAATAGGTCTTAATAAATCAATTCCGGTTTCTTTTAATAAGCTTACTTCTATTGGTGTTATAGCTCTATGAAGCCCTGTCATAACTAAAGGTAAAAAAGTTCCCGATAGTAATGCGCCGATTAAAAAGCCCCCCTTGTTTATAAGGGTATTTACTATTGAACTAATTCCCGCCGTCAAAGCTACACCTAGCGGATGAACTATATAAATACTTCCTAATCCTACTATTAATAATACCAGAGTAGGTGTTACGATTAAATCAATAACCGATGGAATTACTTTTCTTAACTTCTTTTCTAAAAGTGCTCCCAGCATACAAGCAATCAAAACTGCAACTATTCCACCTTGTTCTGGTACAAGATTTTCTCCATTTATTACAATATTAGCCAAACCTGGGGCGCTTAATATACCGGCTATTGAGCCACCTAAGGTAACGCTTCCGCCAAATTCCTTTGCGGTATACATCCCAACCATTATATTCATATAGGTAAATACTGCTTTTCCTATAACTTTAAGTATTTCATAGGTATTACCGCTAATTAAATTTAAATTTGATAATAGTTTAGAGGAGCCATAAATAACTCCGCAGCCTACAAAAGCAGGTATTAAAGGAATGAAAATATTGGATAAATGCCTTAAGAACAACTTGAAAGGCGTGCTGTTTTTTACTTTTAGTTCTTCTTTTTTAGCAGTTACCGCATCTACTTCTCCTACCTTAAACCCTAATAATTCACCAATTTCATTAGCAACTTTTCCAGCTGTTCCCGGACCCAAAATTACTTGAAATTGTCCACTTTGTTCAACGACCCCTAACACTTGATCCATTTTATCAAGAGCCGCTCTATCTACTAATTCGACATCTTTAAGAACTAACCTTAACCTAGTTGCGCAATAGGCAACAGATGCAACATTTTGTTTGCCTCCAACATTTTGTAAAATCTTCTCCCCTAATTGTTTAGGTGATAATTTATCCATTACATAAGCCTCCTATTTCTATATTTTATTAACGGCTTCCAATGCTTTTCTAAGGTATCCCCTGTGAGCATTTAAAATTTCTTCTGACTTTTCTTTATCTAATCCTGTTTTAATCATAAATACTGAAAGCTTTACATTATAGTCGGTTAATTGTAAATACTTGATAGCTTCGTCTTCGCCGACAGAGGTTAATTCCATAACTATATTTTTACATCTTTCTTTCAATTTACTATTTGTTGATTCTACGTCTACCATCAAATTTTCATATACTTTGCCTAGTTTAATCATAGAACCTGTAGACAGCATATTTAATACCATCTTTTGAGCAGTGCCGGCTTTCATCCTAGTAGAACCTGTGATGACTTCTGGTCCAACTTCGACTGCAATACAAACCTTTGTGATCTTGGACATTTCAGAATTGTAATTATTTGTTACTCCTATTGTAATAGCTCCTAGCTTGTTGGCATACTCTATCGCTCCTATAACATACGGAGTTCTGCCGCTTGCTGTTATTCCAACTAATACATCTTTATTGTTAAAGTTAATTCTCTTTAAATCAGCAACGGCATTCTCTTTACTATCCTCTGCTCCTTCTACAGCCTTTAAAATAGCTTCATGTCCGCCGGCAATTATGCCTTGCACCATTTCTTGCGGAACTCCAAAAGTTGGCGGGCATTCAGAAGCATCTAATATACCAAGTCTGCCACTAGTACCTGCACCTAGATAAATTAATCTACCCCCTTCATATAACTTTTCAGATATTAGCTCAACTGCTTTTGCTATATTTGGTATTTCTTTTTCAACTGCATATGCTACTTTTTTGTCCTCATCGTTTATTAGTCTAATAATTTCTTCAGTAGATAATCTGTCAATTTCAGTTGTGTTAGGATTCCTCCTTTCCGTAGTTAGTTCACTAAGATTATTTTGCATAACTTATTATCCTTTCTAAAACTGTAATAATTTTTTATGATTATATAGTTTATTTTGAAATTATTTTTCATTCATGGATAAAAAAAATTAGTATTTAGCTCTTTGAAAAGCTGAGCTAATATATAAATATTATAATATAAACGTAATGATTTTTCAATATATTTTATTGATTTTTGTAATATATTTTCATTCATGTTCACAATGAAGTAAAGCTTAGCCTGAACATGCATAATGTTCAGGCTAATATAGGTTTGTTTACAAGTAATATAAGGTAAAATTAAAAGCTAACTGCGGATTAATATTAAATATCTGTCGCCTGGTAAATATCGCCTAATGGGCTTGCCTTTCTTGTGAGTTTACCTTTTTCTACAAGTGTATCCAGGGCTGCCTTTAGGGTCCTTACTTCGTAGTTTGCCCCGGCATGCCGGTTAATTTCCTCTACTGCACGGGCAAAGTTTGCAGCATAGATGGGCAGGTGGGGCTTTATTGCTTCAAAGAGTTTGTCCTCAGAGCTTTCCCGATGCAGCTGTATTTCATCCAGCGGATTTTGGGTGTGTGGGCTTCGGGTATGGGGGAATCGCACTCGTATGGCCACAGTCCTTCCAAAAAGCGGCGATGATACGAAGGCATCACCTGAAGGCAAGTAAGGAAGGCGCCTTGCTTCTTCTGCCTTTATATCGGTTTCCTCGCTAATAGTGCCGATATCCGATGCGCGCACGGTTCTAAATATTATTTTGGTATTTAGCTGTGCGGTTACGGTTTCGTCCAGCAGTGTTGGCCGCTGTGTGGCAAGTATCAAAAATACCCCGTATTTTCTCCCTTCCTGGGCTATCTCGGTAATTATTCCCTTTGTTGCAGCATCACGTCCCTTAGGTGCAAAGTTGTGAGCTTCATCTGTTGCGATGATAAATGGCGGAAAATAATCCCCCGATGCTTCGCCTTTAAGTTCTCCGTCCTTGTAATCCCTGCGCTTTCGGTAAATATTGGAAAGTAGATATGTGGAAAATACCTGCAAAAGCCATATAGGGCCTTGAATTACTGCCAGTTTGCCCTGCATCATGGCTTCCTTTACCGGCTTTATGTCATGGCTGAAAAGGCCGGAATTATGCAGCCGTCTAAGCCGCCATGCGATGCCCTGCACCGATGGAAGTGGGATGTTTTGGTATTCTTCAAGGAGTTGGCGCATTTTAATATATTTTTCTCTTTCCATAGGCTCCATATCCTGTTTTAATGCCTGCTCAATCCTCAAGCGGCCCATCTCCAGTGCTTCACTTAAAAGCTCAAGGCGGTTAGAAAAGCTAAGATATGTATCACCCCTAAGGTGCAGCGATTCTATGGCACTGGACATGGCCTCGGTCAGTGGCGATACTGCCGATAGCAGTGCCAGTAAATCCCCTCGGGATAAGTTTAAAAATTCTACGCCTATATGTTCACCTATCTGAAATTTTCTAAAGTTGTCCTTAAAATCTCGCTTTTCTTCACTGCTTTCCTGGCTTTCGGAAAACTCCATTTCATAGTGAGGGTCAAGCATCAGAGCAGGAAATCCATGTTTCATAATCTCTTCCATAATTACCCTAAGGCCGAAAGATTTTCCCGATCCTGAGCCGCCGAAGACCCCAATATGTGGGTACTGCTGAAAAGATCTGAGATCCAGAAAAAAAGGCACATTTTTTGTTTTATAAAGTTTACCGCCGGAAAACATTTCACAAAGTCCTTTTAGGTCATCTTCCATGGTAGCAGCGGTTTCCTCGGTGTTTTTAATTTCACCAAGTAAAAGCCCGTCTTCCCGCACACCTTTTAACAAATGCCCTCGCACCTCATCAAATGCGGGCAAGCGCACCGAACTGCCTGTAACTACCGGAAAACTGGCTTCGGTAATCAGCTTGACTTTTGCAATATTTATTTCATCTTCACTGATGGAATACCCCAAATGCTTTAAAGACTCTAGAACATCGGCATCGTGGATGCTGCTGCCTATGGAAAGCGGTATGAACCTGTTGTAGGAATTGCTTTCTACCACTTCCCCGATAAGGTTTCCCTGATATGGATCTTCTAAAACTAAAAGCTCGTTTATACGAAACTTTCTATCTTTTGATGCAACATAAACTTCCTGAGGTGTTGTAAGCCCTACTACCTGCATTTGCACAAAAATCCCTCCTACATCTGGCGTCTTTCGCGTTTCGGTTTTAAAAATTCCGCATAATCTTCTCCAAGATATGTATTTAAAAGGCCTTCCATTACCGCATCGGTAATCCTAACATTCTTATCTATTATATCAAGCCAAAGTGGTATGCCTCTGCCATCCTGCGGTGTCAGGGTAAATATAAGGTTTGACACTTCTGCCAGATATTCCTGCTGCTCCTCCAAAAGGTCAATGCCTATGGGCTTTGGGTCAAGGGATGAGCGCATAAAAAATGTGCGAAAACCTTCTTTAAATAAGCCAGGAACAATCTCCAATATTTCGCCTACCTGCAAGAGCCCAAACAAAATTTCCCAGTCTGATGCCGGAAATCCTCCAAGTTCCAGCGCATCTTCCAAGCAACTGCTGATTATATTTGTTGATATTCCCTCTACAACACCTACCAATACAGCATCTTGAGCTAAGGCACGATTTTTCAGTGTTTCCCACATTGGTGCAGATTCAATCTTGTATCTCACAAGAGAGCCGTCAAGCAAGACCACCCTTGGATTAAACTTATCAAGAGCCTCCAGCGCCGCTTTTACTTCCAATTCGGCAAGATTGCGCTTTATAAAATCTCTGTATTCCTCCTCGGTTATTGCATCCTTCATAGTCAGCGGCGAGATAGCATCAGTTATAACGACGTCCTCTTCCTTGCTGCTGCATACCTTGGCTAGAGCTTGCTGCAGCGTAAATGAATACGGGAAGGGGCCGCCTGCATTGTTAGTTGAACCGTCCACTCCCACTATTCTACCTTTTTGGGCAATACTTGACAGACCTCGACAGTCAAGCTTTTGGCACATTCTAAAACTCCCAATGCCTCTATCAACCACCATGAAGCGCAGAGCATCCACAGAAGGCTTTTGCTGTAATCGCAAGCGCATGGCCTTGGCTGTTTCTTCAAACGTTTGTTTTAAATTGGCATTTAATTCAAACATAATATTAACACCTGCCTAAAATAAGTAAAAATTTGCACCTTTATGTTGACTTTTTTTGTCAATTCTGGTAGTATTTTAATTGGGGTAAATGTCGAAATATGAATTTAGGGGGCGAATACAAATGAAATCTACAGGAATCGTTAGAAAAGTTGACAGCCTGGGTCGCGTTGTTATTCCAATAGAATTAAGACGCACATTAGGTATTTCCGTTAAAGATGCACTGGAAATTTATGTAGATACTGATAGAATTATTTTAAAAAAATACTTGCCGGCTTGCATCTTCTGCGGCAGCGCTGAAGATTTAATCAATTTCGATGGAAAAAACATTTGTAAAAAATGCGCAAAGAAAATTGAGAATACTTTAGCGATAAGCTCTGCAGGCGACGAAGATACCCCGACTAAAACTGATACCGGATCCTGAAGGTGCTAACAGAGCATCAATCTGATGATGTAAATTAAGGCAATAAATTTTTATGCAATTAAAGTCAAAAGAAGAGACCGATTATGAAAGTCTCTTCTTCTTTATTTTCTTAAATCTTTGCTATTACATGAATATCATAGCACATTTTGTAATTTGTGTAAACAACTGTGTTCTTTCATCATTTCTTTAGATCTTCCTGCTGCATTTTCAACGGCTTTAATAAGTAAGTCGGTAAAGTCTGCCTTTTCCAGAACTTTTATCCCGGCCATGGTGGTACCGCCAGGTGTGGTAACCTGCTTCCTTAGTTTTTTTGGAGATTCGCCGGTTTCTATCACCATTTTTGCTGCTCCATATACTGTCTGAACCGTCAATTCCTCAGAAAGTCGGCGGGGAAGGCCTACTTTTACTCCGGCCTCAACCATCGCTTCCATAAGTAGATACACATAAGCCGGACCACTGCCTGAAAGGCCTGTCACCGCATCCATCATTGTTTCTTCAACTACGGACACCTTGCCTATGGAAGAAAATATTTCTTCGGCAAAATCTTGAGCTTCTTTTGTAGCATAGCTGCCTAGAGTAATAGCAGTAGCCGATTCTCTTACCTTGCAGGCAGTATTGGGCATCGCCCTTATAACTTGTACTTTTTTATCCAAAACAGTTTCTATAAATTTTGTAGATATTCCGGCAGCCAGAGTAATAATAATATGGTTTGTTGTTACAAATTTTTGAAGTGATATGAGTAATTCGTATACATCTACGGGTTTTACGGCAATAATCAAATACCTGCATTTTGAAAGAATTTCTTTGTAATCCCTTGTAGTATTGACTTTATATCTTTCTCTCAAAAGCTGCAGCTTATCATCGTTTTGTTTATTCGTTACATATATATCTTCAGGCGGCATTATGGCCTGGCTTAAAATTCCATCCAGCATCGCTTCTGCTATGGACCCGGCACCAAATATGCCGACACTTTTCTGATTTTGCACTGGGTATCCTCCTATCGCTATCTTTTATACTTTAATGTATTAATCGAGAACACAAAAAAACCCTTCGCCTGTAAAGGGCGAAAGGCTGCTTTCCGCGGTACCACCTTCATTGGTCTAAAAGACCCACTCTAAAGTATACTTGAATTTTATCAAGATTATACCTTCCCCCTACTAACGGTAGGTGCTCCGTACCGGCTCATCGCCGTAAGCTCCGGGGTGGGATTTTTCAAAAGACTATTTGCTTAAAACCTTTTGGCCTGTAAGCTTTTCTGTTTAACGCTTTTTGTCTTTTTACTTTCCCCTTCAACGCTTCTAGGATATGTCGTTTGTCAATCATTATTATTATATATCATCATTAATAAAGGTGTCAATAAGGAAAAAATTGACGCAATCCTGTATATGTATCTACAAAGGTATCATGACAAGAAGCATAAAAAGCAGGCGAAATGTATAATTATTTCTACCAGTACCTTTTTCAATTCCCATATTTTAATGAGCCTTAGTTAAACTATTTCTAGTTTCTAAACCTTTAAAAATTTTCTATGGTTTTTCCCCATAAAAGGTTAAAGCATTTGAAGTCTTATTGAATAAATAAATATTGTCTTTGTCAAGTATTAAATAAAAAGAATCATTATTTAGTATAATATATGTGTCAATAGGGTCATTCTTTAAAAAGTAGATTTGATTTTTAGTCAGCAAGCTAAAAATCAACCAAACTAATTTACGAGCTGTAAATGCGAGTGCTCTTTTGTGTTGGTGACAAGTTATTTCACCGAACTTCTTGTAGTAGTATTCCTTATATTCAGGTATATGGTTTTTAACGCTGTTTGCAGCCTCAATTAAATAATATCTAAGGTACCTATTGCCGGTCTTAGTCATTCTATCATTTTAGTATCATCAGATGAATAATTACCTGACTGCTTAACTCTCCAAGTAAGCCCTGCATACTTAGCCAAAGCATTATGAGAGTCAAAAGTAGTAATAGTGCCAATCTCAGCTAAAATACCACTAGCAAGCACAGGCCCAATACCGGGTATAGAAAGGCTTGTCCCCTTTGTCCAAAACCGCCCAAAGACTGGTCACTTGTTGATCGATATGTTGATGATGCTGATGATGCCGTAAAATTTATCAAAAATATTAGACCTTATTAAAAGTGCTGTTGCAAGACGAAAGCACCAATCTTATCTCAAGTTGGTGCTTTACATACTATATTATATTATTTCTACTTAAATATTTATGAACCCTTTATATAACAGACGGGGAAAAAGGGATTTGGTTCTCTCTAAATAAATTTTTGCAAAAATCTTTTAAAAAAAGTGAACCAAAACGCATCTTAAACGTCTGTACTATAGAAGGGTTTCAAGAGAGGTTTCTATTTTAATTGTGCCTTAAGACCTTTGAAACTAAAAGTACAAATAAACAAGTGAGGGAGGTGAATCCATGATAAAGGGATAAGCTCTTAAATTTAACAGTATTGTGTAGCGGGACTCAAAAATTGTGAGAAAGGAAAAAATGACAAAACATGGAGGTAAAGGTCATGAGAAAAAAGATTTTTTTCTTAATTACAGTTTTAACCATCTTAGTAATGTTTACTTCAATATCTCAAGCATCTGAAACAAATACAAAGGATGAAATTTTATCATATGACTATGCACCTGTCATCGGGGACTTTGTACCTGATCCTGAGTTAGAGAAACCCTGTCCATGGTATATATCCCATGGAGATGATAGATCACAGTTTCCTGTAGCGACTAACTTGCATAAATGGACAGGTTATTATTATGTGCCAATTCCTTATGGAAGAGCAGGTGCTAACCCTATTGATACCAATTTAGTGGAAAGTTCAGTGATTTATACCATAAACAAAAAATATGGCGTGTTGGCGGCTGGTAATTCAACAGGAAAGAAAGACTATACGCTACCTGGATATCCAACAGATGAAAATATTACGATATTCCCTCAACCCTGCTTCGCAACTATGTCAGCACAAGAGGTTTAATATGGTAGTTCGGGAGAGTGTTAACACTCTCCTAGTTTTTAAAATACGGAGGAATTTACGTGAAAAAGAATAATGCATTTTTTATACTTATTTGTTTGTTCTTTTTACTCATATCCGGATGCACCTACAACGGCAAAGATTCATTGCCTATAATAAGTTCCGAGGATTTCTTCTCAGATGATGCAGCATTTTTAAAAGATAAAATTATAATGTATCAAGACCATGGACTTTTTTCCGATTATTTTAAGGACTATAAAATCGAAGAATATTTAATCGAATATGATGCTTCATGTATATACGTTGATGCAAATAAAAATGCATATCTTCAAATTTCTTCTTCCAATAACATAAACAATGAGTTTGGAATTTATTCATTGACGGAAAAGGTATATACTCCATTGGTCACTTTGGACCAGGGCCATCAAGTAGCTATAAAAGCAGTAAACGATAATTTTATTATCTGGAAAGAAGATAAAAACTCTAACTGGTATAAAACTTCTTTGCATGTATATAATTTAAAGACAAAAAAAGATACAGAGTTTTATGTTCACACTGTGGATCCAGAGACTGATATGGTCTATGAGTGGAACTTTAATAAGCCGGTATTAAAAGACGACATTGTGTATTTTGACGATATTGTGGGTATTAAAGATGATATATATCAAATAAATCTATTTCAATACAATATTACCGAAGATAAACTGGAAAAAATAAAAACTCAAGCAAAATATCCCATGCTTTACAATGATGAAATAGCATGGTTAGGATACAGAAAAAAAGATAACGGTACCACCATAGTGGTCAATAATAACGGCAAACCTTTAGAAATAGCACAAATAAAAAGCAGTGGTGGATTATTCCAGATGAGTTCTTCTAAAAATATCATAGCAATTATTGAAGGTATCAATATTCCCGATTACGACATTATTACAAGTCTGGCAGAAAAAACTAATAACGAAAACCCGAAAGAAAAAAGCTATAGTGAAAAAGAAACCTTGAGTCAGATTGCATATGGTGTGAAGATCTTTGACGGCAAAACCGCTGAGCCTGTCATGGTCAGTAAAGACCCTGTAGATACTCCGGACAACAATGGAAAATACATAGGATGGCGGCAGTTTACTAAAGATTACCCCAGATTTTATGATGTTGAAAACAAGCGAATTATTACTGTAGATAAATTAAGCCCCGAAAAGGTTTATGGTTGTCTTATAAATCAGAAGTATTTAATATTTGATACTTATAACAACTCTGATCCCTTAAATAAGTCAATTTCGCTCTACATTATTGATTTGGATCCTTCTTAATGGTATAAAGCGTTTATATACTTCTGCAATAAAGAAAGCGAAGGAAAAATTCGGGCAATAGTCCAACTGGAAGAAAACCCATTTAAAACCGTATTATTTCATGAAATGACATTTTAAAAAATCAGTGGAAGATGGACACTGGTTGATTTTGAATCAGATGTATAAAAGCCATCTATAATTTTGCCTGCAATCGACAACAGCATCTATGTATACTGTGCTGCCTTTAATTTGATAGATTAAAAGATACCTTTTGTATATTGACAGTTTGCGGTATTTATTGATGGGCAAAGAGGGATTGGAAAGCAAGGGGTTTTGCTTGGGGGCCTTTCCATCAATTACCTCCTGGATGGCTGCTTTCATCATAGCGGAAACCTCATCAACAGTATAACCGGTTTTTCCGTTTAAGCGCTCGGCTTCTATAAGCTTTTCCCTGGGAACGCTCCCGATAAAACTACGTTGATTCCTGCATTGGGTAAGATCCAAAGAGAATATTCTTTAGGTAGAATTATTATTGTT
>MPOT01000005.1 GCA_001896545.1 Tepidanaerobacter sp. EBM-38 | reverse complement strand
CATCAAAGCTGCTCCCAAGCCCCCTGCAGCTCCTGCTCCCGGCAAGTCTTTTATATCCTTGCCAAGATCTCTTTTTATTATTTTTGCAAGATGATCGAGATTTTTGTCAAGGATTTTTATCATTTCAGGTGTTGCGCCTTTTTGCGGACCATAGATAGCAGATGCGCCTTCGGAACCGCATAACGGGTTTTTTACATCTGAGGCAATAGTAAATTTTGCATTCTTTACCCTGATATCCAGATTAGAAATATCAATTTTATAGATTTTAGATAGCTCTTGTCCTCCAAAACCTATTTGTTTGCCTTCTTTATCCAAGAATTCTACTCCAAGAGCTTGAGCCATTCCAACTCCACCGTCGTTTGTTGCGCTGCCACCAATGCCTATTATTATATTTTTGCAGCCAATATCAAGTGCCTCTTTTATCAATTGGCCAGTGCCATAGCTGGTAGTTTTCATGGGGTTTCTTTCTTCTACTGTTAAGAGATTCAAACCTGAAGCAGCTGCCATTTCAATAACCGCTGTATTATCAGGTAAAACGCCAAAAAAAGAATCTATCTTCCTGCCTAATGGGTCGAAAACTTTAGTTTGTATTATTTTACCTCCAACCGCACTTATAATAGCTTCAACAGTACCTTCTCCCCCATCGGCCATTGGAACTTTTATGATTTCCACATTTTCTTTACTGGTTAGAGCTGCTTTTTTTATTCCACGTTCTATAGCTTCTGCTGCTTGCATGGAAGTTAAGCTTCCTTTAAATGAATCAGGAGCTACAATTATCTTCATAAAAGCACCTACATTTCTTAGTATTTTCATATATTACAATCTAACAATAGAATATCAAAATTTCTAATAATTTGTTATGGCCATATTGTTTAATTTTTTGATATTTTATAACATTTTTTTAAGCAAATTGCTTAGTCAGTTTGAAGTATCAATCAACTGCCATTAAACTATAAAAATATTCTGTGAATCCGAAGGTCATCAAGGTAAGTTAGGATTAAGCTGTAAAAATGCTATATATTTAACTGAAGTAAATATATATTAATTCAAAAATTCCGCCAATTAGATTCTAGCGATAAGAAAGATGTAAAAGATAATATAGACATAAAGTATAAATGAATAAAGGATGATAAAATGTCATATGACAACAATATTGGTAAGAAATAGAAATAAGTTACTCGGATAACTAATAAACGGATTTATTAAAGTGTTAGCAATTAGAATTTATACCAAAAATAACACCCATTTAGCCGTTGCTGTACTTAACAGTCAGGCTAAATGGGTGTTTATTCCTATTTTTAATGCATTTTTCATTTAAGTAACCATTAGGATAAGTTTCTTAGAATAGATCTTTATTATCTATGTGGTCCATGTCATCAAATGCTTGATTTTCACCTACCATTCCCCATATAAAGGTGTACTTTTGAGTTCCGACGCCTGAATGAATAGACCAGGAAGGTGAAATTACGGCTTCTTCGTTTCTCATTATAATGTGTCTGGTTTCTTGAGGTTCTCCCATCATATGAAATACCAGTGCATCATCAGCCATATCAAAATAAATGTATACTTCCATCCTGCGATCGTGTGTATGACAAGGCATTGTATTCCACACACTGCCTTCTTTAAGCATTGTCATACCCATTAGTAATTGGCATGACTCACACACATTCGGATGTATGTATTGATATATGGTTCGTTCATTTAGCTCCTCTTTCGAACCTAAAGTAACTGGATTTGCTTCCTTAATATTTATTTTAACAGTTGGGAAGGTTTTATGTGCCGGCGCAGAATTTATATAAAACTTTGCAGGCTTGCTTTTATCTATTGATTTAAAAACTATATCTTTTGTTCCCTTACCTACATAAAGTCCATCTCTTGCTCCTAGCTCATAATCTTTTCCATCAAGAGAAACAATGCCTTTTTCTCCAATATTGATAACTCCAAGCTCTCTTCTTTCAAGAAAGTATTCTGCTCCTATTTCTTTTCCTGCTTCTAGTTTTAACTCTCTTTCAGCAGGGCAGACTGAACCTGCAATTATCCTGTCAAAGTGAGAATATACTAATCTAATATCATCTTTCTTGAAAAGCCCATCAATATGATACTCTTCTCTAAGCCTCGCAGTATCATAACTTTTTGCATCTTTGTTACTTGAAGCGTATCTAACATCCAGCATTTAATAAACCTCCAATTAGAATTTTATTATATAAATTTTTTATTAATGTTTTTCTTTAATGATTACTGCTGCGGCAGCCGAATCGACGATAAATTAAACTATATCACCATTTGGATTTTATCTAGCTTGCTTTATTTTCTCTATCAGCTCTTCGTCTTCTCCTGCGTATTTGTCGTATAACGGTGCCATCGCATCTTGCCACATTTTCATATCTTCAACTTCAGTAATAATACAGCCATGAGCTATTACTTTTTCTTCAGCCATTTTCTCATATTGTTTCCACGCTTCTCTTTGAACGTCTTGAGAAGCTCTAGCCGCTTCTTTTATAATTGCCCTGTCTTCTTCACTTAATTTATCCCATAATGCCTTAGATGCAATGACCACCTCAGGAACTCTGGTATGATGGTCAAGCGTAAAATACTTTGCAACTTCATAGTGAGAAGTTGTATAATAACTCGGATAGTTATTTTCTGCTCCCTCAATTACTCCTGTTTGCAGCGCACTGTACACTTCGCCGAAAGGCATCGGTGTTGCAGATGCGCCAAGACACTCAATTAGTTCAACCATAATCTCAGATTGCTGGATTCTTATTTTCATTCCCTTCATATCTGCAGGAGTTCTTACTTCTCTTATTCTATTGTAAAAGCTCCTGGAACCGTTATCATAATAAGTAAGGCCGATCATATCGTCTTTTTCTAATCCATCTAGAATCTCCTCACCGATAGGGCCGTTCATTACCCTCCAAAAGTGGTCTTCATCATCGAACAGGTAAGGCATGGAAAAAACTCCTAAATACTTTGAAAACTCTGATAATGGTTGAGAATTAATCCTTGCAAAATCTATTCCGCCCAGCTGAACGGCCTCGATTACAGACTTCTCATCTCCTAATTGTCCGCCAGCATAAACATCAATCTTTATTCTGCCATTCGTCTTCTCCTCAACAATTCTTGCCATTTCCTTATCGCCAATAGTTGTGGGGTAATCTTCAGGCTGGACTTCTGCAAGCTTTAATACCATTGTTTCTTGTTTGGTTTCTTCTTGGGTATCCTCATCCTGCTCACCCTTCGGCGGCCCCTGACCGCATCCACTTAATGCTATAAATAGCACCAGTAAACACACTAACACTAAAACATGTTTTTTAAAATAAGATGCTGACATAAATTTCTTCCCCCTTTCTGTTTTTATTAACTACTTCTATTATTATTTTTAAATATTTCATGTATGACTTAAAGAATAATTAAAGTAGCCCAGGCAACTTATGGTCCAGAACAATTTCATATATATAAGGGTGCCCTTAATTGTAAATTTCTCGGCATCCTTAGTGTCCACTTTACCTGTGTATTTCAAAGCGAAAGGGGGATTTATACTATAAAACTGTTTATTATATATGTGTCAGCTTTTATGATCAGACATTTTACAATATAAATTCTTTATTCAACACAGTTTCACGTATTTAGTTTTGAATTTAATATATCTATTTTTCTTTTAGAAATAATCCCTCCTTATTTTTAGTCGTAATTTTGCTATTTCCTTTTAAGTCAATGCGTTTTTAGCTTATTATCTTGCCAGCCACCCCCCATCTACGCATAAAATATGCCCGGTTACATAATTTGATGCCTCTGAAGCAAGATAAACTACAGCACCTTTTAAATCTTTAGGAAGTCCCCATCTAGCTGCGGGTATCCTCTCAATGATAGATTTGTTTCTTCCCTCGTCTTTTCTAATCGGCTCTGTATTATTAGTATCCATATACCCTGGAGCAATGGCATTTACATTGATATTGTATGCGGCCCACTCATTTGCTAATGTTTTTGTTAAAGAAGCAACTCCTCCCTTGCTGGCGGCATAAGATGGCACAAGTATGCCTCCTTGAAATGATAACATCGATGCGATATTAATTATTTTACCTCCGTTATTTTTTATCATTTCTCTTGCCGCAGCCTGACTTAAGAAGAACACTGTCTTTAGGTTTAAATTCATTACATCATCCCAGTCTTTTTCAGTAAATTCAACAGACGGAGCTCTTCTAATTATTCCGGCATTATTTACTAGGATGTCTATCTTATTAAATTCGTTTAAGGTTTTTTCAATTATTTCAGGTATCAGACCTATATCAGAGAGTTCGACCTCAATAGAAAGGCATCTTCTGCCTAATCTTTTAATCTCATTCTCAGTTTCCGGCATAGGTGAATGATTTACGATAACAAGATCTGCTCCGGCTTCAGCCAGTCCGACAGCCATTCCTTGACCTAAACCCGTTCTGGCACCAGTTACTATAGCTACCTTCCCTGATAAATCAAATTTTTCTAATATCATTTAAATTCCTCCTAAAATCATTTTTATTTTTAATTATATTACCCAGCTTTCCTACCTTGCTGCATTTATTTTGGAAAAATAAATTAAATTTGTTTGCTCGAAAGTGTTGATTTATCAAGGTTCGCTCCGGAAATTTAGGCTGGGAAAGTTGAGTACGTCATTTTAATTCAAAGCCCTTGCACCACCAAAACCAAAACTCTCGTAGTTTCTTTAGTCACCTTAAATCTATCGTCAATCCTCATGCCGCCTACCCAAATAATATTACCCCCTGCTTCTACAATAGGGATTTGATTTCTTTTTCTTTGGGGAATCTTTTCGTCAATAAAGAAATCTTTCAATTTTTTAAATCCAATGCACCCAAGGGGTTTGAATCTATCTCCGGGTCTTCTGTTTCTTACAACTAAATTCGAATTGATTTTATCATAATCTAAGCAGGCAATTGTCAGCTCGGTGTTTATTTTAGTTTTTTCGCCGTAAGTTTCTATATATGCTTTTAAGGTAATACCTGTTTCCCGTATATTTATCTCGCCGGGAACTTCAAGGATGTAGCAATAATCGGCGGGATAATCAAAAACTTCTTTTGAAAGAATGCAATGCTCATACTCCTTCAATCCCTGAAGGTTTTTAGGCATGTCAAGCAAACTGCCGGGTGAAGCTCTTTCGATAAAATCCACTAATAATTTCGCATGCCTTGCTTCAAAATCTTTTACATCCCCTGTAAGGTTCTCAACTGCTAGCCTTGTCAAGCGATATTTAATAGCTTCATGCAGCTTGGAAAACTTTTTTACATCTATTATCACTTTTGCAGGCTCATACTTGATTACATTTGCATGGGCTTTTTCTGTTTCTTGTTCCATGAAGGAAAGGTCTCTCCTTGCAATCTCCGATAGGCGCCGCAGGGACTTGCCTAAATGGGGACAATATTTGTGTCTTATAAGCGGCATAAGTTCAAGGCGGATACTGTTTCTGAAATAATCTGTGGTAAGATTTGTGGCATCGATTCTGAAGGGAATTTCCTCATGTTTAAGATATCTTTCAATATCTTCTCTCGGTATCTCGATAAGCGGTCTTATGTAGCAGTCTCGAACCGGTTCTATACCGATGAGTCCGTCCAGCCCGGCACCCCTGAATATATTCATAAGTATCGTTTCTTCATGGTCATTTCTATTATGCCCGGTGGCTACCCTTTGCGCACCTGTTTGTTTTCTGACTCGTTCGAAAAAATCATACCGCACACGCCGTGCCGCATCTTCAGGAGAAAGGCCGGATTTTTTAACATATTCAGGTACATTGATATTTTCACTGAAAAGGGGAACACCCCATCTATCACACAAAGCCTTTACAAAGCAGGCATCCTCTTCTGATTCCTGCCCGCGAAACATATGATCCAAATGAGCGGCATAAAGACTGATATCTAATTCACTCTTGAAGGTCATAAAAAGGTGAAGCAGGCAAACAGAATCAGGCCCGCCGGAAACTGCCACAATGACTTTGTCTTTCTTTTGAATCATGTCATATTTTCTTATGGTTTCTAAAAACTGCTGAAAAATATTCATCTTTTTATATTTCTTCCTATAATATTTTTTTACATTTCCCAAAGTTCTATTTATTTTGAGGTAATGCTACAATAGTAATTATTTTTCAATATGAAAAAAATAACATCTATATTAATAATAAGCTTTGTTAACGTAAATATCAACTCAGAAAGTTTGATATGAGTTTTCTGCTACCTCCTTGTGATAAAACCGTTTTGCATAACTAACTTAACTTTTTCTCCCATATTCTTGCCGCAAGGACGGTCATATCGTCCCTTATGCTGTTCTTTTCCTTTGCCTTCTTTAAAACTTTTTCAGCCATTTCTTGAGGGTTAGCTGTTTTTGTTTCACGCAGAAATCGGCTGAGCATTTCCTCGCCATTTTGTCCGTTTGACAGTGCATCTATGATTCCATCTGTTACCATTACTATCATATCGCCCGGCCGCACTGTTTTTTCGGTAATCTTAGGAGAAATTTCATCTATTATTCCTAAAGGCAGGCTTCCACCTTTAATTACCTCTATCTTCGTACCACGCTTTATAAATCCTGCCGGTGCACCGGCTTTAATAAATTTTGCTATCCCACTTGCTGTATCAATCAGAGCCATATCTATAGTTGAAAAGCTTTCATCGCGATTAACCGCAATCATGGCCGAATTGGTTACCTTTAGCACTGTTTCCTGAGCACATCCTGCTTCTGACAGTCGTTCCAACAATGTCAGTGTTTTTTCGCTATGCCGTGCCGCATTTTCTCCTACGCCCATACCATCACATAAAGCTAGCATATACCTGCCTTCCTTTAATTCCAAATAAGAAAATCCATCTCCCGAAACATTTTGACCTTCTTTCGCTACACCAGCCACTCCTACACATACATCCAGCACCCCATTTGATGTAATCTTTAAACGGCACATCGAATTTCCGCTTTTTAACGGACAATCTACGACTTTAGTGCTCATTTTTCTGCCTAGCGCATCAGATACCGCCGTTGGAATTAAGGTTTTGCATTGCTTAGTGTTTTCACATGGAGATTTTATTATGTTAACACATAGTCTGTCATTACTATAATCAGTATATATTCGCTCTACACTTATATCCAATCCGGAAAGTCTTTCTAAAAGTTCATCATCTATATTTATTTCATAGTCCTCTTCCCATGCGCCTGCTGCCATTGCCTCGACTACATCCGCCGCTCTTGCGAAATATTCCTGTATTAATTCTTGGTTATACTTTATAATATTATCCATCTGACATGTTATCTTAAAAAGATTACTGCTTTCTTTGACAATCTCCTTTATCTTTTCGGTTTGACTGCAGCGAGATTTAAACAGAAAGGGAATCTCCTTTCTATCATATATTCCTTCATGATGTTTAATTAATGTATAAAAAGCTCCCATTGTGCGTTTAAGTTCTTTTTCCCAACAAATCCTGCGCATGCCGCAATCCGAACAAATCATAAGCTGCACTTTACGACAGACAGAGTCCAGATATTCCGACGGTAGAACTCGGTCTTCATCTTTCACAAAAATCTCTTTAAATACACCTCCCAGGTCATTTAACAGTGAAGCTAATTCATGAAGTCGATCTCTTGCTCGTTCTTCAAGATTGTAGGCTTTTATTTGTGCATCGTTACAAGGGTTGCTAATGTATAACTTTACTCTTTTTATAATGGCTTGCGGTAAAATTAAAAGCAATGCAAAAGATGCGGCTAAAGTCTTCGGTGATATTATAAATGTCCCTATAGAATTTACATTAAAATTGTATAATAAATACCCCAATGAGAAGCCCGTTATCACACCAATTTTCCCAAGTTTATTAAAAGCACCCGATACAAGACCTGAAAACGCCATTATAGCAGTTGACCACGGTGACAGGCTCAAGGAAAAACCGGTTATCCCTACGATGATTCCTGCTGCCGCTCCTGCTCCGGAACCATTTGCCAATGCCAGCAATAAAACTAAAAATACCCCTATAATATCACGAACATTCATGTTTAAAAATACGAAATTTCTGGCAATAGACAGGATTACTCCCGCCAACATAGCCATACATATATTTCTTTCTATAGGTTGAACCTGCTCATTAAATATCCAAGGCATACCTCCTGAAATCATAAATGTCATAACACAAGCCATGCCTGATTCTAATATAAGCAAAAATATATCATATGGTGAAACTGCACGATTAATCAAAAATACCGCACCTGCAAACATATTTGAAACAAACACTGCTGTGCCAAATAGAAATTCATTTTTCCAATTTATCCTATTTAATTGATTATAAATCAGCAGAAAAATACCCATCGCACATAAATATCGAAATGATGACAGGCTTTTCATTGCCATTAAGGTGCCCAAAAATGAAAAAATTCCGGGGAGTATATATTCTTTTCGATAAAGTAAATTTGCTGCCATAAAAGAAAGGGCGAAGGGATAAAGCCCGTTTATAGAGGCCATGCCGAAAAGATAAGCAATTATGCATACCGGTATAACTTCCTTTGCCAAAGGTTTTAATGATGCCGATGCAAAAGGTGTGTTATGAAATTCATCCGATTTTTGCCCCAAATAATCATACCACTTAAGCTGTGCTCGGTTAATCAAGTTTATCCACCTTCCTTGATGTATTCGGTAACTTTTATTATATCGAAAGGCGGGTGTAAATATTGTCAATATTACGAAACTATCCAATAAAATTATGCGACAAAATCGAACTGAATTATGCTAAGAGCGACAACATTGTAAAGCATAAAACAAAAAAGCAGATTGACTGCTTTAGATTGACAAAAAAATAAGCCGCTCAAAATGCGACTTGTTTTACAATTTGGTGACCCTGAGGGGACTCGAACCCCTGATACCGCCGTGAAAGGGCGATGTCTTAACCACTTGACCACAGGGCCATGTATGGTAGCGGCGCAGGGATTTGAACCCCGGACACTGCGGGTATGAACCGCATGCTCTAGCCACCTGAGCTACGCCGCCACGGATAGGAATGTAGCATGTGAGGTTGAATGCGCGATTCGCTGTTCACTTCTCACTATCCATTATTATATTGGTTGCGGGGGCCGGATTTGAACCGACGACCTCCGGGTTATGAGCCCGACGAGCTACCAGACTGCTCCACCCCGCGTCATTGTATGCCTGACTTTCACCGTCAGACATTCTATATTTTATAACAAAACTTCTAATTCGTCAAGCCCGGAATATCGAGGAATTTACAGTATTGACACTAATATAGCACAGCAGTCATCATATACTCATAACCCTTGGGTGCTTTGCCTTCATCATTTTTATCATATAAAAACTCAACATTTTTACCTTTTTCCCTTGCGGCTATATAAAGATGGCATAGAGCAATCCCAATATCAATCTGGTTTAACTTATCATATATGATAGCTTTAACAGTTCCCAGCTTAACTCTGTGGACCTGTATCCTTTCAGCATTTCCTGTGAAAAACCAAGGTTGACTGTTTGTTGCAGAGGGAGCAAGACGTACGGCATTTAAAATGTCGGAAGCTTCGCTTAAGGTACTTATTTCATTTTGAGCTTTTCGTTTAAACTCCGATATACTTGCCCTATGCAATGGTTCTGCAGCGTTTCCAAAGGCAAGCATTATAACAAAATCCATGCCATTCATCTTGAGCAAAGCTCCACTTGCGGGTTTTGCCATACCCAACCAGCAACTACCGATGCTCTTTGCAGATAAATAGAGATCAACTTGCTGCAGCATAAAACCTGCGTTCATTAAATAGCGCTCTGCTTTTTCGGAATAAATACAAATATAATGAGGTGCCTTTACCGGCAAAGGATTTTTGATGTTTTCAGCGGTAAGATAAGAAAAATCCGTTTTGATTGTCGGTACAAGCGGCTTGACATTGCTTGCATACTGTTTTATCTCTGAAAGCACATCAGACGGAAGCAGGCTCATATCATATTTTCGGATAGATTTGCGGCGAAATATTGAATTATATAGCTCCTCCACAAAACTCACTCCTGTTCAAGCTATATTTCTTGTAATTATGAGTATACCATACTGTCAAATAGTTGCAATCAGAAAATATAAAATTCTGCAACTTCAGAACAGGCAGTATCCGGCCATCTTATATTTTATTGAAATAGACTGAAATATCTGGTATAATTATAATAAAATAACATATTTTACTGTATTTTTATCTACTGGGAGTTCTGCTTTAGATGACAGCTTTTATTTATTAAAGAAGGGTCATTATTATTCTTGCAACCTGTATAAGTAGGTTTGATGGACAAGCTGTATGTCAAAGAAGATCTCAGATTTATTTCCAATAGTGCAAAACTGTCTATAGTGTATGAGGAGGAAAACTGCGGTATCTATCTGTACCATATTATCTCACAAGACATGTGAGATGGGAATGGAAATGCAGTAATTAAACTGTAACTATCTTATACGCGGGAGGTGCCTTATGGCTTAAAAATTTAATTAGAGGAGTGATTTTTAATGAATATAGCTATTTTAAGCACTTATCCGCCGAGAGAATGCGGCATAGCCTCATTTTCCAGCGACCTTAGGGATAATCTTATTCGCTTTAATGAAAATGTAGAAATTCTTGCTATTACAGATAACAATGCCAACTATGATTATCCAACTGAAGTTGTTTTTCAAATAAATCAAGATGAAAGAGCAAGTTTCATATCTGCTGCAGGCTTTGTAAATGAATCTTCGATAGACATCGTAATAATTCAGCACGAATATGGAATATTCGGCGGACCTGACGGCAGTTACGTCCTTGATTTTGCCAAAAAGCTTGAAAAACCCTTTATAGTCATTACCCATACCGTTTTGCCGAAACCAAGTCTTGGTCAAAAACAGGTACTTGCTGAATTGGGAAGTATGGCAATCGGTGTTAGTTGTATGACTAAAAGAGCTGCCGGGCTTTTAGAAAACATTTACCATATTCCAAAATCCAAACTATGTGTAATACCTCACGGTGTCCCTTACTTTGAGCCAAAAGATAGGGAATATCTTAAGCAGCAATACGGATATACAGGCAAAATCATAGTTTCTACTTTTGGATTTTTGGGTCCTGGAAAGGGTATTGAAAACTGTATAAAGGCCCTCAGTAAGCTTGTGCAGAAATACCCAAATATATTATATCTTGTGCTTGGCAAGACTCATCCATCTCTTTCTAAGAAATACGGCGAATCTTATAGAAATTTGCTTCTAAATTTAGTTGAAAATTTAGGGTTAACCGAAAATATAGAATTTGTCAATCAATATCTGCCATTGGATAAATTGGGTGATTATCTTTATATGACAGACGTATATGTAACTCCATATCCTAATAAAGACCAAGCCGTAAGCGGTACATTGACTTACGCTGTTGGCTGCGGAAGAGCTATAGTATCCACTCCTTATGAATACGCAATTGAGATACTTGGTGACGGAAGAGGACTTATAGCTCAGGACAGCAATAACCCTTCGGAGCTTGCCGCCTTAATCGAAAAAATAATTAATGACCCAGTGTTAAAACAAAATCTTGAACAAAAAACGCACCACCTTGGCGAAAAAATGACTTGGAGTAATGTAGCAAAACAATATATAAATTTTTTAAATCAATTGCTTCTTAATGCTCGAACTGTGGAGGGATAAGTTAATGAGTATTGGGATTTCTTTTAAGTATCTTGATAAAATGACCGATGATACAGGTATAATACAATTTGCAAAATATGATACACCTCTGAAGAAAAGCGGTTATACTGTAGATGATAATGCCAGAGCCCTCCTTGTTGCTTTAAATATGAACACAGAAGGCAGAAAATTTGCTAAGACTTATATAGATTTTCTAAAAAATGCTCAACGTTCAGATGGCAGTTTCGTAAATTTAAAAATCGAGGATGCTTTTTTTACAACTATTGATTCTGAAGATAGCATAGGAAGAGCTTTTCTAGCTTGTTGTTACGCATTGTGCAGCGGCAATGCATCCGATAATGTAAAAAGTAAAGCAAAGACTGTTTTGGAAAAAGCCTTGCCTGCTATATCAGGCTTTAGCAGTTTAAGAGCAATTGCGTATTCATTAATAGGTCTTACATTTTTAATAAGCAACGGATATATTCGCCCTGATATTTATAAGCTTGCAAATGACATAGCTAGCCAATTGAAGAAAGCATACAGTAATAATGAAACTAAAGATTGGAAATGGTTTGAGGAATACCTTACTTACTGCAATGCGGTGCTGCCCCATTCCCTGTTTTCATATTACACAATCTCAAATGATAGAAGCTCTCTTGATATTGCCGAGGAGTCTCTAGGCTTTCTAACAGATTCACTTTTAAAAAACGGTTATCTGTCTATTGTAGGAAATAAGGGTTGGTGGCAAAAAAATGGAAGTTTGCCTGATTTTGACCAGCAGCCAGTTGACGCAGCTTCTATTATATTAGCCTGTGTTCAAGGATATACTGCTACGGGAAAAAAGGAATATATCTCAAAGGCAAATATCTCATATAATTGGTATTGGGGAAAAAATATACACGGTCTGCAATTATATAATGAAAAATCAGGCGGATGCCATGATGCCCTCGTTTACGATGGTCTGAACATGAACCAGGGTGCTGAAGCTCTTGTAAGCTTTCTGCTTACTTATCAAATCATGACAGCAATGTTATCAGAAAATAACAGAATCAGTTATATTCCAGCAGTATAAAGAAATTGTTGCAAAACTGACTTTGTACAGTAAAATAATATTTTTTATCGAACCTAATAAATAAAAATAAAAGCCATGCACATAATGTAGTTTCATCGCTACATTTACATTAATGCATGGCTTTGAATTTTATACGGGGATTTCATGCATTATGCAACAGCCCCGTTATTTTTTACTTCTTTTAGATTTTCCTTCTTATTTCATCGGGTATTAAGTCTTTAACTGTTGCATATGCAACACATAAATAAGTATCTGCAGCCCCATAATATACCAAAATTTCGTCATCTGCTTCTAATATATCTTTGTCTTCAGTCGGCACCGCACCACATGTAAATACCACATTGGGTACCCATGTTGATGAATCGTTGCCTACTTCATAGGACATTTGCGGCGATAGAATAGGATTTGGAGATCGATATAACAATCTGCTGGGATCATTTAAATCAACAAGTATCACGCCCAGCCTATATACCAGATTGTCATCAACACCGTGATATATAAGCAGCCATCCATAGACTGTCTTTATCGGTTGTGAACCTGCGCCAATCTTAAGAGAGTCCCACATCATACCGGCTCTTGGACCTATGATTATCTTATGGCCGTTCCTAGACCATGGGAATTTAAGTTCGTTTGAGTATGATGCCCAGATACTTGGTTCTATCCTATGATACAAGACATATTGACCGTTAATTTTCTCGGGAAAAAGTATAGCATCCTTATTCCATACATTAGGAAAGGCAAGGCCAAGTCTTTTCCATTTGCTAAAATCCCTTTTTAAAAAATCTTCAATACCGATAGATGCTGCAGCTATTTGTGCTACAACGCCATCATAAGCTGTGTACAGCATATATATTTCATCACCGATTATAACCGTACGCGGATCTTCGCAGCCCTTCTTTTCCTCATCGGTTTTGGGGTAAAATATAGGCTCTGGCAATCTTTCCAATATATTATATCCATCCGATATAGCCATACCAATCCTTGAAATATTATCATCGCCAAATGCCCTGTAGAGTATATAAACCATGTCCTCTATCCGGATAGTTGCTGCATTAAGCACATACTTTGATTCCCACTGATGTTCCGGTATAGGCTCTAATATGGGATTATGCTCATAGCGTAAAAGTTTTCCTGCTGGAGGCCAATTTTCTATATCTTGCACTATCACGGCATCACTATATGGTTTAACTTTTAATAAAATATTTGCAAGGTCATAGCTCTCCTTGCCCTCTCCCATGAGCTGAAATACGCGTTCCATTATTTCTCCGGGTTTATAACCCATCTGCCTGCATATCTCCTCTAAAAGTTCAGTATTAAACCAGTTTCTCTCCACATGCAGCGAAAGAGGAGTCGGCACACCTTCCCCACCTTTAAAGCTATAACTGGCCCAGCTCCATGCCGAACATGGAACGAAGGTTCCGTCTTCAAGGGTAAGCGATAAACCATATCCTTCTGCCATTAATGAAATAGCCTCAGCCTCCGCATTTAATCCCTGTAGCTCAAGTTCTTTCACTAATTTTTTCAGCCTCAATACAAATTCCCTTTGGTGCCAATTTTCAAATATATTGTGGGCTGAAAATATATCCCTTCCGTGGTGACCTACAATAGAATTAATTACTTTAATCCCAAAATTCCTGCGTTCTTTGGCATATGATTCCCATATATATGCATAATGCTCAGCCTCAATTATGTTCTTCATGATATGTGTAAAATAAAGGAGCTTAGGATACTTGCCTCCCATGCCTTTACTTAAGCTGCTTATCAGAATTGTACCTGTTATCTTATTTAAGCTACTTATATTCTTCATCCCAGACAAGTTGGGCAGTGTATCCTTGCTAACTATAATTGTTTCTATATCAACTTTTTCCATGTTATCCGGCCTGAGATTATCTTCAAGCCAAAGATTTATTCTATCCATATATGCTCTTTCTTCTACAATACTCGCTAAAGTCAAGGCCTTTCGCGGACTCATATCATTTAATAACTCGCTTACATTCGCATATCCCAAACTTATTAAAAGATTAAGTGGTGCAAATTCATAAAGTAATTTTTTTAAAACTTCAGCCTTGACTACCAAAACCTTGCCGCAGGGTATGAGCTCGATTATTTTATTTACGGTTTCTACAACACCTTGGTGAGAGTATAAATCACCGGGAAACAATCTATCTACAACATCTTCTAGCCGTGCCATAAACGCACTTACACCATCAACTATATCTGATGAAAGACAGGTTTTAGGTATTTTTAAGCTGTCATAGATATAATTATTAAAATCACGATAATATTTTTTTCTTATTTCGTTAAAAATTCCATTTGTCCATACAATTTCGCCGTTTAAATTTTTTAACTGTTTAGGTAATACTACAGGTACGCCTGGAATAAATTCTATATAATCTAATGGAGTTATAGGTGGTTCTGTTTCAGTAGATTTTTTAACCCATGTTTCAATAAAACCGTCTTTTAAACTTAATAATGTTTCTATCTGAGCCATATGAAAATCAACTGCTTTTTTATATACAAGCTCATCTACATCTAAGCCCTCGATATTCATAAAACAATCTCTAAATTTTCTAACCTGTTTCGTATAACCTGCTATACGCCCTTCATATATCACTGTTAAAGCAGCTAGAATATCTTCTTTTGATACTTTTTTATCAAAGCAGTACGCCTGCAAAAACTGATATACAAATCTCGACCACGTCAGCTCATCAAACTCAAAATTCTCATAATTAAGATTGTAAATTTCATATGCTAAACGGGCTGATTCTTCGGGCAATATTGTTTTATATATTATTTCATATCTCTCATATCCTGATTTAAATGCCTGTATAAAGTCAGTAAGCTTATAGAATACTTCTTTCGGCGTATCCTTGCTTTCTAGTGAATGCAGCAGCAATCTGGCAGGGTATTCAAGAATATTGCGTTGGGTCAGCCAATGGTCTTGATCATTTATAATACACTCAAACAGCGACCTTGCTATTTCTTTAAATAAATAAGTGACCTTAATCATGGATTGGGGAGCAAGTGTTGCTCCAAGGCTTACTTCACAAATTCTTTTATTCCATACAATCGCCCGGGTTACCAGCCAAGGGTCTATGCCATATCCCCCTATATAGCTATACCAATGGGCTGCTTCCATGCAATAATCCTCCAAAAGGTCATGTGCAATTCCATATATGCCCGCCAAAGGATCATTTAAGCTATACCCATACATTGTTTCAAGAATAGGTTTTACAAATAGGTTTCCTGTAGTGTTTTCAAAATAATGTCTCTTAAAACTTGCAAAAACCGCATCATAACCTTCTGTAAGCGGGTATACCAGTTCCTCTATCCAAGATGGCTTAAATCCTTGCTCATCCTCTGTCACGAGATCAGCTTTTAGAATTATGGCATCGGCCTCAAGCCTTTTTGCAATCTCCATTATAGCCATTATACTGAATCCTCTGCCATTTATGCCCGAATCCATTATAAATGAGATGTTTGGCACTTGTATATCAACATTTTTAATAACTTCTAGTGCTTCCTTGCCTTCAGGAGCCCCAACACATACTATAAGTTTTGTTATATCAGGAAATGCCTTAAGCCCTTCCTCTACTATTTTCAAAACATGCTTTATGCTTTCCTTTTCGTTGTAAAACGGAATCCCGATAACTAAATCTATGTACCCAAGATTTTCAACACTGCATAGTGCTTTATCAATCGTTTCATAGAACATATCTCCTCTCTTTGTTGTATCTTCCTTTACATTCATAGCAGAACCTACCTCTTTCTTTTATTTGCTTACTAATAATGATATCATACTTAGGGAAAAAATAGGCAAACTTTAAAATATTATCGTAAAAAATGTTTTGAATATATATACAATAAAAAACTAAAAATTTTTTTGT
>MPOT01000086.1 GCA_001896545.1 Tepidanaerobacter sp. EBM-38 | reverse complement strand
TATAAACACTACAACTGCGCCTATTATCATGGCATTGTGCATACCTTTTGTATCTTTATACATTAGGCAACCCATAGCTCCATGCGGTTGACCTATAGTAACAAGGCCCAGTGAAACAAACATCGAAAAGGCATAAGCGGGATTCCAAACCCAAGGAGTTACCAAATTAGGATCGATGTCAATAATAGTTCTGTAAGTAGCTTCTAAAGGACTCACCTTTGCAATAAGCATAACAAACAACATTACTATCGCTAAAGTCATAACTATCCCTTGAAAGACTGTAGCAGTCGATACGCCTTTAATTCCGCCCGTAACAGTGTAAATTAAAATTACTATACCAAATATCATTAGAGCTGTAACATATGGTAGACCGGTCATTACTTCAATTAATCTGCTTCCTCCGCTAAGTTGAGCTACTACATTAGACGTATAAAAAATCCAAATAGCAATGGCACTAAACCACCTTACAGCTTTGCTATTATTGTATCTATATGTCAAGATGTCTTGATATGATTGAGCATCTATGCGCCGAGCGATAATACCTACTTTTTTTCCTATCTGTCCTAATACAACAAAGTTCATAAAGCTCTGAGACAAAACCACAAAGGGAAATACTAGACCGACACTATATGCAAGTCCGGGACTACCTAGAAACGTGCCGGCACTGCATAAGCCTGCAGCGAGCATAAATACAATTACAAGTGTTCCCATTCCACGACCGCCGGTATAAAATTCACTTAGGTAATCGTCTAATTTTGTTTTAGCCATTGAGCGTCTTGAGTATTCTCCGATTCCAAGTAGTATCAAGGAATATACTATAAAAGAAATTATTACAGTAGTTCTAGCGCCTGATATATCCATCATTGCTCACCTCTTTTTTCTTTTATTTGTTTAATCCACGGTTCTACGCTGACAGGAATGAATATTTTTGAAACCAGATAGTATATTAAAATTAGGAATAATACTGTAATCAGTAAGGCATAAAACCACCACGCCGGCATTCCTAATATAAAATTGTAATTTCTAGGGTCGCCTTTCCCGACAGTATATGCAACTATAAGCATTATAAATGTGTAGCATAGTTGGACTGCAAAAACAATAAGCATTTCCTTTTTAGCTATCACAAATCTTTCATCGACTTCTATATCTTTCATGTCATAGTCTTGATCATTTTTCATTTCTTCCTCACCTCCCTTAAAATTTTAATACCTAACTGAATCTTAAAACCTTGCCTGCTTTTTTAGGTTGCGGCTTGCCACAATCTACAAGCATTTGCCCGTTTACAATTACATAATCAATCCCCTTGGGGTACTGGATAGGATTAACATAATCGGCAGTATCTTTTACTTTTTCAGGATCGAAAATAACTATATCTGCCGCATAATTTTTCTTTAGAAGTCCTCTATCTTTTAATCCTAAAACACTTGCAGGTTTTCCTGTCATTTTGTAAATTGCTGTCTCTAAATCCAGTACCTTTTCTTCCCGAACGTATTTGCCTAAAACGCGAGGAAATGTCCCGTACAGCCGAGGATGTGGTTTTGCTCCCATAATGCCGTCAGTGCATACATTATGTTCTTTTCTCTTCATAATCTCTATCACATGTTCCTCTTTTCCGTAAAAGTCCACCATTCCTACAACATTTTCTTCTTCAAGCAGTAAGTCAAATACAGCTTCAAAAGGGTCTTTTCCTCTCATTTCGCCGATTTCAACCAAATTCTTTCCAACTACATCTTGGTTTTTTTCCGTTTTAACAAATGTGACATAAATGCCATCGAGGCCTGCAAAATCAATAAAATTATCCCATCCAGGTATTCCATTAATTATATCTTCTTTCATCTTTTTCCTTAATTCCGGGCTTTTAAGTCGTTCTAGAAGTTTATCTGTGCCTCCATCGTGAGCCCAGGGCGGCAAAATTACTCCGAGCATTGTGCTGCCAGCTACATATGGATATTGATCAAAGGATACCGTAATGCCTTCTTCATGTGCTTTATCCAGCTTCTTCATTACTTTTGGAAATTTATCCCAATTTTTCTTGCCGGCTACTTTAAAATGAGAAAAATGGACTCTGCAACCGCTCTCTTTCCCAATGGTGAGAATTTCATCCATTGAGTCCAATATGCTATCTGCTTCACTGCGCTGATGTGTTACAAAAACAGCGCCTGTATTATGCAATACTTTTCCTAGAGCAATAAATTCATCAACTTTGGCATAACAGCAAGGCGGATATATCATTCCTGTAGACATGCCAAAGGCGCCTTCTTTAATGCTATTTTCTAAAAGTTTTTCCATTGATTTAAGTTCTTCAGTAGTCGGCAAGCGGTCGTCAAGCCCCATAGCCGAAAGGCGTAGATTGCCATGAGGCGCTAAAAATGCAATATTCGGGCCAAGCTCAAGCTCTTCTAGCCGGCTCAAGTATTCGCCTGTACTCCTCCATGTCCACTCTACTTCATATTCGCCTTCTAAACCTGCCATTGCTTTCTTCCAAGAAGAAATATATTCATCTTTTATAGGTGCAAGTGACATCCCATCCTGACCAATAACTTCAGTTGTGACTCCTTGGCGAATCTTTGGCGAAATAAACGGTTCTGCAAATACGTGTAAATCTGAGTGGCTATGGGTGTCGATGAATCCGGGAGATACTACCTTATCCGAGGCATCAATTACTGTTTTGCCTTCAGCATCTTTAAGGTCGCCATCTATAGCTTCAATCTTGCCATTCTTTATACCTATATCCGCCTTCTTGCCTTTGGCGCCTGTTCCATCAACTACGCGGCCATTTTTGATTATAATATCGAAAACGCTCATCTAAAAACCCTCCTTGATTTAGCTTAATAAAGCCTTGATTATTTCGTAATACCCACATGTTGCTTTTAGAAGCTGTTCGATCTCTATATATTCGTCCACTATATGGGCAAGACTCTCTTTAGACGGGCCAAAGCCCAGTGTTTTTATATTCGCCTCTCCTGCATAGTGGCTACCGTTAGTGCAAAAAGAATAATGGGTTATTTCAGGCTGAAAGCCTGCGCTTTTTAGGCCGTTATAGGCTTTTTGGATAAAATCTTCTTTTTCATCATAAAGCCATGCCGGGAAAAATCTTTCTCCCTGTATTTTTGTGCCTGTGTAGCACTTTTCTTCCCCTAAAGCATAAGATACTTTTGCTTTGAAAGTCGGGTCATTTTTCTCCATCCTTGCAATGATATTCTTTATCGGCTGCAGAACACTTTCTTTTGTTTCTCCAACTAAAAGCCTTCTGTCAAATGTTGCTCTGCAATAGTCAGGTACGACAGATGCTCCGGGATAAGGCGATGATTTTATATCTGTGAGTTCTAAAATCCCATCTCCTAAGAAGTCATGATGGACGGGCTCTATTTTGCGGATCTCATCAACCAAATTCATCATGCTATAGACAGCATTTATTCCCGCTTTAGGATTTGAAGAGTGAGCGCTTTTTCCAAAAGTCTCTATAACTATTTCTGCTCTCCCTCTCTGCCCGCGCTTAATGTTGCATTCTGAAGCTTCTCCTATGACAACGTAATCAGGCTTTACTTTTTCGCTGACTTTTCTAGATGCTATCCCCTCAAAACATTCTTCGTGGACAACACCTGCAATGTATATATCTCCTGCAAAATCCTTATTTGTATCTTTTGCATAGTTTGCGGCCGCACATACCATTGCACTAATGGCGCCCTTCATGTCTGAAGCTCCTCTACCATATATCCTCCCTTCCTCAATAATTCCTTCAAAAGGTGCCTTGCTCCACTGGCCTTCATCAGCAGGCACAGTATCCATGTGACCGTCAAACAGGATAGTCTTGCCGGGCTTATTACCCCTTATATGGCCAATGACATTGCCATAATCATCAGTGAAAATCTCAGCAAACCCCATTGCTTTGAAAGTCTCAGCAAGTTTTGTGGCAAGCTTTTCCTCCTCTCCGGAATAGCTTTTGATTCTTATTAAATCTCGGCATAGGCTTATTACTTCTTTTTGTTGATTTTCAGTAAGCATTTCCTTTTCACCTCTTGTATTTTTATAAAAGATCATATGAAGGATATTTGCCATCCCAAACTATTTTTCTGTAGTCTACCGGATCTGTATCACCTTCTGTGCTTATAAGAAGGATTTTGGATTTTTCGTCAATCTTGAGTAAATCTTTCATTTGGCTGAGTTTTCCTGACTCTGCAATTAAACTTAAAACTCCTATTCCCACAGCTCCTGACTCACCTGATATCACTTGCGCATCTTTCTTGAGCGGGTTGCCAAGTATTCTTACACCTCTTGCAGCCACATCGTCAGAGCATATAGCATACATATCAGCATAATCTCTTAAAATTTCCCAGCTTATAATATTTGGCACACCGCATGCAAGCCCTGACATAATAGTATCAAGACTGCCTCTTACTGCATGTGGCTTTCCGTCACTTGCTTTTGCAGATTCATATATACATGCAGCTTTTTCAGGCTCAATTATAAGTGTTACAGGTCTTTCTTCCTTATAACGTGATGCTAAATAGCCCTGTACAGCTCCTGCAAATGAACCTACCCCTGCCTGAAGAAAAACATGCGTGGGTTTATCGTCGCCAAGTGCCTTGATTTGCTCTATTGCTTCATCAATTAACGTGCCATATCCTTGCATTATCCAAAAAGGTATGTCTTCATATCCTTCCCAAGCCGTATCTTGTACAATAACTCCTCCGTGCTTTTCGGCATATTCTATTGCAATTTTTACAGAATCATCGTAATTGTATTCTGTGATTGATGCCTCGGCACCCTCGTTTCTTATATTTTGCAGGCGTATTTCTGAAGAACCTTTCGGCATAAAGACTACGCATTTTTGCCCTAACTTTTTGGCCGCCCATGCCACCCCTCGCCCATGATTGCCGTCGGTAGCCGTTACAAAAGTAATGTCGCCTATTTTTTCTCTTTTTTCTTTCGAGCACAGTTTTTCAAATGTTATCTCTTCTTGGGGTATGCCGAGCTTTTGACTTAAATACCTTCCTATAGCAAAAGAACCGCCCAAAACTTTAAAAGCATTAAGACCAAATCTATAAGATTCGTCCTTTACCCAGATTTTATTTACCCCAAATCTTTTAGCAAGGTTGTCCAGGGTATGCAGCGGTGTCACTGAATATTCGGGAAAGCTTTTGTGAAAATTACGCACCTTTTTAATTTGCTCTTGTGACATAATATCCGCAGAAACCTTTTTGCTATAATTTTTTCTAGCATTGTTATTGCAAATAAATTTAATTGGTAAATTATTCATTAGTCAATACCTGCCTTCTAGTATTTTAATACTTTACGATTTCTTACTAAAAATATAATGCAAATACTATGCCATAACTTGCAAAATCAATAATAAAAAACAAAAGCCTTGTATGATAAGGCTTTAGATGCTTTCTTCGAACAATAAACTTGTATATTATTCTTAAAAGTTTAAATTATATTTATCACAATGATAAATATAATTAGTTAAAATCAACTACGACTATATATTGAAGGCATGACATCATTTATCAAAATGATAGATGTTTATCAAAATGATAACCGTCGGCTTATAATAAATTATACTTTTTAATTTTTCTGTACAACGTAGCGATTCCTATACCGAGCGCATCTGCTGCTTGCTGTTTTCCGGTTACATTATTGCCGTATAAATTGAGAGCGCGTTCTATCAAATTCTTTTCCAGTTCTTCCAGTGTAATTAAAGTATCACTCTTATTTAAATTTGTCTTTATCTTCTGGGGAAGTAAGCTTACAGTTATTATGCCTTTGTCGTCTAGCATGTTTATCATATACTCCACTGCATTCTCGAGTTCGCGAACATTTCCGGGCCAGCTGTAACTATATAGTAAATCCCAAACTTTGCTTTCAAAGCCAATGACTTTCTTTTTAAAGAGCGCCGAATATTTACGAACAAAGTAATCTGTCAGCACCCGTATATCCTCTTTTCGTTCGCGAAGAGGCGGTATATAAAAGGGTATAACATTGAGTCTATAATAAAGATCTTCGCGAAATGCCCCTTCTTCAATAAGCTTTTCAAGATTTTTATTTGTAGCAGCGATTATCCTGACATCAACAGGCACAGGCGTATTTGAACCCAACCTTACGATCTCTTTTTGTTCAAAAACTCTGAGAAGTTTTGCTTGCAAATAAAGCGGCATATCCCCTATTTCATCAAGAAATAAAGTGCCTTTATTAGCGAACTCTATCTTGCCGATTTTACCGTTGGGGTCAGCGCCGGTAAATGCACCTTTTACGTATCCGAAAAGTTCGCTCTCAAGGAGTGTATCGGGCACTGCCGCGCAGTTAATTGCTACAAAAGGTTTGTTTTTTCTATCGCTTTCAGCATGTATCGCCCTGGCAAATATCTCTTTTCCTGTGCCGCTTTCCCCTATGATAAGAACTGTTGAAGATGATTGGGCAATTTTTTTGACCTTATTTTTAAGCATTTTTATAGATTCGGATTCACCGATAATATTTTCGAGATTCACATTCTCTTTTGTAGTTGTTGCAGAAAACATTTTTTGTTTTAGTGAATTTAGATCTGTAAATATGAATACTTTGCTATAACTAAATTCGCTTTCAAAAATTTCATATTCTTCTCCAATTAGCATATAATTTTTAGTTCCTGTCGCAAGTTCATATTCTTTCATATTTAAAAGAGAATTTCCGGTTGCCTTGATTTTTATTGTGGGGAAAACATCTGTAACATCATTTATATTCAAAATATTTTTTGCTATACTGTTTGCCTTTAAAATTTTCTCATTCTTGTCTAATACGATTACTCCCTGATCAATTTTATCGATTATGTCATTTAGCATATCAATAAGAGTAAGCATATTCTGCTTTTCGATTTCTTCCTTCGCTTTTGAAGAAATAAGGTCTGACATTTGCTCTAAAAATTCCATAAAGGTGTCCGAATTACCTAAAATATGTTCCTTTTGCGCATCGCTAAAGCATACAAATCCCATCACGCCTACAACCTTTTCTCCGATTTTTATAGGCATACTCATTTCAAACGTCTCTTCGCAACGACCTTCTTGAGCTATTTTAGGGCAATTCTTGCATATCTCGTGCTTACCGGGTTCTGAAATAATTCGTTGTTTGCCTGTTTTCATAACATCCTTATAAACATAACCTTCATCTTCCATGTTCCTGTTTATCCTGCCAGAAAACATGCCTGTGCCCGCTATACGCTCAAAATTATCATCTACGATTTCCACATCAACGCCCAAAACCTGAGACAAAACATTCGCATATTTTTCAACAGTATCCTGCATGCTTTTTAAAATACTTGCCAACTTTATTTCCCTCCGTCAGCCGTCTTTAGATAAATATCTGTATCAATTTGATAATTTAAGTTTAACAGTTTTACAAAATAATGCAATTAAATTGGTTCTTTGCAAAATTAGGCAAGATACATTATACACTTTTCATACACATGAGTATTATATATTCAACTTTACAATACACACCGATACAAATTAATACACATAATAAAATTACCTTAATATAATCAAGGTTTTAAGATATGGCATGCTTTTTGCTTATATGTTAATTTTAGATAATACTATAAGATAAAAAAGAAAGGATGATTATTTTGGACGCTATTATGAATTTTTTAAATGACCACTTTATGCCTTTCGCAGGAAAACTTGCGGAACAAAGACATCTTAAAGCATTGCGTGAGGGAATTGTTGCTGTAATGCCGCTTTTATTGGTTGGCTCTCTATTTTTAATAATAGCTTACCCGCCTATAGAAGCTCTAGATGCTGCAGTTGCACCTTTTAGAGGCGAGCTTTCTAAAGTTTCTAACGCTACTTTTGGAATCCTTGCACTTGTAGCATCTTTTTCGGTTGCATACTCACTCTCGAATTCTTACAAGCTTGACAGTCTAGCATCCGGCATAATAAGTGTGTCAGCATTTTTACTTTCGATGCCTGCTACAGATAATGGTAATATTCCTGCAGAATGGCTTGGGAGCAAGGGCTTATTTGTTGCGATGGTTATCGCTATTTTAAGTGTAGAAATTCAAAGATTTTTTATGGAGAAAAACATTTTTATTAAAATGCCTGCTGAAGTTCCGCCTTTTGTAGTTAGGTCTTTTGCGGCATTACTTCCGGGATTTGCTATGTTACTTCTCGTTTGGATTGTTAATATTATATTGTTGAGAAGCACAAGCTTAACTTTACCTGAAGCTATTAATATCGTTCTGGGAATACCCATTATGAATCTGGGTTCTTCTTTGCCTGCTACCCTTATAGCAATAATTATAATTCAGCTTCTTTGGTGTGTGGGAATACAAGGCGCTGATATTGTAGCAGTCTTTTTAGGGCCGGTATGGCTATCTTTATCTGAACAAAATGCAGTAGCTAAAGCAGCGGGAGAAATGCTGCCAAACATTATAACAAACCAGTTCATTTATGTATTTGTCTTTGTTGGCGGTGCCGGTGCAACTTTTGCTCTTGCTCTTTTGTTATTAAATGCTAAGTCTTCACAGTTAAAAGCCATTGGCAAAGTCGGAATCTGGCCCACAATGTTTAATATTAATGAACCTATAACCTTTGGCATGCCTATAATAATGAATCCTGTAATGTTTATTCCGTTTATACTGGCTCCCTTGGCAGCAGCTGTTACGACATACGCCGCGATGGCAACTAATTTAGTTGCTAGACCTTATGCAATAGTTCCCTGGACAACTCCCGCTTTTATTAGCGGCTTCTTAACAACCGGAGATTGGAAAGCCATTATACTGCAATTAGTTAATATTATTATTGCCGCTATCATCTATTATCCATTCCTTAAAATGTGGGATAAGATGAAACTCGAGGAAGAAACAAAACAAGTAACGGAGGAAAATATATGAGAATATTATTAGTTTGCGCAGGCGGTATGTCGACAAGCCTGATTGTTGAAAAAATGAAAAAGGAGATTGAAAAGCGAAATATTAAAGATATTAAAGTCGATGCCAATGCCATCGAGGAATTAGAACAGATAATCGATAATTATGATGTAATAATGGTCGGACCACAAATAAGATACAAAGAGCCATATATAAAAAGTTTGTGCGAACAAAAAAACAAAAAATATATTATCATTCCGCCAGCCGTATACGGATCGGTAAATGGTGCGAAAATTTTAGATCTTGCTATTAACCTTACAAACAGCTAAAAAGGGGTCTTAAGAATGGATTGTGAAAAAATCATATTATCAATTATAGCTCATGCTGGAAATGCCCGTAGTCTCTGCTTTGAAGCATTGCGTCTTGCAAAGGAAGGCAATTTAGGCGAAGCTCACAAAAAGATAAATGAAACTAAAGAAGAACTGCTTAATGCACACAAAATTCAAAGCAACATGCTGCATAAAGAAGCCGCAGGCGAAAAACACGAAATTAGTCTGTTACTTATTCATGCTCAAGATCATCTTATGGCGGCCATGCTGGCAAAAGACCTTATCGAAGAATTTATCGAACTATACGAGAAGGTTTTTCAAAACGAAGAGCATATTAATTAAAAAATATTTTGGAGTGGTTTATTTGAAAAGAACATTTGAATTGAACTTTGAAGATATAATGAATATCTCAAAAAAAGATTTGCTTTTATCAATAAGCTCATCAGAAGGCAGAACCGTGATGGCAGAAACTGATGTAGCAAAACAACCTATAATATACGGTGTAAGCAATCCGGAACTTGCTGCCGCCTTTGGCGCAGATATGATTACACTGAATTTATTCGATTTTGACGCACCATTCATCTTCGGTATAGATGATAAAGACTTGGCAATATCAGATGCATCTGATATGGTAAATAAATCTGCTGAAATTCAAAAAATCCTTCATAGAAATTCTGCTGATAGGGATTATATACGCAAAACAAAAAATGTAGTTGGAAGATTGCTGGGTGTAAACATGGAGCCGATTCCAAAAAATATTAATTATTGCGAGGGCAGAAAACTAAACAAAAAAAAATTGGAGAAAGCGTCAGCATTGGGTTTTGACTACATAGTCATAACCGGAAATCCCAAAACAGGAATTACAAATGAGGATATCTTAAACGGCATAAAAGAAGCTGCGGATATTTTAGGTGATAAGGCTATAATAATCGCAGGAAAGATGCATGGTGCAGGGAGTGATAATATTTACGATCCAAAAGTGCTCCAAGACTTTTCTAAGGCAGGTGCAGATATTATTTTAATAGGAGCACCGGGAACGATACCCGGATTGGATTTTGAACTATGCCGCCGTCAAATAAGCGCAATTCACGAAACTGGAAAAATGGCTTTAACTGCCATAGGAACTTCGCAAGAAGGTGCGAATTTAAACGTGATACAAGATATGGCCTTAATGTCAAAAATGGCAGGAGCAGATATTCAACACATCGGTGATGCAGGTTATGGCGGTATTGCTTTACCGGAAAATATAGCAGCACTTTCTATTGCAATAAGAGGAAAAAGACACACATATCGCAGGATGGCTTATTCGTTAAGAAAATAGATTTTAAATGCAAGTATCGCAAAACTTCAAAGGTGTTTTGCGATACTTTTTTTAAAACTGTATATTTTTATTTATTATATGACCATTTATTACAGCACAAGTATCATCACAAAAAATGAATAACCTTTACCAAATTTGCATATATCTCATCCGGAAATTTGATATCAAAGGATTTCTCCATAGATTCTAAGGCTGACTTGATTATATCAAAATCCTCTTCGTATTCTTTTTTCAAAAAATCAGTTTGGCTGTAATCAGTTCGGTGTTTAAAGTTTCCTGTTTGAATTTTTTCTATAGCACATGCAATGTGCAGAACAAATCCTACCAGCATATCTTCATTTAGGTTTATATTATGAGCTTTTAGATTTTTATAAAAAGCAATAAATTCATCTATATATTTTTCAGCATCAATATTAGAATTTTCTCTTATTACTTCTCGCATTTGGTCTAAGAGTTCGATATTCTTATCATGTTGTTTGGAATATACGAAGCTTTTGAACTTACCTTTAATAAGATCCTTCGGCGAAAAATATGTTAGGGTTTTATCTTGGGGTTTTACCGAGCTTATAACTGCTATAATGTTTTTTTCTTGCTTTATCTGAGAAATTTTCCTATTATATTCTTCGATTGATGCGATATCTATAGGAATTACATCTACTGCCTCACAGCCGGTTTTTTCTATTATTTCTTCTACCATTCCTTTCATTTTTAAAGCCGCACCTTCACCTGTAAAACATGCAGTTACGATTATATCATCTTTTATGCCATTACTATAATCAATACTGTTAGAATAAAGGCGCCCAATATATGGGCTTAAATTTACAACCGCATCGTATACTTCGTCAAGGCTTGACATCATAGCCGCTTTTCTTGAAGCTTCCAGTACCATTGGTGTGCTTACCATTTCTACGGTTTTTATGGGTATACCCGTTCGCTCGTGTATTATATCGCCAAAAAATACCAAGGACCCCATATCTACCAAGATAATTACGCCTTTGCCCTCATCGATTTTTGCGGCGAGTTGCGTAAGTTCCTCAAGAGAAGTCTCCGGTTTTTTATCAAGGGGCATGTTGTATCCTACGGCATGCCCTTCTCCCAACAGTTTTGCCGCTACGTCAACCATTGAAGTAGCTGTACTTTCCCCGTGCATTGCAACTAAAACGCCTACTCTTGATAAATCCTTTTTTTTCGTGTAATCCTCTGCTATTAAAAACATAGTTATAAATCCAATTTCATCTTGCGGTACATCAATCCCAAAGTTTTCTTTTATCAACTCTGGCATTTTAGATGCGGCATTAAACTCTGCGGGATAAGACTTCTTGATTTCTTCAGTATGCGGATTTAAAATCGACTTGCCGGCTTTAATTCTTTCCATAGTGCTGGAAACGTGCATTGATATGCCATACAAAACCCTGTCGCTGAAATTTTTGCCCAATCTATTTGAGGCATAGTCCATAAAAGTCCTTGCCACTTCTACAACTTTTTTATCAACCACCTTGTAAAGCTGCTCCATATTTTGTTCATTAAGCTTTGACATATATTTCTTTATAACAGTTTCTATATCAAGATATAATATTAAATCAATGTCTTTTTCAGCTAACCCATTCTTCTTTAAAAGACTCCTTTTTTCCTCAATGGCTTCGTAGATATTAAACGTATCTGTCGTTTCATGGGTCTCAGACTTATCTTCACTAGCATCAAAAATCATTTCACTATCTAATTCAAGTTTTTCCAGTTTATCTCTATATTCTTTGTAATGTAATAATCCATTTCTTACATACTCAGGCAGGTCTTCGCTGCGAATGTACAGATTATTTTCTTTACCGGAGATATAGTGAATGAAGGCTTTTGCACAGCTTAATTTTATATCACTCTTGAGCTGTCCGATGTTATTTGGACAATCATACAGCATCAAAGCTTTAATTGAATTTGCAGGAACATGTATATCGGTCTTTAAGTATCCGGACTCTGCCTTAAAAAAAGCTTTTATCAACTGCAACCGCTCGTTAAATGTTCGTTTTCTAAGCGGCGGAAGTTTTATTACCATAGGTATGCGCCGCATAAAGGTTGCAAGAAGCGCAGATTCAGGATTTTCTGTAGTAGCGCATATTATAAGAATTTGTGCTTTATGTGCTGTATCTATTTCGCCAAGCCTTCTGTATAGCCCTTTATCTATAAGATAAAACAGCATTTCTTGGCCTTCAGGGGGTAATCGGTGAACTTCGTCAAGGAAAAGAATACCTCCGTCAGCCTTGCCGACCAGGCCTACCCTATCCTTGTCAGCTCCCGTATATGTTCCCTTTTTCACTCCGAATAATTGCGATATAAGCAGTTGTGGATTGTGAGCATAGTCGGCACAGTTAAATGAAATAAAAGGAGCCTTATCGTCAAATACTCCGATTTCTTTGGCATACTTAAACATAACTTCGGCAAACATGGATTTGCCCGTGCCCGTTTCTCCCAGAAGTAAAGTATGAAGACCTATGGGAGGATACATAATGGCTGCTTTGGCTTGGAGGATAGCAGTCTTGAGGCTGTCACTTGCCCCAATGATTTTATCCATTATATTTTGTTCCAATGCGCTGTTAAATTTCTCTGACGTTTCATGCACTTTTACTGTATCAGTATTGTCCACACTTACTTTATAAAGCACCGGTTTCCCAGTAATTTTTTTTAATTTGCCTTCTCTTACCAGACGGTTTAAATCACCAGAAGCATTTGAGCGATAGATATCTAAAATCTCAGCAACTTCTTTTGCATAAACTCCTTTAATCTCTCCAGTTTGCTCAAGCTGCTGTGCACACAGTAATTTTACTGTTTCATAAACCTTCTGATAACGTTTCATTATGTGTCCTACTTTCACAGTTGTTATTATTCACATTCTGCCACATTTTGTAATCTCGCGATAATATAGGCAGCGTATTTTACTAAACTAATATTTCATTCCTCTATCTCGTTAGATGTTGACATTCCCTCTTCTATATAAATCTCAATTTGTATCTTGTCAATAATTTCTGCAATGACTACATCCTTTGTTACAAATCGCACCACTGCATATGTAGTGGTGCCAAATGTGTCATATGCCCTACCGGCACTATAGCATCCCAACGGGACGGTATGAACGCTGTTAGCCACATAGCCCACTATGCCGACTGGGTCTAACAGCGCCATAATTGCTTCTCCGTCATAGTCATTTTCAAAATCCTTAACAAGTCGCAAGAATTGTCCCGGTTTAAATATCCTTGACCCAAAATAATGATTTAGCCCTACTATCGCCACATAAATTGGTTTCATGCTATCATCCCCCCAAATAAAATAACTGGGCAATAAATGTTTTAATTTAGCAAGAAAATTAATTCTATGCTAGGGAAATGGCCACATCACTTCCCATTTTAACTAAAGCAAATTCATCAGATAATGCAAAATCTTCCATTTTGTATTGGATTTCAAAGGGAAAGACACTCTTTATATTATTTGCTTTGAAAAATTCTATATAATCTTTGTTATTCACTGAAAGATAAGCTTTTAAATAAAGAAGTTTTAGCGAGGTATTTTCTATTTTTATAGGTGGCTTCTTCTTAAATTTACCACTGCCCCTTCGCTCTAAAACCTGCCAATCAACCATTGAACTCATGATTTTCTGCACTGCATACTTTACAGTGCTGCGCTCTCCCCAAATTTCATAAATGCGCTTTTCCACCAACGACAAAGTGACATCATCTTGAAAATCAGTAATAGCACCTATAATTGTAGATATATCCCTAAAAATAGGATAGACCGCAAACATCATTGTCCAGTGAAGCAACAATCGCTCTTGATTAAAGACTTCATTTGAAAGTATAATTGCCTCACTTTTTATCCATTCTAATTCCTCTGGGATATTTACCCATATAGCCATCAGCTTATCTCTGGCTTTTCGCCTTGTAATATCGCCGGGGATTTCTTGTTTTAAGTATTCTTCCAAGGTCTCTCTTATTAAACTAATATCACTTTCATTACTTGCAATCTCCATCGTCTTATCTAGCCACTCACCTTTTAAAAATCTGTCAAGACCAACTATTCGCATGATTTATTCTTCCTTCCTTATATGGATAAATGGTACGACTACTTCTTCGATAGAAATACCGCCATGAGTAAGATTTTTTTCATTATCCTTGCCGTAAGAGTAACATCCGTCACTGATAATATAGTTATACTCCTCAGGAAGACCGTAACCTGCCCATTTGTATGCCTTGTACCTTTTTAAAGCCGTTTCATAATTCTTCCCCTGTTCATAAATCCTTACCCTGTCAGCGGCCCTATCCACCGCCAAGCCTTCCCGAAGGTTGCCCTGACCCACACTGCTAACATGACCGTGGTCTGACGTAATGTAAACATCAAAATTCCGTTCTAAAAGAGTCTGCAGGAATTTTTTAAAACCTTCTTTTTCCATCCAAAGCCGAAGATTTTGATGCAGTCCTGCTCGAAGCATTTGTTGACCATGAACCATATCATCTATCATATTTACAACCAAGCCTAGCATCTTAGATTTAGGGTTTTCAACGATATCTCTTAATCCATTTTCGTTAAAATGTTTTATGCCTCGCATGTAATAAATAGCATCAGGTCTAATACCACGCTCTGCCCAAAATTTCTTCCAATGACGTTCATCTTCACTAGTGCTGAAAATAGTTTTGCCGAAATACCTAGGAATTTGCCCGGAGAATATCGCTTGCCTGGATATCGAAGTAATCGTAGGAATCCAAGCAAAACAAAGTTTTTCTTCAAAGCGGCAACTCGAATTCCGATTCAAATACCGGCTAATGATAAGCCAGTCGTCAAGCGCCATACCATCAACTACAATAAGAGCAGCTTTTTGCGTAGCATCTTTTCCCATTCTGTAGTTAATATACCAAGGGATGTGATGAACCATAACTGGAGCACGGGCATAAGACAATGATGGTAATAGATTATAGTTGTCAAAAAGCCAAGTGCGAAACCTGCTGTTTAGCATATCGGAAATCGATATGAAAGCCTTCTCATCAAGCCTTCCTTGGATTCGTTCATCATTGTAAATAACCAATATTTCAGCCCAATCTTTTGCTGCTTGTAACCAGTCTTTATAAGAAGTTATATTATCAAGTGTATCATAAAGGCGATCCAATAAATTATTATAATTTGCCTTAAGTTGGCCAAGTTCATCTATCAGTATTCCTCGGTGCACCCACAAAGGCACGTTGTCAATGTTATCACTTCGGACAGGAGTTAGATAGCCTTCATCAAAAAGACTGCCCAAATATATTTTAATATCTTTATGAGAAAAGTCCACCGCACTTTTTATAGGCAAAGTGCTAGTTAAACCCTTTACAAAGATTTTCCACTGTCCCTGCAGGTAATCAAAGAAAGAGTCGGCACCCTCTAATAGTTTTTTCACCGGATATTCCTTAAAATCTTCCTTGCACATTAGTAAATCAGCAAGATAATCTGAAACTACTTGAGGCAGCGAATCATTTTCATAGTAAAAATCAATCAAAGCCTTTATTAGGTCTGTAAATTTGTTAATTGTTTCAGGGTATATGCCAAAAAGGTTTTTTAAAATAAAGTCTAGGGTTTCCCGCTGGCTAAGGTTTTGGCCCATATACTTATATACCCTATACAGCCTATCATAAAGCTCACTATCCAGTTCCTTTAATATGCTATAAGAAAGGCCCGGAAACAATTCCTTAAGTGAAAGAGTAATATTATAGAAACTGCTTTCAATATCATATGGTATATAGCTGTGATAGCCTGTCACCTTAAGTACAAGTTTCACGTTGCAATCGGGTTTTTCTCGAAAGTTTTTCTCGAAAAAATACCTAAATGCAATGGAATCATCATAATTTACTAATTGAAAGCCCTGTGAGGTAATAGAAGTTAGGATATCTTCCGATGAAGTAATATCATCAATATCATATAACAATATGAATGGTATAGGGCTTTGCTTAAGTTTTGCAATAACCGCTGATTTCATAGGAAGCTCCTCCTAGTCCCCCAGTCTAGTCAATGCGTTATCGTAGTACATCAGAAGGGTAGTGTCTTCTTGCAACACAGATTCCGGCAGACGCTCGCCTATTTTAACAATGGTATTATAATCCTTTTTGCTCCAACAGTCCTTAAACCCTGCCCGAACGGCTTCAGTCCTGAAGTAGCGCAGCTTGCCACGGCCAGTCTTATATTCCTCAAAATCTTTTAAAAGCCGCCGTTCCCGGAGTTTTTCCAAGTCTGACTGTTTACTTGTATCCGGCACGTACCAGCGACCCTTTTCATCCTGCAGAAAGCTTTCCTGCAGTAAATCGCCAAGTTCCGGCATATTCTCATGACGTAATTGCTTGAGCTCTTGTAAAAATTTAGGCTGTATATCCTGATAGGTCTTAGGTCCCTTTGAAAGTTCTTGTCTTAGCCACTGAATTGCAGTCTTCTCATCAAGAATCAGAAAAGATACCTGTTCATTTAACTCCAATTCCATTCGCTTTTGCTCATACTTACTAACCTGATCCGGTAAAAAATACATACCGTCCCGTTCTGGAAACCGCTGCTTTAGCCCTTGATAAAAATCTGCTGCTCCCATTGGAACTGTCGCCCCACGCTGAATATGATATGCCACCATGCTATCGTAAAGCAGATAATTTTGCCTTTCCGGAATAACATCAAGTCTTCCGCCGCTTTCCAACGTCACCGGCAGCCGCTCTAGGTGTTGGCGTACAAAATTCCACACACCTTCTTCAGTACCTGCCTGCCGCACAAAATCTTGCACAAAACGATCTTTGGGTTTATAGGCAGAGATTATAAGGTCTTGCTTTGCTGTCATGCTATATGACATTTGGTTTACAGTACCTTTTTTTTTATCCAGTGTTTTTACAGTCGCAATAATGAATCCTGCTTTAAGGGTTGCTTCTTGTATAACATTCCATACACTGTTTTTAGTGTTATGAAATTCGATTGTCATCCACCGGCCAGGCTTTAAAATTCGATACATCTCTTTAAAACATTTTTCCATGATTCGTTGATATTCTAATAAACCTTTTCCCTGTGTTTTGTTTATTACGGCTTCTGATTCGTTATTTGTAAAAACTTTCAGCCATGCCTCCCACAGAAAGTTGAGCTCCGAATACATGAGATTTGCTCCAAAGGGCGGATCGGTGAAGATGTAGTCTATTGAATTATTATTGATTTTTAAATCTGCTGTTGATTGAGTAGTAATAAAGTTGTTTAACGTTAAACTTTCTGCTCTAAGAAATGAGTTAATTTTATCTTTCCATATATTTATTGGGTTTATTTCAGTCGGCAAGGATGGTATGTATAAGGTTCCAGCCAAGGGACCTACATGACGATTATGATTGGGCATATATCGGTTCATCTTATGGGTTCTAGAGAATATTGATGTAAAAAGAAATGATAAGTGTCTTTTTGCTCTGTCATTACAAACTTCTGTTGTTTCGTGATATATCGCGCTCAACACCCACAAATTTCTTTTTGTATAAAAGTGGTGCGCATGTGTTATCCCAATCCTCAGAGGTTCTCCTGTCTTATCGCCTTTTTTAATTTCGTCCGTAGGATACCAATAAGGTATATCCATCTCCTCAATCTTCTGGAGTAATTTCAAATCCTCCTCATCGGGAGTCTTTTCAAATCTTTTGCGGCCAACCGAATAGTTTATCATTACAGGCACTTGTTTTACCTGTTCTATCATCTTGCCTAATGCCTTATCATATATGGTTACTTTTGCCTTCTCCACATTCCTCTTGTCAGTTAATAGTCCGCAATGGGGACAGTGGAATTTATCCATGACCTTGCCCGTTTTTTTGTTTACCGCTATATTCCAAAAAATCATTTCTTCCATACAATTAGGACATAGAAAAACATCAGACCATACCGTATAGTTTATCCGTCCCTTCATGGGTTTGCCGTCAATGCTTAGTTGGGATGTACCATTAATAGTATGATTAGTTTCATACATCCAACCGCATTCATCTTCCACTTCTTGTAATATCCTTTTAGCTTCCTTTTCAAATTCCTCCACGTCCACTGGGGTATTGTAATTATATGCTATAAAGGTAGCCGCCGGCGATAGGTCGCATAGAACTGCTCTTCTAGCTCCCCATTCTATGGTTTTGCCTTCCTGTCTGGCTTCTTGTTCTAATTTTATTTTAAAATCCTCGTCAGGATTCTCGCACATTGCAGCAGCTACTCCGGTCATGCCGGTACCGCAAAAGCCGTCAAATACTATATCACCCGGTTTTGTGTAGTGTAAAATATATCGCATGATGGCTTTATGTGGCACCTTAGTATGATAGGAATGGGCGTTGTATATGGGGTCGTTCTTGCCTTCGGATACATCAGCAGTATATGGCTCCACATTGTATTCATCTGTGGACTCGTCATAAGAAGTTCCGTATTTTTCTATAAATTCACCTATGAACGGGTTTGGGCATGCGGTGTAATACGGCGGATCCGAAAGTGCTATAATGTCTTCATCCTTTCCTAATGGAAAGCCTTCAATATTCCTTACTTTGTCAAGTATTTCTTTTGTTAGTTTCACTTACATTCCTCCATTATTTCAGCATTATCCGCACACGATCGACATCCATTCCCTTTACCATCTCATCAATATAATCGTTCAAGCGCTGTTTCATATCAGATACAGTAACCGGTCCGCCTTTAAATATTGCCCTTACCAAATCTTCAGTGGTAATCTCTACCTTATCAAGACCTTTCATTAGCATATTAATCGTTGAAACAAGCTGTGAATCGATTTTATCAGGAAGCCGCTGATTTTGGGCAATACTCTCTAAAGCTTGCCGTTGAGGCTTATCTAGTAAAGCAATGTTCTCCTTTACTTTTTCATCTTCTAAAATCTCAAGGACTATCTTTTCCCATTGGAAAAATAGCTCTTCCATAGATTTCTCAATGGCTTCCACCACGCCAAATACCGGCTGCTCTTCTTCATCAGGCGTGTATCCGCAGTGGGGGCATAATGGACTCATATTAATATCATCTTCAATTAAGCTAAAACATGTTTTCAATTTCAAAAGTCTATTGCACATCTTTTCATAGGGTTTTGAATAAATTAAATCACCAACACAAGTAAGCATATCCAGATTATGTTTTAATCTACTTTCTAAAAGCTTTTGTTTTTGCTTATCGCCGTTTAAATCCAGGCGATATTTTTTATGAAGCTTGATATAAATAGAAATATATTCTTTCTTCAGTGCTTGAAGTTTACCTACATATTCTTTGATATACGCATCTGTCAGTTCCTGCGGCTTTTGTACCTTGTCTAGTGCTTCAACTCGGACCTTTTGGACTTTTTGATTCCACTTATCATCTTTAAGTATCATACATGTACGTGTAAGATAGGATACATAAGGATCAACCTTTAGTTTAAAATCCCTTATATTCAAGATTTCTTGCATTATTTCAATGTTAGCTAAGGAACTTGCTACCTCGTCTTCTGAAAACCTGAAGTTTTTTAACTTTGCAGGGGTGTTATATTGTTTTATGGCATCAAGGAAATCCTTTAGCGTTTTTAAGCTTTCCTTATAGTTTTCTTTTGTATCTTCATCTATTGCAGGTTTATCCCAAAGTGCCAAATCACCTATGAGAAATTGCTGTGTTTCGATTACCCTTTTGGTCAATTCCTCTGCTCGAACAAGCATTTTTTCTATGGCAGCTTCTCGCGTGTTGGGATTGGTTATTTGACCAGGCGGCAGCCCCAACCCTTCGAAAAGTTTTTTTAATATTTTTACAGGGACACCTTCCGGCACCTGACAGTATTTGAATAAAATTAAATCTGCAGGATTGGCGGCAGCTATTTCTTCCATTTTTGTAGCATCGAAAGTATGTCCAGAAATGGTCAAAGTAGCATGACCACTATATACTAATGCGCAAAGTATCAATGTGACCCATACATCTTCTAATTGAAATTCTTTATCAAGTGTAACTTCACTTAAATATTCTAAGACATCTTCTCTGTTTAGCACATGTTTTTCCGGCAAATTTTCTAAAAGCTTGATGTAACGGCGCGCATAAATTGATTTTTCCGGTGCAATCATATCACCTTCCAAAAGTCCCAGAGAATCTAGCACTTTGGCACCCAGTTCATTTTTTCTTCCGGCAAGATAGTTTAATCCTGCTTTAAAAAGTTCTTTCATATTCTCGCGTGTTACTTGTGTATAAAATCTTGGGTAATAAGGATATTTATCATTAAAATAAGTCGAAAGACATGCAGAAGCAGTCATATCCACAAATTCCTTTACGGTATGCTCTTCGGCAGCTTTACCTTTTAGCCAGTATTGTATAGTCTGTTGCTCGCCGGCAGTCTTTACTATAAAGCACTCCTTGACATGTTCTTTTATCCACTGAACAATTGCCTTTAGATAACCTTCGGCTTTTTTAAAATAAGTCTGTTTACTATCTGCTGAGGATACCATCGCAAGTTCCATAGAAGCAGCATACAGCTTTATATATTCATCCACTTTTTCATCTCTGTTTATGAATTCAAATATTACCTCATCTTTCTCAATTTCACCTTGATAGACGTTGTTGCCATATGGGCGTAAAAAATATATGTAAAAATCTCTAGGAGGTTGAGCAGTAGTGCGTTCATTGGGAGCGCCAAAGAACAGATAGCCATATCGCTCAACCTTCTTCTCCTCCCAAATAATCTCATACTGCCATATCCTTCGGCCGGTTTTATGTTCAGGCCTTTCCCAGTTCAATACCTTAAGCAGTGCGTCATAATAGTATTTATTGAGCATATCATCATCCATGAAATCGGCTTTTGCTTGAATTTTTGCATCATAATCTATATCTTTCTTTAAATCCAGATAGTACTGCTCGTTATCTCGGTTATAAGAGATAAATTGGCCGCTAACGGTCTTTAAGATTTCCCGGACCGCTGTTTCTACCGTAGTCTTTAAAAAACTTTCCTCTACTTCAGGCATAGGTGTATATATACAAAGGTCATCCTTCATGTTATCGACAGTTATGCCAATGGGTGCATTGATATCGCCAGTAGTTAGTCTGTGAACACTTAGAGCGTGGATGATTCGCAGAGCTATGGGTCGGTACTGAGGCCTTGTATATGATTTTAGTATAAGGTCTTCTAATACATTGCTTTTTTCCACTACCTCCCGAAGGTCGGGGTCTGAGCGCACGGAAATATTTTCCTTTATATACTCCCAGTATGAGTCATATGAGATGATTCCGGTCTCGTTTTCAGGAACATCTTTGTCTAAGATTTTTTTGATAGTATGTGTTATGGTCTTTAAAACCTCTCGTTTTTCTGCTATGTAAACTTTTTCGAAGATTTCTATATACGCCGGATGAATTGGATATAGATTTACATAATCTTCCAATCTATCAGCCATATTTGAATATAGATGGGAAAACTTGATCAGGTGTTCTCGTATCCACGCCTTTTGCCGTTCATCTTTTTTTAGTATCCGCTCTGATACAACAAAAGATATGTCCTGCTTCCGGATTACTACTTGTTCGTATCTATCCCTTACACGTCTAAGTGAGTCGGCAACAAATGCGAACTGCCCGCTGTCAAAAAGGGATTCTTGAACCCCTGCTATGAAACGTAGCCGACAGCTCTTCGATATTTCGCCGATTTCGCGGAGAAAATTAAGCGCAAGGACTACTTTTTGTTCGGTAAGGCCTCGAAGGTAATCCAGAAATTCATCCGCAACTATCAAATAGCCTTTATCAGGATATTTTTCTTGAAATAGTGCCATCATCTCTAAAAGGTAATCTTTAGTATTAGGGACTTCCTCCATGGATGGGAAACGGTAGTCGATGCCTCTTTTTGCCAAATCTTTCTCCAGGTGCCCTATAACTAAGTCTCGAAGGTCCATCTTTGAAGTGCCAATTTCAAACCTCAAGACTTCAAATTTGCCGGCAATGCTTTGAGCTGCTTCTTGAAATATTTGGTTATTTACCAGCTCAAGCATCTTTTTATCTTCGGCTACGGCAGATAGTACTGACATTAGATGAGATTTACCCGTGCCATAGTTGCCAACGATAAATATACCCTTATTATCAAAGGAATTTTCGAACTGCAGCTGTGGAATAACTATGTCTTTTAATGTTTTTGCCATACTATCTGACATTACATAAGTTTTAACCAGCCTCATAGCCTCCTGAGGCTGGTCTGCTTCTACCAATTTTATAACGGATTCTACCGGATCAAAACTGACAAGTTCCCTGTATTTCACTGGAAACACTCCCTCTATTAATCTAGTCATTTCAAAAGCGGCGGTTAAAAACTAGCCTTATAGTTCTGGTCTATATCAATAATTGTATAATCGACCTCAACAGGATATTTTACATATTCTGGATGGCCGGGTTTAGCATAAATCAGAATATCATCTTTGATGATGCCTGGCCAAGCAGATATGAGTTTTCTGTGCCGCGAGATATTTTTTAGAAGTGCCATAGGGTCTATATTCAGCGGTTTTTCAAACAGTATTTCGATATGGTCAAAAATAACTGTTTCAGCACTGATGTCATTTATGATTTCATCAATGCACTGATTCACAAATAGGCTGCGTTCATGGCTTGGAATCATCATCAAGCGTTCTGACATGGCGAGGTTAAGGTTTACATAAGCATAGTTGCCGCTTTCAGCTATCTGCTTTAAAAGAAGGCTTTTTTTATGCGAATCGTCACCGGCAATTAGAAGTAGTTGGTAGAACTTATGTGAAAAAATCATAAGTGCATTTGTTATCTCATCCGTCAACCGCATAAAAATCGCCTCCCGATTTTCAATCTGTTTTGAAAAAATATCCGCATTTAGTTTTTCCTACACTAATATCTATATTTCGTTATAATTTAAAGAAATCCTTCTAACAATATAGAGGGTAGTACGAATATATGGTATCAGTCAGCTATGATTTACCTTATTATCACTCAAGCGACAAATAAGGTTTCCCGACTGAAGTTAATGACATATCGCCTTTATTTTGCCAGTTATTTGTTATAGAATATATTTGTTATGTTAGAAATATCTCAAACAAAACATGGCAGCAATATACTGGTTATGCTTCAGAGGTTTTTACCGCATTACATAACATCGGCCTTGCTTTAAATAATTGTAATTATAGGCGAAAGAGGAGGTAAGGTTTTATGGGAACAGTCTCGGGAAGAATCGGCGGCACTATCGGAGGATATGATATCAATGCTACTGTAGAAAACGGAGTAATTTCCGGCAGAATCGGTGGGATGATTTTTGGAGACGATATAGATTTAAAATATTCTATAAAAGAAGGATTTATAAATGGCAGATTGGGCGGGGCAATAGTTGGAAAAAGCGTTGAAGGGCAAATAAGCCCTTTTATTTTTTTCTTTACAATCAGCCGAACAGCTCTCGCTTAATCCGCTTTCCGGTTGGAGTTGTAGCGAGACCTCCCGTAGCTGTTTCTCTCAACTGCTCAGGCATCATGCGTCCAACCTCTCCCATAGCCTTTATAACTTCATCGGCAGGAATAATGCTTTCTATGCCGGCTAAAGCCATATCTGCTGCCATTATGGCCTGGACCGCACCCATGCCGTTTCGCTTTATACAAGGCACCTCAACTAAACCTGCTACCGGGTCACATACAAGCCCCATAAGGCTTTTTAATGCAATTGCTACGGCGTGTCCTACTTGCCTGGGTGTTCCTCCGGAAAGTTCGACAGTTGCTGCAGCTGCCATAGCTACTGCGCTACCGCATTCTGCCTGACAGCCTCCTTCTGCTCCGGCTAAAGTTGCATTCATAGCTATTATTTTTCCTACTGCCCCGGCAGTAAACAGAACATCTGTAATTTGATCATCGCTTTTGCCTAATTTTTCTGCAACACTTATTAAAACTCCGGGTATAATGCCACAGGATCCGGCTGTAGGTGAAGCTACAATGCGTCCCATAGAAGCATTTACATTTGATACTGCCATAGCACGTGCAGCAGCTTTTAGAGTAACATTGTCGGAAATAGCATTTTCAGACGCTTTCCATAGACGATATCCCTCGCCACCTGTTATACCACTGAGTGATGATATAGGTCTTTCAATCCCTTTTTGAGCTGACTCTTTCATTACTTGAAAATATTCTTTCATCTTCTTAGTTAGATTTTCTACAGAAGTTTCCAATTCTTTAGATTCGATAATTTTGATAATAGTAGATATGCTTACTTTTTGAGCTTCGGCCTCAGTAATAATTTCATCAAGTGTTCTTATGTTCATTTTAGACACCACCTAATACAGATTTAATTATCATGGCTCTTTGAATATGATTTATACTAGATAAAGCTGAGTCTAAACCTTCTGGAATTTCTTCATCGACTTCTATCATCATTAAAGCAGTTTTACCCCGAGATTCCCGGGAGACCTTCATCTGGGCAATATTTATACTCTTTTCAGCCAAGAAAGATGCTACCCTTGCAATCACACCGGGCCTGTCATCGTGAATAGTAATAATTGTATTGAACTCTCCGGTAAACTCCGTATTAAAACCATTAATAGAAAAAATTATAACTCTGCCCCCTCCAACGGATGAGCCAATTACTACTGTGGAATTGTTTTTTCCCTTTAATATAAACTTTGCTGTATTTGGAGGAAATTCCGGATGAGTGTTCCCAAAAACTAAATCTGCTTTAATTCCTTTCTTTCGAGCTATTTCAAAAGATTCCTTGATTCCATCATCATCAGTAGATAAACCCAGAATTCCAGCTACTAAGGCTTTATCTGTTCCGTGACCCTTGCCGGTTTTAGAGAAAGAGTTAAATAAAACTATTTGAGCTTCTGCAGGCTCTTCCCCCAGTATATTCCTTGCCAAGTTTCCCATCCTCACAGCCCCCGCAGTATGCGAACTTGAAGGTCCAATCATAACAGGGCCTATAATATCAAATATATTCAACAGACCACCTCCTACGATTTTAATTTATTACTTCTATTTAGTCTCATATTTAAGAAAATATTTGTATTTCATTGCATGGATGATTTAAGTTTATCATTTTTAAAAAATAACTCAATATTGCTTCTGTAGTAGAAAGTTAATTTTGGGCTGGAAATGTCGATATTCGGTTTTTCATTTATATATGCATTATTTATCTACTGTCTATCGGCTCTTACACCAAATATATGTCCAAGGAATAGTATAGTATTGAAAAGGCATCCTGCTATGACGCTCAATATAATATATAAATTCCTAGGAGGGATAATATGTCAGTACCTGAAGATATCGGTAAAGAAAAAGGATTGTTTGCTGCCTATAAACTTGCCGAAGCTTATATTCCCATTCAAATTTACGGAGAAACCTTTGACCCAAAAGCAGCATTAATACACGGGACACTGTTCCCTGAATTATACAGACCCTATCCCGTAAGACCTAAAGTATAGATTTGGCGAGGTGATTAAAATGTATTCAAAAGATATGATGAATCTTTTAAAAGAAATCATGGCGGTAGACTTTGTACTCTATGAATTGGGTCTCTTCTTGGATACCCATCCGAACGAAAGAAGAGCCCTGGAAGATCACAATAATTTCGCAAAAAAATCTCATCAACTTAAAACAGCTTATGAAGAAAAATATGGACCCTTGCATATCAATTCGATATCAGGGTTTCCATATCAGTATATAAATGACCCTTGGCCATGGGAAATACAATATTTAGGGAGGGAAAGCGATGTGGTATTATGAGAAAAAGCTTCAATATCCTGCCAATGTTTCGCGCACAGATTTAGGCATGGCCAAATTTCTTTATGCTCAATATGGAGGCCCCGATAGCGAACTTTCCGCTGCTGTAAGATATCTAACTCAGCGCTACACCATGCCAATACCGCAGGCTAAAGCCGTGCTAACAGATATAGGCACTGAAGAACTGGCCCACTGGGAAATTATCGGTACACTGATATATAAGCTTACTGACGGTGCTACTCCTGAACAAATGAGAAGAGCCGGTGTAGGCAATTATTACGCCCAGCATGATAAAGCCCTTTATCCTGCTGATGCGGCAGGAGTTCCATGGACGGCTGCATATATACAGTCAACAGGAGATCCTATAGCCGACTTGCATGAAGACATGGCAGCAGAGCAAAAAGCCCGAACTGCCTATGAACATCTAATAAATCTGACCGATGATCCATGTGTAATTGCTGCCCTCTCATTTTTGAGAGAAAGGGAAGTCGTTCATTTTCAACGTTTTGGGGAGACACTGATGCTTGTAAGGGAATACTTGGATAAAAAACATGTATATTAAATAAAAGCCTTCGGCAAAAACCGAAGGCTTTTTATGCTATATTTTTCATGCCATTTTATCATTTTACGGCAGTACAAGTATCACAATCTTTTTGGCCATTTCTCACCATTTTGATGGCATCTTTGCGGCATTTCTCTTGACAGATACCACAACCGATACATATATCTTGGTCAACTTTATGCACTTTTTTTACCTCGCCGGAAATTGCATTCACCGGGCAATTTTTTGCACATAGTGTACACCCAATGCATTTTTCTTCTATAATAACAGCCTTTTTTCGTTCGGCAAAAGTCGATGTTATAGTTCCGGTAGGGCATTTTTCTACACACAGCATACAATTACGGCATTTTTCATAGTCAATCATTGCCACATTATTATTAACATGTATTGCATCAAACGGGCATACTTTCTCGCATTGTTTGCAAGCTATACATCCAGCAGTGCATACGGCTCTGGTGTCTTTTGCTTTCATGGTGGCTCGACAGCTTACACGAACCTCATTTTTTTCAGGAATCAAAGCCAAAACATCTTTTGGACACTCTTGCGCACAAAGGCCGCAGCCAATGCATTTTTCTTCATCGACATATGGCAGACCATTTTCACCCATAGTTATGGCGCCCACAGGACAAACTTTTTTACAATCGCCAAATCCTATACATGCAAACGGGCATGCCTTAGGACCATTGTTTATCATAGATGCGGCTTTGCATGTTTTTATTCCATGATATTCAGATTTGACCTTAGCTTCGGTCTTTCCTCCTTGGCATAAGACTCTGGCTACCTTTCTCTCCGTTGAAGCTATAGCCTCATCCATACCCATTATTTTTGCTATTTTTTCAGCAACAGGTGCTCCTCCAACAGGACAAGTATTAACTGGAGCCTTACCTTCCGCAATTGCTTTAGCTAAACCTGAACAGCCGGGGTATCCGCATGCACCGCAGTTAGCTCCGGGCAAGGCCTCAATTATTGCATCGACTCTCGGGTCTGTTTCTACAGCCAGCTTTTTAGACGCAAGAGCAAGCCCTCCGCCCAATAACAAACCCAAACCGCCCATGCTTAGTACGGAAGTTATTATTATATCCGCCATTTTATTTACCTCCCTCCTCCGGTATTTATGCTAATGGAACAAGCCCTGTAAATCCTAAAAATATTAAAGACAACAGGCCTGCTGTAATAAAAACTATGGCCGGCCCTCTCAAAGCTTCCGGGACATCCGCAAACTCTAAATCTTCACGAATTCCGGACATCAATGCTAAAGCCAGTGTAAATCCTAAGCCTGCTCCTAAACCCAGTGCAATGCTTTTAATAAGATTGTAATTGTTCATTGGTATTAGAAGAGCCACTGCCATTACTATACAGTTGGTAGTTATCAAAGGCAAGAATATGCCAAAGGCATTATACAATGCCGGACTTACCTTTAATATTACCATTTCCACCAACTGCACCAGTGACGCTATTACTAAGATAAATGAAACTATCTGTAAAAAGGGTTCTAGCCCAAAAGGTGCTAATACATAGTTTTGTATAAAATAAGCTGCTACTGCCGTCATAGTCAAGACAAAGGTTGTTGCTATGCCCATTCCGATAGCAGTTTCAGTTTTATTTGAAACACCTAGAAAGGGACAGTTTCCCAGAAATCTTGAAAATACAAAATTGTTAACAAAAATTGAACCTATTATAATAAAAAACAATTCTTTTGCCATCTGTCACCACACCCCTTCAATGGCTATCAGTTTATTCAACCGGTTTTCTGGTAATCATATTCATTAATCCGACCAATATACCCATTACGATAAAGGCACCGGGAGGCATTATCATAATTGTCCAAGGAGTAAAACCTTCACCCATTATATGATAACCAAATAGTGTCCCTGCACCCATCAATTCTCTTATCATACTGATTAAAGTAATAGCCCATGTGTAGCCTAAACCCATCCCTAAAGCATCGGCCGTGGCTCGAACAGGTCCTACCTTTGATGCAAAGGCTTCGGCTCGTGCCAAGACAATGCAATTGACTACAATGAGAGGAATGAATATTCCCATAACCTCATATAATGATGGAAAATATGCTTTCATAAAAAGGTCGACAACTGTAGTAAAGGTTGCAACTACTATAATATAACAGGGTATTCTGACCTTCGCAGGAATTATATTTCTAAGTAATGATATTAATATGCTAGAACATGTCAGCACAAAAGTCAGTGCCATACCCATTGCAATGCCGTTGTTTGCAGCAGTGGTTACAGCCAATGCGGAACAAATTCCTATGACCATCCTAAATATTGGATTTTCATTCCATATACCGTTAATAAAATCCTTAAATAATTGCATAACTAGAAATCGCCTCCCACAGGATATATTTTCATAACATTATCCAGTGAAGTTTTGACTGCCTTCGCTACAGCTGTGGAAGATATTGTAGCACCTGATATTGCCTGCACATCTTCTTTGGCAATGAATTTATCTTCTACTGATTTCCCATTAAACTGATTTGTGAAAGCCTCTTCCTTTATTTTTGCACCAAGACCGGGGGTTTCGCTCATTGAAAGAATTTCTACACCTGTAAGCTTTCCTTCCGAAGGGTTATAACCCACCATCAGCTCAATAGCCCCATTAAAACCCGAACCGACAGCTTTAAATGCAATCCCCTTCTTATTACCCTGTTCGTCAAGGCCTAAGTAAATTGTCATGTCTTCTTTTTGGACTACTTCCATCTTTGCAGCGCCAGGAATTACTTTAAGCACCGATTCTTCTAATTTTTGCCTTGCCTGTTCCTGAATTTTTGGATTCGTTACTTCATAAGATAATGCCAGCACAGCTCCGGATGCAATAGAAATAATCATAAGAACTATAATCATTTTTGCATACTGATTCATTTGGCTTTCACCTCCCCATAGATTTTAGGTACAGTAAAGCGATTTATCAATGGGGTAAAAGCATTCATCAGAAGAATGGAAAAAGATACGCCTTCAGGATATCCTCCGTAAAATCTTATAATTACTGTCAACAAACCCGCACCAATACCAAAAATGAGTTTACCAGGCCCGCTCAGAGGTGTTGTTACCATATCCGTTGCCATAAAGAAAGCTCCGAGCATAAGGCCTCCTGAAAGCAAATGGAAAATGGGATCTTGACCAAGGATTACCGATAGAATCGCTACGGTTCCCAGATAGCTCGCCGGTATTTTCCAATCAACATACCCCTTAAATATAAGGTACATACCTCCAATAATAATAAGCAATGCGCAAGTTTCTCCCAGAGAACCTCCTACATTCCCGAAAAAGAGCTTTGCATAATCCGTTGTGATTCCCTGCATCTTCATCAGTGAAAGCGGAGTTGCTCCCGTAGTACCATCAACAGGATTTATCCATGTAGTCATCGGAGTTGTAAATGATATCATTAAAAATACTCTGCCGATAAGAGCAGGATTAAACGGATTTGAGCCTAAACCACCATAAATCTGTTTTCCTAAAGCGATTGCTGCTACCGCACCAACTACAGCCATCCAATAAGGCAGACCAGGCGGTAAATTAAGAGCCAATAGCATACCGGTTACTAAAGCACTACCGTCCATTATAGTAATAGGCTTATTCCTCAGCTTTTGAAACACAGCTTCAGTTAGTATTGCTGAAAGGCTAGTTATAATAACAAGAGCTAAGGCTCGAAAGCCGAAATAATATATTCCAGCAAAGGTAGGCAATAATAATGCTATTGCTACATTGAACATTATTCTCGAAACACTTTCTCCCGAATGTATATGAGGAGAAGACGTGGTAATTAACCTGTAATCATCCATCCATAACTACCTCCCATCTCGTTACTTTGTTTGAATATAAACAGTTAAACATTTTTACTGAAAAGTTTATTTATTTTTCTTCCTCAATTCTATAATATGACTTTTGGCAACTCTTATATGCTGAGTTAACGGTATGTGTGCCGGGCATACGTATGAGCAGCATCCGCACTCGATGCAATCCAATGCATGGTAATTTTCTGCTTCTGCCCACATGCCTCTTTCAGTAAATTTAGCAAGATTAGTCGGCAAAAGATTTATCGGACATGCGTCGACACATCTGGCACATCGGATGCATGGTGAAGGTTCAAATAACTTAACATCCGACTTTTCCAAGACTAATATACCCGAAGTGCCTTTTATTGCCGGCACATCTAGCTCAGATTGAGCCAATCCCATCATAGGGCCTCCCATAAGAACTTTACCCGGTGTACCTTTAAAACCGCCGCATTGTTCGATAATATCTATCAAGGGAGTCCCAATCCTTATTAAAAGGTTCTTAGGTTCCTTTACCCCTGAGCCGGTTACCGTAGTTATCCTTTCAATCAAAGGCATGCCGGTCTTTAATGCATTTGCAATGGCCGCACATGTCCCTGCATTGTTTACAATAACCCCTACATCCATAGGCAGACCGCCTGAAGGAACTTCTCGGCCTGTAACAGCTTTTATTAGCTGTTTCTCGCCTCCTTGTGGGTATTTGGTAGCTAAAACCACTACTTCAATATCTTTCTTACCTGCAATTACTTTATTGATTGAATCTATCGCATCCGGTTTATTGTCTTCTATTCCTATGAAGCTTTTTTTGACACCCGTTGCCTTCATAATGGCCTCAAGACCAAATATGACATCTTCAGGGCGTTCAAGTAACAGTCTATGGTCTGCCGTAATGTATGGCTCGCATTCGGCAGCATTTACAATAATAGTATCAACATTTTTTTCCGGAGGTACAGATAATTTAACCTGAGTAGGAAAACCGGCACCACCAAGACCTGTTATTCCTGCTTCTCTTATAAGGTTTTTTATCTCATCAGGTGTCAATTGTTCGATCGGTTTAGAAGGTACTACACCTTCAAATAATTCGTCTTTTCCGTCAGATTCGATAACAACCGACATCATTAGTCCTCCACCCGGCCAAGGCCTAGGTTCTACAGCAACGACTTTCCCCGAAACACTGGCATGAACAGGTGCTGATACAAAAGCTTTTGCCTCGCCAACCTTTTGACCTTTCTTAACTAAATCTCCGACTTTTACTATCGGCTCGCATGGAGCACCTATATGCATGCCCATAGGAATTGTAACCTTCTTAGGCAGGACAGCCTTTTCAATAGGTTTATTTTTTGTCAAATCTTTATTATACGGAGGATGTATACCTCCTTTGAAGGTTTTAATCATTGTTTCACCTCTTCCTTTGAGCTTGAGCTAACTTAAATACTATTCGACATTATTTATTAAAAACCTCTTATTTTCAGAAAAAGTTTTTAATAAAGTATATAGTATACACTTTATTAAACTCTTTTTACATAATATCATATTCGGAAAAATATTTTATTTATCTTGGGCAATTAAATTTTATGTCAATTTTAATCTATAATAGCAAGCTAATATTTGCTGTTTTCGCTTTAGCTTTTAAAATTCATTTTATCAGGAGTAAATCTATAAACATACCAATAAGACAAGCCGATTATGATAGCCCCACCTAAAATATTTCCGACAGTAACGGGAACCAGATTAGCAAAAAGTCCGCTTAAATTTAATTTGCTCAGGGATGCCACCTCAATTTGACCTGCTTTAAGATAATCTGCATTTGATTTAGCGAAAATGCCTGCTGGTATAAAATACATGTTCGCAATACTATGTTCAAAACCAGACATTACAAAAAGCATAATAGGAAACCAGATAGCAGAAATTTTACTTACTATATCTTTAGCGGCAGTTGCCATCCAAACAGCTAAAACTACCATGATATTGCACAACAATCCCCTAATCAACGCTTGATTGAACGGTAATGAAACTTTAGCAACAGCTGTCTTGATTGCGGTTGCACCCAAAAGCCCACCGGCATTGTCAAAAAGGCCGCTACGGCTGACCAAAAACGCAAACAAAACTGATCCTACAAAGTTTGCTATGTACACTGTAATCCAGTTTCTAAGAAGCTCGTTAAAACATATTTTTTTATCCATAAATCCGATTATCATCAGATTGTTGCCGGTAAAAAGTTCTGCTCCGGCAAGTACAACAAGAATTAACCCTACTGGAAACACCGCTCCGCTTGCAAATTTAGATAAGCCGGGGTTTTCAATAGCATAAGATATGGTTTGCGATGCAAAACCTGCAGAAGCAATATAAATTCCCGCTAAAACCCCTAAAATAAATAAGTTGGTTATAGAATTTTTTGCTTTACTTACAGAAATGTTGTCATATGCCTCTGCTATTTCTTTTGGACTATAAAAATTATTCATTATTCAAACCTCCTTGTTAATTTTTTAACATTAATTTAAAAATAAAAAAATATTAATCTGATTATATAACAGAACTAATCTGCATTCAACAGGTTTTAATATTTGTTAATTAATTAGCAAAAAATTATAAGAATAGGTGGAAAGTGACGCACTAGCACATGCTCCTTCACTTTCCACCCTGATATGTCAAAGAATATCTATTCTATTTGCTCGCTATTTTGTTGCAGGATACAATTCGCGCTTTGTATAGTGTGTATGAAGTAATTTGTGCGATTTTTCACCGAGAGGCTCACCCAAAAACTCTTTATACAAGGACTTAACTGCAGGATTTTCATGAGATTTTCTCAGCGGCATATTACGGTCAACCTCGTATATGGCCTTTGCTCTTTCTTCCCTGTAGTCGGCTTCCCAGCGTTCATCGGCATTTAATATCGGCTGGCCGCCTCCACCAACACATCCTCCGGGGCAAGCCATAATTTCTATAAAATGATAGTTAGCTTCACCATTTTTTACCCTATCCAGAACAACCCTGGCATTGGATAAGCCATGTGCTACCGCAACATTAACCTTAATGCCGTCTATATCGATTGTAGCTTCTTTTACTCCTTCAACGCCCCTAACTTCTGTAAAATCTATGTTTTTTAATTCCTTCTTTGTTACTATTTCATAAACGGTCCTTAAGGCTGCTTCCATAACACCTCCGGTAGCTCCAAATATGGCACCGGCTCCTGTAGATATTCCCAACGGTTCATCAAATTCTTCATCTGGTAGATTGTTTAGATTAATCCCGGCTTCTTTAAGCATCCTTGAAAGTTCACGGGTAGTCAGTGCTACATCTACATCTTGATATCCACTAGAGAACATTTCCGGACGCTTGCATTCATATTTTTTTGCAGTACACGGCATAATGGAAACTGAGAAAATCTTTGATGGATCTATTCCCATTTTTTCCGCATAGTAGGTCTTAACAAGAGCTCCAAACATTTGCTGAGGTGACTTGCATGTGGAAAGATTGTCAAGAAATTCAGGATAGTAATGCTCGCAGAACTTAATCCAGCCAGGACTGCATGATGTGATAAGCGGAAGTTTGCCGCCGTTTTGCAGCCTATCTAGAAATTCCGAGCCCTCTTCTAAAATAGTAAGGTCAGCCGAAAAGTCCGTATCAAAGACCTTGTCAAAGCCGAGTCTTCTCAAAGCTGCCGGTAACTTCTTAGTAACTATAGTACCCAGTTCTCCACCGAATTCTTCACCTAATGATACCCTAATAGCTGGGGCTGTTTGAACTATAACATATTTTTCAGGATCAGCCAAAGCCTTCCAAACTTTATCTGTATCGTCTTTTTCTTTTAAAGCGCCGACCGGACATGCCATTATGCACTGACCGCAATTAACGCACGAAACTTCACTGAGGCTCATGTCGTATACTGGTGCAATCACCGTATTAAATCCCCGATAGTTAGGGGATATAACACCTACGCTTTGTACTTTATGGCATGTGCTCACACACCTTCTGCATAAAATACATTTTGATGTATCCCTTACTATAGAAGGTGAAAAATCATCATATTGTGCCTTGCTCTTTTCACCAGGATATCTTATAGCTTGGACACCCAGCTCTTCAGACAGTTTCTGAAGCTCACAATTGAGATTTCTTATACATGTCGGGCATTCTAAATTATGATCTGAGAGCAGTAGTTCTAAAGTCACTTTTCGTGACTCTCTTACGGCCGCTGAATTAGTAATAACCTCCATACCGTCAGACACCGGTAAAACACAAGCTGTCTGTAATGACTTAGCCCCTTTTACTTCTACAACACACATTCGACATGCACCTATTTCGTTTACTCCTTTTAAAAAACAAAGTGTGGGGATTTTGATTCCGGCTTTTCGAGCAGCCTCAAGCACTGTAGCATCTTTTGGAGCTTGCACTTTTATACCATCTATCGTCAATGTCACCATATCCATGAGTTTTTATCTCTCCCTTCGCTAATGCTATATTTTAACAATGGCACCAAATGGGCATCTGTCAAAACAACTATTACATTTTATACACTTTTCTGCATCTATTTTATGAGGCTGTCTTCTTTCTCCGCTGATCGCTTGAGTAGGACATACTTTCAAGCACATTCCGCAGCCTTTGCATTTATCAGCTATGATTTCATAATGTACTAAAGCCTTACAGGCACCGGCAGGGCATTTTTTATCTTTAATATGTGCTTCATATTCATCCCTGAAGTATCTAATTGTGGACAAAACTGGATTAGGAGCTGTCTGTCCAAGGCCGCACAATGCAGAAGCCTTTATGCTATTGGCCAGATTTTCCAAAAGTTCTATATCGCCTTCTTTTCCCTCACCGTTGCTTATTCTTTCAAGAATTTCCAGCATTCGCTTAGTTCCAATCCTACAAGGGGGGCATTTGCCGCAGGATTCTTCTTGGGTAAAGGTTAGGAAGAATTTAGCTATGTCCACCATACAGTTATCTTCATCCATGACGATCATTCCGCCCGAACCCATCATCGAGCCTGCTTGAATCAGTGTATCATACTCAATAGGCATATCTAGAAGGGATGCAGGCAGGCATCCGCCGGAAGGGCCTCCAGTTTGAACTGCCTTAAATTTTTTATTGTTTGGTATACCGCCGCAAATATCGTAAATAACTTCTTTAAGCGTAGTTCCCATTGGAATCTCTATAAGACCGGTGTGATTTATTTTGCCTCCTACCGCAAATACTTTAGTTCCCTTACTCTTTTCAGAACCTATACTGGAAAACCACTCTGCACCTTTGAGAATAATTTCGGGTACATTTGCATATGTTTCAACATTATTTATAATTGTGGGTTTATCCCAAAGTCCCTTATTTGCCGGGAACGGCGGTCTAGGTCTTGGCTCACCACGGCGTCCTTCAACAGAAGCAAGTAGTGCCGTTTCTTCACCACACACAAAAGCCCCTGAGCCAAGTCTTATAAATATGTCAAAACTAAAATCTGTTCCCAGAATGTTTTTACCTAATAGGCCATGGTTTCTAGCTTGTTCAATAGCTATTTCCAGGCGTTTTACGGCTATTGGGTATTCTGCCCTTACATATATATAACCTTCACTTGCACCAATGGCATAACCAGCAATCTCCATGGCTTCTAGTACCGTATGCGGATCACCTTCTAATATACTGCGATCCATGAAAGCCCCCGGATCTCCTTCATCGGCATTACATACCACATATTTTATGTCGCCTTGAGCATTTGCAGCAAACTGCCATTTAGTTCCTGTTGAAAATCCACCGCCTCCACGGCCTCTTAGGCCAGACTGTTTTACTTCATCGATTACTTGCTGTGGAGTCATTTCGGTTAATGCCTTGGCTAAAGCTCTGTAACCGTCATTTGCAATATATTCCTCAATTATCTCCGGATTGATGAGTCCGCAATGCCTTAGTGCAATACGCTTTTGTCTTTTATAAAAATCAATATCCATCAAAGAACGATAGCGCTCTTTTGTATCGCGTTCTTTATATAAAAGGCGTTCAACAATACGGCCCTTTAACAAATGCTCTTCAACAATTTCCGGCACATCTTCCGCTTTTACCGTACAGTAATAACTGCCCTCTGGATAAATAAGTACATTTGGTCCTAGTTCACAAAGGCCTAGGCAGCCTGTCTGAACTACTTTTACTTCTTTAGAAAGCCCTTTCTTTTCGATTTCTTTTTCAAAAGCTTCCATTATAGGTTCACTGCCGGAAGCTACACATCCGGTGCCTTTGCAGACCAGAACATGAGCCCTGTATATTTCCATTTTTACAACCTCCTCAAGTCCTCGTAATTATTATCATATATTTGGTACTACATATTCATCAACAACTTGTTTATTAATAATATGCTTGACAACAACTTCCCTAGCCTTTTCGGGAGTCATATTTACATAAGTCACTTTTGGATGATCCGGTTGAATAACATCCACAAGTGGTTCATACTGGCAAAGACCAATACATCCTGTTTCGGTTACAATAACATCATTTACATTTCTCTTTTTTAATTCATCTAATATTGCTAACATAACAGCTCTGGCACCGGCAGCGATGCCACAGGTTCCCATGCCTACAACTACACGGGTCTTGGTTTCATTGTCAACTCTTAAATTTATCATATCTTTAGCCTGTTCTCTGATTTTCTCAAGATCCTCTATCGACTTGATTACTGACATTTTACGCACCTCCGTTAATTTCCTTTAAGTTGTCTTCTATAAATCTTTTAATCCAATCCAACACCATTGGATTATTTATCGGTACATCGTGAAGTATCTTCTTTACTTCACGAGTATCCAGTATAAATGCTTTATCTTCTACGCAATGTCGATATATAAAATCCACATCAGGATGCACGGCAACTAAAGAAACCATAGTATCAGCCATGCTGCCTATGGGAGCTCTGTCAATATGGTTAAGGACAAAAGTTGCTATAACTTCTGTTCCCTTGCCTTTTTCAGAGTAAACTTTCAAATCTCCTCCACAGCTTTTAGCCGCTTGGGCAAAAAGCGGTATACCCATTCCTACTTTTCGAGTTGTCCTTGTGGTAAAAAATGGATCAATAACTTTCTTAGACATTTCCTCGTCCATGCCTGTCCCGTTATCCTTAATTTTTATTGTAAGTAAATCATTTTTTACATCTTCTACAATGTCAATTTCAACAAGAGATGCTTTAGCCCCTAGCGAATTTTGAACTACATCTAAAATATGCAGAGAAAGCTCTTTCATAATTATTCAAATTTCTTAAGAATATCAGGAATCTTGTCAGGGGTCAATCTACCGTATACTTCATCATTGATAATAATAGCCGGGGCCAAGCCACAAGCACCTATGCAGCGGCAGGCATTGAGGGAAAATTTACCGTCATCGGTTGTATCTCCAACTTCAATTCCTAGCTCAGTTTTTAATCTATCCAGTATCTTTTCGGCTCCTCTTACATAGCAAGCAGTCCCTAAACATGTTCGTATTTGGTACTTACCTTTTGGTTTAAGGCTAAAAAAAGAATAAAATGTGATGGTGCTGTAGACTTCACTTAGAGTAATATCTAGGGTTTCTGCTACCATTTCTTGAACTTCTATGGGTAGATAACCCATAATATTCTGAGCCTCTTGGAGCGCCTGCAATAAAGCTCCCTTTTGGCCCTTATACTTTTTTAACATTTCTTCGATTTGTTTGAGTTTAGCAGTAAATTCTTGCTGCTGATTTAAAGCTACCGCCATGTTTATTCTCTCCTTCATATGTTATAGTTCTTTCTTTCACTATTTACTTTAAAAATTAGCATCTACTCTTTAATGAATACCTTCCTCCCCTCTAAGCCTCTAAAGGCCATTAAGATTTCACTGTATTTCAAAGATTCAATATAAAAAAAGGTTTTCTGGTACACCATTTCTTTTAAGCTGTGAGCATCAGAGGATGTTATTAAAGTATAATTACTAACATCGTGAAATGATTTTCTGAAATCCGCTTCTGAAATTGCTCTGGAAAATTCCACCGCATCTATTTTTAATTTATCTGGAATAAAACCGAGCTGACTAACAATGCTGTAATGTTTTCTGTCTACATGTGCGGGAATTAATAATCCGTTTAGCTTTGATACCTTTTCCGAAATTTCTTCCACGGTTAGCGAAGTTGATGTCAAAAGCATTCGATTTTCTTCATCCAAGATATTTCCCTGACCATCCACAATCCATTGATGACCAAAATAACGCGGCTTATTTTCTATCTGTGGTAAAAAACAATAAATATATTCTTGCCATTCCAACACCTCATCTAGATTTTCAAAAAAGCACAGCATATGGACTTCTTCAACACTTTGCACTTCAATTCCCGGAATTACAAGGATATCATAATCCTTCGCAGTTTCTAACATGCTCTTTATATTTTTTGCCGAATTGTGATCACATACACCTAATATTTTAGTACCCATCAGTTTTGCCATATTTAAGATGTTTATAGGAACCATGTCATCGTCTGCACAAGGTGATAAGCAAGTATGAATATGAAGATCCGCTGGGAACTCGGCAAGCATTATTTAGACTCCCTCGATAGCATATTATACAGTATACCGCATAATTCAAAAATTGATTTTTCACTAGAGTAAATTGGTATATTCTCCTCTTCTGCTTTTTTTAATGTGTTTTCTTCAATATTGACATTTTCAGCCACAATTATTGCTGCAAGATTTAAGAGCGAAGCTACCGCCACTATATTTTGATGGCTTTGAATTGTTATCCAGACCTCATTTTCCTTAGCATGGGCCATTACCCAACTTAAAAGATCCGAAGCATATCCACCGCAAACATTTCTATCGAGGTTTGTGCTTTTAGTAACTAACTTTAAGCTAAGTAATTCTTGCATTTCTTTTAAGTTCACCGGTTATCACTCCTATCTTTCCTTTGTCTCCATGGTCGGAGGCAACTTTTGTGCAAGGTCATACATCTCACCGGCTAAGTGTTTTACTCTATCTCTAAGCTTGAATATGCAATCTTCTTCATTTGCTTGACCTTTTACAATATCTTCGGCCAGAGCCCTGCAATTAGGCGAGCCACAGCTGCCGCAATCCAGGCCAGGAAGATCTTTTACGGTTTTTTCTAAAAGTTCCATCTTGCGAATTGCTTCAACCAAATCATCATCTAATTTCAGAGAAGATTTTGGAAGAATTTTTCCTTCTAAATTATAGTATCCATCCTTGAACTGCTTCACTACTTTATTTTTATCAACCGAACTGTTAAAACCAAGTTTTTCTGATAATCTTCGTATTTTGACTCTCGCTATATACTGACTTTCTACAGTAAGAGCCCCACCGATGCATCCGCCTATGCATGCTTGACATTCAATATAGTCTATGTCAAAAAGTTTATTCATTTCAACTTCTTCTAATACTTCTATACAATTATGAATTCCGTCTACAGCTAAGTAGTTATCGCCACCTATGGCTAAGTTTTCTCCACCGGCCCTACCCCATCCTATTCCAAGACCGGAAGAACTGTTAAATATTGATTTAAATTCTTCGCCGTCCAGATTTTTTACTATATCACCAAAAATCCCCGAAATCGAAATCACTCCATCTAAATAGGATTTATCTGAGCCTATAGGCTGTCTAACAGAGGTAGCTTTGGCAGGACAAGGGCTGATAAAAAAAACTCCAATTTCCTCTGCCTTATAACCAAACTCTTTGTTTAAAATTTCCTTGGCACGTCTTGCAGCAATTTCCATTGGTGATTTGATAGGTATGATGTTTTTTATTAGTTCCGGAAATCTTACTTGTATAAGACGCATAACAGCAGGGCAAGATGAAGAAATAAGTGGTCTTATATCTTTATGTTTACTAATATACTCCCTAATAGCAAAAGAAACTTCTTCAGCCGCTAACGAAACCTCATAAACCTCATCAAACCCAATTTTCTTTAGTGCATATATAATATTCTTCGTCGAAGTACCTTCCTTGAATTGACCAAAAAGACTTGGAGCAGGAAGCGCTACCTTAAACTTAAATTCTTTCAATCTTGATATACTATCTGTAGCTGCATATTTTGCACTATTAGGACATATCCGTATGCACTCGCCGCAGTCAATGCATTTATTTTCTAAAATATGTGCTTTCCCATTTCTTACTCTTATTGCTTCAGTGGGACATCCTTTAATACAATTTGTACAACCTTTGCATTTATCAACATCAAGGGTAACCGAATGATAATATTGTTGCACAAAATCACCAGCTTTCAACCATGCTATAAATTAATAACCATTCTTACTTTTGTTCCTTTTCCGATAACCGAATCTATCTCAAAAATATCAGTAAATTTCTTCATGTTTGGAAGACCCATTCCCGCTCCAAAGCCCAATTCCCTTATACGAGCCGGAGCAGTAGAATACCCCTCTTCCAAAGCCTTTTGTACATCGGAAATTCCAGGACCTTGGTCTTCGGCAATTAATTCTATATATGCGGGTGTAATAGCAAAAATTAGTTGACCTTTATGAGCATGGATTACAATATTCATTTCGGCTTCATATGCAGCAATAGAAACCCTCCTTATAACCGAAGGATCTATTCCTATTTGCTTTAATACCATCTTAGCTTGTTCGGCTGCTTTACCGGCATTATTAAAATCGTTGCCGAGTATGTCATAAGTAAGTTTCATGGTCTGAGCCGATTCGACTTCTTCGGCTCGTTCGGGCTTCGATGTCACATCTTTTGTATGAGTTTGTCTAAGACCTGCCTCGTATAAAATTCCGCATGTTTCATACAGCGGCAAATTAGTTTTCAGCAGCGGGACTTTTGCTTGTCGTGCTAGCTCTATAACATCCTTCGGAGGAATTTTGCCTCGCACAAACGTAACCGCAACAAAATCGCCCATGACCGCCGTTTGAATAATCTGCCTATGGGTTAGACCTGTTAGAAGCACAGCACTGACTTTAGTATCCGCCAAAATATCACTCATGAGATCCGCACCACAAGCGCTCAAAACTTCAGTGTCCAAAAATTCGTCTCCCCAAAGCACTTCAGCCTGAAGCAGCTCTTTTATTTTTGACAGTTTCATCAAGCTTCCTCCAGATAGTAGGTCAAATACTCCAGTTGAGCAGATAAATCAACTCTTCTTAGGATTATATTTTCATCTACAGTAATATTTATAGGGGCAAAATTTATTATCCCTCTTATACCTGCTTTTACTAATTTATCCGCTACTTCTTGGGCTGCCTGTGCCGGTACTGCAATAATCCCCAGATTTATTTTCAACTCTTTAACCTTTTCGTCTAAAGCGTCTAAATGGTAGATATTTATATTAGATATTTTTTTTCCTACCTTTTTTGGATCATTGTCAAGGATACAGGCTATATCAAATCCTCTTTGATAGAAACCCTTATATTGAGAAAGCGCCTTGCCTAAATTGCCAGCGCCAACAATAGCTACCGACCAGCGCTTATCCAGACCTAAAATCTTCATTATATAATTATAAAGCTCTTTAGAATTATAGCCTACTCCTCTTGTTCCAAATTCTCCAAAATATGCTAAGTCTTTACGAACTTGAGCAGGAGTGACACCGGTTGCCTTCGCAATATGCTGCGACGACACGGTTGTTATCCCTTTTTCGTGAGCTTCAATTAAATATCTTGAATATAATGATAAACGACCGATAGTAGCATCCGGTATCTTGATCTTTTTTAGCATAGCTGTGCAACACTCCTTCGCAACTAATTTTAGCATAACAGTACTCTTTTTACAATAGAAAAAGTGAAATAAGTCACAATGTTATATTATTATCAAAATCTTTGTTAATTATTTAACAAATTCAATCCATAATCTACTTAATGCAACTTTCCATTTTGAAACGTTTATTTGTAACTTTGAAATTGTATTTATTAATTCCTGAACTTGCATATACTTTATAATCGCCGGTTACAAAAACTGCTTCTATGTTTTTTTGTCCATTCACAAATTTTATTCCATCACTTAAACCCATGGAAAAGACAACGGTAGACAGCGCATCCGCATCTATGGAACTATCTGATATAATTGTTACACTCATTAAACTATTTTCTATCGGAAATCCCGTATTTGTATCTAATATATGATGATACTTCTTTCCATTCTCTTCAAAATACCTTTCATAAGGTCCGGAAGTAACTAAGGTTTTATCTGCCACTTCTACCGTAGCAAAGATGCTTCCCCTTACATCAAAAGGATCTTGTAAGCCTATTTTCCACGGCGTACCATCAGGTTTTGTACCTATAGCATAAAGATTGCCGCCTAAATCAATCAATCCGCTTTCCACGCCACTTTGCATTAAAACCTTAACCGACTCGTCTGCAGCATATCCTTTTGCAATTCCGCCCAAATCCAAAGCCATGCCTGCCTTTTTTAAAAATACGGCATTTTGGCTTTCATCAAGTTTTACTTGCGTGTAATCAATCAGTGATAAGGCTTTTTTTATTTCAGTAAGCGTAGGAACATGTGCCTTGTCGGTTCCAATACCCCATAACTTTACCAAGGGACCTACCGTTATATCGAATTTACCTTCGGACAGTCTGGAATACTGCAGACCTTTTTTAATAACGAAAAAGGTATCCGGACTTACCTTGCAGAGCTCCTTTCCGGCTTTTTTGTTTATCTCGATTAATTCACTAGATTCAGCGTTTAATGTCATTTTTTTTTCAATATCGGCAATTCGGTCAAATGCTTTATCAATAGCTTCAGAGGCGCAAGGCCCGAAAGCCTCTATACTTATTACGGTATCGAGCAAAAAATTTGTCTTCGTAACCGGTTCACTGTTCTCGGAATTACCACAAGCAGAAATACAAAAGATAAAAATAACAAGAAGGGTAAGGGCTTGTAATTTTGTTTTTAAAACATTGTATTTCGTATCTATTTCCTCCCTTCGTAAAAAGTTTTTTATATTTCTGCTATTCCTTTATTGAGTGAATAAATATCCCGCTTTGTAATTTTGGTTCAAACCAAGTAGATTTCGGTGGCATTATCAAACCTTCATCGGCAATTTTCATAAGATCATCTATCGGTGTAGCAAACAGTGCAAAAGCTATACGCATCTGGCCACTGTCAACACGCCTTGTCAATTCTTCCACACCTTTTACTCCACCTACAAAGTCAATCCGAGAATCAGTCCTTGGGTCTGTAATGCCAAAAACCGGTGAGATTATTAGATTATGAAGTATAGATACATCTAGACTTTCTACAAGATCATCTTCATTAAAGCTGTTAGGCTTGACTTTCAAGCCATACCATTGTCCATCCATATACATACCGAAAAAATGCTTTGCTTTAGGTTTGAAAGCTTCTTTGCCCTTGTATACGAGTTCAAAATTTTTATCAATTTTCTCAAGTAATTCTTTTTCACCAAGACCGTTTAAATTTTTTATAACTCTGTTGTATTCGAGTATGGTCAGCTGTGTGTCGGGAAAAATAACCGAAAGAAAATAATTATATTCTTCGTTACCAGTATAATTGGGATTCTTTGCCCTTTCTTCCAACCCTACCTTTACGGCTGCGGCCGCTCTGTGATGACCGTCGGCTATATAAATTGCTCTAATATCTGCAAATAAGTCTACAATTTTTTTTATGATTCTATCATCATCAATCACCCACACAGTTTGAACAACCTTGTCACTTGAAACAAAATCATAAATCGGGGTATGCGATAAGGTCCAGTCATCAACTATGCTTGTAATTTCACGATTTTCACGATAAGTCATAAGTATAGGTCCTGTATGTGCTTGAGTGTATTTTACATGATTTACTCTGTCTTGTTCTTTAATTGGCAAGGTGTGTTCATGTTTCTTAATAATATCATTTACGTAATCATCTAAAGATGTACAAGTTACTATACCTTTTTGACGCTTACCTTCTCTTTCTAATTGGTATATATACAGACACGGTTTTTTATCCTGTATGTATACCTTTGCTTCAATCATAGCACACAATTTCTCTCGAGCTTTTTCATAAACTCTCGCATCGTACGGATTTATTGGTTCTTTAAAAGCAGTTTCCGGCCTGTCAATGTGTAAAAATGAGTACTTATTATCTTTTGTAAATTCTCTGGCTTCTTCTGTAGTTACCACATCATATGGTAGTGCTGCAACTTGTGATGCCAGCTTAGCTGTCGGCCTTAAAGCTTTGAACGGTTTTATTGTTGCCATATTATTCCTCCTGATTTTGCTTTGTTTTGCTAGTTTTTTATCTGCAATAATATACAGGTCATCAAGTAATATCATTATTAATTATTACCTAATGACCTGATTGTAGCATATAGCGCTTATACCTTTCAATATTAAAACAAACATTTTATCAGAATTAGTATAAATGACATGCAATAAAGTGTTCTTTGCCAACATCTCTTAAAACCGGTTCCTGCTGGCTGCATATAGGCATGGCATACTGACATCTCGTATGAAAGCGGCAGCCTTGCGGAGGATTTATCGGTGTCGGCACATCACCTTCTAAAATTATCCTTTCTCTTTTAACTTCAGGATCAGGAATGGGTATTGCCGAAAGAAGTGCTTTAGTATAAGGATGAAGCGGATTATCGTATAGTTCATTCTTCTCCGATACCTCTACGATTTTGCCTAAATACATGACACAAACCCGGTCACTTATATGTTTTACCACACTTAAATCATGTGATATGAATAAATAGGTAAGCTCAAATTTTTGTTGGAGTTCCTGCATAAGATTTAGCACTTGCGATCTCACTGAAACATCAAGTGCTGAAACTGGTTCATCACATATTATAAGCTCCGGGTCCACAGCCAATGCCCTAGCTATTCCGATCCTCTGGCGCTGACCTCCGGAAAATTCGTGAGGATAGCGTCTTATATGCTGGATATCCAATCCGACAACACTTAAAAGCTCAAGAACTCTTTCTTCCTTTTCCCGTCCTTTTGCCAAATTAAAAATATCCATGGGTTCGCCAATAATATCTCCAACTGTCATACGTGGATTCAAGGATGCATATGGGTCCTGAAATATTATTTGCATTTTTTTGCGCATTTCTCTCATACGACTTTTTGTAAGTTTTAAAACATTTTGACCCTCATATATGATTTCACCCTCAGTTGCATCTATCAGTCTCAATATAACCCGACCTAAAGTAGATTTACCGCAACCGCTTTCTCCAACTAGGCCTAAAGTTTCTCCGCGCTTTATAAAGATATCTACTCCATCTACGGCTTTTACATAACCTACGGTCTTGCGAAGCAATCCCCCGGTTATTGGAAAATATTTTTTTAAGCCTTTAACTTCAAGTATTTTATTCTGACTAGAGTCCACTCATTCCGCCCCCCTTCCACTCGTTGCAATATTTCCAACAACACACTTGATGACCGTTGATGGTTATAAGCTCAGGTTCCTTAGTAACACATATTTCTCTGGCTTCGGGGCACCTAGGATGAAACCGACAGCCTTTAGGCATATTAAAAGGGTTCGGAACAGTTCCCTCTATGACATAAAGCTTTTCTTTAGGCTGGTCTAATCGTGGAATAGACCCCATAAGGCCAATAGTATATGGGTGTTTCGGTTCTTTAAAAATAGTCCTGACATCTGCATATTCTACTACTTTGCCAGCATACATAACTAAAACGTTTTCAGCCATTTCAGCAACTACACCCAAATCATGAGTTATCAGCATGATGGAGGTATTTAATCTTTTCTTCAGATCCTTCATCAATTCCAATATCTGAGCTTGAATGGTAACATCTAGGGCTGTTGTAGGTTCATCAGCTATAAGCAGCGACGGATTACAAGAAAGAGCCATGGCTATCATTACCCTCTGCCGCATGCCACCACTCATTTGATGAGGAAAATCATTTACTCTTTTATCCGCCGATGGTATGCCGACAAGATTTAACATCTCAACGGTTTTATCCATTGCTTGCTTTTTGTTTAAACCCTGATGCAGCTCTATGGCTTCAGCAATTTGTTCTCCTACTGTAAAAACCGGATTCAGCGATGTCATAGGCTCTTGAAATATCATGGATATGTCATTTCCACGAATCTTACGCATTTCAGCTTCTGATTTTTGTAAGAGGTTTTCCCCCCTGAAAAGTATTTCTCCATCCACAATTTTCCCCGGAGGACTAGGAATAAGCCGCAAAATAGACAGAGATGTAACACTTTTGCCGCATCCTGACTCACCAACTATTCCCAATGTTTCTCCTTCTTTAATTTTAAAATCAACTCCATCAACAGCCGGAACTACACCATCTTCAGTATAAAAATAGGTTTTTAGGTTCTTTACTTCAACTAAATTTTCAGACACGATATCCCTCCTTACTGCTTAAGCCGAGGATCAAGAGCATCCCTCAGACCATCGCCGAAAAGATTAAATCCTAAGACCAATATCATAATAGCTAAGCCGGGAAAAACTGACCACCACCATTGGCCGGAAAGAAAATACTGTTTTCCTTCACTTATCATATATCCCCAGGCAGGTTTTGGCGGTTGAATTCCAAAACCTAAAAAACTGAGGGATGATTCCAGCATAATTATACTGCCAATTTCCAAGGTAGTTTGAACTATAATAGGTGCTAAAATATTTGGCAGTATATGTTTAAATATAATCCTTTTGTCGTGACTACCGATGGCTGTTGCAGCTTCAACAAATTCCATCTCCTTAAGTTGAATAACTTGACCTCTTGCAACCCTTGCAAAGGACGCCCATGAAATAACGCCTATGGCCATGTAGAGCAGGGGTAGACTGGGCGGCAAATACGCTACCAATGCCAAAACAAATAATAAAAAAGGAAATGCAAAAATTACATTTGTAAGCCAACTTATAAAATCATCAATGATACCACCGTAGTAGCCCGCTATACTCCCAAGTATTACACCGATTATAACTGATATGGCCGTTGCTGCAAATCCTATCTGTAGAGAGATTCGCGCCCCGTAAATTACTCTGGTGTAAATATCCCTACCGTATACATCAGTTCCAAACCAGTATTTGGAACAAGGCGGAACGAGTTTGGCAGAGGGGCCCTCTGTCCAAATAAACTGTTCATTAGGGTCATACCTGGTAATATATGGTGCAAAAATTGCAGCTAAACAGATTATTATAATAAGCCACATTCCAAACATGGCCAGCTTATTCCTCTTAAGTCTAATCCATCCGTCTGCCCAAAGACTGCGACCTTCCATTTTTTGATTAATATTCTTTTCTTCTTTTTGTTTTTCTATTTTTGTTTTCATGACTCATCCCCCTATCAATCGTACTTTATTCTCGGATCAAAAAATGGATAGGAAAGGTCGACAATAAGATTTGCTAAAACAAAAATAAATGCCATAAATAGCACTACTCCACGTATAACCGGGAAATCTCGATTTGTCAAAGCTTCAACACTGAGCCTGCCTATGCCTGGCAATGAAAATATTTGCTCTGTAATTACCACACCGCTCAAAAGACTTGCAACCTCTATACCTATGACTGTCACTACCGGGATTAATGCATTGCGCAGGGCATGCCTCATTATAACTACCCTCTCAGATAGTCCCTTAGCTCTGGCAGTCCGTATATAATCCTGTCTGACTATCTCCAGCATGCTTGAACGGGTAAGTCTTGCAATGAGAGCTGCGGGTCTTAATCCTAGAACAATTGACGGGAGTACATAATAAATCAACTCCCCGTTTCCCGTGCCGGTGCCGGGAATCCAACCTAGTATTACGCAAAAAAGCACCACAGACAGCAGTGCTACCCAAAAAACAGGAGCTGATATTCCAAGAATGGCAAAAAACATCGCCCCATAATCAATCCATGAGTATTGCTTTACCGCTGAAATAATTCCCAGCGGAACACCAACAAGGATTGCTATTACAATAGCAAAAAATGCCAATTTAAATGTAACTGGGATCCTAGTAGTTATTGCCTCTACTACTGTCATATTATTTCTATAAGATTTACCAAGATTTAACGTAAGTGCATTTTTCATAAAATCTAAAAATTGAATAGAAAGTGGCTTGTCAAGTCCCATTTCATGTCGTATTTTTGCAATGGTCTCAGGATTCCCCCTCTGCCCCATCATAATTCTTGCAGGGTCTCCCGGGACAATTGTAGTGAGTATAAATACTACGGCAATAACGCCTATCAATACCGGGATTGCTCCTACAAGCCTTCTTATGACATAATTCAGCAAATTCTTTTCCCTCCTCGTCTAGAATGTTTTGCGATATATTTATGCATGGCTTCCTTTTCAAAAGGAAGCCATGTCTTAAACTTCTTTATTTTTCTATATCTAAATTGGTATATTTGAGTGAATATGCACCGAAAAAGGGCACTCTCATATTTTTAACATAGGGCTGAGCTAGACCATGTGTAGTGTAATGATATATAAATAACCATGGTGCCTCTTCTCGGGCTATTGACTCAGCCTTTTTATAAAGTTCTTCACGTACGGCAGGATCTGTTTCTATTCTCGCCTTCATTGTAATTTCGTCAAAATCTTTATTGCTAAATCCTGTATAGTTTCCATTTGGGCCGATATTATTGGAATGCAAGAGTACATAAAGGAAATTGTCGGGATCCGGATAGTCAGCAACCCAACCCATACGGAAGAACGGCACCTCTAGCCTATCAGCAGCATCAAGTAAAGCTCCCCAATCAATATTTTTTAAACTGACATCAATGCCAGCCTTCTTAAATTGAGCTTGGAGTGCTTCGGCTATTCGCTTATGAGCATCGCTGGTATTATAAGTAAGCTCAACTTTTATACCATTGGGATATCCAGCTTCTTTAAGCAATGCTTTCGCTTTTTCTACATCATAGGTATACTTGGGTTCGATATTCTCATCATATCCCATCATTCCCGGCGGTAGAGCACCGGATGCAGGAAGAGCTCTGCCGTTTTTTACTATGTCTATTAAGCCCTGGCGGTCAATAGCGTAGTTAAAAGCCTGCCTTAGCGGTTTATTATCCTTAAATGGGGCCATTGTAAGATTAAATCCGTAGTAATATGTGCCAAGTTCGGCTCTTTCTATAAAGTTCGGCATCTCTTTAGCTTCATTGTAATACGGGTCATCAACTTCCTCGATTATATCAAAATTGCCTAATCCGAATTCGGTCCACTGCATTGCCAAGTCCGTAACTATGCCGAATTCTACACCGTCAAGATAGGGCAGCTGATTGCCATTTTCATCTTTTGCCCAGTAATTTTCATTTTTAGAAAGTACAATTTTATCATCTTGTATCCATTCCTCAAATTTAAACGGACCTGTGCCTACTGGATGGAAATTAAATTGATCCGTTCCATGCTTTTCCACATCTTCTTTAGGAAGAACGTTAAAGGTATTATAAGCCAGAATACTTAGGAATGGTGCAAAGGGATAATCCAGCTCTATTTTTATTGTATAATCATCGACCTTGGAAATTCCAGCAATTTGCTCGGTTTTCTTTTCCTGATAGTCTTCATAACCCTTAATCATGTCCAAGAAATACGCTCTCGGTGAATTGGTGTCCGGATTTAATATATAATTAAAGGACCAAATCCAGTCATCGGCAGTTACTTCGCGACCACCGTTAGCAGTTGGTTCTCCCGCAACTGAACTATGGAATTTAACGCCTTTTCTAAGATGGAAAACATATTCTAATGCATCTTCGGAAATGTCCCATGATTCTGCTAAAAGCGGCTGTACATTTCCCTCGTTATCATAGTCCACCAGTGTTTCGAAAATCTGGTAAATAACTCTTGAAGACGAAGTATCTGTGGCAAAGACCGGGTCTAATTTAGGTGGGTTTGACATAACACCTACTCTGAGAATTTTAGATGCTTCTGTCTGAGGTTGTTCCTCTTTACCCTGCTCGGCTGGTTTTTGTCCACACCCTGCCAAAGCTGTCGCAGCTATCAACAAAGCAAGTATTACTACTAAACTTTTCTTTAACACTAAATCCCCTCCTAATAAAATTAGAATATTTAACCTTTTCATCAACTTGCTAAATCCCCCAATAAATCTTCTATATTTTGTAGAAAATTCCCCCCTTCAAATTTGCTCATTTATGTTATATTGTATAAGGTCATAATTATTCCTCGGATAGTTTTTGTTTTACTAATTAATCTATCAGAGGATAATGACCTTTCAAATATTAACAGGAATAATCTACATTATAAATATAATATAGCATGCAAGTTATACTGCTTTGAACGAGTTTCTAAAACTATGATATTGCCATATTACTATTTAATTATTCGATAACTAATCAAAAAATCCTTCATATTTACTATATCAGTTTTTAACATAGTGTTAATTCTAATTATCAATATAAAACATCAATTACTTACTTTAAAGTTAATTTTAAACTAGAGATATCGATATACTGTTCTTGATTATAATATTAGGTGCTTTATATTGACCTTGAATTTAGAAAAAAGAATCTTGGCATTACAACCAAAATTGTTTATAGAGGCTGTTTTAAAACAGCCTCTATAAACAATTTTACAAAATATTTTTCAATCCAATAATCGAATTAATATGGTATTTACCATCTGTGGGTTTGCTTTACCTTTTGTCTCCTTCATTATTTGACCCACAAGAAAGCCCAGTGCTTTTTTCTTGCCGTTTTTATAATCCTGAACTGATTTAGGGTTATTGTCTATAACCTTTTGTGCTATACTTTCAAGCTCAGCTTCGTCCGAAATCTGAATAAGACCTTTTTCTTTTACTATATCCTCAGGGGATTTCCCTGTTTCAAACATATCCCTAAAGACATCTTTTGCTATTTTCCCACTGATAGTGCCTTTGTCAATCATCACAAGCATATCTGATAATTGCTTCGGAGTAAATTTCAAATTTTTGATGCCCTGCCCTGTTTCATTCAATATACTCATTAATTCTACCATAACCCAATTGCTGACTACCTTTGGATCATGATAATATTTTACACATTCCTCATAAAAATCTGCAAGAATTTTAGATGCGGTAATAACTGAGGCATCATATTCCGGGAGGCTGTATTCCTGCATAAACCTTGCCTTTCGTGCATTGGGCAGTTCGGGAATTTTGCTGCGTATCTCCTCTTTCCAGTCATCTTTTATGATAATAGGTGCCATGTTAGGTTCAGGCGAATATCGATTCTCCACTTTTCCTCTCATAAAAGTAGTAAAACCTTGTGCCTCATCCCAGCGGCGGGTTTCCTGAGTAATGCTTCCACCACTTTCAAGAATTTCTTTTTGACGCTTTTCTTCATATTCTATCGCACGTCTTACGGCTCTGAAAGAACCCAGGTTCTTAATTTCGACTTTTGTTCCGAATTCTTTGGAGCCCTCCGGTCTAAGAGAAATATTTATATCACATCTTAAGGAGCCTTCTTCCATTTTGCAGTCAGACACTTCAATATATGAAAGTATTGTTTTCAGGTTATTTAAGTAAAGCCATGCTTCTTCTGCTGACCGCATATCAGGCTCTGATACTATTTCAACAAGCGGCACACCTGCCCTGTCCAAATCCACAAGGGAATAGGCGCTCCCCTCTTCATGGATTAATTTGCCGGCATCCTCTTCCATATGCATGATTCTTATACCTATACGCTTTTTTTGACCATTAGGCTCAATCTCTATATATCCATTTCTTGCCAGCGGAATATAATATTGAGATATTTGATATGCTTTAGGAAGGTCTGGATAAAAATAGTTTTTCCGGTCAAATCTGGAAAGCTCGGCTATATCACAGTTAAGAGCCAATCCGGCTTTAGCAGCATATTCTACAACACTCCTGTTCATAAGTGGAAGGGCCCCCGGCATCCCGAGACAAATCGGACAGCAGTGGCTGTTCGGTTCTTTGCCAAATTCGGTACTGCAGCCGCAAAATATTTTTGTTTTTGTTAAAAGCTCTACATGTACTTCAAGACCTATAATAGTCTCATAATTCATCACTAAAACCCTCCTCCCATTTTATCCGCTTTTCGTGGTAGTTTGTATTCTGCTCAAAAGCATATGCAGCGCGTAAAATTGATGCCTCGTCAAATGCTTTACCTATAATCTGAAGACCAATGGGCAAGCCATCTGAAAAACCACAGGGAATAGATATGGCAGGAAGGCCTGCAAGGTTCACAGGGGTTGTATATAAATCGTTCATGTACATTTTCAGCGGGTCATCGATTTTTTCTCCAATTTTAAAGGCTGTGGTGGGAACCGTAGGCGTTATTAAAAGATCATATTTATTAAAAGCATTTTCAAAATCTTTTTTTATGAGTGTCCTGATTTTTTGAGCCTTTAGATAATATTTGTCATAGTTTTGCGCATCTGACAAATATGTACCCAATATGATACGTCGCTTAACTTCAGTGCCAAAGCCCTCGCCTCGACTTTTTTTGTAAAGGTCTTTTAAATCCTCATATTTTGTAGCGCGGTGTCCATACCTAATACCATCATACTGGCCTAATTCAGAGCTTGACTCGGCCGCAACGGTAATGTGGTACGCCCATAGTGCATATTCGGCATTTGCAAGACTTATTTCTTCGCAAATACAACCGAGATTTTCATAAATCTTAGCTGCATTTAAAAAGGCATCCTTTACATCTTTATCAATTACATCATTATCTAAAAATTCTTTAGGTATGCCTATCTTTATGCCATTTAACTCATCATGTAAACATTTAAGATAGTCGCTTAACGGTATATCCGACGATGTCGGATCAAAGCTATCAATGCCTGCAATAGCAGAAAGCACAATGGCACAATCTGTGACATCCTTTGTAATGGGGCCTATTGCATCCATGGTTGAAGCAAGTGCTGCTACTCCGAATCTGGAAACCCTTCCATATGTGGGCTTTAAGCCTACTACACCACAATAAGCGGCAGGTTGCCTTATTGAACCGCCCGTATCAGAACCAAGGGCATACAGGGATTCATCGGCAGCCACAGCAGCGGCCGAACCTCCGGAGGAGCCTCCGGGTACGCATTCAAGATTCCATGGATTTTTAGTCACTTGGAAAAATGAGCTTTCAGTAGAAGAACCCATTGCAAACTCATCCATATTGGTCTTTCCCAAAATTACAGCATTTGTATCTTTTAATTTTGATATTACTGTTGCATCATAAGGTGGCACAAAATTCTCTAACATTTTTGAACAGCAGGTAGTCTTTAAATCTTTTGTGCAGATATTATCCTTTACGGCCATTGGAATTCCGGTTAGAGGCTGCGTAAAATCGGCTTTCTTATCTGCCAACCTGGCTGCTTCAAGGGCTCTATCCTTATCAAGTGTGACATAAGCTTTGATTTTGCCATCAAAGCTATCTATCCTATTGAAAAGGGCACTCGTCAGTTCTTCAGACTTTATTTCCTTTTTCTTTAAAAGTTCATTTGCTTTATTAATCGTAAGTTCATGAAGTTTCAACATACTGCCTCCAATCATAAATCTCTCATTCTTCGATTATCCTGGGCACTCTAAAAAATCTGTTGTCCTTATCAGGAGAATTCTTTAAGACTTCTTCTATAGGAAGGCTCTCCCAAACCACATCTTCTCTGAGAATATTTCTATCCGTTATTGGATGAATTGTGGGCATAACCCCTTCAGTATCAACTTGATTCAGTTTATCAAAACATTCTAATAGGAAACTTAGCTCTTTTGAAATTCTGTTTTTTTCCTCCTCAGAGATATACATGTGAGCTATATCGGCCATACGTTCAACTGTATCTTTATCCATAATCATGTTTTCACCTCTCTTATTTATTTCGGCCACTAACATTTCTTAATTTTATCATTTTACGGCATATTATACAACGGGTTGATTAATCCTGATATAAAAATTGCTTTGATAGAAATAATATCATTTGTCCTTATTTTGATTCTTGTCGCTTATTAATTAATCTTATTTAAGCTGATATGTTTTAATAAAGTAAGAGCGATTTGGATTTATTATTGTCAAAAAAGGAATCATATCATGTTGTGCTTGGACATAGATATCCTGTATAACCACATCTTCTACTTCGGGATATGTCGTAAAAAACTTTTGAAGAACTCGCCCAAAGGGTTTTGCCAAAAGATTAGCAAGCAAAAATGCAAGTATTACATTTAATAAGGATAAATGATGTGAAGAAAAAAGCACGATTATAAAAACCAGGGAAAATAGGAAGTTTGCTGCCGCAATAGAAGTCCCGCATCTGGGATGAATGGCCAATTCCTTTTCGCCGTTTATCATGCGAAATTGTGCTTCCTTAACTGCACTCATAACTTCGTAAATTGGCGGAAGGTCCGGACCTGAAAGCGAAAATCCGTTAGAATATGCTAACCCCCCTGCCTGCAGAGGTCTTCCGTATCTTTGCTCCAGCACATTTATAGTGGCGTGCTCTAGGCTGTGATTTTTTCTAATTCTACGGTCTGAAGCAATCTTTATGATCTGCCATGGTATGGTAATTATATTGTAAAAGGAATTGAATACAACAACATATGGTAGTAAAAACAAAAAACCTATACCCAGAAAAATCAATATAGGTATAAACAAATACGGGAAAAGCATAGCTATGATTAAAAACATGAGCAATGAGAATATCATTATGCACGACCTCCTTACAATTTACCTCTTGGTTTATTATAACATATGAGGCAGTAATTGCGATGAGGACTTTTAAAAAGTTATGAGCTGTAAAGTGATGGCCCTTTTATTTTCCCGCATCATAAAATTTTATAGAAAGTTTTGCTGATACTGCAAGTATAACAAGTGATACTGCAGAAAGTGTCAGCAATAATATTATATTGCTCCTTGAAATCTCATTGATAAAGTTGATTAGAGGAGTTAGAAACCGATGCAATTGGTTAACCGGCACTGGGAAATTTGTAATATTTATTAATTCTTTAAAGCCGAAAGAAGCTCCCATAATTATAATAAACAATACTGATTGAGAGGTTGCAGCTTTTACATAACCGTACTTAAAAAATATCGGCAGGTAAATGGCGTAGACAATACTTATAGCTAAAATCGAGAAGGCAAAACTTGCAAAATAGATATCCAAGTTTTGTCCGCTCAAGATGGCAAACAATAGGCAAATTGCTACTACTATAAATAATACCGAGATACCCAAAATGTATTTACTTAAAACAATGGTGGATGCTTTTATCGGCAGTGTCCTTAAGAATATGTCACCCCTATCTTTATCATCATAGTAGCAGCTTCTTATAAGCACACCATATGAAGTTATACCCACTCCAAATAATACCATTGGAGCTGAGCTTCCCTTTAAAACCAATATAGCTGCCAAGAATAGCAAAACAAATGACATATACTTCCTATTTACATAAAGATCTTTTATAACTAGATGTCTCATTTTTGATTCTCCTTTTTTGCAAGATGCAGTAGTACATCATCAAGACTTATTTTATCTATAGTAAGCAAAGACATATCATGACAAGCTTTAAAAGCATCTATGTCTTTCACGATACCGCTAAAACCTGTCTTTGATACTTTTAGACCTACCAGGTCATCTCTATAATCATCTGATTTATTGATATCACCTTTGACCAACTTCCAGTCGTTTAAGATTTTATCTTTTTCTTCCGAAAAGATTATCTTGCCATTGTCGATAAGTGTTACATAGTCTGCTATTTTTTCTATATCCGAGGTAATATGTGATGAAAAAAATACTCCATGCCTTTCATCTTGAATGAACTCCATCAATATATCAAGCAACTCATCTCTTATAACAGGGTCAAGCCCCGAAGTCGGTTCATCCAGTATAAGAAACTCAGGCCGGTGGGAAAGTGCAATGGCTAATGCCGTTTTCATCCTCATTCCCTTTGAAAGCTGTTTTATTTTTTTTGTTTTATCTACACCAAATCTTGTCAATAATTCATTAAAAGCTGCCCCATCCCAATCCGAATAAAATTTCCCTGCAAAATTCGCTGTCCATCCCACCGTCAAATCATCATAAAAAACCGGTTGTTCGCCTACATATCCTGTTTTATTTTTTATGGGTATTTCATATTTTATATTGTCTTTACCAATTACATTTATTTTACCGGAATCCCTTCGAATCATATTCATGATAAGTTTTATTGTGGTAGTCTTTCCTGCACCGTTCGCACCTACAAATCCCATTATATAGCCTCGCGGCAGCGTGATATTTATATCACATAGCTTAAATTTATCATAATTTTTATTTAGGTTTATTATCTCCAAAATATTATCTTCCACAATATTCCTCCTCCAAGATTTTATAAAAAATGTTTTCAAGATCTTCACGTAAAACTCCGGTTCTTTTGGCCTCATCAACTATCTCTCTCATTTGTTGTTGAATTTTGCGCAAACTCAAAGATGTAATTTCGTCCACATCATAATCCGCTACAAAACTGCCTTTACCAGGGCGCATAACAATAAGCTTTTGCTGCTCCAGCTCAAAATAAGCGCGCTTTGTCGTAATAACGCTGGTTTTTAAATCTTGAGCCAACTGTCTTATAGACGGAAGGGCATCTCCCGGCATAAGCTCGCCCCTTAATATTTTAGTTTTTATTCCCTCAGAGATTTGCTCATAAAGAGGCCTCGGATTATTATTAGAAATTGGTATAAACATAGTGCCTCCTAATCTGTATATATCGTATATACACAGTATATATTATATATATGGTGGTGTCAATAGGTTAAAAAAATATAAGTTCTATGTAAACAATTTTGTTTTTATATTTTGTTCCCTGCCATGCTTTGTTAAGCAAGTATATTAGTGTATAATATATTTAAATACTATGAATTCGGGGTTTTTTATTATGATTCAAATGAGCATGCCATCTGCCATAAAGAAAATATGTAATAAACTTAGAGCATCAGGATTTGAAGCTTATGTTGTCGGCGGCACAATAAGGGACTTGATAATGAACCGTCAAAATTCTGATTTTGATATAGCCACAAGTGCTTTTCCCAATGAAATAAAGTCAGTTTTTCCAAATGCTAAGCCTTATGGAAATTTCGGCACCATGTTGGTAATTGCTGATGGATTAAAGGTCGAGATAACTCCTTTCCGCAATGATGCCCCCGGAAGAAAGCCCGATTATGTTTTTGGAGGAAGCATATATACTGATCTTGCAAGGCGTGATTTTACAATAAACTCTATTGCTTATGACCCTATTGATGATGAACTTATAGACCCATTCGACGGAATAAAAGATATAAAAAATGGCGTAATTAAATGCACCGGGTCTACAAGAAGAATTTGGGAGGACCCTCTCAGAGCTATGAGGGCGGCTCGGTTCCAGGCGCAGCTCGGATTTTCAATTGATGCTTCAACATTGTATGCTTTAAAATCTCATGCCAAGGAGCTTACCGGCGTATCTCAAGAAAGAATACGCGATGAGCTTACAAAAATTTTAACGGCGGATTATAATTTTGACGGGTTAGTAACACTTGTCATAACAGACCTTATGAATTATATAATACCTGAGCTTATGGCCGGTATGGGAGTCATGCATTCCAATAAACCTGTGGATGTATTAGAGCACAACCTTATCGCCTGCAAGGTTATCAGGAATACACTGCCTTTAAGACTTGCAGCACTTTTGCACGATATTTCAAAACCTGAAACTGCTGTAAACTGCGAAGAAGGTTTGAGGTTTCCCAAACATCAGATTGAATCGGCGGCTGCTGCACGAGAAATTTTGCAAAGATTAAGGTTTGACAATAAGACTATAAAAAAAGTGGTTCTTTTGATTGAAAACCATATGTTTTTTTACACGGAAAACTCATCTTTAGCTGATGCCAGAAGGCTTATATCGAAAGTAGGATGGGAGAATATATACAATCTGATAGATTTGCGAGTAGCAGATAAAATAGCAAGCGGTTTTGACAGGGTGTATTCGCCGGGATTAAAAAAATTAATTATGGATATTGAGATAATAAAAAATGAACAATGTGGTGATTACCAAATAAAAGACTTGGCGGTAACCGGCGAAGATATTATGTCGGAATTGGGAATTTCTCCGGGACCCCAAGTCGGTAAAATATTAAATATTCTCTTGGACAAGGTTATAGAAAATCCATCATTGAACAATAAAGCCGCATTGCTTGAGATTGCTAAAACTACTCTTGCTGCTGAACAGCTTACTTAATTATATAGTAGCACGAGTCTATCTCATCATCGCCAATTTCCGGAAGTTTCGATTTTAACTGATTTATTACCTGCTCATCGATTCCGTAAAATTCACCGCCCAGAATCCTTGAGCATACATTGTGACTTGCATGTGAACCCTTGTGTCTTGTTACAAATTGTAGTATTTCTTCAATTTGTTTCTCTTTTTCTATCAATAAAAACACCTCCTGTTTTATATTCAAATATCCTGTATTTTACCGTGCAGGAGATCGAAGACTAAGTTATCTTTATTTTAACCACAGGAAGGTGTTTTATTCTTTTATCTCAGCGATACATCGCCACTTAACACGCGAACAACTTCACCGTTCTCAGTTCTGACCAACAAAGCTCCAAACTCGTCAATGTCAATGGCGGTTCCTTCAAAAACATCATTTTTGCCTGTAATGTTAACTTTTTTACCCAGATTGAAGCATAATGATCGCCATTTTTCAAATACTTCATGGAATCCTTCATTTTCAGCTTTTATATAATAATATTCAAGTTTTTTTAGTAAAGCTGATAGTAGTGCTAAGCGATTTATATTTTCTCCCTTTATTTGTTTTAAAGATGTGCCTATACCTTTTAATTCGTCGGGAAAGTCGTCATTATTTACATTTATTCCTACACCGATTATTACATAATTTATTGCATCCATTTCTGCACTCATTTCCGTAAGAATTCCACAGACCTTTTTCCCGTCCGTAAGTATATCATTAGGCCATTTTATTTTTGCATGAATTCCGGTTGTTTGTATAATTGCCTCAGCTACAGCCACAGCTGTCATAATAGTTAATTTTGGTGCATCCATGGGAACAAAATGCGGTCTCAAAATCACAGAAAACCAAAGACCTCCGTCAGGAGAATTCCACGCTCGCCCCATTCGCCCTCGTGCCTTATGTTGCTTTTCAGCTATTACAAGAGTTCCATCCGGAACCCCTTCCCGAGCCAATTTTTTTGCATCTTCATTGGTAGAACCGGTAATCGAATAATAGCAAATTTTGCTGCCTAAAACAGTCAAATCAGATTTTGACCATATCTCCTCAGGCAGTAGTAAATCAGGCGATTCGTCCAGACAATAGCCCAAACGCGGAGATGATTTTATTACATAACCGATGTCCCTTAAAGCATTTATCTGTTTCCATATGGCCGAACGAGTTATACCAAATTTCTTACTTATATCTTCACCAGAAAGATAAGTTCCCTTATTTGCCAGCAAAAGCATTAAAAGCTCATTTGGTTTTAACCTGTCAGAGTTTGACGAAATATTTTCGGGCAATATATACCAGCACCTTTCTGTCTTTATTTTTACATAGCAACCTGCATAAAACTTCAGCAAGATTAAAGCAGTATAAAGATTAAATCTTTGCTATCTTTACCACATTATTAATACCTTTCTACTTTTTTACTTGTTTTCCTTCAAAATTACATCGACTGATAAAACATTATTATGTTAACATAAATTATGTAAGTCGACTAATCAGAGGAGGACAAAAAATTGTTCAATAAGAAATATTTAGCTCTAATAATTGTTCTGTTATTAACTCAAGTTTTTTCGAGTTTTGCTCTGGCGGCAGATAACAGTATTTACTATAACATAGAAAATACGATATTTCCTTCGGGCATTATTTACTCAGATGTATCTTACACAAATGATTATTATTATACACAAAAAATCTACAAAGACTTTGACAGCGACGGCATATATGAAGTTGCAGTAATATTCTATGATACTTTCGGATATCAGCATTTAGAAATTTACAAAGTCCTAGGTCAGAAAATGATTCGAGTTTTTTCCGGTAAAGGTAATTCGATTAGAATAAGTGATAATAGTTTTTCAATAACTAATGTGGAATATGACGGCAGATATTTTTATGAAACTTACACTTATCAGTGGGGTAATGGTAAGTTCTTAAGGACCGGATATGCTAAAACTTACATTAAAGACGGATATATTGACTATAAAAAGCCAATTAAAGAGGAACCCATAAAAGTCATAAAAGACGCAAGAGTCCTCACGGTAAATTCACTCTTAAGAGCCAGAATGGACGGAAATTACGACCTTGCAACAAAATATATATCCAAAACTTATAGCAAAGAAATTAATTCTAAGGATATAAAGTCGATTATTCCTTACGGCAAAGTAACGGCTGTGGATATTTTTGAATCAAGCCGAGGAGATTGGGTGGTAGCAGTTATTAAAGACTCTTGGGGCAGGGATAGGGTATTTAAATTTGTTCCCATAGAGGAAAAAGATAAATATGGCAATTTCAAGGTTGAGCAGATCGTTGAAATACCAAGAGCTAATTAATAATATTAATTTATAAAAAAATACCTCCAAGTAGATAATCTAATTTTAATTAATTAGACTGTCTACTTTGGAAGTATCATATCAGTTTTCTAGCGGTTTTTTGACTCAATTTTTAATTTTATAAGTTCCGATTACAGGAACCCCAGTTTAATCTATCTTTTATCGGGCAATAGCTTTTAATAAATGCATGTAATTTCCTTACATTTTCTTTTCTTTAGGTTTTTTTTGTTGCTCTTTTGAACGATTGTTTCGAGTTAGTTCCTCGGATAATTCATAGTCTTCTTGCATATTATCATTTATTGATTCATCTTTAAGCTTTCCCTGCCCTACGATAAGCTTGTTTTTCGTTTTTTCCCTTTCAATCTTCTTCTTTGCCATGTGCATGCCTCCTTATCCTAAATTTGATGCTAAAGCTAGTATTTCCATTTTTTAAAAATAAATCCATACTTTAAGCAAAAAAAGAGTGCGCGAAACTATTTTTTAAGTAGTTTTGCGCAACTCCTTTATTTGTTCCTTCCCTTTATTTTCTGCCTGTCCTGACGTGAGAGTATGGATTTTCTCATACGAAGGCTTTTGGGTGTTACTTCAAGCAGTTCATCATCCTGAATAAATTCAAGGCACTTTTCTAAAGTCATTTCCTTCGGAGGAGTTAATCTCAAGGTTTCTTCGGCTGTTGATGAGCGCAAGTTAGTAATATGTTTTTTCTTACAAACATTAATGTCCAAATCTTCCGGCCTAGAATTTTCACCTACTATCATACCTTCATATACCTTTACCTGAGGACCAATGAACAATGTTCCTCTTTCCTGAGCATTGTAAAGGCCGTAGGTATTGCTCTCTCCTGTTTCAAACGCAACCAGTGACCCTCTATTTCTAGTAGGTATATCACCCTTGAACGGAGCAAAACCTGCAAAAACCGCATTTATAATTCCTTCTCCCTTCGTATCGGTGATAAATTCAGAACGATATCCTAATAATCCACGAGTAGGAATTTCAAATTCCAATCTTATGGAGTTCCCTCCAAGGTTCTCCATACTGACCAATTGACCATGACGCATACCCATTTTTTCCATGACAGTACCTAGGTAGACCTCTGGAATATCTATGACTACCGATTCAACTGGTTCCATTTTCTTTCCATTTATTTCCTTTATAATAACCATTGGTTTTGAAACCTGAAACTCAAACCCCTCTCGCCGCATGGTTTCTATCAGAACCGAAAGGTGCAATTCTCCTCGCCCGGAAACCTTAAATTTATCCGGACTGTCCGTTTCTTCTATTCTTAAGCTAACATTACTTTTAGCCTCTTTAAGTAATCTGTCTCTTAGATGTCTTGAAGTAATATATTCTCCTTCCTGGCCTGCAAACGGGCTGTCGTTTACACTGAAAATCATTGACAGTGTAGGCTCGTCAATACTGACATAAGGCACTGCTTCCGGATTATCTACATCTGCGATGGTTTCTCCAATCTCAATATCTTCGATACCTGTAACCGCTACTATATCGCCGACACTAGCCGAAACTGCAGCTTCTCTTTTCAAACCATCAAATTCAAAAAGATTGCTTACCTTGACCTTTGAAATCGTGCCGTCTTTTTTACATAATGCGTACTCATCGCCGGCCTTAATAGTCCCCCTGAACACTCTTCCTATAGCAACCCTGCCCACATAGTCGTCATAATCTAATGTAGTGATTAACACCTGTACCGGTGCTTGACTATCGCCGACAGGAGCAGGTATATAATTTACAATGGTATCAAATAAAGGCTTTAAATCATTGGAATCATCTTTAAGATTTGTTTTAGCAAAGCCTTCTCTGGCAGATGCATAGACTACTGGAAATTCTATTTGAGAATCATCGGCCCCTAAATCAATAAAAAGCTCAAGTATCTCATCAAGTACTTGGTCAATTCGAGCATCTTGTCTGTCGACTTTGTTGATTACTACAATGGCAGGTAAGTTTAATGCCAATGCCTTTTTTAAGACAAAGCGTGTCTGCGGCATAGGACCCTCAAAAGCATCGACTAATAAAAGCACCCCATCCACCATCTTCAACACCCGTTCAACCTCGCCGCCAAAATCCGCATGGCCGGGAGTATCGATAATGTTTATCTTTATCCCATTATAAGTCACAGCCGTATTCTTTGCCAGAATAGTTATACCACGCTCACGCTCCAAATCATTTGAATCCATTACACGGTCTTCAACCTTCTGATTCTGCCGGAATATACCGCTTTGCCTGAGCATACCGTCCACCAGCGTTGTTTTGCCGTGATCTACATGGGCTATTATGGCTATATTCCTGATATTATCTCTCTTGGTAATCATTATTATTGCATCTCCCCTAATAATTTAAGCATAGAAATACATCTTTCCATCTATTATATCCATATTTATAGACTGTTTTTCGAGAAGGAAGGTTAAAAAAGCACTAACTGAAGATATGGTTATAAAATATTGTGATGTATTCATCGGTATATCATACTTTTTTATTATAAGTTCTGTCAAGTCTTCCCTTGTTAATGGCTGAGCCAAGAAATCGACTATAATCTCAAGATTTTCTTTCACATTGTCAATATTCTTTTGGATAAGCGATTTTGGTTTCTCGGGAGGCTCATTACAGTGCGAAATTATATAGTAATCATAATCAGTTTCAAGTAAAAATTCCAATGTCTTTAAATGAGCGCCAACATCAAATAAAAATGGAAACGGATATTTTTCCATTTTATCCTCACTGAAAAATGCATCTCCACAGAAAAGTACATTGTCCTCGGTTGCCACTCCTATTTGCCCAAAGCTGTGGCCTTCCAAAGGCAGTATCTCAAATCTTTTATCTCCTAAGTCAATATAGTTTTCCGTTATCTCGATATCAACAGTCGTATCACGTGCTTTTAAAACTCGAGTAGAAAGTCCCGGCATCGGAGATGCCCCGTATAAAACAATTCCCTCCAAAATACTGTTTTCCATGAAAATTTTTTCTTTATGTGATGCTGCTACAAGTGAAGCAGGTTGGTTTTCTTTTATAAAATTATTTGCTCCAAAATGGTCCGGATGAGCATGTGTATTTACTATATATTTTACTTTTAGGCTGTTATCTTCTAATACTTCTAAAATTTTCCTGCCAGTTGTATTATCCAAACCTGTATCAACTAAAGTACATAAACCGTTTCTATATCGATATACACCCACATTTGTAGCACCTAAAATGTAGTAGGTGCGTCCCCTGAGTTTAATCAATTCCGTATTCATATTACTGCCTCCGATACAACAATAAACATTTAACTCGAACTACTATTCTATTATACATTTATTCGTGCAAGAAAATCAAGAAATGCTTATCAATGCCATATAGTAGTAATTACATGCAGAAACAGGATAGTAAAGCATACTATCCTGTTTTTTATAGACTAAGATTTATGTTTGATTCTACTAGCCTACCAATTCTTCATATTTCTTTTTCCAGTAATCATACCTGCCTCTCATTTCTTTAACGATTTTTATGTCAGCATCAGTGTAAAATCCTTCTTGAATGCGACCTTCATCGGCTTTAATCCCTTCTTCATAAGTATCAAGGGCTTTTTTAAACAGTTCTCTGGCAAAGGTCATACGCTCAACTTCATGAGGCCATTTTGAATCTTTATAATCTCTTATAAACACCTTTAAGATATTAAAAAGCATTTCACCATCAGTGTAAAGATTAATATTAAATTCGAGATTTTTAGACATTTTACAACCCCCTCGGCCAACGTTTTGCTTATATAATTCCACAAAAAACTGCAAACTCCTTCCTGGTTTCTAAGAGCAATATTTAAATTACTGCTCCCAAGCCGGCCAATCCTAAGACCAAGAGGAGTATATTTTCTTTAAGTGCCACTGTTTGAAATATAGGCTGAAAAAAAGGAATGTATATTACTGCAAAAAGCATTCCGGCAGATAATATAGTTGACAATGTCAAATAAATATTACTAAAGGGGTTATACCAATAAGTATCGGCTTTTTCACTTCTACATTCAAATACAAATAAGAGTTGGGACATAACTAAAGTGGCAAAGGCTGCCGTTCTCGCCATCTCAAGATTACTTTGACTATATATATTAGTAATGATAAACGCTGCTACTGTAACAAGACTTATAATGATACCTCTGTATATTATTTTTTTGCCAAGACCTTGAGAAAAAATATTCTCATTTTTTCCTCGAGGCTTGCGGTTCATTACATCCTTTTCCGGCGGGTCTATACCAAGAGCCATGGCAGGGAGTCCATCTGTTACAAGATTTACCCATAGTATTTGTATGGGTAGCAGCGGCAGCGGTAATCCAAGTATTGATATCCATACCATGGTAAGTATCTCTCCTACATTGCAGGAAAGAAGATACCTTATAAATTTTCGTATATTTTCATATATTACTCTGCCTTCCTCTACTGCTGCCACAATACTTGCAAAATTATCATCCATTAATATCATGGCCGAGGCCTCTTTGGTAACATCAGTACCGTTTATGCCCATAGAAATTCCAATATCAGCTTCTTTTACAGCCGGAGCATCATTGACACCGTCTCCGGTCATTGCCACTACATTCCCTTTCTTTTTTAAGGCTTTGACGATTCTAAGTTTGTGGCGAGGTGTAACTCGAGCAAAAACCGCTACATCATCAATTTGCTTTATAAGTTCATTTTCACTCATGTTGTCAATTTCTTGTCCGGTTATAATTTTGCTGTCTTTTGTTAACATACCTAATTCTCTGGCTATCGCCCAAGCCGTAGATTTATGGTCTCCAGTTATCATCACCGGTCGGATTCCGGATGAAAAACACTTTTGTACTGCTGAAATAGCCTCCGGTCTTGGTGGGTCTATAATACCCATCAACCCTAAAAATGTAAGATCCTTTTCAGGGTTTAAATCTTGTAAATTATTTATAGAAAGCTTTTTATAAGCAAAAGCCAACACTCTTAAGGCTTCACGCCCCATATCTTCATTAGCGGTTAAAATGTCCTTTTCATCTCTTTGGGTAATACAGCGAATTCCATCTTTGTCTTCTAAATTTTTACAAAGAGATAAAACTATATCAGGTGCACCTTTTGTAAAAAGAAAGATTTCACCTCTTCTGGATTTGACTATTACCGACATACGTTTTCTGTCTGAATCAAAAGGAATCTCTTTAATCCTTACATACTTTTGGTCTATATAATCTTTCTCAATTTTGGCCTTCAAGCCCGCTACCAAAATTGCAACTTCCGTAGGATCACCATAAGGCACAAGTTCTTCATCACCGCTAAAGGCAGAGAATATATTTTTGCTTTTTTCTCTGTTGATTCTTGCATTATTACAGGATACGCCTATTTCTAAAAGTTTTTTTACCTCTTTAGGCAAACTCTTTAAAAGCTTACCTTCTAGAGTTATAAACTCGCCTTCATTTGTGTATCCTGTGCCTGTAACCATAATCGTTTCTTTGCCAATATACATCTTTCTTACATTCATTCGGTTTTCCGTTAATGTCCCTGTCTTATCACTGCAGATTACCGTGGCGCAGCCTAATGTTTCAACTGCAGAAAGCCGCCTTATGATTACCTTTTTTTGTATCATTCTCTGAACCCCAAGGGTCAAAACCACCGTTACAATAGCGGGTAATCCTTCAGGTATGGCTGCAACCGCCAAACTTACACCAAAAAGAAACATGTCATATATTTCTTCACCTCGAATAACCCCCAATAGTGCAACTATTGCACATATAGCCAGGCAGAGGCTTACCAACTGCTTTCCTAAAAGGTCTAATCTTTTTTGAAGAGGGGTTTGCTCATCTTCTATGTCCCCCATCATACCGGCAATTTTACCCATCTGTGTATCCATACCTATTTTTTCCACTATCATTTTACCTCGGCCGGTCACAACCAAAGTTCCCATAAAAGCATAATCTTTTCTATGTATTTTGATTTGAGATTCATTCCCTGTTCCTGCCATTTTCTCAACGGGTACAGATTCCCCTGTCAAAAGAGATTCGTCGATTTTTAAATTTTCCGATACCAATATATTGCCATCTGCCGGTACCCGATCACCGCCTTCCAGAAGAACAATATCGCCGGGAACGACATCGCAAGCAGGTATTGTAAGTATTCTGCCATCTCTTATAACTTTTGCCGTAGGTGCCGCTAATTTATGTAACGCTTGAAGTGACCTTTCAGTCCTGTATTCCTGGACAAAGCCCAGTATGCCGTTTAGTATTACTATGGCGGAAATAGCTAAAGCATCCGCAATCTCCCCCAGATAAGCCGAAATTAAGGATGCACATAATAAAACGAGAATCATAAAGTCTTTGAACTGATTTATGAAAATTGTTATCGCCGAGACACCGCTAACTTGCTCCAACTGATTTTCCCCAAAGAGCTTCTTTTTAAGCGGTATTTCTCTACTGGATAGTCCTTTATAAGGATCTGTCTGGTACATATTCATAATATTCCCTCCACCAAGGTGCTTACATTTAAAAACATATGTTATAGGAAAAGGGAATATGTCTTAATATAAAAAAAGCAGCAAAGCTGCATATTCATTCTTATCTGGTGGCTTTCACGGTATCTTTTAAGTTTTTAATAGATTCTGTGTAAATCATGTTTCCAACTATAATAGTATCTGCCACCTTACCCATTGTTTCAGCCTTTTGAGCATTATCAATTCCTCCGCCGTAAAAAACTTTGGCTTTAGTTAAACCGCTTTTAATTTGCGATACCAATTCCGGCTCTCCAAATGTTCCACTATATTCCAAATAAATCAAAGGAAGCGAAAAAAGATTCTCACCACAACGAGCATATGCTAAAATATCTTGTTCACTTAAAGGATAGCGGGCCTCGGTCAGTTTAAAAGCCGCACATTCAGGATTTAATATTATGTAACCCTCAGGTAAAACCTCATCCCACTCCATAAGGTCTCCTGCCAGCTTTACCGCTTCTTTATGTGCACCTATAATCCATTTAGGATCACCGGCATTTAAAACAACGGGAATTAAATAACCATCAAATCCAAATGTTATAGACACTATTGTAGAGACTTCCAAAATTTTAGGCAGCTTATAAGGCTTTAAAAGTTTAAAAAGTTTTAGCACCTTTTCCCGGGTAATATTTTGCGTGCCACCTACTATGATTGCATCAGTGCCACTTGCTATAACCTGCTCTATTAGCCATTCATCCGCAGGCTTATCCGGGTCAAGTTTAACTACATGCCGCCAGTTTTTCCACTCCGGGAACATCTGCTGACCCTCTCCTTTTACTTATTATTTACAGCTGTAACTATTCATAGACCTGTCATTTTACCATAATACCTGCTGTCATGTTATTATATACTGCTGTCGTTCTGTCATATATCGCTGCCATTTTACTATATAACGCTGTTATTATACATATATTACTGTCATTCTGATCGCAGCGAAGAATCTTATTTAATCCTTACAAAGATCCTTCACTGCGTTTGGGATGACAAGTAGTTTTCGACCTCTGAATAGTAACTACAGCCTACAAAGCTGTCATAAGGAAGATTTTTTTAATATCTAAAGTTCTGTATTATGTATTATATTATAAGAAAGCATAATAGCACTGCTATCAATTGCATTTTTAGAAAATATTTTTTACATTATGATTTTATAGAAATATAATCCAAAATTTAACCGCTTGCCAAGCTTGAAATCCTTTTAAATCCCTTTAATAAGAACTCATTGGGGCCAGCATTTATCTCTTCTTCAGTCGGACACACTTCTAAAGTTAGATTTCCTGAGTAACTGTCTTTTGGAAATGATTCTAAAAACTTATTCCAATCGATAATTCCATTTCCAGGAAGCCAGTGCCTGTCCTTTTGACCGTCGTTATCAGAAATATGCAAGGCTATCAATCTATGACCAAAATCCTTCAATAAGGCTTCCTCGCCATTTAATCTTGCATGGGAACTGTCGTAGCAAAGGCCTAAGTAATCCGATTGTATTTCAGATAATACGAAGGGGATACCACCGGTTAGTTTTGTATTTTCCAGCGCAATTTTTATTTTATATTCTTCGGCTTTTTTTGTAAGGTATGATATGCTTTCAATGCCATACTTATTCAGTTTAGGAATTTCATTTTCCATGATATGCATTACCATAATTGGAATATCATGTTTTGCGCAATCTTCCAGCCAAATCATATGCTCTCTTAAAATCTTTTTGCGAGCCGACAAGTTTTCACTCCACAAGTCACTGGAATTAGTAAATGGAGCATGGATATTTTCCAATGTTAAACCGGATTCCCTTACCATCTTTGGCATTTCATCTTTTGATATGTTTGGGTGTCCCTGCTCATCTTCCCACCAAAGCGAAGTTGCGTCAAAACCGGCGCTTTTAATAAGCTTAAGCCTAGCTGGTAATGGCATTACAAATCCAAACCAGGAAAATATTCCTAATTTTACCTTTGCCGCATCTTCATATTTTTTATTTTTCATAAATCCATAGACCTCCGCCAAAATCGATATTTTTTAAGTTCTTTAGACTTTTAAGGCATTGTCCAAATCTTCGATAATATCCTTAACATTTTCAATCCCAACAGATAATCTAACCATACTATCTGTAAGGCCGAATTCCTGCAGCCTTGCTTTCGGATATCCGGCATGGGTCATAGCAGCCGGAAGTTCTATCAATGTTTCACAGTCGCCCAAACTTACTGCAATTTTAGCAAGCTTTACACTGTTTATAAATCGTTTTGCCGCTTTCAGGCCGCCTTTAACTTCAAAGCTCATTACAGCGCCAAACCCGTCCATTTGCCTTTTTGCAAGCTCATGGCCTCTAAAGTCGGCAAGGCCCGGATAAAAAACTTCTGCAATGCTATCGTGACTTTTCAAATACTCTGCAATCGCCATGGCATTGGCCTCATGCTGGCGCATCCTTAAGCCTAATGTTTTTAAACCCCTGAGCATCAGCCAAGCATTAAAAGGACTCATAACACCGCCGAATTCGCACATGTAGTCAAACTTCAGCTTTTTTATGTAATCAGCATCCTTTGATACCGCAACACCGCCAAGGGCATCGCCGTGACCGCAAATGTACTTGGTTGCGCTGTGAACTACCACATCAGCGCCGAAAGCAAGAGGCCTTTGGAAATAAGGTGTGGCAAAGGTATTATCCACAACAACTTTGACACCATAAGCCTTTGCTATCCTTACTATCTGTTGTATGTCGATGATGGCAAGATTCGGATTTGCCGGTGTTTCAAAATACAAAACCTTTGTATTTTTATCTATAGCCCCTTCAACTGCCTTTGGTTCAGTAAAATCTACACTTTTACAATCTATATGATATTTGGGAAGGAGCTTATGTGTTACAGTAAAACTGGAACCATACAGTGTCTTGTGTACTACCACATTATCTTTCGGTGAAAGCAAAGAAAACAAAACCGAGGATATAGCCGCCATCCCCGATGCGAATGCAACAGCATCCTCACCCTCTTCTAAAGCGGCCATTCTTTTCTCAAAAAGCTGTAATGTGGGATTATTGCCGCGGGTATATATAAAACCTTGCTTTTCAAAGTTCATGATATCTTCAGCATCTTTTACATCATCAAAAACATATGTAGAAGTCATAAATATTGGGGGGTTTAAAGCATTTTTAGGGTGGTTTTCCTCTGCTCCTCCATGTATTGAAAGGGTATCAAAACCGTAGTCTTTACCCAATGTTATTCCTCCAATAATAAATTTTTACCTATAATACAGTTCTTGGAAAACTGCTTAACAGCTTTCTTCCAATTAAAGCAAGAATCATCTGTTTCTATTTCTCAAACTAAATTGAGGCCTGTATTACAATCATAATTTTAACAAAGAAATCTTACTATTACAATCATATTGGGAAAGTTATTCATCGATTGAAACGAAGATAGAAAAACGAATGTCTTCTTTAGAGGAAACCCGTCTGAATATTTAAGTAACTATAAATAAAAAATGTTTAGATAACATAACAAGCTCTTGCAAAGTCAATTGCATCTTTTACCGATGTTTTTTAAATCCCAAAGATTTAAACTTAAATTGATTTTTGAGCAGGTTTTTGCAACTCTCCTTCAGTAGATGATACTAATACAGCACAGGCCATATCACCGGTTATGTTAATACAAGTTCTTGCCATATCGAGAATTCTGTCAATTCCGCCAATAAGAGCTATACCTTCTAAGGGAAGGCCTACCGATTGGAGAACCATTGTAAGCATGATAAGTCCTCCACCAGGAACTCCAGCAGTACCGATTGAAGCCAAAGTAGCTGTTAATACTATCGTCATCTGTTCAACAATTGTAAGGTCCATACCATAAACTTGAGCTACAAATAGTGCACATACTCCTTGGTATAAAGCCGTTCCATCCATATTTATTGTAGCTCCTAAGGGAAGCACAAAACTGCCTATGGATTTCGGAACCCCTAAATTATCCTCTGCACATTTCATAGTAACAGGCAGTGTTCCTGAGCTGGAACTTGTAGTAAAAGCAAGCATCATCGCAGGAGCCGCACCTTTAAAAAACGTAGCAGGGCTCATCTTTGCAGAAATATAAACTGTACCGGAATAAACTACAATAGCATGGATGAAACAGCTAAGATAAACCGCAATTATAACCTTCAATAGCGGGAGTAGTGCTGATACTCCATGTTCTGTTATGACAGGAGTAATTAGGCCGAAAACCCCGATAGGTGCAAATTCCATTATTATGGCCACTATCTTATAACATACTTCTGCCATGCTATCAAAAAAAGCAAGGAATGGTTTACCCTTATCACCCACCAAAGTAATCGCAACTCCCAAAAATATAGCAAAAACAATAATTTGAAGCATATTAGCATTAGCCATAGCTTGGATGGGGTTTGTTGGGATGATATTTAGCAACGTATCTACCATAGAAGGAATTTCCTTGGCTTCGGCTGTTGCATCCAAAGGAATACTTAAGCCAAAACCTGGGTTTAAAACATTAGCAAGAAATAACCCCAACATAACAGCCAGAGCAGTAGTAATTAAATAATAAGTCAAAGTTTTGATACCAATTCTGCCAAGCTTTCCAACATCACCAGTGCTAGCACTTCCTACTACTAATGAAGATAAGACTAAAGGGACTATAATCATTTTGATGAGATTTAAAAACAAAGTCCCCAAGGGTTTAATATATGTTGTTGCAACCGCTGGTGACGATTGAAGCATAAGACCTGCCAGCACACCTAACAGCAATCCAATAAAAATCCTTACAGACAAACTAACTTTTTTCACAAAGATCCCCCCTTATATTTTTTTAGATTTTCGCATACCAAGGGCGAACTTCTTTTTAACTGCTAAATATGTTTGATATAAATCAAAAATAGATATTGGAATATATTTGGATTGTTTTGGTTAGATATAAATTCAGTTGCAAGTTTCTCCTTTTCAATCCGATCAATTCTATACCCTTTTTGATAATGTAAAAATTAAACTGTATCATAACAAAGTGCTTTATTTATAAGGTATAAAGCCAGTAAATTCAAAGCACCTCCTTTTTTAAATTTTCTGATATCGCTAGAGCTCCTATTAGCCTTACAATAGAAAAAATACCCGATTTTCTTTCCTGGATTAATCTCAATATCATCCTTTAAACAATATGGCTTGACTTTGGTATATTGATATTGACCGAAAACTTATTCAAGTTGAGCAGCTAAGCTGATTGAGGTCGTTTTCCCCGGACTTAACATTATAAGCTTTTCCGTATACCCCCCACCCCTATAATATAATTTTATGATTATTTTTATACCATCATTCTTAATTACTTTGGCTTTTCGCATATTACCAATCCTAATACCTCAAAAAACAGCTTAGCCAAGGGCGGTCATAATTTTAATAAAGAAGCCTTGCAATTGCAATTATCCTGAGAAAGTTCTTGACCTGTTAATGCAAGCATAAAAGTTTCAGTAATAAGCTGCTTATTTTTTTCCACTATGTCCGTAATATCGTGGTCTATGACTGCACCCTTAATACCTGTGCACCAATTAGTAATTATTCCTAGTGCCTGGTAACACATGCCCAGTTCCTTGGCAAGCACCACTTCGGGTACATTAGTCATGCCGACTACATCTGCCCCCAGCATTTTATACATTTTTATTTCACTGGCTGTTTCAAACCTTGGACCCTCTGTACATACATAAACAGCATCACCCTTTATTTCAAGGCCTGTCTTTTGTGCACTATTTAAGAATTTCTCTCGTAAATTCCGGCAATAGGGAGCATCCATAGCTACATGTGCAACACCAGTTTCACTGCCTTCATAAAATGTTAGGGGGCGAGTTTTTGTAAAATCCATAAAATCTTTTAACATTACTACATCACCGGGCGCAAAGTTTTCATTACAAGACCCAACGGCGCCGGTGGCATATATGTACTTTACGCCTAAATTCTTTAAAGCCTTCATGTTGGCTCTGTAATTTATTAAGTGCGGAGGCGTTGAGTGACCTTTGCCATGTCGTGCCAAAAAAGCAATCTCTGTGCCATTGCTTGTCTTTACAATATCAACAATGACCGAACCATATTCAGTTTTGATTTTTTGTTGAGAGGATTTACCGATTTCATATACACCCGTTCCACCTATGATGGCTTTTTCTACTTTCACCACTTCCTACTTCCCCCTAAGATTCAATTAATTTTCGAGAGCACTCAGCAGTTTTATACATAGCCTTCTCAACATCTATGGTCTTTAACTCATAGTTTTCCATCAATATATTTCCATCGACTATAACCGTATGAACATCGGAGCCTTGAGCCGAATAACAGATAGCTGAAAGAGGATTGTGTAGCGGGCAAAGATGAGGTTTATTTAAATCAATCAGTATTATATCTGCCTTTTTACCAACCTTAATGCTTCCCAGTTCCTTCTCTACACCTAAAGCCTTAGCACCATTGATTGTAGCCATTTTAATTACAGCTTCTGCCGGAACCGATGTGGCATCGCTGTTTACACATTTGTTTATAATAGACGCCAAATGCATTTCTTCAAACATATTAAGATTATTGTTGGACGATGCGCCATCTGTACCTAATGCTACATTTACATTGGCTTTTAGCATTTTCTCTATTGGCGCAAATCCACTAGCAAGTTTTAAGTTGCTTGTAGGGTTATGTGCCACGCTAACTTTGCAGTTTGCAAGAATTTCAATATCATTATCATTAACATGGACACAATGTGCAGCAATGGTAGGTCTTTCAAAAATTCCCAAATCATAAACATGCTTAATTGGAGTCTTTCCCCACTTTTCGATACTTTCGTCTACCTCTTTTTGGGTTTCAGAAAGATGTATATGTATGCCTATACTTAGCTCATCCGAAAGAGCTCTCACTTTTTCGAGGTAGCGGGGACTGCAGGTATACGGAGCATGTGGACCGGCAAATATTTTAATCCTGCCTTCTTTTTCATGATATTTTTGATAGAGTTCACGAGTTTCCTCAAGGTGAGCTTCTTTGCCTTCCTCTTCATCTGTTAATCCCCTTGCAATATAGGCCCTGATGCCAGTATCTAAAACAACTTTTATCGTCTCTTCCGCAAAGAAATACATATCAAGGAATCCAGTTACACCGCTTTTTATGAGCTCAGCAATCCCCAGAGTCGACCCCCAGTAAACAGCCTCGGCAGTTAACTTTTCTTCCAATGGCCATATCTTTTTTGTAAGCCAATCCCATAATGGCATATCATCTGCATAATTTCTGAAAAGATTCATCGATAGATGTGTATGTGTGTTGATAAGGCCTGGCATGGCCAGCATATTAGTTGCGTCAATAACCCTTTGAGCATCGAAATCAGCTTTAACCTCGCCAATTTGCACAATCCTTGAACCTTCTATACCTATATCAGCTTTTTTTACTACTGCCTTTTCACCCTCAAAAACCAAAACTTGAGCGTTTTTTATAAGTATTTTCAATGCTTTTACCTCCTCGTATAATATTTTTTTATTTTTTAAATTAACACCCGTAAAAGCAAACTTAAATTCCCATAAATTTGATAAAATTCTTTAATACAGTTTAACATATTATTTACTTCAAATAAACAGAGCTTCCAATATCAAAAAATATATAATAAATTGATTCTGCCGTAAAAAAGCAGCCATGGTTTAAAGCTTTTACCATGGCTGCTTTTTTACGTTTACTTTACGGTTTTGATAACATCATCTATAGTAACAAGCTCTTGAGAGCCTGTTTTCATATTTTTTAGAGAAACCATCTGGTTTTTGACTTCTTCTTCTCCTATAAATATGGTATAAGGAATATTGAGATTGTTTGCGTAGTTTAACTTCTTGCCAATCTTGGCATCTTCAAAATACACCTCAGAGATTATATTATTCTCCCTTAAGGTATTGGCAATCTTTATAGCATAGCCGTTAAAGCTTTCATCCATTGGTATAATAAGCACTTTTGTGAATGTTGACGGTGTATCATTTTCGAGCAGCCCCGCTTCTTTTAGCTGATAAAATAAGCGGGTTAATCCTATGGAAACTCCAACGCCGGGCAATTTTTGAGTGGTATAGTATTCCGCAAGATTTTCATACCTGCCGCCGGAACACACACTACCTATTTCGGGGTAATCATCAAGAAAAGTCTCATAAACTGTGCCTGTATAGTAATCCAATCCACGAGCAATAGTTAAGTCTATGGTGTAGTTTTTCTCCGGCACGCCAAAAATTTTTGTATAATTAGTTACCGTTATAAGCTCTTTTATACCTTCCTGGAAGATTTGAGACTCGATATTAAGGGATTTTAGTGATTGAAGTTTTTCTTCATCATTTCCCCTTATTTGAATAAACTTTAAAATCTTTGTAACGGCATCCCGTGATAAGCCGAGATTAATAAGTTCATCAATTACGCCTTTTTCACCGATTTTCTCCAGTTTGTCAATGGTTCTTAAAACTTCTACAGAATTTGTTATACCTAAGGAACTAAAAAATCCGTTTAAGATTTTTCTGTTATTTATTTTTATAGTAAAATTTTCAAAACCGAGGTTTTTAAAAGTATAATATATTATGCTTAAAATTTCGGCATCATAAATTACATTGAGCTTGCCGTTGCCAATAATGTCCACATCGCATTGATAAAACTCCCTAAATCTTCCCCGCTGACTTTTCTCTCCTCTGTAAACCTTGCCTATATGATATCTGCGAAACGGAAAAGTCAGCTCTGAGAAATGCTGTGCTACATATCTAGCCAATGGTACTGTAAGGTCAAATCTAAGAGCCATATCTGTATCGCCTTTGGTAAAACGATATATCTGTTTTTCTGTCTCTCCCCCACCTTTTGCCAGTAATATTTCCGATTTTTCAATCAAGGGAGTATCAATAGGAATAAACCCATGTTTCTCATATGTATTTCTAATACTATCTTTAATCTCATTAAATAGTATCTGGTCTTGGGGCAATAGTTCTAAAAAGCCCGGTAAAGTTGATGGTTTTACAATATCTTTACTCATAAATTTATACCTCCGTTTAAATGTTGAGTTACGTTTATTTTTGACTTGCTATCTCTTCATCAATGCACATCATAATCAAAGGAATTGTAATGGGTATCATGAACATAGCCGCTGCTACTACTCCGGAATCATTAAAAGCAAGAGCGGCCAAAGTTCCGATTATACCGGATATGAACCCAAAATATAGATAGTTATGTTTGCGAAAGATTTCTTTCAAGATGCCCACGGGCCATTTAAAAAGTATTCCCAAAGTGGCCATGGTTGCAAAAAGCACCCATGTCCATGTAGAGTATCTTATAAGCTTATAGTTCATGGAGAGCTTTCTCCAGAATATCTGAAAGAGTGCAATAAAGCTGCTATGCTTTATAAGCAAACTTGTTTGACCTATATGTGATTGTAACTGCGAAGGTCTCATCCCATCATAAATAAAGAGTGCAAACAAACCTATTATTAAAAAGCATGCAAGAATAATTAAATCTTTTTTGGTTATTTTGCCTTTTAAGTTCAAAATAGTTGCTACTCCGAAACCAACAAATGCCGCCATAGAACCGCCTACGTTAGTTCCAAAAGTCGGTGCCATCAAGGTTAAAAGTATGACCACATATATAGCAATACTTAATGCTTTCATGATGTTCTTATTGTTCCTATGACGGTCTATTAGTGCAGCAGTCCCGATAATGGTTGTCCCCAACAAAAATCCCATATACTCATTGCCAATCCCATAAAACCTTGCTCCAACAATAGGATCATAACCCAGAATCGAAACCTTCATTAATGGGTTCTTGAGGAAGGTATCCAACAGTATAATACCTGTTGAAGTAAAACATGTAACTATAAATATTTGCAAGTTGTCTTTTAAAAAATAAGTAATAATAAGGCTTAATGTCAATGCGCTCACAACTAAGCTTAAAGCAAGTTTTGTCGTATTCCACGGATTTAGTATCGGCAAAACAAGCAATACGGTAGGTGTTATAAGGACTGCAATAAGTAAAGGTTTTATATAGTGCAGATGTTCCTTAAAATAGGTTATGAAGATAAGAAACATCAAAAGAATAGCGATAATACAACCAATATAGGCCTTTACCACAGTTGAACGGATTTTATAATTAAAAGCAGTAATTTCATTTATTTTTGTCAGGTATTCCAAAGGCTTATCCATATTTTTTGAAATCAATTTATGGCCTATCATGAAAGGACTTTTGTTAATCCCAAAATAATCGACTATATGAGCCGTTAAATCTGTATTGGTAATAATACCATCTCTTTTTGTTGTAGCAGATGTCAGCACTCCTTTAGGAATTGACTCATTAAGCACTATCACAGGTGTTAGCTTTTTACCAATCGCAATATCGTCTCCGGAAGGAAAAGGGGTTACTAGCATCAAAAGTGTATCGCTATCGATATCCTTTATTATTTTCCCTAAGAATTCGTCAACATCTTTAAATATATCTGTTTTGCTTTCTTTATGTCTTTCATCGGAAATATACATATATTTATTTAATCTGTAAGTATCTCCTGTCTGAATTACAATAAAGTCAGCTTTCTCTTCTACATCTTTATAAGCCTGGTACAATGCATCATAATTTGTTTTTATTCCAAAAGGGCTCATAAAATCTTTAATTAAGAGGCTTTGATCAACCTTGCCTAAATCTGTAATTCCATCGCTGTCCATGGTTATCATTGAAGCATTTCTTGTAATATCATCAAGGCTGGTGCTCTCGTTGCCTATCAGAGCTGTTTTGTATCCATGCTCATTGAGAAGGGACCCTAAGAGACCTATTTTAACAGGGCGTTTTAATTTTTCATTTTGCCGTTTAAGCCCTAAAATATCTATATTTGCGATATTACCCTGCTTCATTTCTTTTCCAGTATTTCTCTTGTAAACCATATTTATCGGTTCATGGTAAAATAAATCATCGTATTCCCCTGCATAGCTTCCGTAGGCTGAACTTACTGCATAAGAACCTGCACCAATTGTAGCGTATGCATTGGCAACCGTATAAGAACCTCCTGAATTTGTATTCATAAGGCCTAATGCTCCATTTTCCAATATATATTTTATATTGTCTTGACCATAAGTAGTAAGGTCTTCATAATTTATATTGTCAAGCATACACATTATAACTTTTTTTTGTGAGGATGAAGCTGAATATCCATAATAGGGTATAATAAGGATGACTATTGCTGTTATAAGGAATAAAGCAATGCTTTTTTTCATATGCCCTCCGCCATTTATATAACAAACTATATTATCATTATATATCGCTATTATACCAATCTAAGATATCCCTTGCAACAAAATGCTGAGTTTTTGAAGAGTTGAGATGACAGCTTTATTATGTTAAATTATATTAGAATAGATTTGAAACAAGCTTATGTTTAGGGGTGTAGTAAATGCCTATTATCGGCACTGCAAAGATTGATTATCGAACTAAAAACCTCGTTAAACGATTGAAACCGGGTGATATTGCGATAATAAACCATGAAGATATCGATGAGGTTGGTGCTTTGGGTTTAGTAGGTTGCAAGGTTAAAGCTGTAGTAAATTCGGCAAAATCCATCACCGGCCGCTACCCGAATCCCGGCCCAAGTATACTTTTAGATGCAAATATTCCAGTTTTAGATAATGTTGGAGAACAAATAATGTCCCTTAAAGAAGGCTCAGTTGTTACTATTGAAGATAATGGTGCAATCTATGTTGATAATAAATTGATTGCCAAGGGAGAATTTCTTAAACCTGACATAGTTAAAGCAAAGCTAGAATTGGCCAGGCAAAACATTGAAAACTCTCTAGAGCAATTTATAAATAATACCTTGGAATATGCCAAAAAAGAAAAGTATTTAATAATGGGCGGAGTTGAAATACCCGAAGTTAAAACAACTATTAAAGACAGACATGTTTTGATTGTTGTACGTGGCAATAATTATAAAGAGGATTTAGCTGCCATAAAGACGTATATTGACGAGGTAAAACCTGTCTTGGTTGGTGTGGACGGTGGTGCTGATGCTCTCTTGGAATATGGTTATATTCCGGATATTATCATAGGGGATATGGATAGTGTATCTGATAATGCCTTAAAAATATGCAAAGATATCATAGTTCATGCTTATCCTGACGGCAGAGCTCCCGGTCTTGCAAGAGTGCAGGCATTAGGTCTTGATGCGGTGACTTTTAAATCTCCGGGTACAAGCGAAGATATCGCCATGCTTTTAGCATATGAAAAAGGAGCTGATTTGATAGTAGCCGTAGGAACGCACTCAAGTATGATTGATTTTTTGGAAAAAGGTCGCAAAGGCATGGGTAGCACTTTTTTGGTCAGGTTAAAAATCGGTTCCATTTTAGTGGATGCTAAGGGCGTAAGTAAGCTCTATAATCAAAAATTAAAACCTTCTTATATGATAAGTCTTTTTGCCGCCGCAATGGTTCCTATTATTGTAATTTCTACCATTTCTCCTCCCATCAAGCATGCAATAAAGCTTTTGGAGCTTAGATTAAAAATGCTTTTACCCTAAAGGAGCAAAGACATGTTTATTAATATAAAATATTTAGTTATTACTGTAATATCTATTTTTTTGGCACTTGGTATAGGTATTTTAATCGGTATCCAAGTGGACTCTCAGAAAATCATCTTTGAGCAGCAAGAAATTACTGTTCAAAAAATGGAAGATAAATTTGATGAGCTCAACCGAGTCAACCTTGATCTTCAAAATGAAATAAAGCAGCTTTCAAGTTCTAACGAATTAAATAAGACTTATATTGAAAATATATTCCCCGATTATATTAAGAATAAGTTATCTGATTTACATGTTGTAACAATTGAAACTACTGATGATTACATATATACCGACATGAGACAAGCATTAAAGATGGCAGGTGCCGATGTCACTTCCGTAACCATAATAAGTGAAAAACTTCTTTATATAAGTGATGAAGAGCAAAATCAATTAATGGAGCATTTCGGCATCAGCGAAAATATTGTTCCGGTTATTCTTAAAAAAATCGCAGAAACTGCAGCTGGAAAAGATAATGCAGATGACATTGCATTCTTGATTGAAAAAGGCATTATTTATGTAAGTGGAGATTTGCAAAATCCTGCCGATTATGTTGTAATGGCCGGTGGCAGTCATGCACAAGATAATAAACATGAGGTAATAGATATTCCTTTGATTAGGGAAATGAAAAAATTATCCTTGCCTATTGTAGGTGTGGAAATTACCGATGTGGAAAACTCTTATATCGACATCTATAAAAAAGAAAAGTTGTCAACTGTTGATAATGTAGACACTATTATAGGTCAAACTTCCTTGGTCTTAGTTATGACCGGAAAAGAAGGACATTATGGCGTTAAGAAAAGCGCTAATTCCCTTATGCCTTTTTTGAGCGAGGAGGAAAAAGCAGGTGAAGGTTAGTGTATTAATACCGGCTTTTAATGAAGAAAAAAATATCGAACAGACTATAAAAGGCCTTGAGTATTTTAAAGATACTTTTTGTGCAGAAAATCAGGTGGATCTAGAAATCTTGGTAATTGATGATGGCTCATCCGATCAAACCGGCATCAAAGCATCAAATGCCGGTGCTAAGGTCTTGAGCTTAAACAAAAATATGGGAAAAGGCAGCGCACTTAGAGAGGGCCTCAAGAGTATCGACGGTGATATTTTGGTTTTTTTAGATGCAGACTTGCAGGCAAGCTCCAGTGAAGTATATAAACTTGTTTTACCGATTTTAAAAGGCGAAGCCGATGTGACAATTGCAAAGTTTAAACCGCCTAGCAAAAAGAGGGGATTTGGCTTTGTCAAAGCTCTCGCTTTTTATGGTGTAAGATTTTTTACCGGAAAAGAAGTGACAAGTGCTTTATCCGGACAAAGAGCCTTTAAGAAGGATGTTCTAAATGACATCGGAACTATTCCTGAAGGCTTTGGAATAGAAGTCGGAATGCTAATTGACATACTTAAAAAAGGTTATACGGTAAAAGAAGTTGATGTGGATATGTATCATGATGTGACGGGCAGAGATTTGAAAGGTTTTTTGCATAGGGGAAAACAGTTTTGGCATATTCTGAAGGTATTAATTTCTAAAATGATTAATTATGGTATATTCTGAAGACCTTAAGTTGATAATCGCATAATTTTAGAAATCTCCTAACAACTTTAAGGAGGGCGATATATTGATATACATGTACAGGTTCATGATTTTTATTTCCGCTGCCATTGTAAGTTATGCTCTGACTCCTGCCTTTATTGATTTGTTTGAGAGAAGCGGCAGGCTCGTAAAAAATTATAAAGGTGATATGATACCCCAAGGAATCGGCATTATGTTTCCCATATACACCTTGTTATGGTACACCTTATTCTTATTGTTGTTTAAGCACGATTCTGCAGATGCACTCTTGCTTCAATTTGCCATTACAGCAGCAAGTTTTATTGGTTTTATTGATGATATGCTAGGTAGCCGAGATGTTCTGGGGTTTAAGGGGCATTTTAAAAGTTTATTTACAGGTAGACTTAATACAGGGGCTTTAAAGGCTATTGTAGGGCTTCTCGTTTCATTTATCATCAGTTCAACTCTTACTTCAAATTTTTCGGAAGCTGTTATAAGTGCGCTAACCATAGCACTTTTTACTAACTTCTTTAACTTGCTGGACTTAAGACCGGGCAGAGCTATCAAGGTTTATATTTTTTCTTTCCTTGTCATATCACTTGGATTAGTTATCATCCAAAAAGCTGCTGCAATATTGCCTTTTGTGCCTTTGCTAGGCATTATTATCGGCTACATGCCTTATGACTTAAAGGCAAGATGTATGATGGGAGATGCCGGTTCTAATGTGCTAGGTATCTCAATTGGTGTCTTAATCACTTCTACTTTTGGTCTATATGTAAAAATTTTGGTTCTGGCATTTCTTATAGGAATACATGTTCTTACGGAAAAATATTCACTGACTGATTTGATTAAAAACAATCGCTTTTTGAATTATCTGGATAATCTGGGAAGATCGTGAGGTATTTATGATTAACTATACAAAGGCTAAGGTAAAAGATATTATACAAAAAAGAGAAGGCTGCACTGAAATAACAGTTATTATTAATAACAAAGAGTACAATGCAGTAAATTATGACTGTTTAACAGGTTCGGTTAAGGCCGGAGACTACGTGCTTTTAAATACAACAGCACAAGATTTAAAACTGGGAAGTGGCGGATACCATTTCGTAGTATCTGTTAATGATGGTAATACTTTTTTCCCTTTCACTAAAGAAATAGGTCATATAATGAAGCTTCGGTATACCCCTCTTCAATTTTCCGTTTTAAGTGCTGAGGAGCAGCAAAGTCCTTATCATCACATTTTTAATGATTTTAAAAGTCTTCAAGGAAAACCTGTAATAATCGGCGAACTTCACAGTATGCTGCCGCCGGTGGTTTTTAATATAAAAAGAAATCGACCGGATGCGTGTGTATCTTATATAATGACTGATGGCGGAGCTTTGCCTATAAGCTTTAGTAAAAGTATAGCTTATTTAAAACAAAAAGAATTAATCAATGGCACCATCACCTTTGGTCAAGCTTTCGGTGGTGATTTTGAGGCAGTTAATATTTATACGGCTTTGATAACCGCATTTGATATTTTAAAATCAGATATAGCAGTTGTGGCTATGGGACCCGGTATAACCGGAACAGGGACAAAATATGGGTTTTCCGGTATCGAACAGGGGCCAATTATAGATGCGGTAAATACTCTTGGCGGTAGACCGATTTTCATCCCCAGAATAAGCTTTGCTGATAAAAGAATTAGACACCATGGCATCAGTCACCATAGTATCCTTGTGCTTAAGGAAATTGCCAAAACTCGGGCTGAAGTGGTCATACCGGTAATGGAACAAGATAGAATGGACTATGTTAAAAAGCAAATCACACAAAATGAAATTGATAAAAAACATGAGATTGTCTATGTTAAAGAAACTTCATCAGTTTTAGAAAACCTTTCATGCTTTGACTTTCATTTATCGACCATGGGCAGAGGCATTGATTTGGAACCGGAGTTTTTCATAACTGCAGGGGCAGCCGGATATTTTGCATCTAATATTTTATAAGATATAAAAAAAGGTGGGCGGTCGATGACCGCCCCTACGGTTGCATTTCTGTATTGTTGGGAGTTTATTTATATATTTTTCATTGGTTTCATATATTATAATTGATTCTACTGTAGAAAGTCAGTTTTGACGTAAAAATATCTATTTAATATTTAATGTTTTTGTTGTAAAAAACGGGCGGTCGATGACCGCCCCTACTGGTTGATAATTAAATTGAAAAATTAAGGTTTTTGAATTGGAATTACGATTTCTATCCCGTTGAGCAGTTTGATATTTATGAATATATTTCTGTTCCTTCGGTTTTAATGAGTTCTTTAAATTCTTTTAAGATTTTATTGGTGATTGGCCCGGGTTTGCCATCTGCGATTTGTCGTCCGTCTACTTTTACTACTGGAACAGCTTCGGCAGCTGTACCTGATAAAAAGCATTCATCGGCAGTGAAGACTTCATATCTGGTAAATACTTTTTCTTCCACTTTTATCCCTATTTTTTCCGCTAATTCCATAATAGCATTTCTTGTTATTCCAACCAAAATACCGACATAAGGTGGTGGAGTTATTAGCACACCGTCTTTGACAATAAAGATATTATCGCCTGTGCACTCTGCTACATAGTCTTCATTGTTCAACAACATGGCTTCAGGAGCTCCAGCTAAATTCGCCTCTAGTTTTGCCATTATATTATTTAGATAGTTTAGTGATTTCATTTGAGGATTCACACCCTCAGGTCTATTTCTTCTAGTAGCCGCTGTAATTATTTCCATCCCTTTATTGTAAAGCTCTTCAGGATAAAGCACTATCTTATCTGTAATACATATAATTGTCGGAGTTTTGCACTTTCTTGGGTCAAGACCTAAATCGCCGGTTCCACGGGATATTACTAGCCGTATATATGCATCTTTCAGCTCATTTCTGCGAAGAGTTTCTAAAACAACTTCAGCCATCTCTTCTTTTTTCAAAGGAATGTCAATCATTATTCCTCGTGCACCGTTATACAACCTATCTATATGCTCATTAAGCCTAAATACCTTACCGCCATATGCCCTTATACCTTCAAAAACTCCATCACCGTATAAGAATCCATGGTCGAATACAGAAATTTTGGCTTCTTCCTTTGGAAAGTACTGACCGTTTACATAAACTTGAATACTCATGTAAAGCTTCCTCCTTCATAGTTATATAGTTAATGTTTGCTCATAAGAAAAATATGGCAAAATGTTTTATACTCATATCTCAGATTATATTTAAGAAAATTAATCAAAACCCATCATTTCATTTATAGCCTTGCCTGCTGGAACCATCGGCATAACATTCTCCTTGGGATCTATTCTTACATCTATCACAGCAGGTTCTTGGATTTCTACGGCTTGTTTTATTATTTTCGGTAAGTCGCTTTTTTCAGTAACCTCATAACCTCTTACGCCACAAGCTTCGGCTAATTTTACATAATCAACATCGGCACCATCTAAATATACATGGGAATATCTTTCATCGAAGAACAGTTCTTGCCACTGCCTAACCATTCCAAGACTACGATTGTTGAATATCACCGTTATAACCGGAATATTGTATCTGGCAGCAGTTATCAATTCATGACAGTTCATTTCAAAGCTGCCATCTCCTGCAATATTAAACACAACTTTATCCGGTCTTCCAAGTTTAGCTCCAATGGCTGCCGGCAGTCCAAAGCCCATGGTACCCAATCCGCCTGAAGATACAAAACTTCTTGGTTCCTTAAATTTGTAAAATTGTGCTGCCCACATCTGATGTTGGCCTACTTCAGTTACAATAATAGCTTCTCCTTGGGTTTGTCGGCAAATTTCTTCTACTACATACTGAGGTTTTAAGCCTTTTGAGCAATATTTAAGTGGGTAAGATTCCTTCCAATTCGCCACTGTTTTTATCCATTGTTCATTTTTCTTTTGGGAAAGTATTTCTAATATTTCCGTTAAAAACTGCTTTACATCTCCCTTGATTCCCAAATCTATATCTATATTTTTACCTAATTCAGCCATATCAATATCAACATGAATAATCTTTGCATTCGGTGCAAATTTTTTTACATTACCGGTAACTCTGTCATCAAATCGCGCTCCCAAAGCCAACAGTAAATCGCACTCGGTAACTGCCATATTAGCATAAGCAGTGCCATGCATACCTAGCATGCCTAAGCAGAGAGGATGTTCTGTGGGAAAACCCGAAATACCCATTAGGGTAGTTGTTACCGGTGCATTTATTTTTTCAGCTAGTCTTAATAACTCCGCAGTGGCGTCAGAGTTTATAATTCCACCGCCGGCATATATAACCGGCCTTTCGGCTTTTTCAATCATAGTGGCAGCTTTTTCAAGTAATATCTTGAAGTTCTCCGGCAAATGTTGTTTCAAAGAATAAGTTGCAATAAATCCATTCATGTCTCTTCTTATTTCATCTTCATTAACCTGTTCGGCCATTATGTTTTTGGGTAAGTCTACCAGCACAGGTCCAGGTCTTCCTGTCGTTGCAATATGAAATGCTTCTTTGACTTTCTTTGCAATATCCTTTTTATCTCTAATTAAGAAACTGTGTTTTGTAATTGGAAGGGTAACCCCCGTAATGTCCACCTCTTGAAATGAATCTTTGCCCAGGAGGTCTAAAGCAACCTGCCCTGTGAAAGCCAACATAGGTACCGAATCCATATAAGCATTGGCAATACCTGTAACTAAGTTTGTGGCTCCAGGACCGGAGGTGCTTAGAACTACTCCAACTTTCCCAGTTGCCCTTGCATATCCATCTGCGGCATGCGCTGCTCCCTGTTCGTGGACGGTTCGTATATGTCTTATTCTTTTATAGTTATAAAGGGCATCATAAATCGGCAAAGCCGAACCGCCTGGAAAGCCAAAAATGGTATCAATACCCAACTCATCTAATGTTTTTAACAAAAGTTCTGCACCAGTCATTTTCTCACCTTCTTTTATGGTAATAAATATTAAAATTATGTCAACTGCAAAGTAGTATAAAACACAAGTTTATAATCGACAATTTCCTAAAAATTACTAGTTTAGTAATTTGAAACTGCATTTAGAACCTTAAAGAATAAAAAAGATCCTACGCCTAACCCTTATAAAAGGGGCGAAGGATCTCGCGTTACCACCCTGTATTCATTTATACCTCGCGGTATAAATCTCAATAGGTACGGGGCATTCGCCCGATACCCGGTCATTTTAACGGTGACCTATTTCCCTCTTACAGGGAACCCGGCCAGAATTACTTTAAAGTTCACTCTGGCAGCTCCGAGATGATTTTCACCGGTCATTTCAAACATCGGCTTTCACCTTATCCGACTCTCTTTAGTCTGAAAAAAACCGCTACTCTTCTCTTCACAGCTTTTAAAAACGAAATAAAATATATTAGCTTAAATTATACCATCTAATTCAAGAAAATACAACTATAAATTTTTAACAATAATATCTCCCATTTCCGAAGTTGATATAACTTTTTTTGCTCCAACTTGAATGTCAAAAGTCCTATATCCTTCGTTTAAAGCTTTTTCTACCGCATTTCTTATCGCTGATGCGGCATCTTTGGCCCCGAAAGAATATTCCAGCATCATTGCGGCCGATAAAATACAGGCAATAGGATTTGCTTTGCCGCTACCCGCTATGTCAGGTGCAGACCCGTGTATTGGTTCATAAAGATACGGTTTGCCGTCACCTACGCTAGCTGACGGCAGCATGCCTATCGAACCCGTCAAAACTGATGCTTCGTCGCTTAATATATCTCCAAAAGTATTCTCAGTTAAAATCACATCAAACTGACCAGGGTTTAGCACAAGCTGCATCGAACAATTATCTACATACATATGGCAAAGTTTTACATCAGGGTAATCAGCAGCCATGTCAGTTACAATAGTCCTCCACAATCGTGAGGTTTCAAGGACATTAGCCTTATCTACCGAAGTAAGGCGTTTCTGCCTGCGTTGGGCTGCTTCAAAGGCAATACGAGCCACTCGCTTTATCTCTTCATCCGTATACTCCATAGTATCAAAAGCTCGTGTCTTATCATGAGTTCTCTCTATTCCTTTAGGTTTACCAAAATAAAGTCCTCCTGTAAGCTCACGAACTATCATAATATCCAGTTCTTCACCGATAATTTCTTTTTTTATCGGCGAGGCAGCTGAAAGAGCATTAAAGAGAATCACAGACCTAAGATTTGCATAAAGACCAAGACTTTTTCTAAGACCTAAAATAGCCTGTTCAGGCCGAAGTTCCTTTGGTAATCCATCCCATTTAGGTCCTCCCACTGCTCCAAATAAAATCGCATCACAATCTTTACAAAGAGCCAATGTATCTTCTGTAAGAGGAGTTCCGTAAATATCTACAGATGCACCTCCTACTAAACTCTCTTTAAACTGGAATTTTAAATCATATTTTGCCTCTATAGCTCTCAAAACCTTGACTGCTTCGTCAATTATTTCAGGCCCTATGCCGTCACCCGGGAGAAGGGCTATTGTCTGCATTTTTCGTCCACCTCTTTTGCGTAATTCATAAGCCCGCCTGCATTTATTATACCTTTTATGAATTCCGGAAATGGCCTTGCTTCGAATATTTCTCCGGAAGTTATATTGCTTATAATACCCTTGTCTGTGTCGATTTCTAGTATATCACCTGTTTTTATTTTTTTATTACAATCTTTACATTCTAAAATTGGAAGTCCAATATTAATAGAATTTCTGTAAAATATTCGTGCAAAAGAGGAAGCAACCACACAACTAATGCCGGCCGACTTTATAGCTAGTGGTGCATGCTCCCGGGAACTCCCGCATCCAAAGTTATTTCCTGCAACAATAATATCCCCGGCTTCAACTTTTGTCGAAAAATCAGGATCCAGGTCCTCCATACAGTGTGAGGCCAGTTCCTTGGGATCTGTAGTATTTAAATAGCGAGCAGGAATGATTACATCTGTATCGATATTATCTTCATAAATCCACGCTTTTCCCTTAAATATCACAGCAAACCACCTCCTTGGGATGAGCTATTCTTCCTTTTACTGCAGAGGCTGCTGCTACTGCAGGATTTGAAAGGTATACCTCGCTTTCAGGATGGCCCATTCTGCCTACAAAGTTCCTGTTAGTCGTTGCTACAGCTCTTTCGCCTTTAGCAAGAATTCCCATATATCCGCCCAAACAAGGCCCACATGTAGGCGTACTTACAACTGCACCAGCATCAACGAAAATTTCAGTAATTCCTTCTTTTATCATGTCCTGGTAAACTTGCTGCGTTGCAGGGATTATAATTAATCGCAGATAAGGATGAACCTTATGACCTTTAAGCACTTTCGCCGCAAGCCTCATGTCTTCCAGCCTTCCATTAGTGCACGAACCTATAACTACTTGATCTATTGCAATATTATCTACAGCTTCTACATCGACCACATTTTCTGGAAGATGAGGCAATGCGATCTTAGGCTGTATTTTTTTAACATCATAATCTATTATATCCGAATACGCTGCATCCGGATCGCTTCTAAACACCTCATAAGGTTTTTTAGCTCTATTTTTAACATACTCCAAGGTTATCTCGTCCGGTTCCATGATACCATTTTTGCCACCGGCTTCAATGGCCATATTTGACATCGTAAGCCTTTCGTCAATATTAAGATGTGTAATGGTATCACCGGTAAATTCCATGGCTTTATACAATGCTCCATCTACTCCTATATCTCCTATAGTATGCAAAATTAAGTCTTTACCTGTTACCCATGGATTTGGTTTCCCGTGATAAATAAATTTTATAGTTTCCGGTACTTTAAACCAACATTTGCCGGTCATCATAGCAAATGCAAGGTCTGTAGAACCAACACCTGTGGAAAAAGCCCCAAGGGCTCCATAAGTGCATGTATGTGAATCAGCACCGATTACCAAATCTCCAGGAAGGACAATGCCCTGCTCCGGCAAAAAGGCATGTTCTATTCCCATACGCCCCACTTCATAGTAATGTTTAATCTGCTGAGCCTTCGCAAACTCTCTTAGCGTTTTGCAAAGCTCTGCCGATTTAATATCTTTATTTGGTGCAAAATGGTCGGGAATTAGAGCTATCTTTTCGCGGTCAAAAACTTTATGACCTCCTGCTTTTTTAAACTCTTCTATAGCAACGGGTCCAGTTATGTCATTGGCCAGTGCTAAATCAACTTCAGCCATAACAAGTTCACCCGGTTCCACAAAATCCTTACCAGAATGTTTGGCAAGTATCTTCTGAGTAATAGTCATCCCCATTTAATCCACCTCCCGGGGTTTGCTGTAGCCGTTATTCCACATTGTTTTATTCATAGCATTCGTATATGCCATTGCACTAGCTTCTATGATATCTATACTAAGGCCTCGACCTAAAAATGTTCTTCCATCTTTTTCAACTCTAACAGTAACCTCACCTAAAGCATCTTTTCCTGCAGTAACGGATCTTATTGAATAATCAACAAGCTTACAATTCATGTTGCAGGCACGTTCAAGGGCTTTATATATTGCATCAATAGGACCGTCACCGGTGGATGCCTCTTCAATAACCTTACCGTTCACATTAACTCTTACTGTTGCAGTAGCAATAGCTTTATTGCCTGTTGAAACCTGGAAACATTCCAATTCAATATGCTGTGGAAGTTTCATTACCTGGTCTTCAACTATTGCTTCAATATCCAAATCTGATATCTCCTTCTTCCTGTCTGCCAAGTCTTTAAACCTTTCAAATGCTTTGTTAAGTTCATCTTGCGACAATTCATATCCCATTTCCTTTAACCTCTCAGCAAAAGCATGTCTGCCTGAATGCTTGCCAAGCACCAGAGTGTTAGTAGTAAGGCCTATAGACTGCGGAGTCATTATTTCGTAAGTAGATTTTTCTGTTAAAACACCGTGCTGATGGATTCCAGATTCATGTGCAAAAGCATTTGCGCCTACAATAGCTTTATTAGGCTGTATGAATATCCCGGTTATGGTGCTTACCATTTTACTTGTGCGATAAATCTGTTTTGTATTTATACCATGTTCGACCTGATAAAAATCCTTTCGAGTATCAAGCGCCATTACAATTTCTTCTAATGCAGCATTGCCTGCTCGCTCACCAAGGCCATTTACCGCACATTCTACTTGAGTTGCCCCATAAATTACAGCTTCTAATGAGTTAGCAACAGCCATTCCCAAATCGTCATGGCAGTGAACACTTACCTTTACTTTGTCAATTTCGGGTACTCTTTCCATAATAGTTTTTATTAATTGTCCAAATTCTCCGGGAGTTGTATACCCTACTGTATCCGGAATATTTATGACGGTAGCACCTGCCTTAATTGCAGCTGAAAATAACCTACAGAGAAATTCTACATCGGATCTTGATGCGTCTTCGGCTGAAAACTCGACATCTTCCACGAAGGATTTAGCCCTTTTTACTGCGGCTACTGCAGCTTCTAAAACTTGTTCCTCTGTCATTTTCAACTTGTATTTCATATGAATCGGAGATGATGCTATGAAAGTATGAATTCGCGGCCGCTCTGCAGCTTTCAATGCCTCTGCAGCTCTGTCTATATCTTTAAAATTAGCTCGGGCAAGGCCTGTAATAACCGGCCCTTTTACATTTTCCGCTATGGCTTTGACTGCGTTAAAATCACCGTTGGAGGCTATGGGAAAACCCGCCTCTATTACATCCACCGAGAGTTTTTCCAGTTGTCGAGCTATTTCAAGTTTCTCTTTAACATTTAAAGAAATTCCAGGAGTTTGCTCTCCATCCCTCAGGGTGGTATCGAAGATTTCTATTTTTCTAGGCATTTTTATACCACCTTTTTTGATAATTCTGATTTATTTTATTGAACATCCTCAATAAACTGTTATATTTTATAGGCAGGGCGACTTTAAAGAAGGCCCTGCCCCTTATAAGTAATCTTGTATTTAATATTCAATAGCACAGCAGCTACTTATTTTTTTTAAGCCATGGCATCATACTTCTCAACTGTTCGCCTACTTTTTCAATAGGATGCTCAGCTTCTTTAGCTTGGACGGCTCTATAGACCGGTCTGCCGCTTTGATTTTCTAGTATCCAGTTTTTAGCAAATTGTCCTGTTACGATTTCATCAAGCACCTTTTTCATTTCTTTGCGGGTTTCTTCAGTGATGATTCGTTTACCTACGGTAAAGTCTCCATATTTGGCGGTATCACTGACTGAGTATCTCATCCGGCTTAAACCGCCTTCATATATCAGGTCAACAATTAGTTTCATTTCATGTAAACATTCGAAATATGCTATCTCCGGCTGAAAGCCTGCCTCTACCAGAGTTTCAAATCCAGCTTTGATTAGTTCCGAAACTCCGCCGCACAAGACGCATTGTTCTCCAAATAAATCGGTCTGGGTTTCCTCGGTAAAGGTTGTTTCTATAACACCTGCACGAGTACCTCCTATGCCTTTAGCATAAGCCAATGCAATGTCTTTAGCTCGCCCTGAATAATCTTGTTCAACTGCTACCAGACACGGAACGCCTCCGCCTTGCTCATATGTCCTTCTTACAAGATGGCCCGGTCCTTTCGGTGCAATCATAAAAACGTCGACATATTCCGGCGGTATAACCTGACTGTAAACAATAGCAAATCCGTGAGCAAATGCAAGGGCATTACCCGGTTTCAAATGTGGTTTTATTTCCTGCTCGTAAACCCTGCCCTGTATGTGGTCAGGAATTAATATCATTATGATATCGGCTTCCTCAGATGCTTCACTTACGGTTTTTACCTTAAGGCCTGCTTCTTCGGCAATTTTCCATGACTTACTGCCCTCATATAAGCCTACAACTACATTGATGCCGCTTTCTTTTAAATTCAATGCGTGGCCATGCCCTTGACTTCCATAGCCAATAATAGCAACTGTTTTCCCTTCTAATAATTGTAAATCAGCGTCGCTGTCATAATACATTTTTGCCATTCTAAACTTCCTCCTCAATTTTTATGGTATTAGCACCTCTATTTACGGCGATAACGCCGGTCCTAACTAATTCCTTTATACCAAATGGTCTCAAGAGTTCCTCAAATGCAGCTATTTTATCTTTGTCACCGGTAAGTTCTATTGTAAGTGATTTCTGACTAACATCCACAATGCTTGCCCTGAAGATTTCCGCTATTTGAATTATCTCCGACCTCATGTGGGAATCTGCATCAACTTTTATTAAAACCAATTCTCTTGTAACCGAATCCTCCGGAATAATTTTACTCACTTTTATAACATCTACTAATTTGTTTAGCTGTTTTTTTACTTGCTCTACTACATATTCATCTCCTTCTACAACTATAGTCATTCTGGATATGTCAGGATTTTCTGTAGTTCCAACAGCTAAACTGTCAATATTAAAACCTCGGCGGCTGAAAAGGCCGGCTATTCTAGACAATACACCCGGTTGGTTTTCTACCAGCACTGAAAGCGTCGTTTTCATGTCTTACCCTCCAATCATTTCATTGATAGGAGAACCGTTTAACACCATTGGATATACATTTTCATTAATATCCAAAATGCATTCAAGTAAAAACGGACCTTCATGTGAAATCAAGCTGTCAATCGCATCAGAAATTTCGCTTTGCTTTTGTATCCTCATTGCTTTAAAGTTGTAGCTTTCCGCAAGTTTTATAAAATCCGGCACAAAACTGAAATACACCTGGTTATAGCGCTTATCACAATAGAATTCCTGAAGTTGGCGGACAAGACCTAAACCGGAGTTGTTAAATAGAACAATCTTTACCGGAAGGTTATTCTCTACAGCTGTGGCCATCTCAGTTAAATTCATCTGAAAGCTTCCATCACCGCAAATATTGATAATCATTTCGTCTTTCTTTGCCATTTGAGCTCCAATAGCTGCCGGCAGGCCATATCCCATGGTGCCAAGTCCACCCGATGAAATAAATGTGCGAGGTTTAATAAACTCATAATACTGAGCAGTCCACATTTGGTGGCAACCTACTTCAGTAGTAATAATTGCTTTTCCTTTAGTCTTATTTGAAAGCTGCCGGATAATCTCAATGGGATTTAAGCGCTCATCGCTATGACTGCCCAAGTTTTCTTCTTCTTTTAACTTTTTTAAGCTTGAAGCATATTCGTTCCATGCAGACGGCACTTTATGTTCCACTTTTTTTACTATTTCTCCAAGGATTTGCTTAACATCACCGACAATAGGAATATGTGCTTGGATGTTCTTTCCTATCTCTGCAGGGTCTATGTCAATGTGTATTATCTTTGCTTTTGGCGCAAACCCCTCGACCTTTCCTACGGTTCTATCGGCAAATCGTGAACCCGCAGCAATTACTAAATCTGCCTCGGTAACAGTCTTATTGGCTGCCGGTATGCCGTGCATGCCAATCATGCCCATGTGGAGCGGGTGGTTTGCCGGAAATGCCCCTATTCCCATCAATGTAGTTACAACCGGAATACATGTCTTCTCGGCTAACTGCATTAATTCTTCTTCAGCACCTGCAGAGTTTATACCTCCGCCTGCACAAATAACCGGACACCTGGATTTATTTATCAATTCCGCCGCTCTTGATATTTGCAGCGAATGTCCTATTATATTGGGCTTGTAGCCTCTTAATGAGATGTTTTCTGGGTATTTAAAGTTAATCTTTGTTTCAGCTACATCTTTAGGCAGGTCTATCAGGACCGGTCCGGGCCTGCCGGTAGATGCGATATAAAAAGCCTCTTTAACAATTCTTGGAATATCATTTGCATCTTTAATGAGATAATTATGTTTTGTAAAAGGTGCTGTAGCACCGGTTATATCAACTTCTTGAAAGACATCCTTGCCTATTACCGATGTGGAAACTTGACCGGTAATAGCTATAATGGGAATTGAATCCATATAAGCTGTGGCAATTCCTGTTACTAGATTAGTTGCTCCAGGTCCCGAGGTTGCCATACACACTCCCACATTGCCGGAAACACGTGCATAACCACTTGCCGCATGAGCAGCAGCCTGTTCCGAACGAGTAAGAATATGTTTTATTTTAGAATAATTAAGCGCATCATACACAGGAAGTATCGCCCCACCGGGATATCCAAAAACGTATTTTACTTTTTCAATTTCTAATGATTTTATAAGTGCTTGTGCTCCGGTAATTTTCATTTATTGCACCACCTTTCATAAACTAATAAAAATAAACCCCTCACCTTGAGATAAAATCTCAGGGACGAGGGGTTTTTCTCGTGGTACCACCCTGTTTCGCCTTACCTTGCGGAATGGCCTCGGGAAGTAGAAAACTACTTCATTCTAACGCAATATTGCGGCACCGAACTACTACTACTTCGCTCGGGCTGTTCAGGAGCGAGCACAAAATGAATCGGTGGACCGGCTTTCACCTTGCCCGGCTCTCTTTAGCCACTTTCTTCATTATTCTCTCCATCATTACAATTAACCTATAAACTTTTAAGTGTTGGTATGTATTTTATCACGATTTTTAATTATGTCAAGAGTTATTTTTAATTTTTATAGTTATTCTATGATAATGTCATGTCAAATTTATTCTGGTAAAATGTCACCTATGAGAAAGGAGTTGGTTTTATAATTATCACTTGCTAACTTATCTTTTCGTCTCCCACTACATGTACGCGAATTAAATTGGTAGTACCCGTCACATTGACCGGAACACCGGCAGTTATGACAACTAAATCACCTTTTTTAACCATTCCGGAACTTACAGCCCCTCTTACTGCTTCAAAAAACATTTCATCAGTTGATGAGGTTTCTTCAACTTTAAGAGGAACTACTCCATGAACAATCTGAAGGGTTTTTAAAACTTTTTCCTTAAAAGTAACCGCTATAATCGGAGCGCCTGGTCGGTATTTTGCAACCGCTCTTGCAGTATAGCCTGACTTTGTGGAAGTAATAATCGCTTTTGCTTTCAGCTCTGAAGCTATAGAACATGTTGCATGACTTATAGCATCAGTTACAGACTTTGCAGTTATCGGTTTTGCATTTAACGCCTTATGCTTTGTATGCTCAATAAGGGCCTGATCAGCCTTCTGTGCTATGCTGGCCATCATCCTTACCGATTCTATGGGATATTTCCCTGCTGCTGTTTCTCCTGACAACATAATTGCATCGGTTCCATCAAATATGGCATTTGCCACGTCGGTGACTTCAGCCCTTGTAGGCCTGGGGTTTCTAATCATAGAGTCTAACATCTGTGTGGCAGTAACAACAGGTTTTCCTGCCGCATTGCATTTGCCGATAATTCTCTTTTGTACTAAAGGTATCTCTTGAACCGGAATCTCAACACCTAAATCTCCGCGAGCTATCATGATTCCATCAGCCGCATTGATTATTTCATCAATGTTCTGAACACCTTCACGGTTTTCTATCTTTGCTATTATGTGAACATCATTGCCGCCGTTTGAATCTAATAGCTTTCTTATTTCATTTACATCTGCAGCTTTTCTTATAAACGAGGCTGCTATAAAATCCGCACCCATGCCTATGCCAAAAATTATATCTTCTATATCTTTCTTTGCCAATGAAGGTAAATCCAAGGATTTATTAGGTATGTTTACTCCCTGCCTATCGCTTAACTGGCCGCCGTTTACAACATTGCAGATAACCCTTTCGCCTCGTATTTCTTTTACTTGAAGCTCTATTAAACCATCAGACAAAAGTATCCTATCTCCTGGAACTACTGTCTTAGAAATCTTTTCATAATTTATAAAAGCCTCTTTTTCGTTACCTATTATTGGAGTTGAAGTAATTGTAAATTCTTGGCCTTTTTCTAGGGTTACCTTCCCTCCATAAAAGGTGCCCAAACGTATTTCAGGCCCTTTTGTATCAAGCAGCAAAGCTACATTGGATTTTAATTCTCTACAGGTTTCGCGCAGGACCTTAATTCTCTTGGAATGTTCTTCATGGTCACCATGTGAAAGGTTTACACGAGCGATATTCATCCCTGCTTGGATTAATTGACTCATTATATATTTATCTTCGCTTGATGGACCAAGAGTGCATATTATTTTTGTCCTGAGCATAAAATCACATCCTTAAAATGATAATATATCTGCCAATTGATATAATTCCATATCTAAGGGTTTAGTAGCACTAAGCACTTTTTCTATATCAGTGATAACCAGTTCCCCATTGATAAGACCTAGCATTTTATCCTTTGTGTTTTGTCTTATTAAATCGACAGCCTTTCCGCCAAAACGGCTGGCCAATATTCTATCATATGCCGAAGGATTGCCCCCTCTTTGCAAATGACCTAAAATAATGACCCTTGTTTCAAGACCGGTTTTTTCTTGGATAACTTTTCCTACTTCCATGCTGTTGGCTGCCCCTTCAGCAACTACGATAATACTGTGCAGTTTGCCTCTGATATAGCCTTTTTCAATTTTGTCACATACAGCATTTAAATCAAATGGGATTTCCGGCACCAAGATAGTTTCTGCTCCGCTGGCAAGACCGGTATATAAAGCTAGATGCCCGGCTCTTCTTCCCATAACTTCTATAATAAAAGTCCGCTCATGTGATGTTGCAGTGTCTCTAACCTTGTTTAGTGCATCAACCACTGTATTTGCAGCAGTATCAAAACCAATACAATTATCTGTAAATGGTATATCATTGTCAATAGTTGCAGGAATCCCGATTGTGGGGATACCCAGTTTTGACAAAGCATTGGCACCTCTAAGAGAACCGTCGCCTCCTATTACAATGATTCCCTCAATACCAAAAGCTTCCAGGTTTTTTAATGCTTTCTTCTGCCCTTCTTCTGTCTTAAACTCATCACATCTGGCAGTAAGTAGAGCGGTTCCACCGCGATGTATAATATCACCTACTGAACTTATATCCAACTTTATAAAGTCCGAATTTATTAGTCCCATAAAGCCTCTATGTACACCATAGATTTCAATTCCATAATGTATAGCTTTCCTGACTATAGCCCTAACTGCAGCATTCATGCCAGGAGCATCTCCACCGCTCGTAAGTACTCCAATTCTGTTCATATATCATTTCTCCTTTCAACTATAGATTCTTCTCCAAAATAACATTTTGCGCTTCTTGTGCTTCGGATTCGGGAACTATTATCTCAATATAGCAGCCATGTCTCTTGCTTTTCATTACCTCCCTTGTCTCAACTAGGAAACCTTCACTTCGTATTGCCTCTTCTACTTTAAGGGCAGTTTCTTTGTCTGAGGCTATATATATTACAGTCCACAAATCCACCGGCCTCCTTTTTCCTGGTTTTGTAAAGGGTTATTGCAAATTACTATTTCCCTACCACTAATTTATCCCAAAACAAATAATTTCTCAAGCCAGTCCTTTCGGTAAATAAATTCAAATTATTGGCCGAAATGTCCAGCCTTTCATCTAGTAAAAAGCTTTTATCTATATCTTTTAGATGTATCACAACTTGTGTATTGCCGGAATGTGTGGAAATAAATTCTTTGATATCACTTATAACATTAGTATCATCCTGGCCGGACAAGGGAATCACCAACAGCCTTGCCGTATTATCTTTTTCCATCGGAATAATTTCATCCACAATGACCTTTGGTGATTCATCCTCTTTATAACTAATTCTGCCTTTTAGGTACACCTTTGAATCCGTAAACAAATAAGATTTGTACTTTTCAAAAATCGTAGGGAAAACTATGGCTTCCATTGTCCCTGTTAAGTCCTCAATGTCTACAAATGCCATTATTTTATCGTTTTTAGTGGTTTTAGTTTTTATTGCTGTTATAATGCCGCCAATGGTTACAGGCATGTTATCCTGAATATTGTTTACATCATTCTTATTCCCAATATAGAAGGTAACATTTTTTGACAATTCTTCTTCATATTCTAGCAAGGGGTGACCACTTAAGTAGATGCCTAGCATTTCTTTTTCCATAGCAAGCAATTCAGCCTTCGGATATTCCGGAATATCTGGTAAAACCTCCTGAAATGCAGGGACATCATCAAGCATTTCAAAAATTGAGATTTGATTTTTTACATTTTCCTTTTGCTGTTTCTGAATGCGAACTAAAGTACCTTCATAGATTCTAATAAGTTGGGAACGCTTTACTCCTAATGATGAAAATGCCCCGCTCTTTATAAGGCTCTCTAATGCCTTCTTATTTAATTCGCCGCAAACCTTTTCAATAAAATCGGTAAAAGAAGTGAACCTGCCTTTATCTTTTCTGGCATTTATGATCGATTTTGCAACACTTTGACCCACGTTTTTTACAGCAGTAAGGCCGAACCTTATTTTATCAGAAACTACTGTAAAACTTTCGTAACTCTCATTTATATCCGGCGGCAGGACCTCTATATTCATGCGACGACACTCATTTATATAATAAGCTACTTTATCGGTATTGTCTATCACACTGGTCAAAAGAGCAGCCATAAATTCTACCGGAAAATGGGCTTTAAGATAGGCCGTCTGATATGCTATAACGGCATAAGCGGCTGTATGTGCCTTATTAAAGCCATAACCGGCAAAATAAGAAATTTCATCAAAGATTTTACCCGCTGTTATTTTGTCAATGCCATTTTTTATACAACCATCTACAAACGACTCCCTCTGGGCAGCCATAACATCCTGCTTCTTTTTTCCCATAGCCTTACGAAGGATATCGGCTTGAGCCAAAGAAAAACCGGCTAACTCCTGAGCAATCTGCATAGCCTGCTCTTGATAAAGAATTATTCCATAAGTTTCATCTAATATGGGTTTTAGCGCAGGATGCAGGTAATTGATAGGTTTTTGACCATTTTTACTCTTTATAAAATCATCGGCTGCACCGCTTCCTAACGGACCTGGTCGATACAAACCTATTATTGCTGCCACATCCTGAAAAGATTCGGGTTTTAATTCCGTAAGTAAATTTCTCATACCTGAGCTTTCAAGCTGAAAAACCCCTGCAGTGTTTCCCTTACCTAACATTTCGTAAACTTTTTTATCATCTAACAAAAGTTTATCAAGATTTACTTCTTTACCTTTCGTGTGGCGAATAATGTTTATAGCATCCCTTATAACCGTCAAAGTGCGAAGCCCTAAAAAATCCATTTTTAAAAGACCTAGTTCTTCAAGAGCGGTCATTGTATACTGTGTTGCCACATTAGAATCACCGATTTTATGCAAGGGAACATGTTCTACAATTGGGTCTTTTGATATTACAACGCCTGCCGCATGTGTAGATGCATGGCGCGGAAAACCTTCAAGGGCTTTTGCTACATCTAAAAGCCGCTTGATTCTTTCATTTTCATCATACATTTTTTTAAGTTCAGGATTTACTATCAAGGCATTCTCGATAGTCATGCCTATCTCCTGTGGTATCATTTTGGCAATCGTATCTACTTCGCCGTAAGGATATCCCATAACTCTTCCTACATCCCTAATAGCAGCTCGTGCAGCCATTGTTCCAAATGTTACAATTTGTGCTACTCGATCTTGACCGTATTTCCTGACGACATAATCAATAACCTCCTGTCGTCGCTCATAACAGAAGTCTACATCTATATCCGGCATAGACACTCTCTCGGGGTTTAAAAAGCGCTCAAACAAAAGATTGTACTTTAACGGATCAATATTAGTAATATGCAGACAATAAGCTACAAGACTGCCGGCCGCCGATCCCCTCCCGGGTCCTACCATTATATTATTTTTCCGTGCATAGTTAATAAAATCCCATACAATTAGGAAATAACTGGAATAACCCATTTTTTTAATTGTATCCAACTCATAATCTAAACGCTTTTTGATTTTGTCCGTAATTTCGGGATATCTTTCAGCCGCACCTTCATAGCATAATTTTTCCAGAAATTCATCCTGAGTAACGCCTTCCGGAACTTCAAAGCTGGGCAGATGTATTGTATTAAAGTCAAGTTTCACATTGCACTTTTCTGCAATCATAGCTGTGTTTTCAATGGCATCGGGTATATATGAAAAAAGCTTTTCCATTTCTTCCGATGATTTCAAATAAAATTCTGAAGTTTGAAATTTCATTCTATTTTCATCATCTATGGTTTTACCGGTTTGTATACATAAAAGAGCATCTTGCACTGTTGCATCGTCTTTATTAATATAATGGACATCATTTGTTGCTACAATAGGAATTTCAGTTTCTTTACTCAAACGTATAAGGTCATTGATTATTCTTCTCTGGTCTAATATGCCATGATCCTGAACCTCTAAGTAAAAATTGTCCTGTCCAAATATCTCCTTAAAATCTTCAGCGGTTTTTTTAGCTTGGTCATAATTACCTTTTAAGAGTAAAGTCGGTATCTTGCCCGCAAGACAGGCACTTAATGCTATAAGACCATCTGAATATTCTTTAAGAACCGACATGTCTATTCTTGGTTTATAGTAAAACCCATCAGTAAAACCTACCGAAACTAGCTTCATCAAATTTTTATAGCCCTCGTTATTCTTTGCCAAAAGAACCAAATGATATAAATCATCATCTATTCCCGGCTGGCGGTCTTGCATGGTTCGTGCAGCCATATAAACTTCGCAGCCTATTATCGGCTTGATGCCATAAGAGAGCATAATTTTGTAAAAATCTATTACGCCATACATTACACCATGGTCTGTAATAGCTACGCTTTTCATCCCTAGCTCTGCCAGCCGTTTAGCCAGCCTTTCTATTTCACACGCACCGTCTAAGAGGCTATAGTTTGTGTGGACATGCAAATGCACAAACTCTCCCATAAAAATCACCTACCTATCAATAACCCTCACAGAAATAATGGCTTTTGCCACCAATTTTTCCTCGTGCATGAGATTTATTTCAGCTTTTCCCGACTTTCTCCCTATATCGATTATTTTAGCTTCTATCTCTATTTCCTGCTCTAACTGTACAGGTTTTGAAAAATATACCGTAAAACTATCCAGAACTGTTTCCAACCTTTTCTGTGCTCTGAATGCCTCAAAACCGGCATTAGCTATAACCGTCATAAGAGCTCCGCTGCTTGCTACACCATAAGGATTTAACATGACGGGATCTGTCTTCCCTTGAAGTTTCACTCCATCTTCGGTTTTGCTCATGGAAAAACGACTCATCACAATACTATCCGCCGTTTCACCTATTTGCGGCTGAAAACTCAAATGTTGCAAAGCCTTAATCGCATCTTTCCGAGTCAAGATGCCTACCAGTCTTTTATCTTCTACTACAGGAATAAGCTTTATACCTTCCCAACCCATTAACCGTGCCGCATGCGCAACCGGCGTATCTTTCGTCAATACTATAGGATCTTTGCTCATAACATCTTTTATTAAAACATCATCCCTTAAACTTGATATGTCATTTGTAGTAACAATTCCACAGACTTTCATGTCTTTGTCGACTACAGGAAATTTACTGTGTTGGGTTTTCTTATACATATTTCTCCAATCGCCTACGGTAGCATCAATGGTTAAATAATCAGGTTCTTTTACCATCGCATCCTTTACTCTGACAACTTCTTTCCTTACCAACCTTTTATAGATAGCACTATTGATAATTGTAGCTACGGTAAATGTATCATATGACGAAGAAAGTAAGGGCATTCCCATATCATCTGCCAGTTTAATTACTTCATCATCCACATCAAAGCCACCCGTTACCAGCACTGCTGCACCATGTTTTAATGCCAGGATTTGTGCATCTTTACGATTGCCTACTATTAGAAGACTTTCTGGTTCAATAAACTTGTGCATTTCTTCTACTTCCATAGCACCAATTAAAAACTTACTAAGAGGTTTATGCAGGCCGGATTTACCGCCCATTACACTTCCCTCAACTATATTTACTACTTCGGCAAAGGATAAATGTTCAATTGCTTCATCGGTCTTTTTTTCAATGCGGATAGTGCCTATTCTAGGCATGGTACAAACATATCCTGCCAGCTGTGCATCTTTTATGGCGCGATATGCCGTCCCCTCACTTACATTCAAATCGTTTGCCAACTGCCTTACCGATATTTTTGAACCTACCTCAAGCTTTTTAATATATTCAATAATACGGGCATGTTTTGTCATAATCTCACCTTTAATTCATTATATCTAATTTAAAAGCTACCGTCACGGTAGCTTTTAAATTAATCTTCACCAAACTTGCTCTCTATTAATTCTACTAGTTTTTCCACAGCTTCTTTCTCATCTTCACCCTGAGCAGAAATTGTAATTTGAGTTCCTTGACTTACTGCAAGTGACATAACACCCATTATACTTTTGGCATTAACCTTTTTCCCATCTTTTTCGATAAATACTTCAGATTTAAATTTGTTTGCTGTTTGAACAAACAATGCTGCAGGTCTTGCGTGAAGACCCGTTTTGTTCTTAACGGTTACATTTTGTTGAAACATCTAATATTCCCCTTTCGTTGACTGTAGCTTCTTAGCTATTTCTTCAATTTTTTTTAATCTATAACTCACACCTGATTTGCCCAAAATAGGATCCATCATTTGGCCCAATTCTTTTAAGCTCAAATCCGGGTGTTTGAGTCTAAGTTCAGCAACTTGTTTTAAATTCTCCGGTAAATCATCAAACTTGCCACTTTCTTTTAAATAGTTAATGCTAGCAGTCTGCCTGACTGAAGCATCAATCGTCTTGTTCAAATTGGCAGTTTCGCAATTAACCATACGGTTTACACTGTTTCGCATTTCTTTTAGCACTCTTATGTCTTCATATTTTAAAAGACTGCTGTGCGCACCGATAATCCCTAACATATCGGCAATGTGATCCCCATTTTTCAAATATATTAAATAGTTGTTTTTACGCTCTACCACCTTTGATTTTAAACCAAAATCACCAATAAGTTTTAATAGGGTCTGAGCCATATCCTTATCTTGTGTAACAAATTCCATATGATAGGAGCCTTTAGGATTACTTATCGAACCTCCACCTAAAAAAGCGCCTCGCAAAAAGGCTTTTTTACAGCATTTATTTTTAATTAAGTCCGGGTTGATACCGGTGCTTTGATGTTCGGAACCGTTTCCAATAGGTAATATTCCCAGTTCTTCAAGTAAAGTCTTGCATTGCTTTACATCTACGGAAATGATATATAAGCTTCTGTCTTTTAAGAAACTATTCCGCTTAACAGCAATCCCCTCTGGTGATATGGAATTTTTCTTTAAAAGTTTGTAAATCCTCCGAGCTGTGGGTGCATGTACAGTTTGAATCCTTAGAAGTATTTTTTTTTGCCCACCTATTATTTGGATTGTGCCAGCCATTTGCATAAGTGAAGCTAGTTCTGCTCGTTGGCAACAGGTGCTTGAGGATAGTCTGGATAATTCTTCTTTTACATTATACGAAAAAGACACCATCCTCACCTCATTCCATCTTATTCTACATTAATTTTAAAAAACCTTCAAACAAAATTTACTAAATTAATTTCATAATCGTTTGGGCTAGCTTTACTGGACTGTGATGAGCCACATCAGTGGGATTAACTATGGAATCTGCCACTACAGTATAACCCATTTCTTCTATGACATCATTGTCACACTCTACATATGTAGAACCTTCAGACAGATAGCGCGACAGCAGATAATCCGGAATTTGACCGGTATTTATAATGACATATTCCATCACATTAGGACTCGAATGTTCTATAACCGCTTTCACATGATCAGATGCAGTATAGCCATCAGTTTCTCCCGGCTGTGTCATTACATTTACAATATAAATCTTCTTTGCCTTTGACTTTGTTATAGCCTCAGTCAGATCTTTTACAAGAAGATTGGGAATTAAGCTGGTGTACAAGCTTCCCGGGCCGAGTATTATCAAATCTGCATTTTCCACGGCTTCTAATGCATCGTTCAGCGGCTTAGCATCGGATGGCTTTAGCATTACTTTTGATATCCTTTTTCGCGAATTAGGAATGCAAGATTCGCCGCTGGCTTTTTCACCATCCTCATAAATTGCCTCAAGCGTTACATCCTCCAAAGTGGATGGTAGAACAGTTCCCTTAACTGCGAGAATCTTGCTCGATTCTTTTATAGCCAGTTCAAAATTACCTAGCATCTCAGTCATGGCAGCCAAGAATAGATTTCCGAAGCTATGTCCTTTTAAAGACCCGCTGCTGAAACGGTATTGAAATAACTCTTCCATGAGTGGTTCTGTATAAGCTAATGCTAATATACAGTTTTTTATATCGCCCGGAGGTGGTATTTTAAGTTCATTCCTGATAACTCCTGAGCTGCCACCATCATCTGCTACCGTTACAATAGCAGTAATGCGGTCCGAATAAGATTTTAAGCCCCTTAAAAGATTAGGAAGACCTGTGCCTCCCCCTAAACATACTATATTAGGGTACATGGCCTTTCAACTCCGTTCTATGTCTTTGTCTATATCTCTATGGTCTATGATCACCCGGCAGCGGTCAATCTTAAGCCTTACGGCCATTTCATCAGCTAAGGCCACAGACCTATGTCTACCGCCGGTGCAACCGATGCCTATTATCAGCTGGGTTTTGCCTTCTCTTATATAATATGGTATTAAATACTGAATCATATCAATTAGTTTGTCTAAAAACTGTTGGCTTTCCGGCCATTTCATCACAAATTCTTTAACTTCCTGATCTTCGCCGGTATATGGTCTAAGTTCATCAATATAATACGGATTAGGCAGAAATCTCACATCAAAAACCAAATCTGCATCTAAGGGAATTCCCTGTTTAAAGCCAAATGATACTATGTTTATCAAAAAAGGATCCTCTTTTTCCTGTTCAATAAACCTGATTACTATTTCCTCTTTCAGTTCAGCCGGTGTTGTTAAAGATGTATCAATAATATGGTCGGCTACTTCTCGAAGTTTTGCCATTTTCTCCCGTTCGGATTTTATTCCTTCAACTATGCGCCCTTCAAAGGCTAGCGGATGACGTCTACGGCTTTCCTTATATCTTTTTATGAGCACCTCGTCAGACGCCTCAAGAAAAAGTATTTCATAGTTATGGCCTGCCTTACTCAGTTCGTTTAAGCTCTCAAAAAGCTTGTCGAAAAAGCCGCCACCCCGTATATCAATTACTAAGGCTATCTTATTTATTTTTTTAATGCTCTGTCGGCAAAGTTCTATAAAGGTAGGGATCAATGCCGGAGGAAGATTGTCTACGCAAAAATATCCATGATCTTCAAATACCCTCATAGCCAACGTTTTCCCCGCTCCTGAAAGTCCGGTAATAATTACAAATTTTATGTCATTTTTTGTGTCATTCATACATTTTCACCCCTTTACTGCTCTTAAGACAGCTAATTACTTAAACATCTTATGGACAATGCCTACTTTAATTATGTTTTTTATTTGCATATTCAAACAGCATTAATTCCATATATTTATTTAATTATATTGCTACTGGTTCTAACTACATTTATCAGCTTCATATCTTATAATATCTTAGTAACAGTATAATATATATTATTAATAAAATCCATTCTATAAAAATGTACGTAAAATCAAGTTTGGAAAAACTGCAATATTTGCTATAATAGGATTTAAGGTGATAATTATGAAAG
>MPOT01000069.1 GCA_001896545.1 Tepidanaerobacter sp. EBM-38 | reverse complement strand
CCAAATATTTCCCCTTCATCTATCTCAAAGGAAATATCATTTACCGCGCAAACTTCTCCAAACATCTTTTTAAGATTCGTGACAGTTATGATTGGCATCTTGTTTTCCGCCTTCTTTTTTACTGCTGCCGTGGCAGAAAAACCGAACCTTCTCGGAACACTCCTGCCCGGTTTTTTGCATATGGCATTGTTGTTTTTCGTTGTGATTGCAGTCTTCTTTTTCTTTAAAATTGCAGGGCTTTCGCTGGATAGCGGCTAATTCTTCAATTTTTGATGCAAGCTTATGTAGAACATCTCGATTTACATCATAGTGCATATAATAGCCTCGTCTTTCGCCTTCAAGCAGACCTGCCTCTTTTAACACTTTTAAATGCTGAGATACAGCAGCTTCCGAAATCCCCAGTTCCTCAGCCAAAGTTCTGACACAGTAGTTGTACTCCAAAAGAATCTCGATAATTTTAAGTCTTGTCTCATCACCTAAAGCCTTTAGCACAACTAATACATCCATAAGCTACCACCTTCCCATTTTAATTAAGTAAATACCTAATTAAAATTGTAGCGCTGTTTTTTGATTAAGTCAATGCTTAATTAGTCTATAAAATAGAAATATAAAGACGGTTTTTGTCGGTTAAGGTTTGCGCTTTTGGGTCTTGAGCTTAGAGGGGGGCATTTCGCCGGCAGCCAGCATATAAAGTCAAATATTATACATCTAAACTTTTACACAAAAACATGTGAAAAAAAGCCTGAACACCACGCCTTTACAGGTATTCAGGCTTTATGTTTCAGTCATAAAGTTGTTGTGAAAAAGTATGATTTTTTATTGTTTTTTCTCCAACAGTCCTTTTACAGCTGTTTTCAAGCCGCCCTCTTCCGTTGCAGTCCCACTCATAACTATTCCAATAAATTTCATATTGCCGTTATCTCGAGATACTACCAGTAGGGGACTTCCCATGCTGTTGGTCTCCTTGAGCCAGCCGTTTTCGTCTACATCCATGCCGCCTGCCAAAACTACTTTGCTTAAATCCTCCGGAAGCAGGCGATATTCCAACGCATATACATCAATGGTCTCATCTGTCAAGTCATTAAAGCTTTCAACAAGTTCCAAACGAGTTATTTTGCTGTCAACAATTTTTACTTTAGAATCTTCCTCATAGTATTTGATATCCCTGTTTACTACTTCCCACGCAAAACTTACCACAGGGTTAAAGTTATTTTTTTCCATATCATCTAGCATTTTTAGGAACCGTGAAAATTTGTTTTTATCCCCTGAAAATTCCCTTACATCTTTTCCTATATTCGTATTTGCCTGATCTCTTGTATATTTTATGATATAGCTGTTTTCCCCATCATTTAAGTCAAAATTTATATAATCAGCATTTTCTATAAGGGAAAACATTATAATCGCATTTTTCTTGAAAGGCCCTTGATTTATGGCTTCGGCATAGTAATTTTTTGTCTTTGTATCAGTTTTTAAATACACAGTCATACCATAAGGAACATTGTCTGTGTAAAGTTCAAAGTGGTCATATTTTACCTTTTCCGGAAACTTTAATAGCCTTATTATATTGCCGACCTTTGATGCATCGCCTACATACTCCGTCTTATATTCTAAGAATTTCTCGGCTGATGTTAAAGATATATTTTGAGGTTTGTTTAAAGGATTTGCCGCAAGCACAATAGATATCACTCCAACTAAAATGCAGGCGGAGCATATAACCCAGAACACAGGTTTTTTGTAATTTAATATATTTTTTATGCGCCCTTTAACATTGCTTTCCCCAAAGGCGAGCGGAGCCAAAATGCCCGATTGTTTCATTGAAAGGGAAAGCAGCAAGCGGGCGTAGGTTTCCCTTATGTCTTCCTTTGACTGTCTGATTACCTCTTCATCGCAGGACATTTCCATATCCTTTGACATAAGGAAATAGCAAATCCATACTACAGGATTAAACCAATGCAATGCCGTAACAAAGAAAGCAACAGGTTTTATAATGTGATCTTTTCGCCTTATATGTGTCTGCTCATGTTTCAAGATATAGTCTAACTCTTTTTGCTCAAGTCCTGTGGGAATAAAAATTCGCGGCTGAAAAACTCCCAGAACAAAAGGAGTTTGTATCCGGTCTGTTTCGAATATATTATCTTTGCAAAAAGTTGCAGTGGAGATACTGCTTTTCAGTTTCAAATAAGATATGACGCTATAGCATAAAATTACAGCGACTCCAATCAGCCAGACAGCTGCAGCGATTTTTACTACTACACCCATAGGATTTGCACTTGATGCGAGGTTTGTTGCTGTCAAAGCCGGTTCTAGGGCTTGATTTATCGCGCCGCCTGCCATATCTGATGTAAATCCGTTCGGATTTGTTAAACCTGTGATATTGCGTGGTATCTGGTTTTTGGCAGGCAAGAGGCTCAAAGCGCTTTCAAAAGACACGGGACATATGAGGCGAAACCACACTACCGCCCAAAGTGCATAAGAAAAAATCTTCGGCGATTTTCTAAGCAATATTCGGGCAAAAATTACGATTAATGCCGCAAAGCTTGCAGTAATGCTCATATTTAAGACAGTAATAAAGAGTTTACTCACTTCGTCGCCTCCTCAATCATTTTTTGTATCTCTTCGGCTTCTTTTTTTGAAAGCTTCTTATCCTGTAAAAAGGCTGCAAGAAATGCAGGAAGCGAGCCATTGAATTTATCTTCCAAAAGTGCTTCACTTTCATATTTTTGGACATCTTCCCGCTTCACCATAGCAGTAACTGTGGCATTTTCATTTCTCAAGATATCTCGCTCGGCAAGTTTTCTTATCATCGTATAAGTGGTAGATTTTTTCCAACCCAATTTTTGTCTGCATATCTTTGTAAGTTCAGTGGAATTTATCGGCTCATGTTCCCAAATAATATCCATGAGTTTGTATTCTGCGTCAAAAAGTTTTAGTTTGCTCATAAGTCAAACCTCCTTGTTGGTTTATTGTTATAAACCTTTTTCAGATATAGTCTATTACAATAGACCAATATTGTCAAGAAGATATTTTATATCTTCTTACTCCAGACTTATTAAATCTATCGGAAAATTGAAGAGTTATTTCGTAGTGACGAATTTGCTTTTTGCGTCTCAGCAAACCCGCATGATGTCTGTACTTATGTTTTAAAACCATCAAACTCGGTTATTCGCCATATACGGCTATCAAGTTTTTTCTTCTTTTAGCCTCATAAAGCGCCTCATCAGCCATACCTATTAGCTTGTCTACCTCTATATCTTCCCCGACAAAAGCAATTCCTCCGGATACAGTAATTTTGCATCCAAAATCATAGTTTTCTATTATTTTTCTTATCCTCTCAAAAACTATTTTTGCTCCTTTTACATCGGTTTTCGGCAAAACTATTATGAATTCCTCTCCGCCCCATCTGGCAACAATATCATTCTTACGAAGGTTTTTTTGTAATATGCAGGCCATTTCTATTAATACTTTATCCCCGAATAAATGGCCGAAAGTATCATTTATACGCTTAAAATTATCTATATCTATAATAGCAAGTGATAAGACTTTATTTTGTTTCAATCTCTTCATTTCATCTTTGAGTCTAGTGTATAAATATCGCCTATTCCATAAATTAGTCAATTCATCCTGATATGTAAATATGTATAATTTTTTAGTTGTTGTGCAATAGCCTATTTTTTAGCACAAAATTTCATTCTTCCCATAAACTAGTGTCAATTAGTGTCTACAACTATTATATTAATTACCATCTTTTTTGTATTTTGTTAAGTTATAGGTAAAAAATGGTAAGTTTCATGCATATAAAAAAGCACCTCGAAAGTAAAATTGTCTACTTCGAGGTGCTCATAAAATCCACTTTCTTTCTATATTTTTATGACAGAGGTGAAATAGTAATAAAGTAAAGGTCAGCAAGGCTTAATATCAAGCACGGGGGTGCCATCCAGCATATCTACTCCTTCAAAAATCAGCCGGTTATTTTCTTTTTTAATAAATCGGACAATAGACATTCCTATGCCGTTTGGACGGTTGGGAGATCTTGTAGAAAACACGCCCATAATTTTATTGCTTTTGCGGGACAGTGTCGTTAGTTTATAGCCTTCGGATTTGTGAAAGTAGAACAATACGACGCCGTATTCCCCTTCCTTAATGTCAGCTATGCCTTCCACATACTCATCCAATATCTCAATAACAGCTGTCGTTCCTTGTGAGAGTGTACTTTGTTTGGCAGCGGCAGTCTTATCTTTATAAGGCGATCGGATATAGCCGATAGGTTTCATTAAAATCTCCATTGATTTCCTCCTTTTTGTGCAACATATTTTATCTGTGCCTGTGTTCGTATTCTGCTATGTTGTTAAACATCAGACGAGGCACTGCAAGACGGCTGCATCCAGCCGTCTTTACTGTATTAACGATTAGCAACTGTCCGGTTTACTCAACTAAGTTAAATTACCATGATGAAAGAAATTAAGGTCTTCCCTTATTTTTTATCATCTCCCGAATACTTTTTATGAACTAATAGCATCTCATTGGTAATATCCCTTAACAATTCCGTCGACATCATTTGGTCTTCAGCATGCATCAATAAAAGAGATAGCTCAATTGGCTCTTGAGTTTCCTGTTGCAGCAACTCTCTATGTATCTCATGGGCTTTTAACAGACTTTCGTCTGCACTTTCAATAAGCTTCTCTGCTGCTTCAAAGTCTTCTTCCCTAGCAGCTTTTAAAGCTTTAAACAGAAATGATTTCGCATCTCCGACATTGCTTATCATTTGAAAATTTAATAATTCCATACCTTCCATATGTCCACCATCTTTCTATATCTGTTGTATCAATTATTATTTTAATTTTAAAGGAGCTGTCCTTGTCTTCATATAATTATTCATCCATTCTTCGCTAGCCACTTGATAAATCGTTTTGTTGTTTTCGACAGTACACGTATAAACAGTTGGCGGCAATTTTTCGGTAGCTACCACAAAGGAAAACTCTTTAATATTTGTAGCAGCGCCAAACTCTCCTTTATTGTTGAGGCAAACTACAGATATATCTCCCGCCTTTTGTCTTCTGCTTATAAGCAGATTAGTAAGTTCGAAGACGGCCTTATCTGCCGCCTCTTGAGGGGCATAACCATCCTTCATCAACCTGACTATTTCATAAGAGATACAGCCTTTCATTATATCTTCTCCCAGGCCCGTGGCAGTGGCCCCTCCTATCCTGCTGTCTACATAGAAACCCGAGCCTGATAAAGGAGAATCCCCTACCCTTCCTCTTTTCTTCATAAAAAGGCCGCTTGTAGACGTACCGCTTGCCATAGAATTGGCCAAGTCAAGAGCAATCATTCCTACAGTGTCATGACCGTCGTAGGGGCTCAGTCCCTTATCTATTGTTTCTTTTAATCTGTTTTTATAATGGATAATGGCTCTTTCAGTAAGCATATTCATCCTTTCGAATCCATTTTTATGAGCATATTCCTCTGCTCCGTATCCTACCAAAAATGAATTAAATCTTTCTTCGCTCAACTTTCTGGCTATGCTGATAGGATTCTTAAAATCTTTAATCCCGGCAACAGCTCCAATGGATAAACTATCACCATCCATATATGCCGCATCGAGTTCAACTTCCCCGTTTTCATTGGGCAGACCGCCGTATCCAACAGATTTATAGTAAGGGAAATCTTCTACCATCTTTATAGCTGTTTCAATGGCATCTCCTGAACTTCCTCCGCCGGAAAGCAGCTTTGCTGAT
>MPOT01000051.1 GCA_001896545.1 Tepidanaerobacter sp. EBM-38 | reverse complement strand
ATATCTTCAAACAAAACCTGCCATTTTGTAAATTAATGTAACTATTCAGAGGTCTGTCATTCTGATGTATACTGCTGTCATTCTTCCATATACCGCTGTCATTCTGATGTATACCGCTGTCATTCTGATGTATACTGCTGTCATTCTTCCATATACCGCTGTCATTCTGATGTATACCGCTGTCATTCTTCCATATACCGCTGTCATTCTGATGTATACTGCTGTCATTCTGATGTATACTGCTGTCATTCTGAGCGCAGCGAAGAATCTTATTTACCCCTTACAAAGATCCTTCACTACGTTTAGGATGACAAATCGATTTCAGCCTCTGAGTAGTAACAATTCATCATTACTCAAAAGGCCATCAATCCAATATAAAAAAGATTATCGCCAACTACTTAAAGTAATTATGCGGCACTTCTCAAATTTCAAGAACTGCATTTGTAATAATTACAACTTTAAATAATTTTCTATAGCCCACGCAACACCTTTGTCATGATATCCTTTTGACGTCACTTTTACGTGAGGAGGCAGTTTGGGTAAGTCGTCAGAATGTCTTACGAATACCGCATTCTTTGCATAGTTTAGCATGGGGATATCAGTTTCGCCGTCACCTACAGCTAAGACTTCTTCTGGTGCAATACCCAGCTTTTCGCATAACATCTTAAGCCCACGGCCCTTGTCACATGTGCTGCTGTTTATTTCACAAAGATAGGGATATGAACGAGAGCGTTTTAAGTGCGAAAGCTTTTGCGGCCATATTTTATAAATTTCCAGAGCCTTATCTCCGCTCTCGGTGACCAGCATTATTTTAGCAACATTTTCCCTGGTAAGTTCTTCAGGTTTTTCCGCAATTTTTTTTGGGGTTATTTCAAAAACCCCGAGCTTGTCCAATATCCATTCTCTATCCAATGGCAAGTTGCAATGCAGTTCTACATCCTCCTGTTTAAAAATTGTTGTGGCAACACCAGGTATTTTCGTGCTGAATTTAATAACTCCATCCGCCTCATCCTCAGTCAAAAAATCTTTCCATACAATTTGACCTTGCCAATATATTAATGCACCATTGTTTAAAATCAATGCAGTTTCCGGGCCAAGGTTTAAAACTTCCGTTACTTTTCTTACACCCTTGCGATGCCTGCCGGTTACCAAAGCAATTTTTATGCCATGATTGATTGCCTTTTTTATATTTTCCTCGTTTGCCGGTGAAATGTTATTCTCACCATCAACCACCGTGCCATCGATATCAAGGGCAATTAGTTTTATTGTCATTTAGAAATCACCTCATAAAAATATTTCCCTGATTACTTACTTAATTATATTATATAAAATTTCTGTTTTACCTTCTTTTAAATAGAATTTCCCAAAAAACAAGTTAGGGATAGCTTGATTTACACTTTATCAAGCTATCCCTAGCAAGCATACAACACCTACTATAATAATAAGAAGTTATAATTATTTAAAAGCAAAAGCTTCTTAATCTTTTCTGCATGCTCTTCATCAGCAGTTTCCAATTCCAGCTCAACTTTGGCATATCCGATGGGTATATCTCTGGTAGAACGATTATGTGTAACTGATAATACATTAGCACCGGTTTCGGCTACACGATTAAGTAATATGCCCAGTGTCCCAGGTTTATCCGGTATGAGGGTATCAATTAAAATTCTCCTGCCGCTTTTTGCAAGACCTTTGTCGATTATCCTTGACAGCATATTTACATCAATATTACCTCCGCTGATAAGGGCAACAACTTTTTTATTCTCTATATATTCCAATCGATTTAAAATCGCCGCAACCGGAACTGCTCCTGAGCCTTCTGAAATAACCTTGGCTCTTTCCATTAAAAGCAGTATGGCATTTGCTATTTCGTCTTCGTCAACAGTGATAATATCATCTACATAGTGTTTTATTATATTAAAAGTAAGTTCACCCGGGGTTTTAACAGCGATACCATCGGCTATGGTGGGCACGCCTTCTATGGTAGTTATATGCCCTTGTGAAATAGATTCGGCCATCGATGGCATATTTTTTGCCTGAGTACCTATAATCTTAATGCTGGGTTTTATGCTTTTTGCAGCTATGGCAACACCGGATATTAAGCCGCCTCCGCCTACGGGAACCACAATTATATCTGTATCAGGCAAATCTTCAAGAATTTCAAGACCAATAGTGCCTTGCCCTGCTATTACTTCCGGATCGTTGAAAGGATGTATAAATACAGCACCGGTTTGTTTTTGAATTTCTTTTGCTTTTTCATAGGCCTCATCATAAACATCACCATATAGTATAACTTCGGCTCCATAACTCTTAGTTGCAGCAATTTTTGAAAGCGGTGCATGTTTCGGCATTACTATGGTAGATTTGATTCCATAAGATGTAGCTGCCATTGCCACGCCCTGTGCATGATTTCCCGCTGATGAAGCTATAACGCCGTTTTTCCTGTCTTTTTCGGGTAAACGGCTAATTTTATTAAAAGCTCCTCTTAACTTAAAAGACCCGGTTTTTTGGAGATTTTCCATCTTAAGATATATGGAACTTTTAGCCATTTCACTGAAAGTCGTATTATGGACCAAGCTAGTCTTATAAACTGCATTCCTTAAAGAGCTTTTGGCTTCTTGGATATCTTTTAAAGTAATCTCCATGATATCCCACCTTTCAATCTTTTTCGCTTTGCACAGCTAAAATCAGTTATTTCCCATCAGCCGGGATACTATTCGCATCATTTCATCATTCAACTGATCTAAATCTTTCCGATGAATTCTAGATTTCTTTTCTATATATAGCGGTTCTCCAATACTTACTCTGATTTTTCCACGCCTGGGAATATATTTTCCCACTGGTAATACTTGCCGGGTACCGGATATAGCCACCGGTACCACCGGCACACCAGCCTTCAAGGCAAGATAAGCCCATCCCGGCAGAAAAGGCCTCATTTGCCCGTCTAGGCTGACTCCGCCTTCTGGAAAAATTCCGATAACGCCTCCCTTAGAAAGTTGGGCTAGGGCATGTTTCATACTTGCCAAATCTCCCTTCTGGCTCTTTACGGGTAGTGCCCCACCGGCTCGGACAATTTGACCTACCAGAGGGATTTTAAAAATATATGCTGCCGCAAGAAATGTAATTCTTCTCGGAATACATGCCATAAGCACCAGCGGGTCCAGTATGCTCTGATGATTAGCCACAAGTATGAAAGGGCTCTTTGAAGGAATATGCTCGCGACCAAGTACACTGGGATACCCGACTAATTTTAAAAGGCATTGACATAACACCTTGAATAGATAGTACACCGCAAACACCCCAGTAACAAAAAACTACCTTGATATATACCTATGTATTTTTACATAAATGCGGCCTTTTTTACTTCGTCCTCCGACTTCCACTACCTTTGCCCTGCCAAGGCGATTTGCAGAAATTATATCTCCTTCCTTAACAATTGTGGCAGGGTCTTTTACCACTTTAAAATTCAGCCTGATGTTTTCTCCTTTAATAAAAGGTGCCATCTTTGAGCGAGAAATCCCAAATGCTATGCCAGCAATCGCATCAAGTCGCAGTGATGCTACCGTACTCTTTAGTTCCTTATAAGGTCTTTCCGGCTGCAAAAGTTCTTTTAAAGAAATCTCCTCTACCTCTACTGAAACATTTCTTATCTTTTGAAGATTAAGACCAATGTATTCCATGATTTCTTGTTTTACCACTACATCGGCACTTGTCTTACCTACCAAAATATCTCCCAACTTTTCCCGATTAATGCCCAGTGCCAAGATAGCCCCCAGATAATCTCGATGACCCGGATGCTCGTCTGAATTCTTAGGTATTATCCTCAGTGCCCCCAAAGGTTCCCTGAATGGTTCATCGAGCATGTCTTCAGGATATGCTACCAATATCTTTCGCTCAGCTTTTTCATAACCACCGTTAAAATAGAATCCCATACCCGGAAAACTTCTTGCTACCATTTCAGCCATCTGCTGCTGCCCGGGATCTAAAAAATTAGATGCCTTTTTTTCCCTATTCTTTCGAGCTATGGTAAAAATATCCCTAATTCTGGCTTCCGTAATTTCTTCATTAATATTATCCAAATGTTCCACCACCGTAATAAATTTGCAATCATCTTGTTATATAAATAATATCATATCATTTTTTAATTTAAACATCCAATATTGTTATCTTACAATTATTTAATTGCAAAAATGCCCCATTTAAAAAAATTAGCTTTTTATAGCACTCAGATAGATATAGAATATGCGGTCAAACTGCCATAAAGCATCAGCCAAAAGAATAAAAAAAATTGCAGGACAGTTTAAATTTCCTGCAACTTAAAATAAAATTAAGGATTTATTTTACTTTCAAGACTGGGCCAGTTTCTGTAAATCTGTGTTTAGTTGAGAAAAAATATATACAGGCGCGCAACCGGGATAATAAGTAACGGTTTTAGCCAATTTAGCAGCCTTGCGAATATGGTCAGCCGTTGGAAAATACTCCCAACAATCTCCGCATACAAAGAGGTGTTTACCTTCGGCAAATTCAGGGTCAAAATCCGGCACTCCACCTGCAACTACCACTACTTCACCGGTTTTTTCCAGAAAGTCGGCCATGCAAATACCGCTATTTGCAAAGGAATCTAATGCACCACGCACATTCACATAACAGCCGGGACATGTTTGTTGAGCATACACGGTAAAACCTTTGTACATTCCTACCGGGTTGTCATTGGGCCGTTTGAAGTGTTTTCTCACCGCATCGGCAGATTCGCCTACCACTTCAATATTATTAAGGTCGATTTCACCAAGGCCCTCTGTGCCTGCACAGCGTACCGCCGGTATTTCCATTGGGTCAAAGCCCATTACATAGGATGCTACCGCATCGGTAGCCACTGTATCCGTTCCTGCAATAATCAGATTCATCTCAATCGGAGTTCCGGCATGAGGGCCTTGTCCTTCCATACCTATGATACCATCTATAATAGTCAAATCAGCTTTTACAGCTCGATACAAATCTGCGAACTTCTGACCCAAATCTATACGATGAGCTGCCTGCTGTTGCCCGCTTGGATGAACATTTGGTATTATACCGTTCCAGTTTTTAAGGCCTAAAGTTACGGTACCAGCCAGATGGACCTTCATCTTTGGCAGGTTTATAATCACATCGGCATCTAAAACAGGTTTGAATATGGCAGCTTTTTTAAACACCTTGGCTTCGGGAATATCAACTTCCACCACTTCGGTTTCATCAAAATATATGACTCTATCAGCACCGCCTCTTTTTGCAGCTTCCTCCATACCAGACTGCGCAAAAGCCGGTTTTGCACGGCCAATATGAAGTCCAAGTGATGGATTGTCACCTACCCATATTTCACCAGCTTGAGAATTCTCTTTAAAATAGGCCACCACAGCTTCCACTACCCTCGGGTCAACCACTGCAAAGCTTTCGGGCGGAGCCTGAAATGCAAGGTTCGGCTTTATAAGAACTTTCTGTCCAGGTTTGATTATGGCATCCGGTGATCCGACGGCAAGTTCCACTGCTTTTGCTACAGCTTCCTTAATTTTTAATATATCCGAGTCTTTCCGAATAAACTTACCACCTATAAACTCAGCATTACCTTCCGGAACGTCACACTTGGCAATAGCTACTTTAGGTTTACTCACTGTATATCCCTCCATTTATATTTTTTTATAGGCCACAGGACTGCAAACCAAGCGATGTTACACTTCCCTCCCCTCCTAACAATATTGCTTGTACCATTATATTGATTCTAGTACCATATTTATGCCATAATCTTTTACATAATCTTTTAATTGATTTCACACGTAAAGTGATGCTCGAATTATAACTATTTTTAGATATTTCTTACGGTTTCATTATATAACAGTGATTTTGATTTTTCAACTAATTAAATTGAAAGGATATTGATTAAAAGTATAAGACCGCTAGACATATTTTATGCAAGTATAAATAATGCCATAAATACTTCTAAAAAATAAGAAAGACCATTTTAGGTTGATTTTAACCCTATATGGTCTTTCATCTTAGACATATTCATAATTTTAGTTACACGCTATCAGGCGGCACAACTCTTTCGCCATTTCTCCGGTTGTTGCACTGCCACCTAGGTCGGGAGTTAAGCACTTGCCGTCTTTTAGCAATTTATAAATTGCACTTTGTATAGAATCGGCTGCCCCAGTTTCGCCAATGGCTTTTAGCATTTCCACTGCCGACATAAGAAGGGCCAAAGGATTTGCTATATTTTTACCTGCAATGTCAGGGGCGCTGCCGTGGACTGCTTCAAATATCATACACTCCTCGCCCACATTCATTCCAGGCACAACCCCCAAGCCGCCTACCAGACCGGCACATAAATCAGAGATGATATCACCGTATAAATTTTCGGTAACTATCACATCAAACTTTTGCGGCTGCTGCACAAGTTTCATGCAGGCATTGTCGACTATCAGTTCATCATAGGCTATATCGCTATATTTATCGGCGGTCTTTCGGACTTCTTCCAAGAAAAGACCGTCGGCTTTTTTCATAATATTGGCCTTATGTACCGCCGTCACCTTCTTGCGGTTATTTTGGCGTGCATACTCAAAAGCCTTTTCGGCAATCCTGTGGCTGGCCTTTCGAGTTATTAATTTTATAGCTTCTACTCTATCCTCATTTATAACATTTTCTATGCCGGCATACAGGTCCTCGGTATTTTCTCTAAATATCACCATATCTATGCCTGTAAAAGGTGTTTTTACGCCGGGCAGTGATTTTACCGGCCGTATGTTAGCATAAAGGTCAAAGGTCTGGCGAAGGGTAACATTAATGCTCTTAAAGCCCTTGCCTATTTGTGTTGTCACAGGCCCCTTTAATGCGATCTTATTGGCTTTAATGCTTTCAATGGCAGTATCCGGCAGGGGATTTCCATAAGCCTTGAGGGCTTTTTGTCCCACCTCCTGCACATCCCACAAAATATCCACTCCTGCGGCAGCAATCACAGCCTTTACCGCCTCGGTAATCTCCGGCCCGATACCGTCCCCTGGAATCAATGTTATTTTATGCACGACAGCTCTCCCTCCTGCTCTTCATGTAGTTTATATATCCGCCGCAAAGCAGTATTTCTTTTTCTCTTTCGGTAACATCTAAGATTAGTTCTACATCCCTACCTGAAGTTTTATCTGATGCAAGGATTGTATTCCCACTTTTAAGCTGGCCGGCTATATCCTTAATCTGTATTTCATCAAATGCGTTGATTTTGTCATAATCTGCCGGATTTTTAAAAACTAAAGGAACGATTCCACTGTTTATAAGGTTAGCCTTGTGTATGCGGGCAAAAGACTTCGCAAATACCGCCTTTATTCCGAGATACAAGGGCACTAGTGCCGCATGCTCCCTACTTGAACCCTGGCCGTAGTTTTCCCCTGCCACAATAAAACCGCCGTCATTTTCTTTGCAGTTTTTGGCAAAATCCGGGTCTACTCCTGAAAAGCAGAAGTTTGAAAGATGTGGTATATTCGACCTGTATGGCAGCAGTTTTGCCCCTGACGGCATTATATGGTCGGTTGTTATATTATCTCCCACTTTTAGGACAACTTTCTTTTCGATACTGTCCCCTAAAGGCGTATTTAAAGGAAACGGCTTTATATTGGGTCCTTTTATTACTTCTTTTGATGGATTTTCCTCAGGAGTAAGTATCATGTTGTCATTTATATAGGAAAATTCTTCAATATCTGTAAATACATCTTCTTCCAGCATGCCAGGGTTTGTAATCTTGCCATATATGGCAGATATAGCAGCAGTTTCAGGGCTTACAAGATAAACCTTGGCAGATTTCGTGCCGCATCTTCCTTCAAAGTTCCTGTTAAATGTGCGAAGGGAAACGCCATTTGTCTCCGGTGCTTGCCCCATGCCTATGCACGGTCCGCAGCCGCATTCCAAAATTCGCGCTCCACAGTCTATAAGATCTTTTAATGCACCTGACATGGAAAGCTTTGTGAGCACCTGCTTGGAGCCGGGAGAAATAACCAGGCTCACATCAGGATGAACCTTTTTGCCTTTCAATATTCGAGCGGCTATGGTCAAATCCCTGTAAGAAGAATTGGTGCAGCTTCCTATAGCTACCTGGGTTACGCGAGTGCCTTCTAGCTCGCTTATAGGTTTTACATTGTCAGGGCTATGGGGACATGCCGCCATGGGGACAATCTTTGAAAGGTCTACGGTAAGAGTATCATCATATACCGCATCATCATCTGCCCTAAGTTCTACAAAATCATCTTCCCTTCCCTGCAGCTTTAAAAATTCAAGGGTCTTTTCATCCGATGGAAAGATGGAAGTAGTAGCTCCCAATTCCGCACCCATATTTGTAATAGTGGCTCGCTCAGGAATGGAAAGGGTTTTTACTCCCTCGCCCGAGTATTCGAATATCTTGCCTACACCGCCCTTTACGGTAAGCTTCCCTAAGATATAAAGGATTACATCTTTTGCCGTGGCAGGCGGATTCAGTTTGCCTTCTAAAATAATATTGCACACTTTAGGCATGGCCATCGAATAAGTTCCGTTGCTCATGGCAACCGCCACATCCAGCCCCCCTGCACCTATGGCAAGGCTGCCGATACCTCCGGCAGTAGGAGTGTGGCTGTCTGAACCTAAAAGGGTCCACCCGGGTCTTGCAAAACGTTCCAGGTGAACCTGATGGCAAATGCCATTGCCCGGGCGGGAAAAATGTATCCCGTACTTGCCCGCCACGGTCTTTATATATAGATGGTCATCGGCATTTTCAAATCCGGTTTGCAGCATATTATGATCCACATATGCGACAGAACATTTTGTCTTTATCTTATCAATGTCAAGAGCTTCAAGCTGAAGATAGACCATAGTCCCTGTAGAATCCTGTGTTAATGTGGAATCTATGGCAATTTCGATATCCTTCTGAGTTTCCATTAATCCGGAAATTAGATGTTCTTTGATAATCTTTTGCGTCAAATTAAGTCCCAATTGTAAACCTCCTAAATCACATGTTCTATATCATTATTGACATATTCGTAATAAAGGTTTAGAAGCTCCATATCTGTCAAAGGCCGCTTGAGTTCTACCGATGTTTTGCGGACACTTTCAAGGATAACGTTTGCCAAATCATCTTCAATAAAAATATTATACTCGCCGAGTTTCTTCTTAATGCTCGCAGTTCCTGAGTGTTTGCCGATTACAAAACGCCGTGTAAGCCCTACATCATCAGGATCGAACACCTCATAAGTTCTTGGATTTTTAATAGCACCATCTGCATGAATTCCCGACTCATGTGTAAAGATGCTTGTGCCTACTATAGCTTTCCATGAAGGCAAATCACGACCGGACGCCTTTGCTACATATTCACAAAGCTCGCGGAATTTTTTTGTATCCTGTTTCATATCAAAGCCCAACAGGTGTTTTAATGCCATTACGACTTCCTCTAATGCCGCATTTCCTGCCCGCTCGCCAAGGCCGTTTACCGTAACACCTACATGTGTAGCTCCTGCGCTTACACCTGTAATCGCGTTTGCTGTCGCCATGCCAAAATCATCGTGTGTATGCATCTCTATATCAATATCCACTGCCTGCCTGATTCTTTTAATCCTGTCATAGATTTCAAGTGGAGTCATTATCCCTACCGTATCGCAATACCTGACGCGGTCGGCACCCGCCTCTTTTGCGGCTTTTATAAATTGAATTAGATATTCCTCATCGCTGCGGCTTGCATCTTCTGCATTTGCCGAAACATATACGCCCTCTTTTTTGGCGTATTCCACTGCCTTTACCATCTTTTCCAGCACTTCTTCCCTCGTAGAGTGCAGTTTATCTTTTATGTGCATATCTGAAGTTGCTATGGAAATTGCAACTGCGTCTACTCCGCACCGCAAAGATTCTTGTATGTCTTTTATTACAGCCCTGTTCCAAGCCATGATGCGCGCATTGAGTCCAAGCTTTGCAATAGCTGTAATCGCCTCTTTTTCATCTCCGCCCATAACAGGGGTCCCTGCTTCTATCTCATCTACACCTATCTCATCCAGCATCCGGGCTATCTGGATTTTTTCTCTATTTGCAAAAACTACTCCTGCCGTCTGCTCGCCATCCCGCAAAGTTGTATCCACAATATATATCTTCCGATTCTCCGTTTTCATCTTTCTTCCTCCCTGGTTTTTTGTATAATTGTATACAATTATACTTGTTTACTTGCACTTCGTCAATACTTTTTTGTAAATTTATTTTTATATTCTTGACATTAATTAATTCATAGAGAAAAAGCGTGAGGAATGGAAGATTTTTAGCTTTGCCACCAATAAAGTCATATTGGAGGGAATGTATGTAAGGAAAGCAGGAGAATATATCAAAAACTCCAACTGTCAGCTGGAGTTTTTGATATAAATGCCAAAGTTAATTTAGCATCTAAAATTTCCCACTAAATCCGCCTAATGGATTTCATGAAAATTTATGTTATGCCTTATACTCATTTTCAAATTTTTCAAGGAATGCAACTAGGGCCTCAACGCCCTCCTTGGGCATGGCATTATAGATAGATGCACGTAATCCGCCGACGCTCCTATGCCCTTTCAGATTATCAAAGCCGGCCGCTTTGGCTGCCGCAACAACTTTTGCATCAAGTTCTTCATCTCCCGTCACAAAGGTAACATTCATCAAGGAGCGGTATTCTTTTTCCACTGTGCCGCGGAACATTTTGCTGTTGTCAAGAAAATCATATAAAATCGCAGCCTTTTCTTCATTCCTTTTCTGCATAGCAGAAAGTCCGCCGCTTTTTTTAAGGTGTTTGAAAACTTTACCACAAACATAGATGCTCCAACAGTTCGGCGTATTGTACAGGGAACCGCTTTTTGCGTGTATGTCGTAGCGCATATAGGTAGGCACTTTTTCGTGCAAATCTTCACGGATAAGATCCTCTCGGAGGATCACTATTGCCATCCCAGCCGGGCCAACATTCTTTTGTACACCAGCAAAGATTAGACCGTAGTCTGAAACATTGCAAGGTTTGGATAGAAACATTGATGACTGGTCAGCAACCAATATCTTACCCTTGGTGTTCGGGAGCTTTTGGAAGGTTGAGCCATGTATTGTTTCGTTTTCGCAGATGTAAACATAATCGGCATTAGGATCAACAGGCAGATCCGAGCAATCGGGAATATATGTGTAGTTTTTATCCTGACTGGTTGCAAGCAAGTTGGCTTTTCCGTATTTCTTAGCTTCCAAATAGGCTTTTTTTGACCATGCACCGGTTACGATATAGTCGGCAACACCGTTTTTCATAAGATTCATAGGTATCATTGCAAACTGTAATGTGGCACCACCCTGAATAAACAATACCTTATAATTATCAGGAATATTCATAAGTTCACGCAAATCCGCCTCAGCCTCGTCGATGATGGTTTGGAAAACCTCGGAGCGGTGTGACATTTCCATAACGCTCATGCCGCTTCCTCTGTAGTTTAACACTTCATTAGCAATCTCTTCCAGTACCGGGGTAGGCATCATGGCGGGACCGGCAGAAAAATTATAAATTCTGTTGTAATCCATTTATAACACTCCAATCCTTTCTACTTTGTTTTACTCTCATATCAAATGTTGAAGTTGGCGGCATTTAATGCGAAAGTTTAACTTAATATATTCTATAACGATTTTACTTTTCCTTTTTTTATATAATAAAATTTTCGCCCGTGATATTTTTTGCCAAACCTTGGAAATATATAAAAATCCCCGCTTATATCATTTCTAGCCTTTGGGAATAAGCCCCAATTCTTTTATGATAGCCTTTCCATCATCTCCCTTAAGCCAATTGATAACACTCCTGGCACTATGTTCTTTGGGTAAATCACTTCGCACCACTGTGTAATAACCATCAGTAGGAGAATATGAGTCATCTGCTATGCTTTCTTCAGAGGGAATGACACCTTCAAATGCGAGCATTTTTAATCTGTCATCTATCCCTGTAATTTCTCCCACATTTTTTAAATAAGTATATAGGGTATATCCAAGTGCATAGCTATCTGTTGGGCTGCTATTTAATCCCCCATTATGATAAAAAGCCACTTGTTCCAACATACCCTCCATCGTTATATTTTCAGGCGACTCATCAATGGGACTAGAATCATCGCTAGCAGTTGGTTTTTCGGATGTAAAGTCCGTTGGGTTTGGCTTATCGGGGCTTTTTGTACAGGATACAACCGATAATGCCATAATAAATATTAACACAAATACAAGAGGTTTTCTCATTGTTATTCTCTTTAATTTATAATACGCGCAAAGCTATCCCCCATATGGTTTTACATATTTATTTCTCCGAGTATAACTCTATTATACTGTAAAAAGGATTTTTTAACTATTAAAATTTCCTTAATTCTTTCCTTGCTGATTTTTTTCACCTTACTTTTTATATACTTGCTATCAAGGACCATCCTTCTGTCTATAAACTAATTCCTACTGGTGTCTTATTCTATTAAAATGATATAATATAATATAATATAGAAAAAATGGATTATTTGTCCGCCCCCAATGAATGATTTCAAGGAGGTGAAAGTCATGGGGAATTTGGCAGCATTTTTTGATATTGACGGAACGCTTTTTCGCAATTCTCTTATGATTGAACATTTTAAAAAATTAATAAAGTATGAAGTAATAGACCCTCGCGTTTGGCACGGCAGCCTTAAGGATTATTATTCCGAGTGGGAAAAGCGCTATGGTGATTTCAATGATTATATGGATGAGCTGGTAAAAATTTATGTAAAAGAACTTAGAGGTATAAATAAATCCTACATCGAATTTGTGGCAAGTCAGGTAATAAACATGAACTGGGATAAGGTTTACCGATATACCAGAGCAAGGATTAACTGGCATAGGCAGCAGGACCACATGATATTTTTTATCTCGGGCGCTCCTGACTTTCTGGTGGAAAAAATGGCTGAAAAATACAAAGTTACGGCATATAAGGCAACTCAGTATATTATAGATGAAAATAACAATTTTACAGGCGAGGTTCTCAGCATGTGGGACTCGGAAAATAAGCAAAAGTCGATAAATCAACTTGTAAGCTCGTATGATGTAGATTTAGATGCAAGTTTTGCATATGGAGATACCACTGGAGACCTTTCGATGCTAAAAATGGTGGGCAATCCTGTTGCTGTAAATCCCGTCAAAAAGCTTCTTACGGCTATCAAGAATGATAAGGAGCTTTCAAAAAAGGCCACAATTATAGTAGAACGCAAAGATGTAATATACCGGCTTACTCCGGCAGTGGAGATATTAGATTTATAGGCAAATAAGCCAAAATCAAGTTGTGTTTAGAAGATAAAACACTTTACCTAAAGTCGCATAATACAAGCAGGAGGTTAGTATGGAAAAAATCATAAAAACTTTAGCTCAAGAATTAAATATAGAAGAAAGACAAGTTGCGGCAACTGTCGGACTTTTGGACGAGGGAAATACCGTACCATTCATAGCCCGCTATCGGAAGGAGGTAACCGGAGGTCTGTCGGATGAGCAGCTTCGCCTGCTTTTTGAGCGGCTTTCCTATCTTAGAAATCTTGAAGCGAGAAAGACTGAAGTTATAAAGCTTTTGGAGGAAATGGAAAAACTTACGCCGGAAATTCGGCAAAATCTAGATAAGGCTTTAACTCTTCAAGAAGTAGAAGATATTTACCGGCCCTTTAGGCCCAAGCGAAGAACCAGGGCTACCATTGCAAGGGAAAAAGGGCTTGAGCCTCTGGCAGCAAAGATTTTGGCACAGGAAGACATGGTTGACGAGCAAGCTATCGCATCCTTTATAGACCCGCAAAAGGGTGTAGCAACCTGCGAGGAAGCTCTGGCCGGAGCCCTTGACATCATTGCCGAGGTTGTATCAGATGATGCCAAAATTCGCAAGCTTATACGAGATACAGCCTATAAAAAGGGAATTGTTCAGACATCCGGTCTTACCGAGGAAACATCGACTTATTCTATGTACTATGACTTTAAGGAACCTGTACAAAAAATTGTTTCACACCGCATCCTTGCCATAAATCGCGGCGAGAGGGAAAAATATCTTCAGGTAAAAATCTTGGTTCCCGATGATGAAATCATAAGTATCATAAAGGCCGAATACATAAAGGAGTCTTCGCCTACCTCTCATCTTATGGAAAATGCAATCGAAGATGCCTATAAGCGACTTATTTGGCCATCCATAGAGCGCGAAATCAGGAATATGCTTACAGAACAAGCTGAGGAGCAGGCACTTTCTACATTTTCTAAAAATCTCAAACACTTGATTCTCCAGCCCCCTATAAAAGGTCGGGTAATAATGGGCTTTGACCCAGCATATCGAACCGGCTGCAAAATTGTAGTAATAGATGCTTCCGGAAAGCTTTTAGCATACACGGTTTGCTATCCGACTCCGCCACAGAACAAGTTTGATGAATCCAAGAAGATTATTTTAGATTTAATAGAAAAATACCGAGTCGATGTTGTTTCATTGGGAAATGGCACTGCTTCCCGTGAAAGCGAAAAATTCCTGGCGGAAATTTTAAAGGAAAGCTCAAGACCTGTTTCCTATGTTATCGTAAGCGAAGCGGGAGCTTCGGTATACTCTGCATCAAAACTTGGAACGGAGGAATTTCCGAATCTGGATGTTTCGTTTAGAGGAGCTGTTTCCATTGCGCGGCGCCTTCAAGACCCTTTGGCAGAGCTGGTAAAGATAGACCCCAAATCACTGGGTGTCGGCCAGTATCAGCATGATGTAAACCAAAAGCGGCTTTCAGAAAAGCTATCGGGTGTTGTGGAAGACTGCGTCAATAGCGTAGGCGTAGACGTAAACACCGCATCGCCCTCGCTTCTTGGCTATGTAAGCGGCATCACCGCATCTACTGCTTCAAATATCGTAAAATATCGGGAAGAAAATGGCATGTTTAAATCAAGAAAGGAATTTTTAAAGGTGCCTAAATTGGGGCCTAAGACTTTTGAGCAGTGTGCAGGATTTCTTCGTGTGCCGGAAAGCAGCAATATCCTAGACAATACCGCCGTCCATCCCGAAAGTTATGATATAGCCGAAAAGGTTATGAAGCTTTACACTTTAGATGAGCTTAAGATAAAAATATTTTCTGAAAATGAAATCGCTCAAATGGCTTCAAATCTTGATATCGGCATCCCTACCCTAAAAGATATCCTGTCAGAGCTTAAAAAGCCGGGCCGCGATCCTCGTGAAGAACTTCCTGCTCCCATCTTTCGCACTGATGTGCTGGAAATCTCAGACTTAAGGCCTGGCATGGTCTTAATGGGCAGTGTGCGCAATATCACGGACTTTGGAGCATTTATCGACATTGGCGTCCATCAGGACGGCCTGTGCCACATATCGGAGCTTTCCGAAGGCTTTGTGCGTTCGCCCTTTGACGTGGTAAGCGTCGGCGATGTGGTAAAGGTTAAGGTATTATCCGTCGATGCAGAAAGGAACAGGATAAGCCTTACTATGAAAGGAGTATAACTTATTATATAAACTTAAAATACAGGCAGCCAGGAATTCCGGCTGCCTATTTGAATTTACGCTCTATGCAAAACCGATTTTTGCATAGAGGCCACCACTTTGTAGCATACGAACGTTGCAATGGTATTGACAGCCGCCGCCGGAATAACCACTGTTGTAAAAAGTACCGGAAATGCAACCGGCAGGCTGCCTACTATGAGCAGTGCTGTTTCCAGAAAAACCGTACCGCTTATTATAGTCCCTACAATTGCTGTAATTATTACTGAAACATTTTGGTTCAATTTAGAAAATACCTTTATCATCGCTATCACTGCAAAAGCTGTAACGATTTTGTCGCACATATTTGCAATCTGTCCGCCGGGAAAACTCGTTGTAAGAGCGGAAAATATACCTGCAAGTATGCCTGCAAGCAGAGCATTTTTTGGGCTATCGTCTATATAAAGTGCCACAAAGAGCATGGCTAACAGAAAATCCGGTTTCATACCTCCCATAATAGGCGGAACAATATAGTGAAGCACCAATCCGATTGCTATCAGAAGTGATGTCAAAATCATATCTCTCAATTTCATAATAATTCCCTCCAGTTTTTAATTTATTTTGAATATCTAAAATCAACAGCAGTTAACTGCAATTATAAAGTCTATATTTGTTTGCTTATCTTTCAAATACTGTCTTATTGTAGTTTACTTAAGGCTTCCTGCAAGACCTCATCAGGCAGGCTGGAGTTTTGCAGCTTGCCAGAAAGATAATTGTCGTATGATGCCATGTCGAAATATCCATGACCGCTCAAGTTAAACAAAATTGTCTTTTTTTCTCCGGATTCTTTAGCCTTTAATGCTTCATCGATTGCTGTCTTTATAGCATGAGCTGATTCAGGCGCCGGCACAATTCCTTCGTTTTGTGCAAAAAGCATCGCTGCTTCAAAAATATCCTGCTGGTCATAGGCAACAGCTTCAATCAGCCCATCATGCAAGAGCTGGCTTTGGATTGGAGATGCTCCATGGTAGCGCAAGCCTCCTGCGTGGATTCCTGGCGGCATAAAATCGCTTCCTAATGTGTACATCATCATCTTTGGAGTCAAATGGGCCACATCGCCATAATCATAAGTAAACTTGCCCTTTGTAAGACTTGGACAGGCGGCAGGCTCAGCTGCGATTATACGTGTTTTCTTGCCGTCTTTGATTTTATCATGCACAAAAGGCATGGCAATTCCGCCAAAATTGCTGCCTCCGCCGGAACAGGCTATCACTACATCCGGATAGTAGCCCGCTTTTTCCATCTGTTTCTTGGCTTCAAGGCCAATGACTGTCTGGTGAAGAACTACGTGATTTAGCACACTACCTAAGGCATAGTTCGTATCGGGATTTTTTACGGCATCTTCAACCGCTTCACTTATTGCAATGCCCAGGCTTCCCAAGGAATCCGGATGCTCTTTTAGCACGGCACGGCCCGCATCGGTTTTATCGGTGGGGCTTGCAAACACCTCTGCTCCGAAAAGCTGCATTATTGAGCGCCGATAGGGTTTTTGCTCATAACTTACCTTAACCATGTAAACCGAGCATTCCATGTCAAAGAACTTGCAGGCCATAGAAAGTGCTGTTCCCCACTGCCCTGCGCCGGTTTCGGTAGCCAGCCGCTTTATCCCCTGCTTTTTATTGTAATAGGCCTGAGGAATGGCGGTATTTAGCTTATGACTGCCGGCAGGGCTTACTCCTTCATACTTAAAGTAAATCCTAGCAGGGGTATCCAATGCCTTCTCCAGCCTGTGTGCCCTATAGACAGGCGACGGCCTCCACAATCTATAAAGCTGCCGGACTTCTTCCGGTATTTCTATAAATCGCTCTGTGCTAACTTCTTGTTTTATGATTTCTTCAGGGAATATTGCCCCTAACTCCTCAGGCGTCGCAGGCTCTCCTGTAACAGGACTGAGCGATGGTCTTAAAGGATTGGGCATATCTGCCTGAATATTGTACCAACTTGTAGGCATTTCACTTTCTTCAAGTAATATCTTAGTATCTTCCATTTCTGTCATCTCCTCGTATAATAGTTAAAATTTAAACACTTTTATTTTCTATCTTAGGTCGTAATTCTTCTCCTCAAAGATTTTTACATTTACAAGCAATGCTAGAAAAGTTCATTGCATATTATTGATAGGTTTTCCACTACTGTATATATTAATTTGACGTTTTCATGTCATAGCTATCACCTCAAATCTCCGTTTTTATCCGGTATGGAAACAGCTCCTATCCGTGTCAACAATTCTGTGACACTTTTGCTTTTAGCTTTTGATACCTATACCGGATAAGTGTATCTAGGAGATATTAAAATAAAATAAAAAACCGTCCCTTACATAAAAGGGACGGTTGCTACCGTGGTGCCACCCAAATTAGCCTTACACCCGGTGTAACAAAAAAGCATCTCATCTTCAGGATGAAATGCTTGCCACCTCAATGTAAAACTCACTCTTTCCAGATACAGCGATATTCTCGCGATATCCTGTCCTGGCTAACGGGGGACTTGCCGTGCACAGCTACTTTGACCTTTTGCCATGCCTTCTCTAGGACCCATTCACTATGACTTTCGGTGCCGCACTCCCACCCCCGGCGGCTCTCTTTAACCTTCCATCAAAGCTACTCTTTCCTGTCATCGAATTTCCGATTGATTTAGATAATTGTATCACAGGCTTTGGATAAATGTCAACAGTTTTTTGTTAACGGTTTTATGGGTTTTACTTCCACTCTCATGACCTTCCCAACCGGTTTATAAACCAAGAACGTCAGTGTCGAATTAATAGATGCCTTCAGTAAATTAAAAGGTATTATAATCGGGATAATCATGGCTTTTACGGCTTCCAAAGGAACATTCATGAATTTTGTTGTAAATATTAGGTTAAGGGGTATCATCACAAGTGTCATGCTAATTGACGCTGCAATCAGGGCGATTATTGCACCTTTTTGTGTGTGGATTTTTTTATAAATATATCCTGCAACCTCAACCATCGTTCCAGTAGCTATAAAATGCATTATCGCACCGATCCAGCCGCTTCCTGCACTGACCGTTAAAGCCTGTATAAGTGAAACTATCAGAGTCACTAAAACACCTGCTCCCGGGCCGAACAAAAATGCTGCTATTAATGCCGGCACATCACCCGGCTCATATTCCAAAAATGGCGCTGAAGGAATAAGCGGAAACCTTATTAAAAACATTAAAAGTATTGATAGAGCTGCAAGCATAGCAAGTCTTGCCATTTTATTTACTTCACTTTTCATTGCTGCACACCCTCCGTTAATTTAAAAAATTCCCAAAGACATAATCTCAGGGAATTTTAAAATCCATCATAAAAAATAAATCTTCTTTCATCCAGACTTTACTGTCGGCCTCGGAATCTAACCGAGTCTGCTTTCGCTCGCGGGCTAACGGAACTTGCCGCATTACCGCCGGTCGGGAATCACACCCTGCCCTGAAGATTATATCCGGTTTTATTTAATTTTATATTAACACGGCAATTAGCAGGTGTCAATAGCTGAGGTTTTTCGCCATGCACCAAAATATCATTCTTTTATTAATGACAGCTAATATTTTTGAGATTTATCCTCTTTATAGTATTCTATAATATATTTATCCATTTCTCGACTAATTTCGAGTATCTTTTCTTCATTGTCTTTTCTCTTTAAAGCATTATGCAGTGCTTTCCTCGCTGTTTCTATCTTATCTTCTATTATATTCATTATTCACACTCCCATGTTATGTAGTAACGCATTTAATATACATTAAATGCATTCTTATTGCAAATAATAAATATATGCTTATTGCTAATTTTTTTATGTTCGGAAATTAGATAAGGTTATTTTAATAAGGAGTGAATTGAAAATTGGAGATAGACAACGATGCTATCGGTAAAAGAATACGTGAAGAAAGAGAAAAACTGGGATTATCACGGGAAGAATTTGCAGAGATAATCGGGCTTTCAGACTATTATATAGGTCAGTTAGAGCGTGGCGAACGGCAAATGAGTATGCCGACTTTAATCAAAGTCGCCAACTGTTTGCATGTTTCTTTGGATTACCTTGTTCTGGGAAGGTTAAGCTTTGATGCGGCTTACATATGTGATCCAAATAATAATACCTATGAAGCTTGGGATGAAAGTTTCTATGAAATAAATAATTTGCTTAAAAAGTGTTCTCCACATGAAATAGAACTATTTAAAAAACTCATAAAAACTATTCTTCCTTATATAAGTGAAAATTAAAAATAGCTGCCTGAATAAAACTAGTGAACTAAATTATATATGCATTTGCAAAAAACCGTTCTTCTAATTACACCAAATTCGCTGTTTTATTGCTTATAAGCCTTGTTTTAAATCATGTCATGGGTTTTTTGTTGTATATTTTTTCATCTTTGGTAAAATATACTGTGTGAGTAAATTAAAATATTGGAGGTAAACTTTGATGGATGAAGATAAGAAATCTCCCTTTGAAAAGGAATACGAAATCGCATGGGATAAATATTCAAAAACAGATTTAAAAAAAGTCTTTGATTTGTCCGAGAAATATATCGATTTTATGTCCCGTTGTAAAACTGAAAGAGAATGTGTCGAAGAATTTACAAGCCGTGCAGAAAAGAAAGGTTACAGGAATCTACAGGAACTTATAAACCAGGGAAAATCATTAAAGCCCGGAGACAAAGTATATGCGGAAATTATGGGAAAAACTATTGCTCTTTTTGTTATCGGAAAAAAGCCTTTAGAAGAAGGTCTTTGTATAATAGGAGCACATATAGACTCCCCAAGGTTGGATTTAAAGCAAAACCCTCTGTATGAAGACGCAGACTTGGCACTTTTTGAAACCCATTATTACGGTGGAATTAAAAAATATCAATGGGTTACGCTGCCCCTTGCCTTACACGGCGTAATCGTGAAAAAAGACGGTTCCCGCATAAATATAGTCATGGGTGAAGACGAGGACGACCCAGTGCTGGGAGTATCGGATTTGCTCATTCACCTTGCACAAGACCAAATGAAGAAGACCTTGGCCGATGGTGTGGAAGGCGAAAACCTTAATATACTAGTTGGCAGTATACCATTAAAAGGTAAAGAGGCAAAGAATAGGGTCAAACATAATATCTTGAAAATCCTAAATGAGAAATACGGCATAGTTGAAGAAGATTTTGTCTCAGCGGAACTTGAAATAGTTCCCGCCGGAAAGGCGAGACATTATGGAATAGATAAGAGTATGATTATGGCTTACGGCCAGGATGACAGAGTTTGTGCCTATACATCTTTTGAAGCTATGTTGGAAGTGGAAAACCCTGAAAAAACATGTGTAACCCTGCTTGTTGACAAAGAAGAAATCGGTAGTGTGGGAGCCACGGGTATGCACTCAAGATTTTTTGAAAATACCGTAGCGGAAATTGCTAACTTGCTTGGGGACTATAGTGAACTGAAAGTAAGAAGGGCCTTGACAAATTCAAAGATGATATCCTCCGATGTAAGTGCGGCCTTTGACCCAAATTATCCCGATGTCATGGAAAAGAAGAATTGCGCAAGGTTCGGCAAGGGAATCGTATTTAATAAATACACGGGATCAAGAGGAAAGAGCGGCAGCAATGACGCCAATGCGGAATTTATTGCGGAACTCAGAAGCATCATGGATAAACACAAGGTCATCTGGCAGACATCAGAACTTGGAAAAGTAGATCAGGGCGGCGGCGGTACCATAGCCTATATCCTCGCCAACTACGGTATGCAAGTCATCGATGCAGGCATAGCCCTGCACAATATGCACGCACCTTGGGAAATCTCCAGCAAGGCCGACCTCTATGAAGCCAAAAAAGCATATTATGCATTCTTAAGCGAGGCTTAGCGCTTAATCTGGAAAAGGGGCTGTAGCAAAACTTGTATTTGTAGATTCCTGTAAATAAAAGCCATGCATATAAAGCGGCTTTGTTGCTGCAATTAATGCATGGCTTAAGCTTTGTACCAAGATTCTATATATTATATAATTGCCCCTTCCCATCATGCGAGTGCCGCATTTACTGTGTAGGTTTCGGGTGGTATGGGTATCTGTGAAGGGCAGACCATATAGAAAGCATCGCGTTTATTCCTAATTTGAGCTTTTTATATTCGGTTGACAGTATTTTTCAGTTACTTGACTAAATAACTGAACATGATATATTTCATCCAAGATAATCCTTTCCAAAATCTTTTTCACATAAAGATCGTTTATCATCTGTTGATGTTTGCGGTAATTGCTTATGGCCGCCCATTCACCGGCAATATTAGCAGTTATCATGTCACAAAGGACTGTTCCATAATATACGAAGCCTGCATCCCAGTATATTTCGACTTCGTTTGTCGCTATGGTTCTTTGACGGGGATCTACTCCCAATTTTAATATGGTATCAGCAAGAATTTCCATATGATGCATTTCCACCAATGCTACACAGGACAAGAGTTCAGCTACTTCTTCGTATTCCGGTTCCAACACAAAATGATGATAAATATATTGATTTACTGCTGTAAGTTCACCGGCTCGACCTGCATAATCTTCAAGCAAAAGTTTGCCATAGTAAGGATTTTCCCTTGCCACCTTAATTTCAGGATAAGGTGCCGGATACGCACATTTATTATAGGTTTCATGGGTTCCACACCCTTTTAAATCAACAAAGTCTTCACTCATTATACAACCCCTCCATGAAAGTCTTTACTATTATTCTAGTAAAAAAGTCGGCAAATAGTTCCTTTTCAGCACTATTTTTTATCCGAGATACTGGTTAACTTCGCAAAAATAGGCTTTATAATGAGTGAAATTCAAATTTGTCAGAAAATCCTCCTTGTTGTGCTTTACACTCAAGGAGGATTTTCCTATTTATTCTCATTACAACATTATATACTTGATGGACAATTCTTTCGGCTGCTTATAATATTTTATATGGCCTCCCTTATGTAAGCGCATTTGCAAATTTAAGCTCTTTACGCTTTAGTATAAGCCAGCCTTATTTTCATTCATACTTATCATTATATTCTTCTTCTGAGTATAATGGTCGAGCATCATATGATGAGTTTCGCGGCCAATTCCGGATTTCTTATAGCCTCCGAAGGGAGTATGAGCAGGCAGGTTGTTGTAATCATTTATCCACATACGGCCTGTCTCTATTCCTCTTGCCACTCTAAGCGCCCTGTTTATATCCTTCGTCCACACAGCGCCGCCCAATCCGTATTCGCTGTCATTTGCCATTTTTATTACTTCTTCTTCATCCTTAAACTTCAAGAAACATGCTACCGGCCCAAAAATCTCTTCTTGAGCAATCCTCATTTTGTTATCAACATCGGCAAAAATCGTAGGCTGCATGAAGCATCCTTTATCTAAGCCATTTTCAGTGATGCGAGAACCGCCGCAGGCAAGTCTTGCCCCTTCTTGTTTTCCAATTTCAATATAGTTTAAAATCTTTTTCAACTGAGCTTCATTAATCTGCGTTCCCATAATAGTATCTTCTTCCCATGGCAAGCCAACCTTGATTTTCTTAAAGGCTTCAACACATTCTGCAAGGAATTCTTCATAAATATCTTCATGCACAAATACCCTGGAGCCTGCGCAGCAAACTTGCCCTTGATTGAACAAGATGCCCAGTTGCACCCCTTCTATAGCCTTCTCCCATGGGCAGTCTGGGAAATAAATATTTGCGGATTTTCCACCAAGCTCTAGTGTTGACGGAATCAACTTTTTAGCTGCCGCCTCGGCTATACTGTAGCCTACTTCGGTTGAACCTGTAAAGGCAAGCTTTCTAAATCCCGGATGTTCCAACATATAATTTCCGGTGGTGGCTCCGCTGCCGGTTACGATGTTCACAACTCCTGGGGGAAGAACATCATTGATCAATTTACCTAATTCTAAAATGCTTAAAGGTGTTGAAGACGACGGCTTAATAACAACCGTACATCCCGCAGCCAAGGCTGGTGCCAACTTCCATGCCGCCATCAGCAGCGGGAAGTTCCATGGAATTATCTGGCCGACAACTCCAATCGGCTCTCTTAAGATAATGCTTAAGGTGTTCTTGTCAATCATTACGGCTTGGCCTTCTTCAGCCCTGATAGCTCCGGCAAAATACCGAAAATGATCAGAACTTAGCGGCACATCAATGTTTCGTGTTTCTCGAATGGGTTTACCGTTGTCGAGAGTTTCAATCATAGCAAGTTTTTCAGCATTTTCATCAATCAGATCGGCTATTTTAAGTAATATTCCTGATTTTTCTTGTGCACTAACTTCTTTCCACGTTTCAAATGCCTTCCATGCAGCTTTAACTGCTTCATCCACATCTTCCTTACCGGCATTGGCACAAGTTGCTAACAGCTCGCCATTTGCCGGGTTGTGAGTCTCAAACGTCTCCCCATCCTTTGCATCCACCCATCGACCTCCAATTAACAATTGATAATTTTTGTCAATAGGTTTATTCAAGACAATCGTCTCCTTTTATTTTTTTATTTAGGCATAACGCCTATAAAATTATTTTCTTGTCCTTAGTTAAAATTGGGGAGCTTCATTTTTAAGCCTGATGAGGTTATGTTATCTGATTATACTGCCTTCTTAGAATATAATATCATATTATAAACTTTTTATCAATCTTCATTGTTCATTCAATTTTATATTTACATAACTTTCTTTTAAGCTTTAAAAAATCCTCCATGAATATCTCATAGAGGATAATGCACATCCGCAGGAAACCACAAATCAAATATTACATACGGTGCTATTTCAAGGCCTTTGGGGGGGCTAACAAGCAAGTAAAAGAACTTCAAGAACAATTAGACCCCATCTTATTTCAATTCCTTATAGGTAGGCTATAAACGCTAGTCAGAATGGTGCATATGGAAATTGCGTTATCGGTTTCAATTCCTTATAGGTAGGCTATAAACAGAGAATGACGATGAATGGCGTCGAGTCTGGCAAGAGTTTCAATTCCTTATAGGTAGGCTATAAACTTGTTTTTGAGCCATTTGGTATTATTAAAAAGGAGGGTTTCAATTCCTTATAGGTAGGCTATAAACTCGTAAAGCACTTCATCGTTAGATACCTCATTATTAGTAGTTTCAATTCCTTATAGGTAGGCTATAAACGATGGGTGCTGAATGTAAAAAATGTACTCGCTATCTTCCTTGTTTCAATTCCTTATAGGTAGGCTATAAACATGTTGAATATCAGGCTAAACTGAAAGATATGGCCGGTTTCAATTCCTTATAGGTAGGCTATAAACGGGCGGTCTAGCATTCGAATACCCCGATGCCGGCTGGTTTCAATTCCTTATAGGTAGGCTATAAACCTCTACTGGATGACCCAGTTCTTGAGCTTGTTTTAGTTTCAATTCCTTATAGGTAGGCTATAAACCAAAGCAAGGTTATCTAGGAGGTGATCATTTTGTACGTTTCAATTCCTTATAGGTAGGCTATAAACCCAGAGAGATGGAGGCCTCCTGTGTGGGGTTATCAAGTTTCAATTCCTTATAGGTAGGCTATAAACGATTCTTTTATGCTTTCCCAACGGGCAACAATGCCACGTTTCAATTCCTTATAGGTAGGCTATAAACGAAGGAACTAAGTTAAGACTATTGGTTACAGAAACACCGAGTTTCAATTCCTTATAGGTAGGCTATAAACTTGTTTTAGATAAGGTGGTGAAACCATGATTCCAAGGTTTCAATTCCTTATAGGTAGGCTATAAACAAGAGTGGAGCCACTCAAAAGGTATCAGATGAAAGTATGTTTCAATTCCTTATAGGTAGGCTATAAACTCAATCCAAGCTTTGCAACAATATCAGCAGTATCAGCAGTTTCAATTCCTTATAGGTAGGCTATAAACAGTCAAAAGAAAAAGCATTGGTATTCCTGGATTACAAGTTTCAATTCCTTATAGGTAGGCTATAAACTCCAATTTCTGCTTGCCAGTTCCATTTTAGTCCATGTTTCAATTCCTTATAGGTAGGCTATAAACGGATAAAGATGGAAATATTATTCAGACTTTTACAAAGTTTCAATTCCTTATAGGTAGGCTATAAACAGAGCTTCCGGCAGAAGCGTTGGGGAGTTTTCACTCTGTTTCAATTCCTTATAGGTAGGCTATAAACTATTTAAGAGAATGAAAGAGAAGCATCCAATAGACCAGTTTCAATTCCTTATAGGTAGGCTATAAACGAAGAATATATTTTTTGAGTGTCAATGAAGATGAAGAATGTTTCAATTCCTTATAGGTAGGCTATAAACCGTGTTACTATCTTTTTGAAGATTAGTTTCCCTATTGTTTCAATTCCTTATAGGTAGGCTATAAACACTTTCAAGCTATTTTAATCATCTCTAACATACTCCACAGTTTCAATTCCTTATAGGTAGGCTATAAACGGGAATTTGAATAAGAATATATATAATAGTAGCAAGTTTCAATTCCTTATAGGTAGGCTATAAACTGAATTTGAAATAGTATTCCCTGATACTTTGAGAATGTTTCAATTCCTTATAGGTAGGCTATAAACTGGCCATGAATAGAATACTAGACCAGGGAAGGAATTGGTTTCAATTCCTTATAGGTAGGCTATAAACCAGCAGTATCAGGTTGTTTTTTCCGTAGGAGAGGCGTTTCAATTCCTTATAGGTAGGCTATAAACTATAATCATTGCTAAACTCTTCTAAGCTGCTATACTCGGGTTTCAATTCCTTATAGGTAGGCTATAAACATGGAAGATATTTAGTAGCAGTTGGAAGCTATTATGGTTTCAATTCCTTATAGGTAGGCTATAAACGACTTCATGCAGGCAGTTCTAAATGATGAGGATTATGAATGTTTCAATTCCTTATAGGTAGGCTATAAACGTTAAACTTGAAAACATTAGCATTGGAATCAATGAAAGTTTCAATTCCTTATAGGTAGGCTATAAACATATTTATTATTATATATATAATATCATTATATACATAGTTTCAATTCCTTATAGGTAGGCTATAAACGATGGATATAATAAAACAATTGCCATTATGGAGAATCATAGTTTCAATTCCTTATAGGTAGGCTATAAACCTTTGTTAACTTCCTTTGCTGTTAGTCCTGTTTCGTGGTTTCAATTCCTTATAGGTAGGCTATAAACCATATTTGAATCATATTGTCAATATTATTTTTTTATATGTTTCAATTCCTTATAGGTAGGCTATAAACTACACAGCAAGGAAAGAGAGGTACTCGTTATTGGGAGTTTCAATTCCTTATAGGTAGGCTATAAACAGTAGCATCTTTTTTATCATCAAGTTTTTGGTTTCTTCTGTTTCAATTCCTTATAGGTAGGCTATAAACCGAGCTACTCGCCTACGCACAGAATGTCACATCGAAATAGTTTCAATTCCTTATAGGTAGGCTATAAACTCTTGAACATCTTGAACCGATACCCTTTAAACCCTGTTTCAATTCCTTATAGGTAGGCTATAAACTCTGCAATTTCTTCCCTGGTCTTACCTTCAAAATATCTGTTTCAATTCCTTATAGGTAGGCTATAAACTTGAAAAAAGGTTGTAGAATTTAGGTTGTAAATTAAGTTTCAATTCCTTATAGGTAGGCTATAAACCGGAAGAGACGAGCGAATTTTCAAGGGCAGAAGTGCTGTTTCAATTCCTTATAGGTAGGCTATAAACAGGCTTGTTGACAAGCAAACTGTTCTTCCAAATACTAAGTTTCAATTCCTTATAGGTAGGCTATAAACTGAGTTATTCCTGAGTTCTGCTTCCTGCTGCAGCTTCCGTTTCAATTCCTTATAGGTAGGCTATAAACTAAAGTGAGCTAAAATAGCTTGAAAAACATTGATAGAGTTTCAATTCCTTATAGGTAGGCTATAAACGGATACGAATACAAGCTAACAATACATACTGTAGACGGGTTTCAATTCCTTATAGGTAGGCTATAAACAGGACCCTATTCAAGACTTTTAAAAACTTTATAGAGGCTGTTTCAATTCCTTATAGGTAGGCTATAAACGTCGAAACGCCCCGATTATGGGGCGTAGGGGCAGTGGTTTCAATTCCTTATAGGTAGGCTATAAACGCGGAACAGGCAGCAAAAAATATTATACTTTTAGGTTAGTTTCAATTCCTTATAGGTAGGCTATAAACAAGGATGTAATCGACTTCAAAGACGGATACTGGGACGTGTTTCAATTCCTTATAGGTAGGCTATAAACTTTTTACAGGATGTTCTATTTCCTCGCCTTCTACTCGTTTCAATTCCTTATAGGTAGGCTATAAACACTTTATAGAGGCTTGACAGCCTCTTTTTTTTGTTCGTTTCAATTCCTTATAGGTAGGCTATAAACAATTTCAATTATACGGTGTTTTTGTTGCTGCAATATAGTTTCAATTCCTTATAGGTAGGCTATAAACGGAATAACTCCGGAAGCTGCAGCAATGAAGCAGAACTGTTTCAATTCCTTATAGGTAGGCTATAAACATGTCCTCTATGTCGTCTATGTCCTCGCCTATACTGGTTTCAATTCCTTATAGGTAGGCTATAAACGCCCTCATAGCTGAACTGGTCTTCTCTTCCATAGTTTTGTTTCAATTCCTTATAGGTAGGCTATAAACACTTTATACCAAGCTCAGGCCATAGAGGACATCATGGTTTCAATTCCTTATAGGTAGGCTATAAACTGATGTCAAGTTCTATATCTTGCCCCGTGTCTTCCGAGTTTCAATTCCTTATAGGTAGGCTATAAACGAGGTATGTTTGTTAGTGGGAAGTTGTTTGACGAATGTTTCAATTCCTTATAGGTAGGCTATAAACTGCAAAATGTTTTTGCGGCTACGGCGGTTGTGCCGCGTTTCAATTCCTTATAGGTAGGCTATAAACGCCTTGTTAGAGGATTTCAAGATATACTTCTTAAATTGTTTCAATTCCTTATAGGTAGGCTATAAACAAATATCAAGATTGCCTTCCATGGCAAGAGATTCTAGTGTTTCAATTCCTTATAGGTAGGCTATAAACTCAGGCTTATTGATATATGCGATGAGGTTTGGATATAGTTTCAATTCCTTATAGGTAGGCTATAAACCTGGGGCATTCGATTTAGAACTTACCGGTTTCGATAGTTTCAATTCCTTATAGGTAGGCTATAAACAAGAGGTTATTATAACTGCTGCCTTCGTAGCAGAGGTTTCAATTCCTTATAGGTAGGCTATAAACGATCAAAATGGTATAAGAAAAAATCCTGGAATGAATGTTTCAATTCCTTATAGGTAGGCTATAAACATAGTATTTTTAAAAAATATATATTATTTTTTTATAGTTTCAATTCCTTATAGGTAGGCTATAAACCAACATTGAGCAACAAATATCAGAATCAGAATATGTGTTTCAATTCCTTATAGGTAGGCTATAAACCCATACTTAATTTTGATACCTGGAAATATATCAGAAGTTTCAATTCCTTATAGGTAGGCTATAAACTTGCACTTTTTACCGTTTACATCGTATGTATTATTTAAGTTTCAATTCCTTATAGGTAGGCTATAAACATCCTTCCTTCATCCTATAGTACAACATCCTGTTCCAGTTTCAATTCCTTATAGGTAGGCTATAAACTGAGTTCTGCTTCCTGCTGCTGCTGCTGCTTCCTGCTTCGTTTCAATTCCTTATAGGTAGGCTATAAACATCAGTCATAATGGTTTTAGCACCTTCAGAAATTATAGTTTCAATTCCTTATAGGTAGGCTATAAACTGAAAGAAGAACTGCTGGGGAAGCTTTAAGATGGCTGTTTCAATTCCTTATAGGTAGGCTATAAACGGATTTTCTCCATGAAACACGGCTACACGTGCCTATGTTTCAATTCCTTATAGGTAGGCTATAAACTCAGGAAGCAGGAAGCAGAACTCAGGAATATTTCAGTTTCAATTCCTTATAGGTAGGCTATAAACAAATCTGGCTATCTGTCGCTAAACATTTTCCAAAAATGTTTCAATTCCTTATAGGTAGGCTATAAACGTTGAGCTTGTCGGTGAACATGCCGAGGTGTTTGCCTAGTTTCAATTCCTTATAGGTAGGCTATAAACGATGTTCAAGAGTTTATAGCCTACCTATAAGGAATGTTTCAATTCCTTATAGGTAGGCTATAAACCCGTAATTTGGGGTAAAAAATAAAGAAAAAGCGAGAAAAATAATTTGTTAAATTTTCTATTAATAATTTCTACATTAAATCGAAAAGTCCTTCTTTTCCAGTAATATTCTTTATTTGAGGGTAATTTTGGATTGTCGTCGATCCCCGGGGGTTTTTGCGCTATCGGAGGTCGACGACATTAATTGCGTAAAAGTATGTTGCATATCAATTTATATGTGCTGATACTTGACGATTTTTATTTGATTTTTTAGGTTATACTACCTTTTGTTCACTGGCTTGTTTGTAGCGATTTATGGCATTTTCAACTATTTTAAGTATAAGGCCTTCATAGCCTAGATTGCAGGCGCTGGCCATTTTGGTGATATCGCTATAGCCTTTCTGCAGGCCTGGTAATGAATTAACCTCAAGGACATATGGAGTATCGTCTTTTACTCTTATGTCAACTCTGGCATAATCTCTTAAGCTTAGAGCATTGTAGGCTTTTTTTGCAGTGTTTTCTATTTTAGTTTTGAGCTTATTGTCCAGCGGTGCAGGGCATCGAAAAATAGTCTTATCCGCATAATTCGCTTTGACTTCAAAACTGTAAAACTTAGCTAAGTCATCTGGAAGAGCTTCGAAACTTATTTCGAGTATAGGCAGTACTTTCAAGCTATTGCCATTACCTAATATGCCAACGGTAAACTCGCGCCCCTTGATATATTCCGTTACCATAATCGGCGGATTATATAATCTTAGTTCTTGCTGAACCTTTCTTTTTAGCGAACGAAAATCATAAACTAAACTGTCTTGATGAATGCCTCTCCCTGAACCTTCGTCACAAGGTTTTACGAGAACAGGAAATTTGATTTCTTTATTTCTGAGCTGCATTAGGTCAGCCTTGTCGTAGATAGAAATAAACTCCGGAGTTGGGACGCCAGAGCCTTTAAATACTTTACAAGCATAATTTTTATTGATAGCAAGGGTATGCCCTAATATGGATGAGCCAGTATAAGGAATGCCTGAGAATTCGAGAATAGCCGGGATTTGTGCCTGTCTTGTTTCTCCTCTAATGCCATTACAAAGATTAAAGACTAGGCTTACATTTTCATTTTGCAATTTGGATATAATGTCACTGTCAGCTTTTACTAATGAACATTCAAATCGTTTTGAAAGCACTTCTTTTAGATTTTTGACAGTTTTGCGCTTTTGCAGATCCTCATTTAGACCTTCTTCTCCGGGAAGATAAGAAACTCGCGGTTCGTCTATTAATATAGCAATTTTCATTAAACATACTACCTCCTGATTGTTAAAAAATATAAAAGCAGTACCATAGGTATCTGTAAGCCTAAAAGTACTGCTTGAAAATTTTCTTATTAAAAACCTATGAATAGCGACTCACGCATTTTATTATATCATATTTTTTACAGTTTTTCTACTATTGCAATAAAATAAACTCCTACTAATTTGAATAGCATAACAATATAGGTTATAATTTTGTTCAGAGTTAAGTGCTCCTATTTATAAAAATAAACCAAATGGAGGTTTATGCTTATGAAGAAATTAATATCTATGCTGATTATCACAAGCATCTTAATTACCCTCATGCCTATTGGCGTTTTGGCGGATCAGGCTGATGTGGTAATCTTTGGTGCTGATATTACTCAATCTCAGCGCCAAGAAATGCTCAAAATCTTCAACGTCAATGAAAATGATGTAATGATATTAACCGTTACTAATGATGAGGAGCGGGAATACTTAGAGGGGCTGGTACCGGAACAGCAGATTGGTACACGGGCTATCTCCTCCGCTTATGTCAAACTTGCTCCTAAAAATTCTGGTATAAAAGTCGAAACTTATAATATAACTTGGGTCACAAAAGAAATGTATGCAAATGCTATGGTTACTGCCGGTATTGAAGATGCTGAAGTTATCGCAGCAGCACCATTTAAGGTATCAGGCACTGCAGCTCTCACTGGTATTATGAAGGCATTTGAAAAGGCGAGTGGCAAAAAGCTGAGCCAGGAAGCCAAGAAAACAGCCAGCGAGGAATTAGTATTAACAGGGGATCTCGGCGAAGAGATAGGAAAAGATAAAGCCGCAAAACTTGTACAAGATGTTAAAAAGCAAGTTGTAAAACAAAAAATCAAAAACCCTGAAGATATACGCAATGTGATTAAAAAAATAGCTGCAGAACTTGATATAGAACTTACAGAAGAACAAATCAATCAAATCATGGATTTGATGAAAAGAATCAGCAAGCTGGACCTTGATATAAATAAAATAAGCAAACAATTAGATAAAATAAGTTCTACACTGGGCGATGTGAAAAAAACCGTAGAAGAAAACAAAGGGCTTATTCAGAAGATTTTAGATGCAATAAATCATTTCTTACGTTGGCTTCAAAATGTGTTTAGCTCTTAAGCTTAAAATAAGATGAGCATGGCAGCCACATTTCTACATCGCAATACTTTTATGAGTAATGCAAAAAGCCCGAACTCCTTGAAATATTAGGGGTTCAGGCTTTTTTATTTGTTTAAACTTCAATGCCAAGGAGCGGAGCATGCTGCTGGGCGCCGTAGACATCGCTTTCTCCTACCGCGCCTGCCACAAGGGGCCTTTTTATTGTGATTTTTATTGCTTTTGCCGGATCGAAGTTTATTATCGATATTATGTCTTCTTCGGGTATTTGGTAAAGGCTGCTGATAAGTTTTTTGTTTATGATGTTTTTCTGCTTTACATTCTCGTATGAGTCAAAGTCTTTAAAGATTATATCCATTGTAAGTTCATAGGGGCCTGAGTTTTTACTCCTTATAACTTCGGCTACTTCTGTAATCGGAATGCCCATTTTATTCACTTCCTTTTATTGTTTTGACTGTAATGGGAAAGTATTCCTTTGGATCCTCTACTGTCAGCAGGTGATAAATACTAAATTCATACACTTCTCCCGCCTCTATGTCAGATGGCGAGTAGCGAAGGGCTAGATTGCCCGCGGTAGCTATTCTGCCGGGGTAGCCATAGTGCAGCAGGCTTGAACGAGTAAAGCTGCAAATTGTGTTGGCCATTTCCTGGGTTTTGGCTACTACTTCGATTATGATGCCAATCTCATGTGAGGGTTTATCCTTTAATGGCTCAAGTTTGCCCATTACGCCGTCTTTTCCGTATAGTGCAAACAGTATCTGGTAATCATCGCTTTTTATATTTGAAAAATTATTTTTTGCCATATCTTTGACTGCTTCTAAAATATCATCAATTTGATTTATCATTATGGGATCTCTTGTCCCTGCAATAGAAATCGTGCGATAGCCAGTTTTTTTGGCGCCTTCAAGTTTTATGGTGTATTCTTCAGATGGTATGAATTTACTGCCGCTGACCTTTACACGCCTTTCATCTATCTGAGTAAACTCTGTTTCTTCCAGGTTGATTATCCCTCCCGGTCCATGCAATCTGTATGGGTCGTCTTTTTCATAGAGGGTGTGTGCCGCTATGGATGTGACGGTGCACTTTCTCTTTGGGTTTAAGGCTTCTAAGATAAAGCAGTCATGCCTTAATGTGCCCATCATGCAGTCGCTGCCGCTTCCGGGGGTTGCGGCTATGCTGGCGCATTCAAGTATTTTACCCATATGAAGTGCAAGCCCTTTCGGAAATCCTGCTTTAATGCAAGGAGCGGCAAAGACAGTGGGGTCAAACGCCCTTCCTGCCAATACCAAGTCTACATCATTTTCCAGTGCATCTATAATAGGTTCTACTCCCATCTGAGCCACTATCCGCGTCGTCTCTTCTATGTCCTCTCGGCTAAGTTCTCCTGCCGGAGCAAGCGGCTCGATTTTTCCTTCCTCATATTTTTTTAAAATCTCTTCCTTAGGTATCTGTGCCTCTATGACTGCGACTTTAAGTTCCAGATTTTCTTCTCTTGCTATTTCTTTTATAATATCTTCAGTCCAGTATAGGTGCTCATTTGCTCCTGAGCCTCCGGCTGTACCCACTAGCACAGGTATTTTAAGTTTTTTTCCGGCTTTTAGCATAAGCTTTAAATCCCTTTTTACTGCCTGCCGGTCGGTAAAGGATACTCCCGCCCCAAGGTAGTATGGGCCGGGGTCGGTAGAACCTGCGTCCACCGCTATAAAATCCGGATGTTGCTCAAGCCCTCTTTGAAAGGACTCTTCCGGAAATCCGTAGCCAAGTATGGCAGTTGGCGAAAGAACTTTCAACTCTTCCAATCAGAAGACCTCCTATTTTGTATTTTTAGTTGTTTTTAGATTTTAAAAGAGCAAGTACTCTGTTCATCTCGTTATATACAATCATCATACCTTCATCCACTCCCATGCCGGGCTTTGCAAGTATCTGGCAGGGTCTTGTGGCAAGGGCGATATCCGTGCATATCTGAGCCGAGCGGTCGGTTTCATTGCATGTGCCGCCCTGGTATGCGCCTATTTTATGCTCCTTGCAGTAGAGCACCGCCTCAATGGTATTGTTTATGCCGCCCAAATCCGGCGTTTTTACCTGAATCATGTCGGCAGCGCCCTCATCCACAAATTCTTTGATGTCTTCTAAGGTATTGCACCATTCATCGGCTACAATTTCAACCTTGATATTTCGCTTTTTAAGGTTCTCCCTAAGCAGCTTTAATTGCTTTAATTGCTCATATTTACTACCTGCATCTATAGGGCCTTCAATTCTGAGCGTAAATGGCGATGCCGCTTTCTCAAGTTTTTCAAAATAATCCGTTATGGCACAAATATCACCGTCAAATGCCTCGCCGATTGTTCCGTAAACATCTATGTGAAATATGGGCTTATAGTCGTCGCCTGCTATTTGGTAAATTCTTTGTTTTAGCCAGTTAATATATTCTATAAGCTTTTCACCCTGCTTGCCGAGTTTTGAAACATTGTTTATAAGGGCATGCGGAAGAACATCCACCCGCTTTATTATCATCTTATCTGCATTTGTATAGCGGTCATCGCCGCTTTGGGCAAAAATAGGAACAGGTGTAGGGTCTAATTCAAGTCCGTATTCCTCTGCTACCACTTCTGTGCGCGTTGTATTTTTCGCCTTAGCTACCGCATCGAGGATTGCCTGGGTGATTCCATAGCGCAAAGCCGTGTGAAGGCTTTTGCCGTCGATTTTGTAGCTGTCTATTTTATCGGCAAGTCTCCTAAAGCTGTCAAGCTCCTCTCCTATCAATATCGGCCTTATTTCATTTTCAATAACCGGTATAAAATCTTCTGCTAAAAACAACGGGTCCCGACCGCCGGCTCCCGAGTATTGGACAGCGGCGCAGTCCCCGTAAGCCATCTTGCCGTCATCTGTTATTATCATTACTGAAATAGATTCCCCTGCCTGCCTTACATCTGTAAATCCTTTTGTTTTTGGCGTGCCTTTGTAAATAAATCCATCCTCTTTTGCATCGCTTTTAATTGCCGCCTGATCGTCGAAATAAAAGCCGGCAAGACCTTTAGATGCTATAACTTCCTTAATTTTACTCATTGCCTTGTCTCCTTCATGCAATTTTAGAATCCATTCTTCCTACAAGCATTCCCTGTCCTATTGCGTATATATCGTCTATGACCATTTGAAAGCTTACTTCTCTGTTTTCTGCCTTGGCCCTTTCTGCTAATTTTCTTCTGTGGAATTCTTTTATTTCATCATCAAAGGGAATTGAGCCGAAATTCAAAAACCTGACCGCTCCGCTGTTGTCCCGGGCAGGCAAGATTTTTCCGGCATTAAACTGGCTGGGCGCAAAGGGAACATCAAGTACCCCTGCTTCAAAGGCTCTTACTGCACCTTTTGCCCAATCTCCTTCTCCAAGTTCATACACCTTGGATAAAATCTGCCGGGTTTCCCTCTTTATAATCTCTTTTTCTTTTTCAAGTTCCTGGCTGGAAATCATCCTCTGGTCTTTTAGCATGTTGATTACCTGTCTTGTAGCTCTTAAGCCTTCGGCATTCGCCTCTTTTGTGGGCACGCCAAATGCTTCATGAGGTGTTTTTACAATAACCTTAGTAGCCTTGCTCAACGCTGCAGTGGCAGCTCCCCAAGATATAACTCCGAAGGCTTGAGCTTCATCCTGCGGGAATCCGCCCATCCATTGATGAAAAGCCGTAGTCAGCATAACATCATAATCTTTTAGATATTCCGCTGACAGCTCTTTTAATGTCTCAACAGCTGCAACATCCTGGATTAAATTGCCGCACTGGCCGTATCCGAGGGTAATATTTCGAACACCCTGCTCTGCAGCAAGGAGTCCCTCAATGATTCCTATGCTGTGAGATATACAAGGAGGAACCAGCGTTCCGGTCAGCGGGCCGAAGGGTTCTCTGTTTAAAGAAATCCCGTTTTCTTCGTAAATGCCTACAAGCCTATCCACATACTGCCAATAATAAATCGATTGTTCAATAGAGATTTTCTTGGCATATGGCACGTTATAGGATATACCGCCGCCTTCAAAGTCTGTAAAACCTCCTGCCAGTGTAATTTCAGCTAGCAGCCGAGCATCAGGAGTTCCGTGTCTTACCTGAACAGGACAGTCTACAGATTCAATTACTTTTCTGCATTTTTTTACGCCGTAATTTACTGCGGGAAAACCATTCAGCAGCGACCGCCCTGCTTTTTCGCTTTCTCTAATTCCTTTTTCGGCTTCTTCATATCTGTTTTGCCTAGTGTAGCTGTCTATTGTGGTAGGCAGCACATCTGCCTTTCCTTTTTGCCTGAGGAATTTCAAAAGTTCTATATGTTCATCAAGCAGGGCTACGCCGGCCCGAGGTTGTATCAGTGTATTATTTTTAGCAGCAGCCTCCCGTAGCTTATTTGTCATAATTTGATTTTTGGGAAGGTTTTGATGATACCTTACAGCTTCTTTAAAATCTACTTCCTTTCCCGTGGGCCACTGATTTAAAACCTCCTGCCTCATTTCACTAAATTTTTTCATATCCCATTTTTTATTTTGAACTTCCATAGTACATGCCTCCTTAAAATTAAAGCTCTTTAAGATATTTTTTTGCCAAGTTTAAAGCCTTGTCAGGCGCGATTTCACTTAATAACCCTAAAGATGATAAAAGGTATTTTTCATCAAGAAGCATTTTTGGATTTTCCGGTGCCAGCACTTCCGGCCGGCTGCTGTCGTATAGTCCATGTTTTAATATTTCCTTTGGATTTTCGCTGTATATGAGGACTCCCCCGGTTGCTATCATAAAATCAAGCTTTGTAAGGTCTTTCCCATGCTGAACATATGCCGCACCGAATGGGCTATAGACTGTTTCGATTCTCCCTACATGTCTTTTGACTGCAAGGTCTGTTGCAGCTTTTGCGATTCCGCAATCTATTTGTTTGTCCATTTCATTACAAGGCACATAATCTGTATCAATGCTTATTTTTTTGACATATTCTTGCAAGGTTTTTTCATCCATACCGCAAGGAAGATAATTTTTCAACATATTCTTGATGCCAATTTCTTCGAGTAGCGCCAAGGCGCTGTAACGCATCCCGAGGTCCCCTTCCACAGTCCTTTTTATAAAAGGTTCTTCAAGACCTCTTAGCGTCACCCCTGCCTTTGTCGGCTCTCCTGTTGCAGCAGAATCCACATCTGTTGTAGCTCCCCCGATATCGACAATCATAACCTCTCCATACCCTGCCTCATTATCGCTCCCCTTGGCAAGAAGCTCAGCCGCCTTCATTACCGCTGAAGGAGTTGGTATGATAGGACTGTCTACATAATTACTTACTTTTGACAGGCCTTTGGCATAAATAATCTTGCTTAAAAAAACTTCCCTGATAATCTTTTTGGCAGGTTCGATGTTCAGGCATTCAAGTTTAGGCATTACATTTTCGGTAACATAGACTTCTTTTGCGGCTGCACGCAGGGCTTTTTCGGCAGCAGATGCCGCCGTTTTGTTGCCTGCAACGATTATAGGGGCATCGACTTTAAGCTCTGCAAGTTTTTCAGCATTATGTATTATCACATCTTTATTGCCACCATCGGTGCCGCCTGCAAGCAGAATTATATCCGGCGAGTACCTTGCTATTTGATCTAGCTCATCATCTGTCAGCTCATAGCAAAATACATGTCCTACCTTGGCTCCCGCTCCTAGTGCCGCACGCTTTGCGGCTTCAGAGGTTAGTTCAGGCACAAGACCTACTGCTATCATCTTAAGCCCGCCTGCTGCACTGCTGCACGCAAGTTTGTATTTTGCCTTTTCAGGGTCTACTCCCATCGCCTTAAGCTCTTCGATGGCCTTATTTATCCCGATATTTACATCTTCAGCTACGGTAGTTGCCGCTTGAGCTGTTCCTTTTAGCTCCACGGTTTCCAAATCTACGGCAGTAACTTTTGTATAGGTGCTTCCAATATCTATAAGTAAAGCTAGTTCCATTTTCACACCTCTTTGAAATAAAGATTATCTTTTATTTAATCCCTAAATCATTTTTTAAATCATTAATAGGTATTTCAGGCAGTGTCCCCGGAGGATAAACCCTGTCAAATCCCATGTCTAAAAACTTCTTTTCAGTAGTCGGCCAGTCTTGTTTTCCCACCACTAGATTGCCGCCTACATATAGGATCACATCTCCTAAGCCTGCTTCAACACATTTTTCCTTAAAGCCTTTACAGTCAAGCTCTCCATGCCCATATAATGAAGATACTAAAATTGCATCTGCATCGGTTTCGATTGCAGCATTAATAAAATCTTCCTGTGAGGATAAAACCCCAATGTTTACAACATTAAAACCGGCCTCACTAAAAGCTTCATCCAGGATTCTAATTCCTACTGAGTGCACATCAGAACCTATAACTCCTAGTACAATCGTTTTTTTATCATCGTATTTCAATTTATATCACCTCATTAATAATTGTTTAATTTAAGTAACGTATACAGAATATTCCGTATTTTTGAATGCCAGGTTTCCTGTATACAATGACGCAAGAATATTGAATTTAAAATTGTAAATCAACCTTGCTGTAAGCACAAATTAAATTCTTGACTTGCGCTTTTATTTGGGATATATACGCATACATAAAATACTGTCTTTTTGTATACAGAATACACAATCCCCTTTATTTTACTATACCACATATTATAAATTTTGTATTATGCTTTTTTTCTAAAAATATCAATATTAGCGCATTTCCTGTCAAAAACTCCATTTTCTTGCTGCAATCTTCTTTATGCTTTGCATTATATAAGTTTTTCGCCGTATTATCCAAATCAAATAAATAATTCATCTCCGCCCTTTTTTATCCCCATGCTCTGCCTCTCAGAGTACTTAGTCGTTCGCAATATATAAAATATGACTGAGTCCTCATCTTCATCGATAACTCGCTTTAATTCTAGCTTTAGCTTTTTTAAATTTGCAGCAGAAATTTCCCCCTCAAGCACAGAATTTTGCACCCAGGTTAAATACTTCCGACATATTTTCAGGACCTTCGACACTCGCTTTTCCCCAACATCATACACCAATATGATAAACATCCATCTCACCCTTTAAGCATTTTAATCCGGTAGACAACAACTTTGCCATAGCATGTTACCTGTTTAAGTTTAATATATCAAATTTTCAACGACATAAAAATAAACCCATAAAAAGGGTTTAAATTTATAAAGGAAAAGTGTGCAAATACGGGAAAACCAAATAATTTACTATTTATTTAAGCATAGAAACAAGAAGATGTGAGTCCTTATAGGTAGGCTAAAAACATCATGATCTAAATCAAATAAACCTTTTCTTTCTCCGTTTCAATCCCTTATAGGTAGGCTATAAACGAAAATAGGTCATTTAAGTATGGATAAAAAGCAAGAATGTTTCAATCCCTTATAGGTAGGCTATAAACCTATTGGAACAGGACGGGAAGGGACCTTAGAGGCACGTTTCAATCCCTTATAGGTAGGCTATAAACTT
>MPOT01000018.1 GCA_001896545.1 Tepidanaerobacter sp. EBM-38 | reverse complement strand
GTTCAATAGGAAAAATTGCAATTGAGCGAAAAGAGCAGGCCGGAAAAGATGGCCTGCTCTTTTCTGGCTCAACTGCAATTCTTTCCTTATTTATTATATTACAATAAAATCTTTTTAGCAATGTCGCTTAAACTCAATACACTTATATATATATTTGATTATAAGCCATAGAATTGCCATATTTTCTGTATATTTTTTTTAAATTTTCTTGAATTATCTTCTTCTAACAACTACTCTTAGCATTATAAACCAATTTTAATAATTTATCCATATGGATTTAATTAAAATCAATGCAGTATTTTCTCCAGTATTTTTATATTAGCTCTTTGATTAAGCTGCATGCTATACCTATCCTCAATGCTAAACATAATTTCGTCAATAGGCAGCACCCATTCTCCGCAGACATCGACTCCGATTACTTTACCAGTTTTCTTTATATGCAAAAGCAATTCCAAAAGCTCGTCTAAATGCATCAAACCCTGCTCCCATCCGGTAGCAGCATCCTCTTTACAAAGTACATCCTTATCTATGCTTATATAAATAGGATCTTGGGATTTGGATAACTCATCCAAGACCTTTGGTATCATTAATTTTTGGGGGATATTGATAGGAAAGAAAGTCACATATTCATCTTGGAACTTAAATTTGTTTATAGCCGGATCTTTCGCATCTACTCCGACTACTATACATTTTTTAACCTTTTCCTCTTTAAGAGCTTGCATAGCCCAAGAACCGCAACTTATCATATCTGGAAATGTTTCATACATATCGGCATGATAGTCAATAAGCAATAGAATAGGTTTGACGGAAATATTGCTTATTAACGAAAATGAAAGATGATGAAAATCCCCAGACCCTAAAAAACATACACCTAAAGATAATTTTCGAAGTTTATTTGAAATCTCGTCAAGTATCTTTGACCAGCTGCAAAGTCTTAATCCTTTATAGTCTGTTAGGTCTATTATTTTATCAGCTTCTTTTAATAATTCTTTCTGATAATCTAAACTATTATCTGTTTTTATTATATTAATATCAAAATCCATATAATCACAACTTTTCGTTGCTATTTATTACAATTTAATTTTATCATAAAACTAGAATATATGTAAAAACCTATTCTAAAAGATGCTTTGGAATCATAGAAAATATAATAGAAAAAGCACGGAACGGTTTTTTGCTTTGCCTTTGAATAAGGTAAGCAGCGAACCAGTGCCGTGCTCATAATATTTTCTGTTATTCAAACCGATTTTTTAGCTTTTCCATCACCTGTGGCATTGTGGTGTACTCCATTTCATCAAGAGGTAATCTATGAGGTTCGAATGGCCCCATTTGCCTTATATAATCAGCCGCTTTAAGAGCTTTTTGTCTAGCCCTGTCAAAGGCTACATCAGCAAAAAGGTCCTGTGGCCCAATTAATCTTCCGTTGGCCAACTGAAATCCCATGGCAATTGCTCGGGGTGGCCCGTCGAAGCGCGTAGGAACTGCCTGCTTTTGAGACACAGGAATTAACGGACCATAGTGCGAACCTCGCATCCAGCCTGTTACAAGATGGGGATTTGCAAAGGGCTCCAATACTTCTCCCACAGCAGGCAATCCGCTCTGGCACCGCACTATAAGCACCGGATCATCTTTACCCACATAGCGGCCTGCCATTTGGTTCATTTTTTGTGTTGAAGATACTGCTGCTAATTCCTTATTTTTTGTATACACACTCTTTACAACATATCTGTTTGATGCACCTAAGAAAATTAATAAATCATAAAGCTCTTCCGGGCATGAAAAAGTTACTTTCTTATCTTCTACGAGGTCTAACACTTCAAAACAAAAACCCGAATGCATTTTAGGGTCTATTACAAGCCCGATGGTATTAAATGGATCTGCAAATATCTTATATAAAGGAAGATTCCAAGCTCCCGGCTCGGTTTTGTCCGCCATGAATATTATCACCGGCTCGCTGGGGCGCTCTTCAAATTCCATCTCTGCTATCCCAGGCCCCATGCCTTTTATATTGCCAGAGAATGCATCTGACAGGAGATCCTGGCCTGCGCCATACATTTTTAAACTCTTTGCCACTTCAGTGCAGCTAAGAAAAGTATTCCAAGCTAATTTGTGAACTTTTTCAGAATTTATGCCTTCTTTATGTGTGAGTATGAGATTTATATCGTCACCCACATTAGTAACAAAAAAATCTACTAATAATTCCTTTCCTTGCTGTTCTAATATTTCCTCTGCGTTTTTTAGCATATCAGGGTGAACGCTCCCATGTCCTACAAATCCACCCACATCGGCTTTAATAACTGAAAGAGTTATTTTCGAACCCATCCTTATACCTCCTGATATTTTTATTATGCTGTACTATTTTACTATAAATCGGCTAAATGTGCTATACTTAATATATATTCGATACATTATTTAATATTCCTTCTTTGAATTAAAGTCGTAATATATTTAATAGTTTGATATTTTTGGATAAAAATATTGTACAATACACTCGATAACCTTCTTATGACAAAGGTTTTATCATTTGATCTCTTGCCTTTTTGTAATCTTCCAGAGTAGGTTTTACACATGAAAACAAATCTTTTTCTGCATACCTATAATCGTACTAAATAAATTGCTTACCGGTAATGCACTTTTTAACGTTTCTCAATAAAATATAAATGTTAGTATTGATTTATTAAACAAATTCCTTTATAATGAGAATATCAAAAGGAGTGATTATATGTCAGTTTCTGAACAATTAAAAATCCTATGCGTTAAGCTCGATATTAGCGTCTCAGAACTTGCCCGATTATTAGGGAAAAGTCCGCAGGCCTTCAGCCAGAAAATGAAGCGAGAAAGTTTCACCGTTGACGAGTTGAAAAAAGTCGCAGAAGCTGCCGGATGCAAATATGAGGGTTCTTTTATAATGCCGTCTGGCGAGAGAGTCACATATTAAAGAAAGGTTGTGTTACTCGATGACGATATATGAAAAAATTGACCGCTACAAGATGGCCATTGATGAAATGCGTCCCTTTGAAGGTCACTTGTTAAATGAAATTAAAAACTACTACCGCATAGGCCTTACATGGTCAAGCAATGCTCTTGAAGGGAATACTCTCACTTTAAGTGAAACAAAGATCCTCCTGGAAGATGGACTAACTGTTGGCGGTAAGCCTCTTCGAGATACCTTTGAGGCTTTGGGACATGCAAAGGCATATGATTTCATGTTTACATTGCTTGGCAGCCGCCGAATTACTGAGGCTGATGCTCTTACAATGCACCGAATGTTTTATGCAGGAATTGATGCTAATGAAGCGGGAAAATACCGTAACCGCATGGTCTTCGTCACTGGCTCAAAATATGAAGTGTGTCAAGTAGAGCAGATAGGCGAGGAAATGGCCAAGTTATTCCAGTGGGCAGCCTCAGAGCGTAATAAATACCATCCAGTTCAATTTGCCGCCCAGCTGCATAAACGATTTGTGTTTATTCATCCTTTCATAGATGGGAATGGGAGAGTTGCCCGGTTGCTAATGAATACAGCGTTAATTCAAGACGGTTATATGCTGGCCATAATTCAACCAATCTTACGGCATGAATATATTAGCTTACTGGATCAGGCTCATGGTGATGACCAACCTTTTATGGATTTTATTGCTGAACGTGTTCTAGAGTCTGAAAAGGAGATTATGAGATTACTGCATATACCTTTCCCTAATCTGCCTTAAAATAAACGGTATGTTTCTGGTACGCTTTTCAAAGATAGAAAAGCCTGTAACCCGGTATTCATGTGGGTTACAGGCTTTTCATTTATTACTCCCACTCGATAGTGGAGGGAGGCTTTGGCGTTATATCGTAAACAACACGGTTGACACCTTCTACTTCACTGGTAATCCTGGTAGAAATACTATCCAATAAATCATGGGGAAGTCTTGCCCATTCACCTGTCATTCCATCCTCGCTTACGATAGCTCTTACGGCAATGGTATGTGTATATGTGCGTCTGTCCGCCGAAACTCCAACGCTTTGAATGTTTGGAAGAATGGCAAATGCCTGCCATAACTCTTTATAAAGTCCTGCCTTTTTAATTTCATCAGTTACAATAAAGTCAGCTTCTCTTAATATGCTGAGTTTATCCTCTGTAACTTCTCCAAGAACCCTCACAGCAAGGCCGGGGCCGGGGAATGGTTGGCGGTATACGAGTTCTTCAGGAAGGCCCAGCTCAAGGCCTATTTTCCTTACTTCATCCTTAAACAGTTCCCTCAGCGGCTCTATTAATTCAAACTCCAAGTCTTCAGGAAGCCCTCCCACATTGTGATGGCTTTTAACTGCCCCGCCTATGGGATTTACACTTTCAATTACATCAGGGTATACTGTGCCTTGAACCAAAAAATCAACTTTGCCAAGTTTAGCCGCCTCTTCTTCAAACACCCTAATAAATTCTTCACCAATTATTTTGCGCTTTTCTTCCGGATCTGTAACACCCTTTAGCTTACTTAAAAATCGCTCAGATTCATCTACTGCTATCAGGTTCATGTGAAATTTATCTTTAAAGGTTTTTATAACATTTGCAGCCTCATTCTTGCGAAGCAGACCATGATCCACAAAAATACACGTTAAATTATCTCCTATTGCCTTGTGCACTAAGAGAGCCGCAACCGATGAATCCACGCCTCCGCTTAAAGCACATATCGCCTTTTTATCTGCCAACTTATCTTTTATAAGCTTTATCTGCTCTTGTATAAAAGCCTTTGTTGACCAAGTTCCACTGCATCCTGCTATGCCAAATAAGAAATTATTTAGTATTTCACGGCCGCACTGTGTACGGCTTTCCTCTGGATGAAATTGCATGCCATAAAGGTTTTTACCGTTCCCTATCGCTGCAAAAGGAGTCTTTTGAGTATGAGCAAGTATTTCGAACCCCTCAGGTAGAGAAGCCGGTAAATCGCCACTGTCCATAAAAACTGTTATTTTTCTATTCAGACCCTGAAATAAACCTTTATCGATATCCACCAAAAGGTCTGCAAGACCAATTTCACGCTTGCTACCTGGTTTTATATCCTTGCCCAAACTCTTAACCATGAGCTGCATACCGTAACCTATGGCAAGAATGGGCACATCAGCATTAAATACTCTTTCATCGCAAGCCGGTGCATTATCATTGAAAATACTTGATGGGCCGCCTGATAAAATTATTGCTTTTGGCTGCCTTTTCAAAATCTCTTCCCATGGGGTTTTATAAGACAATAATTCACAGTAAACCTGAGCTTCTCTAACTCGCCGTGCTACCATCTGGGCATATTTACCGCCAAAATCAAGGATTACTACCGTTTCTCTTGTATTTTCCATATGTACCCCTCCTGAGGATTAATCGTATGTAGTATTTATTCTGTTGATAAAAGTTATTTATATGTAATTCTTTTGCTATTATATCACAGATTTTAACCTAAAAAAAAGCCGATGAGAAATCTCCCTCGACTTTTTAATAAGTATATAAGTAAGTATCTGACCACATTATTTTTATACCTTTGCTCGGTTTGTCTTTATGCTGTAACTTGCTACAAACCATCCCAAAAAAATTCCTATGATATAGCCAATTATTGTAAATATCCTGGGAACATTATTTGTGAAATATATAAAACTTCCTGCGCATCCGGTAACTATTACTCCAATGAGCATAGAAGTACACACTGCCACCCCAAACTTGAAAAATGTTTCTATTGTCTCAAACTCCAGAGTTTCGCCGCTTCTCTCCAGCTTATTGCGGTCAAATAATAGTTTTGCTGCAGCAAGCATTATTATTGCTGATATAAGGTGAAATGTAATTGGCACCTCTTTAATGTTGCTTAATATCCCCGGCATAGTATATGACCCAAAAATATTTAAAAACTCGTCAATTACAGCTATGCGATATCCCCACATCGCC
>MPOT01000039.1 GCA_001896545.1 Tepidanaerobacter sp. EBM-38 | reverse complement strand
ATAGGAAGGAAGTATGCCAAGCATAGGAGTAATCTTTGTTGAGCCCTTCCTTTCAGTATTCAAATCCTCTTCTAACTCCTTAGCCGCCTCATATCTTAAACCATCAGAAATAATTACAAATACCCTCTCGTCCTTATCTTCATAAGGTTTTACGTGATTTATATAGAAATCCTGCTGCAACTCCAAAGGAGAAATTTTCCAGTTTTGCTCTAAAGTCTCCAAGCTATCGCTCCATTTTATCGACAGTTGGTTCAAATACCCGTTTACATAGGTATTTTCTATCTTTTCCTTTAATTCAAAAAACGGTTCTTTATTAGGTAGTTTATCAAAGAAATATATGAATTTTCTATAAGCCATATCTATAATGTAATATTGACCCGCATATTTTTGAAATAAATCATATGGTTTATCTTCTTTTATATCATCCTTAATCTTTCTCCATGAATCAAGCATAACTAGGGCCCAGTAAACACAGTTATAGTCATTTTCATACTTTCTATACCAATGTTTTGTTCTCCGCTGCAAAATAATATCTGTATATCTTTCAAACTCACCGGCATCAGAAATTAAATTTTCAATTAACTTATTTATAATAGTCTCATCAAAAATTTTAAATACATCACTTACCACATAATTATCAATATGCCATTTGTCTGCATAATCTCGTAGATTTAATTGTTTTTCTACTTTTATTGAAAGCATATCAAAATAATCCATAGCCTTAGCATTGTTCATAAAGTTACTAAGAAACACAAAACAGTCCGCCTTTTTAGGAGAAATAAACTTTTCCCAGTGAGCTGGTATTTTATCTTCAAGGGTATAATACAAAGCTGTTATCAAGAAAAAAGCGCTAAGGTGTTCGATAGTTTTTTCCTCTAAAATATATCCGTAGTATTTCTCCATAAGCGCCCAAAAAGTATTAATATCTCCAAACTTATCTATTTCCGTAAAATACGTGTTATCATCTTTGGCATACTCTATTAAAAGAGATTTTACCACCTCATCAAGGTCGGAAAAGGGAAGTTTGCACAAAGCTGACAATATTGCTATATGAACGGATTCTTCAGT
>MPOT01000083.1 GCA_001896545.1 Tepidanaerobacter sp. EBM-38 | reverse complement strand
TGCACAAAAGCTGGGATATAAGAACTATAGAAGCCTTGACATGTATATGAGAAGGAAGAACTTTAAATATGACAGCGAAAGCGGGCAGTATGTGCCAAAGGAAAATATAGCAGATAAACTCAAAAAGGACCCTAAAAGCTATGCACCCACAAAGGTTGCAAGCATCATCACTGCCTTTGAAAAGGCAAATGCAGACCCTATGATGATTGCAAAGCAAGAGGGATTTAAAGACCATAAGGAAATGGCAGAATACATGGCAAAAAGAGGCTATGAGTGGAATGCCTATAAGGGCAACTATGTAAAGACTATAGGAAAGGTAGAAGAAAAAACAGCAGATGAGGTAATAGAGGAAACAGAAAAAACCCAAAGCCTGCCAAATGACATAGATGAATACATCCCATTTATCAGATTCCTTTATGAAAAAAGGGATGATATTTACCAGCTTTTATCTGGAACTAAAGAAGACGGAACAATTCCAAGATATGTAGTGCCAGGGCTTGTAAGGACTAAAGCAATTTACATGAGCGATATGGTGGCAAAGCTTACTGCAGAGTTTAGCAAAGAGAAAAATATAACTCAAAGAGAGGTTATGGAAGGGGCACTGATTGAATACCTTAAAAAGTATGGGTATAAGAGAGAGGTTGATGTTTTACTTAAAAATTAGTAAAATTGTATCAAAAAGTAAAACCTACTGTTATACTCTTAAATTATAAGGTATAATAAAGTAAAGAGGTGATGAGATGGGAATACAAAACCCCCATGACAAATTCTTTAAAGAAATATTCGGCAATGTAGAAGTAGCAGAGGACTTTTTTACTAACTACTTACCTCAAAGCATATTAAATATTATAGACCTTGAAACTATTGAACCTCAAAAAGACAGCTTTATCAACAAGGACTTAGAAGAAAGCTTTTCAGATCTTTTATTTAAAGTAAACATAAACAATACACAAGGCTATATCTACTTTCTCTTTGAACATAAAAGCTATCCATCAAAGGACATAGCATTTCAACTTTTAAAGTATATGATAGAAATCTGGGAAACAAAAATTAGAAAAGAAGAACAAGATAAACTTCCCATAATAATACCTCTTGTAATATACCACGGAAAAGAAAGATGGAAAGCAAGCACTGCTCTTAAAGAGATGATAAATGGATATGATATGCTTCCTGAAGATGTAAAGATATACATACCAAACTATGAATATCTGCTTTATGATATATCAAGATTTACAGATGAAGAAATAAAAGGAAAAGCACAACTTAAAATATTCTTTACCACAGTAAGAGACATATTTACTAAAAGTAGTAAAGGAGCATGGGATTCTATTGATAGAGCAATAGCATATCTAAAAGAACTTGAAGATAAACAAACAGCAACAGAATACTTTGAAACACTTATGCGCT
>MPOT01000016.1 GCA_001896545.1 Tepidanaerobacter sp. EBM-38 | reverse complement strand
CTTTATAGATGCTTTGCCTCTTTATAAAAAGCTTCATAGTCTTCTGGTTTAACTTCCACTAATTTTCTAGCACCATACTTTTCTAATAATGACTTAATTTCTACTACCTTCCCTTTACTCATTTTCTCTGTGAGTACAATGCTAATATCCTGGATTGTAACCTCATCTGTTTCTGTTTGATTATCAGCTAAGGCACGATATCCAGCTGCTAGTTTTTCTAATTCTTCTGCTAGTGCATAGTGTAAATCACTCATAGCTCCACCTACCCTCCTTTAACTTTTAAGAGCAAAATCTTTAAAGATGCTATTCATAACTTTAAGGTCATCCTCTGATAGGCCAATGCTTAATCTCTGTAGTAGTTCTACCTGTTCTGGCTTTAGATACTTCTTGTGTAAATAGTAGCCATCCATTACCCTGACCCCTCCACCATAACGACCTCGAATAGTTTCTATGGGGTGATTAAGCGATAGGATGTCGATATCATTTTTAATTGTTCTGACACTTACGCCAAACTCTGTAGCTAAATTTGCCATTGTATCTTGCCTTCTATGGCATAAAGTTTCTATGATTTCCATACGTCTTTCATTTGGCCCCATCGCTTTCTCACCCCCTTTCATTTGCTCTGTAACTAAAGAATAAATGTTAAATATGCAGGTCTATTTCATATTTAAAAAGTTTTTTAGAAAATAAAAAAAGAGCCCGATAACTACTTAATTAAAAGTAGCTATCAGGCTCTTAAGGTAGTTCATATGACTCCTTATCGTCTCTGTACAGCTTTCCCAGCTATTAATGAGAATTTGTTATTTGCTAAGTCAACTCTCCACACACTCTTACATACTCTACATTTTTCTCTTGTAAATCCATAGGCTCCTTCTTCCTTATCAAAGAGTCTTTTACCACAGTTAGGGCAATCGACTCTTTCTATCTTCCTTGCAGTTTCCATGGGACTCCTCCTTATCGTTTAGTTGATTTGACAATAGTCAATACCTCACTTCATTTTGACTATTGATTATACTCAATGGTTAGAGTAAAAAAATATATAGATATAGACATAGTTATAATACTACTACGCCTAATAGAATTCGACCTATTATAGCCAAATATATCTATATAACTTTTACTAATGTCTTTATTTAATAGTAACACAACTGTATAATAAATACAATACTTATTGTGAATTTAATTGAATATTGCTGTTGACTATTGTCAATACTAATTATATAATTGAATTATACACAATATATATGTTTAGGAAAGGTGAAATAAATGAGTAAAGAATCAGTTTTTAATAAAGAAGAATTTGCTAATCTACTTGATAGGGCAAAAGGTGATAGATCCATAAATCAATATGCCAGTGAAACAGATATAAGTGCAGCACATATCTCTAGATTTCTTAGACAGATGATAGATGCACCTCCTACTCCTGAAACTATTTCTAAGTTTGCAGAGAAAGCACATAATGGGATTACCTACAGGGATTTAATGATTGCAGCAGGTCATATTAGTGAAGATAATAAAGTTGAAGAAGATTCTCCTCAAAACAGAAGAAATGAAATTATAAGAATGGAGCAAGAAATTTTCCAGATAATTATAGGGAACTTAATGAATAGCGATTTCCGATGGAGCATGGAAAAGCCTGAAGGTAGGATGCAGTTTCCTGACATGATAATCAATTTAGAAGATGACTATTATAAAAGATGGTATTTTGAATTTAAGGCTATGAGAGGAAACTTTATGCCCATCTCTATAATCTATAACTTTTATGGTAGACTTCTTACTTTTGGATTAACTGCTACAGATAAATTTACTTTAGTAGTAAATGATGAAAGGACTTTCAATTTTATGCTTGAAAGACCACCAATAAATCTAAGAGCTAACCTGTTTGTGATGCTGGTTGATTTGGAAAATAGAAGAATAATCAGAGAAGAGAAAATAAGCGAATATTAGGATTATGCTAACTAAGGCATAGTCCTTTTTCTTTGCAATAAAAAAAGAACCCCACAAGTATTTCTACCTGTGAGGTCCTTCTTTATCTGATTCGCCAGTTTCCACAAAAGTCGGGTGGTACCCGGTACCTTTGCGAGGGGGAGAGCTTCTCCCCTGAGCTTGCTTAGTTTTGATTAGTTAGCTGCTGCTACTGTTACAGTTATATTTCTTGTTGCTGTCTTAGCATTAGCTCCCTCAGCATTATCTGCTACTTTAACTTCTAGAGTTAAGATAACTTCTGTAGCTTTATCGGATGGAGTAACTTTACCATCAACAGCATTTATTATTGCTGGTAAGCTTGAAGCTTTTATTGAAGTTGTAACAGTTTTTCCTTCATATGTTAATTCTTTAGCTTTGATGTCTGCTGCTATAGCATTTAAGTCTATTTCTTTACCGTCAGCTTTATTTACTACTGTTAATCCTTTAGCTAATTCTTTAGCTATATCTTCGTTAGTTGGTTCTTTAGGTGCTACAGTTACTTCAAAATCTTTTGTTTCACTATATCCACCTTTAGAAATTGTTACTGTTAAAGTAACTTTCTTTCCTGCTTCACCATATGCAGGTCTTTTTGTATCAACAACAGTTGCTTCTGCTGTACCAGCATCTGCTCCTACTGTTACTACATCTGCATTTGATTTCCATTCAACTTTAACTCCGCTAGTTCCATCAGCTACTGCTGGTGCTAATGTTACTTTTGTTTTAACGGCATCTAATTTTTCACCTGCAACTGCTGCAACTTTTGCAGTCTTCATAGCGTTTTGAACAGCTGTAACATCATCTGCATGTGGTTTAACTACAACAGCGATATCTTTACTAATTGTTTCGCCGTTAACTTTTATTTCTATTCTTAGAGTATAGTTTGTTCCTACATCTAAGTCTTTAGCATTAATCTTTGTTCCAGGTATTATTGTTACTTCGCTTCCCTTAAGGATTAGTAATTCTGTTGCATTTGTATCTGTTTCTACTAATTCTGATGTTGTATTGTTAAATAATTTAGCTGTTGCTTCAGTAGCTTTGATAACTGAATCTGCATCACTTGCACTCTTATATTTTACTGAGAATGCTAATTTTGCTGTAGCATCTCCTGCATTAGCTGCAGTTAATTCTATTTTGTCAGTAACAGTTGCACCGTTATTAATATAAGTTACCGTTCCAGTTTCACCATTTCCATTTCCATCTGTATCATCAACTTCGCCAATCTTCTTTAGAGCTGCAGTTTTCTCACTACCAATAAGTCTTTCGATTACTCTTACGTTGGTACCATTTTCTACTACCATGAGTACTACATCATCTTTTGTGAGGTTTGAAGTGCTCTTCTTGTTATCTTCTTCGTAGACTACAGTCTTGTTAGAGATATTGAACATCTTATCAGTGAATTTTTGGTTGTCGCCTTCTCTAACTGCCGTTGAAAGGGTTAAGCTATCGGATTTTCTGCTGTCAATCTTACCATATAGGATGCTGAAACCGTCTGTCGTCTCACCATTGTTACCGGGTTGTATGATTTCCAGCTTGCCATTTGATTTGACTTTAGCAACAAATGGCTTTTCTTTTGCTAGATATTCATCTAGTTTATCAGCATTGTCTACGATTCTTGACTCTATCTTATCCTCGCCGTATGCAACATAGTCAATGTAGGTGTCTCCACCCTTATACCATTTCTTAATTGCATAGATAGCAATCTCATCATTTGCCGCAGAACCAGATGCATCTCCCACGAAGACTACGGCTTTAGCATTTACAGTTTTTGTGTCATCACTGAAGACATAGAAGTAGGAATCGATACCATTCGCCTTAGCAAGCTCTGACCAGCTGCCTTTAGCAAAATCTTCTTCGTTGAGATCTGCATAATGTTTATCACTATCTACTTCAAGTGAAACAACACCATCTTTAGTACCTTTTGCAAACTTATACTTTTCTGCATCAATTATTGTTACGTTATTATCAACAGAGAAGGTCATTGTTTCGCCAAGAGCATCAAGTTCTTTTATACCAAGACCACCAAAATTATTTTTTCCATCTGTTTTGAATTTGACTTCTCTATCATCGTTTGCAACTAGTTTAGCCTTTGGCAAGTAGTCACTGCCGAAATCATCTTTAGCTTCGATCTTCCAGAGGTATTCCGGTGGCATTACATAAAGCTTGTCTTCGGCTATTTCGCCATCTTTATTGAGTTTGAATTTAATTACATGGCCTTCTTTAAGTTCGTCACCGAGGAGTTTATCAGTTTTTTGTCCATATTTGTTTAATACCAGCGGGTTCTTTACATTATCTTCTTCTTCTACTCTGTAGATAAAGTCATCATCTTCACCGTCATCAGCGATGGTAAACACTTTGATTCTATCTTTATCTGCATAGACTCTCTTTACGATACCATATTTATAGCCGGATGCAGCTTCAGCAGCAGTTACAAAGTATGCAATGCGACCTACTGCATCAGTATAAGCGATAACTTCTTCTTCGTCAGCATCATCCATATCGCTTATCATTTCATTATTCTCAAAACACTTAATTTCGTCACCATCGTCAATGCTGTAGTAAGCATCGAAAACCTTCTTGCCATCGGCACCAGTGAAGTGAGTTACATTTCTTTCCACATTGCCGACTTTAACCTTGTTGTCCTGAACTCTTTCGAGTTTACCTTCGATAATGTTATCTTTTACGACTCTAACTACTGCGTAGTCGTCGCCGTCATATGACTGTTTCTGTGCATATACTAGGTTGCCCTTTTCGATATCCTCTACATCGAGTTCGTAGCCTTCGAGGTCGAGAACGATGACACCATCATAGTTGCCATCTTTGGTAAGATCAAGTTCGAACTCGTCGTTATCAGCACTGATACCTTTGAGCATACCATTTTTGTTTTCAAAGACTACCATCCATGGGTATGCTTCACCCATATCCATGATTTCTGCATAGATGATCTTGCGGTTTTTGATAACAAACTTACCTACATGACCGGCAAAATCTGTTACGCTGTAATCATCTAATGAAATCTTTCCATCTTTTTGTGCATTCTTATATTTGTCGCCGTCGAGGACATATATAAATGCATCTTCGTCAAACTCAAAGTCATCATCTGCTTTGGCAAGATCCAAAGCTACGATGTTATCGCCTTTGGTTATGGCTTTCTTTACATAGTCAAAGTATACTTTGTCACTGTTCTTTTTCTCAAGATATATTACCTCATCATCATCATTGAGGTAAACATTGACTTCCTCACCTAAGACAAGCTCAGGATTTACATCATTTATAAAGTCATAGACTTTCTCTTCACTGTCTTTTGACTTTTTCTCAGAAGGTACAGCGAGTCTTACCTCATCTTCTTTAAGTCCATCGTCAATTCTCTTGTTGGCAAGAACTCTTACATCTTCTAATTTCTTGATGTTCAGCTTATCTTCGAGAAGCGTAACATCTCTTTCTTCATATTTTGTCGCACCGGCAGTATATTCGACTACTTTTACTACCTTGGCATCGAGGGTGTTGTTGACCATGATGGCCACATCGCCTCTGTTTGCAAAGCCATAAGCATCTGTAAACTTGACTTTTTTGGTGATTTCCTTTTCACCGGCTTTGGCAAGGTAGTTGGCTGGCCACTGACCAGAAAGGAACTCATCTTTATATCCGAGAGCTCTTACAAGCATTGTTATAGCTTCAGCATAGCTGACCTGATTTGCAGGTTTAAAGGTTCCATCTGGATATCCTTTAATTAAGCCCTGGCCGGCTGCAATTCCTATGTAGCCTGCAGACCATCTTGTTGCTTCGACATCTTTAAAATGTGTAAAACCTAATCCTGCTTTTACAGCAGTATCCATCTTTAAAGATGTAACAAGAATCTTGGCAAATTCTTCTCTTGTAACCATATCGTCTGGATGATATTTGCCATCTTCTTTACCGTGAATGATCTTAAATGCTGCAAGCCTCAGCACTGCCTCTTTAGCATCTTTGTCTTCAATGTCAGATACCAATTTTTTGACATCGACATTAATTTCGTCTTCAGCTGCATAAGCAGTCTGCGGTATGCTTGTGCTTACTAATCCTGCTACAAATGTGAAAACTAGCAGGACAGCAAACATTTTGTTCATGAGCTTAGTTTTTGACATTCATCTTCCTCCTTTTTATTTTTAGTGAAGTTTTATTATTTGGTATTGCAGTCTATTATTGGATAAGTAACTTCACCTCCTAATAATTCTTTGATTTTTCCTTCGTTATTTTTAGAAGGTTTTGGAGTTTTGCAATTGATTGCTCACATATAAAGTATATGAATGCTTGGAAGTTTTGTCAATACATTACACCCATTTGTAATGATATTGTAATATATACACCCCGTTATTTACGCTGCTTTAAATGGCTTGTCAGTTTTTATGTGTATCATTACTATCACTACTTTATTTTTTTAAGAATTATGTTATAATGATGATGGTCAAAGTGAGTAGTCAATTAGAATTTTGGCTAAGACTTGGGGGTCTTAATTGTGGAGTCAGAATTTTTAGAAGAGCAATATCATTCTGTGGAAAGGGCATTAAAAGTATGTTTAAAGAAGGCACAAAAAGGGGGCAGTAAAAAAACCCACAATCACGATTCTTTATCTGCCATGCTGACACTTTCGTATATGGGATTTTTGGCTAAAGCCTTTAATGATAATACGATAAGTAATATTGAGCAAAATGAAAATAAAATCGATGCACTGGTAGATTCTGTTTTTAGCAGTTTTGTGGACTAGTTTATTTGTTTCCCATATCTTTTATTCCATAGACTAATATTCTTAAGACTAATATTCTTATTGTATCTGAAACTACTTTTTCTTGTTCTTCATATTTCTTAGAATTTTTAAATGTATGCACAAGTGTTAAGCCTAGAAAAATTGCCATCAAATTTTCTGCAATCGTCCGTGGAGGTATTTTAGAATCTGGCATAATCTCACTAATAATATCCGTGGTAAATTCTATAATGCGGTTTAGTACATCATTATAGAATTTTTCTTTTAAATCTTTATGAAATTGGACTTCATAAACTAGGATTTTTATTAAGTCTTGATTATTCACAATAAATCTATAGTGACGCTTTAATAAGCTTTTTATGGCTTCTTGAGGTTCTAATCCGCTTTCAATTTGTTCTACAAAGTCAAACAAGGTTTGTTCGGAAAGGATGTTTAGCATGTGGATTAGAATCTCTTTCTTTGTCTTAAAATAGCGAAAAATCGTCCCTTCCGACACCTTGGCTTTTTTTGCTATTTCTTTTGTCGTGGAGCCTTCAAAGCCTTTTTTTGAAAAGACTTGAATCGCAGCCTCTAATATCTGGTTTTTTCGCTTCTCAGACAGTTCCTCACTTATTACTGGTTTTCTACTTTTAGCCAATCCTTATTTTCTCCAATCTACGTAATTAACAATTTCTATTATAATATATTCCATCTATTGACATAAGTCAATTAATTGTATTTTTCTTCCTATACAAGGATTGTTTGAAATCCTAGTTATAAATTCTCGTTAAAGCAGGTCAAACAATTTATTAAAGTTAGAATAAGTAGCCTCTCTTACTTCTTCAACGGATATTTCGCGAAGCTGCGCCATTTGTCCGGCAATGATTGGAATACGTGTAGGAGCATTGCGCTTGCCTCTGTAGGGTTCAGGCGAAAGATATGGACAATCGGTTTCAAGGAGAATCCTGTCCAGTGGGAGCTTTGAAGCTACTTCCTTGGGCTTTTTGGCGTTTTTAAATGTTATAACTCCGCCGAAAGAAAAATAAAATCCCAGTTGGATAAATTCCTGTGCCATTTCAAGACTGCCTGAATAGCAGTGCATCAAGCCTTTGGCAGGTAGAGTTTTTTTAAGTATTTCGGCGGTATCTTTATGTGCCTCCCGATTATGAACTACTATTGGAAGATTTAAGCTTTTTGCAAGCTCTATCTGCTCCTCAAAAACTCTTTGCTGTATATTGTGCTCGGAAATATCGTAATAATAGTCAAGCCCAATTTCACCTATGCCGATTACCTTGGGATTGCCTGCAAGTTCTTCAAGTTCGTTTATATAGTTTTGTTCAACTTTTTGGGCTTCATGAGGGTGAACCCCGACACAGGCATATATAAAGTCATATTCTTGTGCAAGTTTCACGGAAAATCGGCTGGAGGCTATATCCGAGCCGGCATTTACAACTATTATGCCGGCTTCTTTAATCTTTGCAAGAACTTCCTGTCTGTCACCGTCAAAGGCCTCATCATCTAAATGTGCATGTACATCTACAAACATTTTTTCACCCCATTAAGCCTCGTTTATTCCTGCATTAAATGCCTTGATATTTAATTCGTGAAATCTTTCGGGCAGGTAATCTTTTATTATGCTTATCCAGTCTAAATCTAAAAGCCCCAATCTTTTTACCGCTGCTCCAAGCAGCACCATATTCTGAACCTTTATGTTGCCAATATTATTCGCAATTTCAGATGCTTTTATGACTACAGTGTTGGGAACGGTTGATTTGAGCATCTCTAAAGCCTGTTTTGGATATTTTTCATTTCCGGTCAAAACCGGCAGTGAATAGATTTCATAGTCGTTTACTATGAGGGTTCCGTCAGGTTTTAGGTAATTCAAATATCTTATTGCCTCAATTTTTTCAAAAGACAATAACACATCAGCCTCTCCTGAGCTTATAATTGGTGAGTAGACCTTTTCTCCAAATCTTATCTGGGTATTGACGCTACCGCCTCTCTGGGCCATGCCGTGAATCTCCGACATTTTCACGTCAAATCCTAGCTGCAGCAGACCTTCGGCAAGGATTTTTGAAGTTAAGATAGTGCCTTGACCACCAACACCTACTAATATAAGGCTTTTTGTCATCTTACTCACCCGTCCTTTCAATGGCATCAAATCTGCAGACCTGCATGCAAAGGGTGCACCCGTTACAAGAAGCCTGATCTATCACCATTATGCCATCTTTAAATGCAATGGCGGGACATCCTATTTTAAGGCACATCTTGCATTGTGTGCATTTATCCGTATCTATGCTGCATTTGAGATTTGCTCTGTTTTTCTGAACTTCTTTTAGCAGCGCACAGGACCTCTTGGCTATGATAACAAAGGGCTCAGTAGCTTCATAGGCCTTCTGAAGTGCTTCCTGTGTTTCTAAAAGGTTGTAAGGATCTACTACTTTGATATTCTCGTCCTTCACCCCAACAGCTTTGGCAATCTGTTGTATGTCAATTATCGGTGCGGCCTCACCGCTGAGAGTCTTGCCTGTACCCGGGTTTTGCTGATGGCCGGTCATGGCAGTTATGCGATTATCCAAGATTATTATAGCTAATTTACTTTTATTATAAACGGCATCCACAAGGCCGGTAATCCCTGAGTGGAAAAAAGTGGAATCTCCCATGCATCCAAAGACTTTCTGATTTTTGCCTGCCTGTTGGAAAGCCTTCTCAAAGCCAATACCTGCCGATATTCCGGCTCCCATGCAGATTACGGTATTTGTTACATCAAGTGGCGGCATTACAGATAGGCTGTAGCACCCGATGTCCCCTGTCACTACAACATCTTTGTATTTCTTCAGAGCATAAAATATGCCTCTGTGCGGGCATCCTGCGCAAAGCACCGGCGGGCGTGTGGGTATTGGTATGTCTAGAGCGTATACTGTTCTTGATTTTTCCGGTTTGAGAGCTTTCTCAATGATTTCCGGATTTAGTTCACCACATATGGGAAAGATATCTTTTCCAATGCAATTTAGACCTAAAGATTTTACATAGGTTTCCAGGTAAGGTTCGTTTTCCTCTATGATATATAATGTTTCCACACCTTCCGCAAATTCCCGAATAAGCCTTTCAGGCAGTGGAAAACTAAGGCCTATCTTTAAATAAGATGCATCATTTCCCATAACTTCTCGGGCATGTTGGTAGGAAATGCCGCTGGTTATAATACCGATTTTGCGGCTGCCCCATTCAATGCGGTTTAAAGGAGTTTCATCGGCGTAATCTCTAAGTTGTGCAAGTTTTTCTTCTACTATATGGTGTCTAATCTTTCCAAAGGCCGGTATCATGCAGTATTTTTTTACATCTTTTTTATATTCTTTCACACCTACATCTTGCCTAGTGCCGATATTCACTACCGATTTGCTGTGGCAAATGCGGGTGGTTACCCTGAGCAACACAGGCATATCATATTTTTCACTCATTTCGAATGCTGCTTTTGTATAGTCCAAACATTCCTGACTGTCCGAAGGCTCTAGCATGGCTACTTTAGCATGCATAGCATAGTAGCGGTTGTCCTGTTCGTTTTGTGAGCTGTGAAGCCCCGGATCATCCGCAGTTACAACTACCATACCTCCGTTAACTCCCGTGTAGGCCAAGGTAAACAGCGGATCTGCAGCTACATTTAAGCCGACATGTTTCATGGCGGCCAAAGCTCTAGCCCCTGCAATAGACGCACCGCCGGCAACTTCAACGGCAACTTTTTCATTTACAGACCATTGTGAATATATCTGCTTGTATTCGGCAATATTTTCTAAGATTTCAGTGCTGGGTGTGCCGGGATAGGCGGCCGCCACCTCACATCCTGCTTCATAGGCTCCCCTAGCGATAGCTTCATTGCCTGTCATTATCTTTTTCAATGGCTCTCCTCCCTTACTATAAAAACAAATTTAAGCCTGCTGTAAAAGCAGCTCTTCGACTGCCTGTAAGGCAGCGACTCTGTTGTATGAAATTATCGATTATATACACAAGTTTTCCACATATTATTCACATTTCCACAAGTTATTCACAGTTATTGTGGATAAGTGTATGAAACTGTGGATAAATCAAGGCTGAGTCTGATTTTTTATTTTTAGAATCCGCATTGATTGAAAATTTGTGGGGTGGTGTAGCAGAATTATTTTACTTTTGCTCCGGAGTCGATGTTTCGGTCTACGGTAATGAGTGTCAGGTTTTGTTCGTTGGATGCGGCCAGCAGCATGCCTTGTGATTCGATGCCGCGGAGTTTGGCAGGTTTTAAATTGGCTACTACTACTATTTTTTTGCCCACCAGTTCCTCCGGTGTATAATGTTTTGCAATACCCGCTACTATCTGGCGCTTTTCCTCTCCGATTTTTATCTGCAGTTTCAAGAGCTTATCAGCTCCCTTTACCTTTTCTGCTTCCAAAACTTCGGCGATGCGAAGCTCAATTTTTGCAAAGTCTTCAATAGATATAGTGTTTGCACCTTCTTCTTTTTTATCTGCTTCGACTTCTTGTTTTTTGGGCTGCTCATTCTTTTGATTTTGCTGGGGAATTGCATCCTCCTCCTTGCTTTCTTCAATCCTCGGGAAGATAATTTCCTTTCGCAAAACTTTAATGCCTGACGGGAGTTTGCCCCACTCTTTTACACTTTCCCATGTATAAAGACTGCTTTCTGTTATGCCGAGCTGGTCGAAAATTTTTGTTGAGATATTTGGCATAATGGGCAAAATGTGGACAGCGACCACTCGCAAAGCCTCTGCCAGATTATACAAGACTGTGCTAAGTCTGTCCTTCTTGCTGGGGTCTTTAGCTAAACTCCATGGTACGGTTTCATCAATATATTTATTGGCTCTGCCTATAAGTTTCCAGATTTCTCTAATTGCTGCATTTAGCTGCATGCTGTTTACGAGGGTTTCCTGAGTATGTGGTAATTTTTCCGCCATGTCTATGAGTTCATCATCAGGGCTTTCTGAAATTCCCGGAGCCGGTATAACCCCGTTGCAAAACTTTTCAATCATGGTTACCGTTCGAGAAAGTAAGTTGCCTAAATCATTTGCAAGATCTGTGTTGTATCTTGCGATAAGATTGGCTTCACCTACAGACGCATCTTGGCCGTAGGGTATATCGCTCAAAAGATAATATCTTACAACATCAGGCCCGTATTTTTCCGCAAGGGCAAAGGGGTTTACTACATTGCCTAAGGTTTTAGACATCTTTCGACCGTCAGGACCCATGAGGAATCCGCCTACATTAAGGTTTTTATAAATCGGAATACCTGCAGCTTTAAGCATGGTAGGCCAAAATATGGCATGGGGTTTGATGATGTCTTTACCTACAAGGTGTGACGCATGCTCCCAGTAGTGCTTATATTTTTCTCCATCGGGATATCCTAATGCAGATACATAATTTATCAATGCATCAAACCAAACATATGTGACATGGTTGTCATCCCATGGCAGGGGTATGCCCCAAGATACACGCTCACGGGGCCTTGATATGGATAAATCCCCTATCGGCTCTGAGAGGATGGAAAGAACCTCGTTTCGGTAGCCTTCGGGACGGATGAAATCCGGATGTGCTTTAATATAGTCCCTTAGCCATTCTCGGTATTTTTCCATGCGGAAAAAATAATTGCCTTCACGCCGCTTTTCGGGAACCATACCGTGGTCCGGGCAGCAGCCGTCCACCAGTTCCTTTTCGGTGAGAAATCGTTCGCAGCCTACACAGTAAAAGCCTTCGTATTCTCCATAGTATATATCTCCTGCATCATACACCTTTTGCAGGATGTATTGGACAACTTTTTTATGTCTTGGCTCGGTTGTCCGGATGAAATCATCATATTCGATGCAGAGCTTTTCCCATGCTTCTTTAAATCGGGTACTGACGCGGTCTACAAAGACCTGAGGCTCTTCTCCCGCTTTTTGGGCTGCCTGTGCAATCTTCTCTCCGTGTTCATCTGTGCCGGTCAAAAAATAGGAATCATATCCGGCAAGGCGATGCCACCTATTTAGAAAGTCCGCTATAACAGTGGTATAAGCATGGCCGATATGGGGTTCGGCATTAACATAATAGATTGGGGTTGTAACATAAAAAGTTTTTTTGCTCAAGTTTTTCGTCCTCCTTCTGAAATTCATTATGAAAAAATTGCCATATTGAGCTCTTGAGCTATATATAAGCTACTTGCCTAGAATTTTTTGATGGCTCTACTTAATTTGTTTTAATTTGTTTTAAAAAACCAAAAACCCCCGCCCCCAATATAAAAGGGGCGAGGGACTCTCGCGGTACCACCCAAATTCGCCTAATAAAGGCCTTTGCCAGGTGCGGGAAAATTTTCACCAAATATAAAACGGTTTAAATAAATCTTCCGATACCTGAAGGATTTTAACGGTCCTTTCCCGTGACTGCCTACCTATCGGCAGTCAGACTCAGGGGCCATCTTCAGCAAGGTCTTTAGCACCGGCTTTCACCTGCCCCGGCTCTCTTTAGGCCTATCTCTCTTGCCTACTCTTCCCTTCATAGTCTTTGATTTGGCTAATTACTTGGATTAATCAAATTTATATCACATTAGGGCAAGAAAGTCAAGGAGGCATGATCATGCGCAGTGCTGACGCATGAAATTTCTTAAAAAAATCTCAAAGGTATGGAATTTGGTTTTCCCACATTTCTTGATATTCTTTCCATGGACTTTCAGTAATAT
>MPOT01000042.1 GCA_001896545.1 Tepidanaerobacter sp. EBM-38 | reverse complement strand
TTTTAGCAGGTTTATTTCACGAGTGCATTTTATTTTTAGAAAAAATAAATGTTAGGGTAAATTATTTTCCACCCCAACATTTATTATAGAACCAAAAATACTTTCAGGAGTAATATGTGTTGACATTTCTAGGTCGACATTAACTTTTTACAGTGGAATCAATTATGAATTTCCCGCAAATTGCATTATGATCTGAGATTTCTATTCCTTCGCTTTCTTCCATATTCTTAACACCCGAGAGTTCTGCTCGAGTAAAAATTGTGTTAACTACTGTAGACTCAAGACAGCTTATGCCTTTCGTGAAGAACCAGTCTAAGTTCATTTCTAAGATTCCTTTACCTGCTATAGGTTTTCTTCTTGTTATTTTACCCGGTACATTCGAAGCCCTATAATCATATCCGTAGCTTTCAACCAATTCTAAAAGTGGTTCATATTTTTCAGGTGCTTTAATCCTATCTGGCTCTGCTTTAAATGCTTCATACATTCTCATGGCTTCTGACGCTTTAGAACCGTCAAAAGTATTTGTATTCATATCACCTGCAATAACAATAGGAATATTGTCAAATCTTTTCTCAGCTTCTTCAAGGATAGTTTTCATCTGCACCTTTCTGCCCTCAGGAGGTGTTCGATTTTCAAGATGAGTACAAATAAGCCCTATTTCATTGTCTCCAACAAGAATTTTGGCAAAGATGGCAATTCGCGTTCCAAATCTCTTCTGTTCATCTCGATACCAATCATATAATAGTGGCAGTCTTAAAATTATAGGATCGTAAGGCTTAAAACGGGACATAATAGCATTTCCGTGAAACGCTTCTTGATTTTTGCCTTTTTCACCATTAGTTGTTAACTCCATAAATTCAATACCGAAAATATAATTCATGCAAAGTTCTTTTGCAATTTCTGCTGATATGTTTTTATTTCCTGTACGTAACAATCCATAGTCTAATTCATTAAAGAAAATAATATCTGCATCTCTAAGTGCAGGATGATGCTTCATATAAACAATAATTTCATTTAAATATGTTCCTCTTTCGATATTAAACAAAACTATTTTTAAGGTATTTTTAAATAAACTAGGACTTTCATAATTGTTTACTATTTCCAACATATCCATTTCTGGCAAAGTAGCCAATGCTTCAAAACCTGAACTGTTATCTGCTATCTCTATGGCTTCATTAATCTTTTGTTTATTTAACTTAATCATAAGTTCCTCCATTCGAATATTATTAATCAAAAGGCATGTGCGTTTTTTGCAGTATTTTTGTATAAGGAAACACATGCCTTTAGTGAATCTATTTATATGATTAAGGATTTATAATTTAATTTTTAGGTACAAGTAATTTTTGACCTGGATAAATTAAATGTGGATTTGCTAGCTTATTTAGTTCTTGAAGTTTTTGCCAAGTTGTGCCGAACTTTTCTGCTATCTTCCATAATACATCACCGGTTTGTACAATGTATTCTGTGGTTTTGGGAACGTTTTTATAAGTTATATCTGGTTTTATTCCTGCTTCAGAAATAGCTGAGGTTTTCTCCGAAGATGGTTTTTTTATAATAACAGAATCTAACAGGCCGCTGAATCCATCATCTGCTCCTTCCCATCCAGCAAGATGTCCTGAGTCTTTTTCTATGGCCTGTATATGTAAACAATCAGGTGTCACATCGATTTTCATATAATGATGCACCGGGTGAGTTGATGCGCTTTCACCTCTATCTGGATCATTTTTTCTAAATGCAAGCCAAGAACTATCCCCAACCTCAGATATGGGATACAAGTCCCTATTTTGTGCTCCAGCTCCTGCACTAGTAATAAAAATCGTTCCATTACCTGCCGTTGCTTCTCCGAATCTGCCTGAACTTTCTTCTGCATATGCATTATCAAGTTTATAATATTTAGCTTCTTGTAAATCCCCTACTATTTTAGAACGGTAGCCCCTTATATTTTTCGTGCGCTCGTAATTGTGATCATGTGCAGTAAATACAACATCGACTACTCTTGAATTATCTATTGTATCTACTACATCGCCTTCTCGCATTAAGCCTGCACCTTCCAAGACATCGTGCATATGACCTGTGCTTGTAGTGTATATTGAATGATGAAGCAACACTACGACCCAATCAATTTCTCCAGATTTTTTTGCTGTTTTGGCTCTTTCTAGATCATTTCTTAACCACTCTAACTGCTTATAATGAAATTCTTGATTTGGAAAACCAGTCATAAGTGCTATGATATGAACATTGCCATAATTATAAGAAAACCAGTACTCTTCATATCCTTTGTTATTAAGATCGGGCCAGTCTTCTATTGCTTTCACGGGAAAATTAAACATGTTCCACCATGTAGGTGCTAACCGTTCGTGATTGCCATGTACATGAATCATAGGGTACTGAGCTAATAATTCTTTACTGTTTGACTTTCCGTCTACACCATAATTAAACCATGCATCATACTCAATAAACGCACCATTTCCACCATAATCACCTGTAAATGCTGCAAAACCGGGAGCACCTTCCTTAGCATTTTTATCAAGGGTTTTTAATATATCAGCATTTAAATCATTGAAGACATCATATTGAGCCTTAGAATCTCCATATACAAAAAATGTAAATTCGTTGTGGTGCTCAGGATTTGTTTTTATTGTATATGTTTCTGACTTTATAGGATTGGGACCTTTGCTTTCGATGTAATACTCATACCAAGTATCAGGTTTTAAATTCTCTAAAACTACGTTATAAGCATGAGCCTCTAAGGTTCCCATAGAAAAGTAAACAGGTTTTTCACTTATTTGTTTGAAATCACCTTTATCTTTTTCCCTAAGATAAACTGTTCCTTCAGTAGACGAAGTATTAGCAAGCCAATTAACTGAAATTGTTTGGTTCTTACCAGTAACCTTATCTGGGTCAGGCCATGTTAAATTGATATTCATCTTATCTCCTTTAATAGACTTCATCTGGCCTGGCTGCATTATTACATCATCAAGCAGTGGTTTATATTCTACTACATAAGGATGATGCATTCTAAAACCAAACTTATTTTCTTCTTCTGTACCCCATGTATAGCCATAAGTAATCCAAATACTATCACCATAAGATGCAACCGCATGCTTTTGTGTGCCAAAAGGCAAGTCACTTTTCCTTATGTAAGTATTGGTTTCAGGAGTGTACTCATATACTGTCGGAAGAAATTCACCCATGTTTCTTCCACCGATTATATATGCCTTACCTCGGACAGTTGCTACCCAAGGTGAGTCAGTTGGAGCCGGAAGATCACCTATTCTTTTCCATTGAGAATCTTTAGGAGCATTTGGGTCAAAAACCCATGCCATAGTACTGGCTGCGCCTTCTTCATCTTCATCGATTTTATCGGCAATAGATGGCCCTCCACCAAATATATAGAATTTGTTATCTATTACAACGCCAGAGTATCCATAATCAACTAAAGCTGCTGCAGGCACTTCATAATCTATACTGTCTAGACGAATAAATTTCTCAACATTGGGATCGAAAATGGATACAAGGCCATCTTCACCCAAAATAACTGTATATTCTTTTCCGTTAATTACCATTCTGCCCCAAGATCCAGTGTTCCAGTTTCCAAGTACTCCTATATCTTCCATTGGTATGATTTCCAATGTTTCAGTATTAAATTTTAGCATTCTGTTTTTTGCAGCTATATATATGTAGGGGCTGTCATCACTTGTAGTAAAGGCCGTAGATTTGTAATAGTCTTTACCTGTACTTACATTGGTATAACCTTTTTCTCCTGTCTTTAAATTTATCCATTCTATGTTTGGAAAGTCTTGGAATTCTTTAATGCCATCCTGTCCCCATCCCAGAAAATGCGAGTAATAAGCCCTGCCGCCTGTTATCCACATTACATCGCCAATAACCGTATTACTATGGCCTCTCCTAGGATGTAACAAATTTTCATGTATTGTCATGATTTGGTTAGACTCCTGTGCAAATACAATCCCATTAAACATACTAAGTAGTATTACAAAAACTACAAACAGAGATACTATCCTCTTTTTCATTATGTTGCACCATCCTTTTACTAATATTTTTATTATGCTAAAATTTTTTATATATTTTTAAATAATTATGACACCTCCCATTTGTCTGTTAATTTGAGACCTGCTCAGATTAAAACTCAGTAGTCAGTTGAAAGTTTTTTTGACTTTAAAAAGAAGATAGTAAGGCTGGATGTTTTTATGTGATTTTATAAAAGTGCCAGCCTCATTCATGTGTTATATAAATATTTTTATGTGCTTTAGACCCTTTTCCGCAGCTTCATCAGGTGTAGGGAGCGGCAGACATTCAAAGGCTATGTAGTCATCATAGCTTATGTCCTTTAGTGCTTTAATAATACTTTTAAAGTCTATATGGCCATGGCTAGGGTACCACCTGTCGCTGTCGGCAAAATGGAAATGGCCTAAGGATTTTCCTGCTTTTAATATACCTTTTAACATATCCTGTTCTTCTATATTCATATGAAATGTATCTAGGTGCAGCTTGAGATATGGTGAATTTATTTTCTCAATAAACTCAAGGCTTTCTTCAATATTATTAATGAAGTTGGTTTCATATCGATTTATTGCTTCATTTAGTATAATTACGTTATTTTTTTCTGCAGAGTTCATAATCTTGTCAAAGCATTTAAGTGCATATTCTTCATATTTTTTACGGTCATTTGTATCGGCAATTGTACCTCTCATTGAACCTATTATTACTTTTGCATCAAGTTCTTTAGCAGCGCAAATATGATTGAATATCCTCTTTACAGCCCTGTCTCGAACAGTGCCGTCCGGATCTGTAAAGCTTAACCCGTCCATTCCATAGCCCATACCTGTACCGATAGTAGAAACTACAATATTGTTTTCTTCGCAAGCCTTTTGTATCTCCCCAATATCCAATGTATTTGGGTCATTTACATGAATTTCTACCGCATCATATCCCATTTTTGCTGCCTTTTTAATGTTTTCAGTATAGCTGCCCCTTAAAACAATCGGTGCATTCTTAGCCGCTTCTTTTGCTATGGTAATGCTGAGCTTCATTTTATAAACACCTATCTTTCTATTTTTATCGGTTTTCCTTCAGCAAGTGATTTTTTTGCAGCAAGGCCGATAATTACCGGTTCAAGGCCGTCTTTGCCTGTTACAAGAGGCTTGGTATTATTTAATATGCTGTCGCAAAAGGCCTTGATTTCAGCTATGTATGCATCTTTGTATCTATCCATGAAAAAGTTCTTGGGATTGTGGCTTATAATTCCGTCTTCATTGCTTAATACAGTATTTGTTAAATGGTCATTATTCACGGCTATGCTCCCTTTAGAGCCAAATACTTCTACTCTTTGATCATAGCCGTAAACGGCCTTTCTACTATTATCTATGACGCCTATGGTGCCGTCTAAAAATTTTAGCGTAACAATGGCAGTATCAATGTCTCCTGCTTTTTTGATTTCCGGATCAACTCTTACTTCTCCGGTAGCAAATACTTCTACAACTTCACTTCCAATTAAAAATCTTGCCATGTCAAAGTCATGTATAGTCATATCTAAAAAGATGCCACCAGATACTTTAATATATTCTATTGGTGGTGGACTGGGGTCACGTGAAGTAATTTTTAATATGTGAGGTTCGCCTATTTTGCCCGCTCTTATAATATCATGTGCTCGTTTAAAGCTGGGATCGAATCTTCGTTGAAAGCCTATTTGTAATTTAACATTTGCTTTTTCTACCTCATCTAGGGCTTTATGTATTCTACTTAAGTCAAAGTCAATGGGCTTTTCACAAAAAATATGTTTACCTGCTTTTGCCGAATCTATAATTAATTGAGAGTGTGTATCGGTTGATGAGCATATGAGAACCGCATCTATTTCCTTGTCTTCTAATATATCGTTTGCGTCTTTATAGACATTTTTTATCCCAAGATTTTCTGCCCAATCTTTGATATTTTCAGCAAATATATCTGCAACAGATTTAATCTCTACAAAGTCTACATTAGCTTTGATAGTTTCGGCGTGAAATCTTCCTATTCTTCCTGCTCCAATTAATCCTACTTTAATTTTTTTCACGGTTTACATCTCCTCCATTTAGTATTTTTATTTTATGAGACCATCCTGTAAAGATATTTATTTCTTTACAGGATGGTATACAGGAGGTTTATTGTTTATTATGTCGCTGCCTCGTTTAAGCAAAATGTTTATAATTTATAGAATACTCCTATAGGCGGCAGTTCATAAACAGATTTCCAACCTTCGCTGAAGGGTTCTTTCAAAAACGGCTCCATCTCTTTTTCGGTTCGCAATGTAATTTTTTCTACCGGTGGCACTGTTCCCGCCGGGAAGGCATCTAGAATCTGGTCATGTACTAGAGTCAAGTATTTTAGTATTGCAGCGATAGGACGTTTTGCCTTTTTAACTGAGGCTATGCTTGGTTTGCCTACAACTCCCTGAGGTGTAGCAGCCCGTTCTATGGCAGCATGACCTTCGCCTTCAGACCAGCGATGGGGTCTTCCAAAGGGGTCTACTGATTTATCAAAGTGGCCATCTGGAAGGAATGATTCACCTTCGGCATCCTCTACTACACTCATGTCAATCATGTCAGGGAAAAGCAATAGTCCTACTGAAGTCTCGGCTTCGTCTGCGTGGACAAAGTGTGTCTCTAGGCTGTCTTCTCTGTCTGTAGGATAGAAAAACTCTCTAACGGCCCTATGCCAGTCTAATACCTGGAATATTCCCGGAAGTTGGAATCTCTTCATGAATTCTTGTATAGCTGATTCTAGCATCCATAGATGTCCATGATTATTTACTAAGATTATTTTCCTAAAGCCGTCATTCCACAGTCCTAACATCATATATATGATGGTTTCTTCTACTACTTCTTTTGGCATGATAACTGTACCAGGCATGCCAAGGTGGTGGTATGGATGGCCGCCGTAGTTTAGCGGCGGGAAAGCAAGGCTTACTTCTCTTCCCTGTTTTGCAGTGTATCGGCGGACACCTTCTAGAATTTGTGTGACCATGAATGTGTCAAGACCAGAATTAGCATGCATGCCATGGTTTTCTGTACATCCTATGGGTACAAATACTATATCATTTTTGCTGCGCTTTTCAATAACTTTTACTCTCGGAGTATTTTGAATGTATGTGCCTGCTTTACCTAGTTCCGGTTCCGATGGGATATCATATTCTTTTAGTATGGCATCTATCTCTTCTTCACTTGCATCCCATATTTGTTTTTTTAGCCTTCCTACGGTATTGTCTTCAAACTTTATGGCCGGATTATCTGTTAATATCCACTTTTTCTCCTTTGGTTTTTCCATAGTATATCTCCTCTTCCTTGATTTGATGTTTTTGCTATGGGACAAGGTACTCTTGTGTTCGCCTCACAGCAGCTTTTTTATTTGTTAAAATATTTGTTAGTCCATTACACAGGTTATTTTGCACTCTTTCCTATCTGTTCTTAACATAATGATGTTTTCCGGCACTTCTTTTAAGCTTATTTTCTTGGTAATCATAGGTGTCATATCCATTCCACTTGCCATACATTCTATAACTCTGGGGAAGGTACCATGACCGGAATGACCCTGTGCCCCGATGATTCTTGCTCTTCTTACTTGTAGTACTTCACCGGTAACAGGCATCTTGGCATCAGCTCTTGCAACTACCACTATGGTCGAATTTAATGTCCTGCCTTCCCATATTGCTTTTTCTATTCCGGGATACACTGCAGTAGGTAATCCTGTAGCTTCAAGATATAGACTTGCTCCATAGCCGTCTGTAAGTCTTAATACTTCCTCAGTAAAGTCTACTTTTGTCGGGTCAATTACGTAATCAGCCCCTAATTTTTTGCCAAGCTCAGCACGGCCGGCAGAGGGTTCTGAAAGAATTACTTTGGCTGCTCCATGTCTTTTGAGTATGGCACATGCTGCAAGACCTATAGGCCCCCCGCCGCATATTACTACGTTGTCGCCGGGTCTTATTCCCCCTCCGCGCTCAATTACGGCATTATATGCTACAGATGTGGGTTCTACGAGGCTTCCGGCAAGGAAGATGTCTTCTTCTTTGTATTGTGCTTTCAAGGGTTCTAAGCTCCACAGGAGTTTAGCCGGTAAGACAATGTACTTGGCAAATGCTCCGTTTACATTAAAGCCTATCTCATCTAATCTTTCGCAGTGGTTGGGCCACCCGTCGGCACAGGGTTGGCACTGGCCGCACCACATCATCTCTTCGGCTGTTACTAGTTCGCCACCTTTGTAGGGTTTATTTGTCCTTTTGTCAATTGCATCAGGGCCTACTTCTACTACTACTCCGGAAAGTTCATGGCCTAAGATGGCAGGAAATCCTGTAAGGCCGGGATAGAATATGTAGCCATCTTCATCTGGCTGAGCCATATGGACATCGCTTCCACAGATTCCACATGCTTTAACTTCTATTAGAACTTCTCCTTTTTGTGGCTTTGGTATGTCGTGCTCTACAATTTCTATACGTGGGTTTCTCCATACTTTACTCCCTAAATAGGTCTGCTTCCCTTCAATATCCTTAGGCCCTAATTTAAATTCGGGACGCGGGTCCCAATCTGCAAATAGTGTAACCGCTTTCATTTTTGACATTATAAAGACTCCCTTCTATAATTTATTGACTTAATGTATTACAAAGAATTATAAAATACTGTTTTTACTGTTTAACTTTTAACTTGTGCTCTTCTTCTTATAACGTCAACATAAACCGCACCAATAATAACAGCTCCGATGGCAACAGTTTGCCATTCTGCAGAAACGCCTAAAAGATTGAGGCCATTTCTCAAGACCGCCATTATCATAGCACCAATTAATGTTCCCCACACAGTTCCAACGCCACCCATAAAACTTGCTCCTCCAATAATCACAGCGGCAATAGCATCTGTTTCATATGCTAAACCCGCTAGTGGATATGCGGCATTGACTCTTCCAGTTAATATCAAACCTCCCATAGCTGCCATAAGACCACTAAGTGTATATACAGTTATCAGTATTGCATCTACGTTGATACCTGATAATCTTGCAGCTTCCTTATTACCTCCAACTGCATATATATGTCTGCCGGTGGCAGTACGGGTTAAAAATATATGAAAAACCACATAAATAACAATAACTAATATAAAGCTAACAGGCACTGGTCCTAAAAAAGCAGAGCCCAAATACTGAATAATTGGAGGAAATCCTGAAATAGGAGATGCTTTGGTTGCTATTAATGCTAGACCCCTACATATGTTTTGCATTCCAAGCGTTGATATAAATGGGTGAGGAAGGTGCAGTTTTGTAAGTAACAAACCATTTATAATGCCCAATAAAGATCCCATGGCTAAACAGGCTAAAATACCAATAATCGGACTCATGTTTAACTTCACAACTAGGATGCCCATCACGACAGTAGATAATGCTAAGATTGACCCTACTGAAAGGTCAATTCCTGCAGTTAGTATAGCCATAAGCATTCCCACTGCCACAAGGCTATTAATAGCTGATTGTCTTGCAATGTTCATGAGGTTTTTTACCTCAAAAAAGTGTGGGGTGGCAATTGATAAAAATATGAATAGAACGATTAGCCCAGCCATTGATCCTATTTGCGAAAAAAAACTTGTAACTTTTTCGCTTTGTTGCTGATTTTCTTGAACTACATTTTTTTCTGCTTTAGACTCAACTTTCATAATTCTTACACACCTCCAGTTGCAGCTTTCATGATTATTTCTTGATTGGCATTCTCTCGAGAAAATTCACCTGTTATTCTTCCTTCATGTAATACAATAATCCTATCACTCATACCTAAAATTTCAGGAAGTTCAGAAGATATCATTATAACGCATGCGCCATTAGATACTAGCTCATTCATTATGTTATATACTTCAACTTTCGCACCTACATCAATGCCCCTCGTTGGTTCGTCAAAAATAAAAATTCTTGCATTATAACAAAGCCATTTTGCAATTACCACCTTCTGCTGATTTCCACCGCTTAATTCCATTACTTTTTTGTATAGTGACGGCGTTTTTATATCTAATTCTTCTGATAAACTTTTTGATGCGAGGAATAGTTTTTTTAAATCAATAAAAAATTTTTCCTTGAATCTTGGCAAACTAGGCAGTGTAATATTGGTTACTATATCTTGTTGTAAAATTAAGCCTTGTCCTTTCCTGTCTTCAGTCAAAAGAGCTATTCCTTCCTTCATTGCATCTCTAGGAGATAAAATATTACACTTTTTCCCATAAACATAAATATCACCCTTATCTCTTATATCAGCACCAAAAATACTTCTAGCGATTTCAGTTCTACCTGCGCCTACAAGTCCTGAAATACCTAAAATCTCACCACTATATGCAACAAAGCTTATATCATCAAAAATGCCCGCTCGTTTAAGGTTCTCTACTCTTAACGCCTCAGCACCCCGCCTAGTTGGTTTTTTGGGATATTGCTGCTCTAAGCTTCTGCCTACCATATACTTTATAATCTCATCTTTATTAGTTTCCCTAGCTTCTACTGTCACTATTTTCTTGCCATCCCTCATGACTGTAATCCTGTCACATATTTCAAAAACTTCTTCCAGTCTATGCGATATAAATATGACAGAAATTCCTTTTCCCCTTAATCTATCAATAGCTTTCAATAATTCTTCAGTTTCATTTAGACTTAAGCTTGAGGTTGGTTCATCCATTATAATAATATTAGCATTTTTTGATAATGCCTTAGCTATTTCTACCATTTGCTGCTGACCTATACCTAATTGCTTTACGGGTATATTAATATCTAAATCCTGACCCAATTCATTTAAAAGACGCATCGCTTCTCTTTTTGTTGCTTTCCAATCAATAAAATTAATAACATTCCCCATTTTTATTTCTTGCCCAAGAAAAATATTCTCTGCAGCTGAAAAATGCGGACTTAAATTCAATTCTTGATATATAGCGACAATTCCCATGTCGATCGCCTGTTTAGGATTTGATATATGTATCTCTTTATTGTCTATATAAATTTGACCCTCATCTTTTTCATAAGCTCCGGTCAATATCTTTATCAGAGTTGATTTTCCAGCACCATTTTCGCCTACAAGACCATGAACCTCGCCTTTAGCAACTTCAAAATTTACCGAATCAAGTGCTATCACACCCGGAAATTGCTTTGAGATGCCCTTCATTTTAAGATAAGGTTTCTTTGTCACTTTTAATCGCCCCTTTATTCCAGGGAGCTTAAAAAGCTCCCTGGAATCAATGCTATTATTAGCCTATTGACCTAAAATTTCTTTTAGTTTTTGTTGTTCTTCTTTTACGTTGTCTTTTGAAATAATTTTGGTCCCAGTGTCTATCCTTTTATCAACTGCTTCTCCTCTCACAGCTTTTACTGCTGCAACAACACCTTGATAACCAATATTGAAAGAATTTTGTGCAACAGATGCAGTTAATTCTCCTTCTTCAATAGATTTTAATGCGTCAGGCGAACCATCAAAACCAACAGTTATTATTTCTTTACCCGCGGCTTGAATCGCTCTGAGGGCACCTAAAGCCATCTCATCATTGGTGGCAAACATCCCTTGGATATCCGAGTGAACCTGAAGCATATTTTCCATTACAGTCATTCCCAAGCCTCTTTCACTATTTGCCGGTTGAATATCGATTACTTCCAATCCCTTCTCCTTTAAAACTTCAATGGCACCATTTGATCTTTCATCATGAGTTGGATCCCCTACAGCTCCTCTAAGTATTACAACTTTTCCACCCTTACCTAATTTTTCTGCTATAAATTCTCCTGCTTGCTTACCTCCATTGTAGTTTCCTGTTCCCACAAAGCTAACTTTGTCATCCCATTGAGCATCTGTATCTATTAGCACAACAGGTATTCCGGCAGCTTTAGCTTGGTCAAATACAGGAATTGCCGATGCTGGTTGTGAAGGCGCCACAGCTAAAGCAGATACTCGCTTGGTAATCTGGTCTTCAATCATATCTATTTGCTCTGATACAGCAGTTTCTGCCGATGGTCCCAAAACTTCGACTTCTATACCTAAATCCTTTCCCGCAGCTTTTGCTCCAGCTTCTACTGTTTTCCAAAAATCACTGTTTAATGCTTTGACAACAACTCCGATTTTTATGGGTTCTTCTGCTTCTTGTTGTGGTACCTGCTCACTGTCACTAGGCTGAGATTCTTGCTGCTGGCCGCATCCAGAAATAAGTAAAAAAATTAGCGTAATCCCGACTATCAAACTTAACATTTTAAACCGCTTTGTTTTCAATTTGATTCCCCCTATTAATTTTTTAGTAAAGTTTGCATCCTTGGCACTATAATCCTCTACAATCCCTCCTCTTATGATTATTCATTACGGCCAGTTATATTTTTTGGCCACACCGTATTATCATGCTGAACGGCTAATCCATTGAAGCTCTATAAAAATAGTTTAAAATGTTTTGAATTTAATGGTTAAACTTGAAAACGGATTTTTTAATCAATGTGATACTACGAATCAGGTATGTAGTTAGCTTATTTTTCTAATGCTAATGTTTTTGGATAACAAGCTTTTTGCGAAATGAACCTGTAAGTTCATTTAGTTTGTAATCTTAAGACTTGACATATTGCTATCGAACTTAAAGTATTTCATTACTTGATACTTGTAAAAAAAAATTATTAAGATTATTGTAAGCGGTTACGATTTTGTATAAAAATATAACGTCTATTATGTTCTGATAAATTTTTGTTTTTATTGCTTTGTTTTAGAATAGTTAAGACATCCCCTAATAGTATAATTATTTGTAAGCCCTTACATTTTAAATAACAAAATTAAAAATTAGGTACTTATATTTATTTTATTCTACATAAAATTGATTTGTCCTTCTTTTTGAAAAAAATAATTTAATTAATTTTTTATGATTTAAGTTGCTATATTTTATTTTTTGTTAATTCATTTAATTATTTAATTAAAAAAGGCTGCCGTATACTATGTTTATAAAGCATAAAACAGGTAGCCTTTAAAAAATCCTCATCGTCAGATTTTAATATCTTAAATTTAGTATTCTAATTTGTCGAAGGCACTTTGCTTGTCGATTTTCGAACTACAAGATTAATATCTAAAACAACTTTTTTGCCTGCATTTCTCTCACCTTTTATTCTTTTTATAAGAAGCTCTGTTGCTAAATAACCCATTTTCTGCATCTGTTGATTAACGGTAGTTAGCGGCGGGTCTGACATTTCTGCCAAGATTATGTTATCATACCCAACAACCGATACATCTCGTGGCACAGAAAGACCAATTGTCTTTAGTGCTCTCATTACGCCAAGAGCTGTAAGGTCATTGCCGGTAACAAATGCAGTGGGTCTAATCGAACCCTTAAATATTCTAAGTGCTTCTTTATATCCAAATTCAAGTTTGAAATCTCCATGTGTTAGTATTTCTTTATAAACTTTAAGCTTTGCTTCTTTCATAGCTTTTAGGTATCCCTTTTCTCTTTCTAAGTTAACTTTTATCTTTGCCGGTCCCAAAAGGCATGCAATTTTTTCATGGCCTAAATCTATCAAATGTTTCGTAGCAATATACCCACCTTTAATATTATCGGATACTACTGCATCCATGGGATATTCTTCGGAACAGTCGATATCTCTTCCTAAAAGTACCAATGGCACGTTATCTTTTAGCAGTTCAATGATATTCTTGTCATTATAATATGCTGTTGAAATGATAAATCCATCAACACTTTTTTGTTTTAAAAGACTTATATATGTGGCTTCTTTTTCAAGACTATAATCTGTATTGCATATTATAATATTAAATCCAAAATCATTACTGGCATCCTCAACTCCCCTGGCTAACTCAGAAAAAAAGGGGTTTGTGATGTCAGGAATTAAAAGACCCAAAGTTAAAGTTGATTTTTTTGTTAATGCCGATGCTATAAAGTTCGGTGCATAGTTTAATTCTTCGATAGCCTCTTCTACTTGCCGCCGAGTTCTATCCGAAACAGCACTGCTTTTATTCAAAACTCTTGATACGGTAGCTATTGAAACTCCAGCTTTTTTTGCTACATCATATATAGTTACAGACATTAGAATCACCACTCCATAAAAAAACTTTAGTTGCATTTTGTTATAGATGCTACTTATTGTAATGTATCTCGTAATTTTTAAGTTCCAATACCTTGAAGTCACTTTATATCATTTCTTTACTATAGATTGTAACCGCTTTCTTTTGTATTTGCAAGAAAATTTATTAAACATTTTGGTTTCACGCGACTTATTTCAATAACGATTTTTGTGCAGAAACCTTCATTCTTTAATTTAATTTCGATATATAGCATACTTTCTTTATACAAAAAACAACATACGGATATTTTTACAGCAAAACTGACTTTTTACAATGGAATCAATAATTCTATGTTAATTTATAAAAATCCTTCTATAAGAACACCCAAAATTCTAAATAGAAGGCTGCTACAGGATTTTTATCTCCAATAGCAGCCTTCTATCTTAAAAAAATATGCTGTAATTAAAACCCGAGTTTCTCCTTGAGATAATCTCTTACTTGATTGATTTCTATCCTATCCTGCTGCATAGTATCTCTATCCCTTATGGTGACTTTATTATCTTCCAAGCTGTCAAAGTCTATGGTAATGGCAAAGGGAGTTCCGATTTCGTCTTGGCGGCGGTAGCGTTTGCCTATACTGCCTGTGTTGTCATATTCCATGTGGTAATATTTTTTAAGGTCATGGTATACTTTACATGCCAGTTCTTCCAGTGGTTCTTTTTTGGAAAGTGGTAAAACAGCACATTTTATAGGTGCAATCTCTGGTTTTAGATGCAATACTACACGAGTATCGCCTTGAACCTCCTCTTCATCGTATGCATCACATAAAACAGCTAATATTGCTCTGTCAGCACCTAAAGATGGTTCTACTACATATGGCACAATTTGTTTGTTTTCTTTTGGATCAAAATAGGTAAGTGATTTACCCGAATATTCCATATGGCGAGAAAGGTCATAATCGGTTCGGTTAGCAACACCCCATAGCTCGCCCCATCCAAATGGAAATTTATACTCTAAATCTGTAGTACTTTTTGAGTAGTGAGAAAGTTCTTCGGGCGAATGGTCTCTTAATCGTAAGTTTTCCTTTTTTACTCCTAATGATACAAAAAAATCCACCATAAACTGCCGCCAGTATTCAAACCATTCTTGATCATCGCCGGGTTTTACAAAAAACTCTAGCTCCATCTGTTCAAATTCACGAGTTCTGAAGGTAAAGTTGCCGGGAGTTATCTCGTTTCTAAAAGATTTTCCAATTTGAGCAATTCCGAATGGTAACTTCATACGGCATGAATCCAACACATTTTTGAAATTAACGAATATTCCTTGGGCCGTTTCAGGGCGGAGATAAACTATTGAGCTGGAATCTTCGGTAACGCCCTGATAGGTTTTAAACATCAGGTTGAATACTCTGGCTTCGGTCCATGCAACACTACCACAAGTGGGGCATTTAATTTTATTATCATGGATTATTTCTGTAAGTTCCTGTACACTTTTACCCTCCACATGTATATTCAAGGAGTCCTCAATCAGGTGGTCGGCACGGAACCTGGATTTACACTGCTTGCAATCGATTAAGGCATCATTAAAGCCTGCCACATGGCCTGAAGCCTCCCAAACCTTAGGATGCATCAAAATTGCACTGTCAAGACCTACCACATCGTCCCTTTCATGGACTACCTTTTTCCACCAGTAATCCTTTACATTCCTTTTAAGCTCTATACCTAAAGGCCCGTAATCCCATGTATTAGCCAGGCCTCCGTATATCTCAGAGCCTTGAAATATGAAGCCTCTTCGTTTGCACAATGAAACTATTTTGTTCATACTTTTTTCAACATTTTCTGACATGATAATTCTTTCCTCCTTTTGCTATTCAAAAATACCAAAAACCCCTAAACCATCATTGATGGTCTAGGGGTCCTTTTATTCAAGGACGGTTCCACCCTAGTTGCAGGTATTATCCTGCCACTTTTCTGGAACTCAATATAAGGTTGATTTCATTTCTGACTTCTGTTCCCAAATCTTTTTTATGCTACGGAGCTCACACTGTCCTCCGTTCGCTTCAAGCAGGGAAAAAAGATTACCAGAATGCTTAAATAAAATATATACTATTGTTTGGCTTAAGTCAAGACTCTTTATCCGCATAAAATTCCGGGTTCAGTCATGGCTTTGGGAGAGAGAACATTATTTATTACATTTTGTGGTAAGAGATTTTTCTTCGCAATTAATTCAGGAACTGTTTCATCACTTGCTGCTATTTCTTTTGCCAACTGTGATGCTTTTTCGTATCCAATATGAGGAATCAGTGCTGTGATTATGCCAACACTTTTATCTACCATTTCCTGACAGCGCTCACGGTTAGCCGTAATTCCAACGATACATTTTTCTCTAAATGTTTTTATCGCATTAGTTAGGATTTCTATGGATTGTAGCAGGTTATATGTAATAACAGGTTCCATAGCATTTAATTCAAGCTGCCCGGCTTCTACCGCCAAGCTGATAGTATGATCATTGCCTATTACTTGAAATGCCACTTGGTTAACAACCTCTGGAATTACGGGGTTTACCTTGCCAGGCATTATCGAAGATCCTGGTTGCATTGCGGGAAGTTTGATTTCCGCTATTCCTGCACGAGGGCCCGATGACATCAATCTTAGGTCATTGGCTATTTTCGATAAATTAATAGCTAATATTTTTAGGGTTGAAGAAAAGGCTGCTAAAACATCTGTATTTTGAGTTGCATCTATTAAGTTTACTGCTTTCCTAAGTGGAATACCCGATATATTTCTTAGATTTTCAATGGCAAGCTCTATATATTCAACTTTAGCATTAAGGCCCGTCCCAATGGCAGTTGCTCCCAGATTTATTTCATGTAAAGCTTCAAGGGAAGATTTAATTCTAGCCAAGTCCCTGCCTATAGCTTGTGCGTAAGCCTCAAATTCTTGACCCAGCCGGATGGGAACAGCATCTTGCAACTGTGTGCGCCCTACTTTGACCACATCATCAAATTCATCTGCTTTTTTTAATAGTGCATTTTTCAAAAGCTCCATCTCTCTCAACAAATTCTTAGCCAATGATATGGTTGCAATGCGTATTGCCGTTGGGTATACGTCATTTGTAGATTGAGACATATTTACATCGGTATTTGGAGAAATAATGTCATAATCTCCTTTTTTACCGCCCAAAATCTCAATAGCGCGATTGGCTATTACTTCGTTTACATTCATATTTACCGAAGTCCCTGCTCCACCTTGAATTGCATCAACTACAAACTGGTCAGCAAATTTTCCATCTAATATTTCATCGGCGGCCTGTATTATTGCACTGCCTTTTTTTTCGTTCAGTAAGCCCAGTTTCATATTTGACATTGCTGCCGCCTTTTTTACCATTGCAACAGCTAAAATTAATTTACGATGTGAGGGGCATCCGGTTATATTGAAGTTTTCTATTGCCCTTAATGTTTGTATCCCATAGTAAGCATCTTTAGGCACCTCTTTACTACCAATTAAATCATGTTCCATTCTAAAAGCAGCCATTTTTTACCCTCCTCAATTTTTTCAATATGAAAAATCAAATAATTTTAATGCCTGTATTCTGTACATTGTATACATAGTTTAACATAGAAAAAATATTTTCACAAACAATAATTAAGTCAGTTTTGCACCTCTTACCCCTTTTAAACTTAATTAAATGCTTTGTTATTACTTTTAAATGTTATTTATAAATATTAGAATTTTGATTCCACTATAAAAAATAAATTTTGACTTAAAATGTTTGCCTGAAATCGGTAAAATTATTGGTATAGTATTATCAACCATTTTTAAGGCTTGTAAGCAGCTCCTGTGGCATGAACTGGGTTTGGTTTATTGCCAATAAATGGTAATATAGAAATGCTACTTCTTCCACATATATTGCATTTAGTAATGCTTTTTCCACGCTTTCACCGGCAGCCAATACACCATGATATTTCAAAAGGCACACATCCGAATCCTTTAAGGCATGGACTATGCCTTCGGCAAGTTCTTGACTGCCGGGTGGCGCATATTCAGCCACTTTTACGGCATTGCCACCGTAATGAATCGCTTCAACCGTCACAGGCAGTATTTCTTTCCCCATACATGCGAATAAAGTTGCATACCTTGAATGGGAGTGAGCTATACCAAGAGCTTCAGGTTTTATATTGTAAGTATTTATATGCATTGAAACCTCTATCGAAGGTTTATAAGGAGCATCCACAATGTTGCCATTCATATCTACCACCGCTATCATATCCGCCGTAAGTTCTTCTCTGGATATGCCTGATGGAGTAATGTAAACTAAGTCATTATTTCGATCGATTGTGCTAAAATTACCGGACTTATATTGGCATAAACCCATCTGTTCGGCTTTTTTAGCTATGCGAACAACTTCTTGTTTGAATTCTCTGTCCTTCAATTTTTCTCCTCCATTTTTGAATATTTTCGCACTGAAAATTAATTTTTAGATGCTCGTTTCTGCTTGAGCATTTAAAATCATTTCTTCAAATTGTTGTTCATCTAAAATTTTTACACCTAACTCTAGTGCTTTATTGTATTTAGAGCCCGGATCTTTTCCTACCACTACATAATCCGTCTTTTTACTGACACTGCCGGTAACTTTGCCGCCTAAATTTTCAATAAGCTCTTGGGCCTTGGAGCGACTGTATTTTTCTAAAGCTCCTGTCAAGACAAACGTGAGATTTTCCAAGGGTTTAGGACCGATTTCTTCTTTTGCATATAGCATATTTACTCCGGCTTCTTTTAATCGCGTTATTAATGCTTTTGTTTGTTCCTGTTTGAAAAAGGCGATTATGCTTTCTGCCATCTTATCCCCGATTTCAGGTATTTTTATGAGTTCCTCATAAGTGGCATTCTGCAGTCTGTCCATGCTTTTAAACTCTTGAGCAAGAGTTAGGCTGGCTTTAGAACCGATAAGCGGTATGCCCAATGCATATACTAGTCTGTTTAGTGGCTGTTTTTTGCTGTTTTCGATTGCTTTAATAAGATTATTTGCTGATTTTTCGCCCATTCTTTCCAGTGGTATCAATGCTTCTTTTTTAAGAAAATATATATCTGAAACATCCTTAATAAGATTTGCCGATAAAAGCAGGGATACAATCGCAGGCCCTAATCCCCTTATATCCATGGCATCTCTTGAGGCAAAGTGGATTATCCTTCGTCTTATTTGCGCAGGACATGATACTCCGGTACAGCGATATGCTACTTCGCCGGGAAGTCTGATAACTTCAGAGCCGCACTCCGGACAGCGGTGAGGCATCTTAAATTCTTTTTCATTGCCTGTCCGCTTTTCTTTAACCACTGCAACCACTTCCGGAATAATATCTCCTGCCTTTTGTACAATTACGCTGTCACCAATATGAATATCTTTTCCTTTTATATAATCCTCGTTGTGAAGTGTCGCTCTGCTAACGGTAGAACCTGCTATCTGAACAGGAGTTAAAACGGCATTTGGAGTTAAAACCCCCGTTCTTCCCACACTTACAACTATGTCTTCGATAACTGAAATTTTTTGTTCTGCAGGAAATTTATAAGCAATAGCCCAGCGAGGGGTTTTGGCAGTAGAACCCAGTATTTTTTGAAAATGAAGTGAATTTACCTTTATTACTATTCCGTCAATTTCATAGGGCAGTGAGTGCCTTTTTTCTTTCCAGCTCATGCAATAATCTATCACATCATCAAAGTTATTAAATGACTTTATATGTGGATTTACCTTAAATCCGCAAGCCTTATAAAATTCGAGCACTTCTAAATGTGTATTAAACTCAATTCCTTCTACATACCCCAATGCATACATAAAGGTAGACAGGGGTCTTTTTGCAGTAATTTTCGAGTCAAGCTGTCGTATGGAACCGGCAGCAGCATTGCGCGGGTTTGCAAATGTAGGCAGTCCCATTTCCTCCCGCTCTTCATTTAGTTTTTTAAACCCTTCCTTGGACAGATATATTTCTCCGCGAACCTCTATTATCATAGGAATCTTATCCTTTTGTACATTCAAGCGCAGTGGAACGCTTTTAATTGTCTTTACGTTTTGGGTTACATCTTCACCTACTACACCATCACCTCGTGTAGCAGCCGTAACCAATAAACCATTTTCATAAGTGAGTGAAACAGCCAGGCCATCAATTTTAAGTTCTACGACGTATTCCACTTGATTCCCAACATTTTCTGTAACACGGCGGTTAAAATCTCTGAGTTCTTCCTCACTAAAAGCATCGGCAAGACTTATCATGGGTTCTCGATGAGTAACCTTTTTAAAGGCTTCCAGCGGTTCTCCGCCTACACGTTGGGAAGGTGAGTCGGGTGTTATAAGCTGTGGGAACTGACTTTCAAGGGAAATCAATTCTCTCATCAATTTATCATATTCAGCATCTGTAATTTCCGGGTTATCTAGCACATAGTAGCGATAATTGTGGTAATCAATTAATTCTCTTAGTTCTTTTATGCGGTTTTCGGCCTGAACTATGTCCAAAAGTCTCACCCTTTCATTTTCACATTTTGTTTTTTATTATTTTGGAATTGTTATTGTTAAAATTTCTGTAAAAATACTTTGCTAAATTGTATTTGATTCTGCCATAGAAACCTTATTCATTAAATTTATGGTCAGTATAAGTTGCACTTTATTATAATTTGAACAGTATGTTGTTATTTTTAGGTGAAAATTGACTTTTTACAGTATGAATTATATTTTTACTATAGGAGCGTACTTTAATATCAGATGCTTTTCACCTACTGAAGGGAAGTTTATGGATATTTGAGCATCCTCATCAATTCCGTCTATATCTGTAACAATACCTTCACCCCACTTAGAGTGTTTTATATGGTCACCGGGCCTAATGGAGCCAATGTGTTCGTTATTCTGTGAGGGAGATACTGTATTGTCTTTAAGAACTTTAGTTTCGGATGATCGAGTATTTATATTATTTTTTGTATCACCTGATGATTCTATGAGATATTCTGGAGAAATCTCATTTAAAAACCTTGAAGACATATAATATGATGTATTTCCATAAAGGCTTCTTTGCCAGGCTCTTGTAAGATAAAGTTTTTTTCGAGCCCTTGTAATGCCTACATAACACAGTCTTCGCTCTTCCTCCAACTGATTATCATCTAAAAGTGACCTGGAATGTGGAAAAATACCCTCATCCATCCCCGATAGAAATACTATCGGAAATTCCAACCCTTTAGCGCTGTGCAAAGTCATCAATACAACGGCCTGTTCCATTTCTTGCATATCATCCACATCCGATACTAAAGCCAATTCTGTAAGAAAATCTTCAAGCCCCAGGCCTGATGACCTTTGTTCAAATTCCTTGGCCACACCTATCATTTCCTGAAGGTTCTCTATTCGGCTCAAAGCCTCGGTTGTATTTTCGTTTACCAATTCATCCATATACCCGGTTTCTTCAAGAATATGATTCATTAAGTCCGGTATAGCTATTGTCTTTGACATACGTATAAAGTCTTCCATCATTAGGCGAAACTTTTGCAGTTTGTTTTTAAGTGATGGGGAAAGTGATAGCTGGTCTATATTTGTTATTATGTCAAAAACGCTTTTATTCCCTTCTTCAGCTGCTGCCTTCAGCTTGTTTACCGTAGCATCCCCTATGCCTCTTCTCGGAACATTTATTATTCTCATAAGGCTTACATCATCAGACGGATTAGCTATAACTCGTACATAAGCCAAAATATCCTTTATTTCCTTGCGCTGGTAAAACCTTAGACCTCCAATTATCTTATATGGAATACCAGTTTTTACCATAGCTTCTTCCAATGCTCTTGACTGTGCATTAGTCCTGTAGAGTACAGCCACATCTCCATAGTTTATACCCTCTCTGAAGACTAATTCATTAATTTCCCGGGCAATAAAATACGCTTCCTGATGTTCATCCTCCAGAGTAACCAGATTTATTTTATCACCTTGTCCATTATTAGTCCAAAGCGTCTTCTTCTTACGGCCAAAATTATGGTCAATAACTTCATTGGCGGCGTTTAATATGGTTTGAGTTGAGCGGTAATTTTGCTCCAGGCGAATTACCGTAGCATCAGGAAAATCTTTTTCAAACTCTAATATATTTCGAATGTCAGCACCTCTGAAACTATATATACTTTGATCATCATCACCTACTACACATAAATTTCGGTGTTTTGCCGCCATCATTCGTATAAGCTCATACTGGGCTATATTAGTATCTTGATACTCATCCACAAGAATATATGGAAAACGATTTTGGTAATAAGAAAGCACAGAAGGAAATGTCTTGAAAAGTTCTACAGTCTTCATGATAATATCATCAAAATCCAATGCATTATTTTCCTTTAAGCGCTTTTGATATAGAGCATAGATTTGTGCCATAGTCTTTTCGCGAACATCTTTAGCATTGTCAAGACATTTTTCAGGCACAAGAAGACGGTCTTTTGCCCTGCCTATATAGTTTAAAACTGCAGTCGGAGCAAACTTTTTGTCATCAATATTTAAGGTTTTAAGGCAATCTTTCATTAGAACCTGTTGGTCTTGCGTATCAAATATTATAAAATTTCTATTGTAACCCAATTTGTCAATATCCATGCGTAAAAATCTTACACAAGCAGAATGGAATGTGCTGACAAACATGTCCTCGATTTCGGGAAGCAATTGCTTTATTCTGTCTTTCATCTCTCGTGCTGCTTTATTGGTAAAAGTAATTGCTATTATATTTTTAGGGTTTATATTTTTGTCTCTTATCAAATAGGCAATGCGGTACGTCAGAACTCGAGTTTTGCCGCTGCCTGCCCCTGCAAGTACAAGTAGCGGACCGGATATATGTGTGACAGCTTTTTTCTGCTGTGGATTTAAATTATCTAAAAAGTTCATTGAAAACCTCCCTGACATAAAACAAGCGTGGAGACCACGCTAATCTTATTGTTGCTTTGTCTTTTCAAGTCTCTCTAAAATTATATTATAGCCATTTGAGCCATAATGTAAAAACCTCTTTACTCTACTTATTGTAGCAGTACTGGCTCCCGTAGCTTGAGCAATATCGGTATACGTCCGACCTTCTTTTAACATCTCGGCCACCTGCAACCGTTGAGCCATTGCCTGCACTTCTCCTATAGTACATATATCTTCAAAAAAACGATAGCATTCTTCTCTGTTCTCCAAAAGTAATATGGCATCAAAAAGTCTCTCTATATAAGGGTCTTTTATTTTTTTAAGTTCCATGCCGCATACCTCCTTGCACAAGCTGCACTTATCCCGCTGCTTTTAAGCGCTAATACCCATATTTCGTATTATCAGCTATTGGGCTAATTCTTTTAAAACATAGGTATAAATTCTCAAATTCTTTAAGAGATTATCTATTTCGATATACTCATCTTTTTGATGAGCTAAATCCGGGTCACCTGGAAAATTGGGGCCAAAAGCTACGCAGTTGTCAAACATTCTCGCATAAGTGCCGCCTCCAATAGACAAACAATAAGCTTTCTCTCCGGTGATTTTTTCGTAAGCCAATTTAAGCTTTTGTATCAAGATATTATCTTCCGGAACATAATGGGGTTTATTGTCATAAATATCTACAATATCTATATAATCGGGGGTATTCTTCCTAATTTGGTTTATTACCTGATCACTGCTATATCTGATGGGATAACGTATATTTACTGTAACGGCAGCTCTGTTTTGATCAAACTCCACAATACCTACATTGAGACTAAGAATACCTGATATATCGTCCTCGAAATCAATGCCAAAAGCTTTTCCAGTATTATCCAAGCCAATCATGCTATTTAAAAATTCAATAAACTCGTATTGAGTATCAATGAGCTTTATCTTCCCAAGAAGCTTTACCAGCAGCATAGCTGCATTTTTACCCTTTTGGGGTCTACTGGCATGTGCAGATACTCCATATGACTTTACTATGATTTCATTATCATTCTGCTCTATCTTAAAATCTCCCGGTATTTCATCTTTATAATTTTCAGCTATACTTTTAATTTCCCCTATATCACCTAAAAGATGTGCTTCTGCATAATCGGGAACCATATTGGGACGATGCCCGCCTTTAAATGATACTATTTTCACACCGCTTTTTCCTTCTTCGTTCGCAAATGAATTAGCAAATGAAAATGTAAGTATTCCTTTCTCACCATTGATAATTGGATAATTAGCATCGGGTGAAAAACCCATGGTCAACTTTTCATCATGTTTTAGATAATATTTCATGCATTCACAGCCGCTCTCTTCATCAGTGCCAAAAATAACTCGAACTCTCTTGTTTAAGTTAATTCCTGAATCTTTTAAAGATTTTAGTGCAAATAATGCTGCCATGGCAGGACCTTTGTCATCTATCGCACCTCTGCCATATATTTTACCATCATGAATTTCACCACCATAAGGCGGATAAGTCCAACCACTGCCTTCAGGAACTACATCAAGATGTGCTAAAATCCCAATTAGCTCATCACCCTCACCCAACTCGGCCCAGCCTGCATAATTTTCCAGATTTTTTGTTTCAAGGCCAAAACTTTCAGCTAGATTTAAAGCATATTGCAAAGCCATGGCGGGACCTCCCCCGAAAGGCATACCTGGTAAAGGCGAACTCTTAACGCTATCGATTTTTAAAATCTCACGCGTAGCTTCCAGTAGATCGTTCTCATTTGATTTAATGAATTTCTCCATATCCATATTTATATATTCCTCCAATCTTAAAACAGGATAATCATCTACATTCATTTTAAATATTATATTCAACTTTTAAACCTCAAATCCTTTTTTCCTGGTGAATAATTAGGGACGGTTCCAAAATATTCATGAATGAATATTTTGGAACCGTCCCTAATTATTCACTAGTTTTTAATCGACGACTTCAACTGTTATACCGTTTTTTTCTACTGCATTTATCAAGGGATTTATAACTTCACCGCTCTTTTGAATTTCAAAAGCCGAACGCAAAGATTTCCCAACTATTATATGAGTAATTTTATTATTCTTAGAAAAGTCTGCAAGGGTGTCATAGACCTCTTCCCCTGAAAGTATAGAAACAGTCCCTCCCAAGTTTTTAGCTAACTCAAACAGCTCCAGCAAAATCTTGTGTTCTTTTAACTCCCTATTTAGGGCCTGTTTTTTATTTACATATATTACTACAAATTGGCCGTCTATCTCTCTTGCCCTAGCAGCACCTCTTTTTATCAATCTCTCACAGCTCTTTTGGGGTGTTACGCAGACCATAATTCTGTGCTGCACTTCAGGGTCAAAAACGACCATCATGGCAAATCTCCTCTCTTGTCTTTGTGACTATTCTTTTTTATTATATATGAAATAATAGGTTTTCGCAATGCAAGTTGATTGCAATATGCATTTTTATACTATTCTATGTTTGAATATCTGCACTTTATTCGTCAAATTAAGATAGGGGCGATTAATCAAATCTTCAAATTCGCCCCTAATAACTACTATTACTTCATATTTAATTATATGCTTCTATTTCAAAATCTAGAATAAGCCTTATACCAGGTGTAGCTAAATTCCATCCTGTTATTCTATATAGTCCAGGCCTGACAATCATGCTATCCACCCTTTGGTCCCACACCTCACGATAAATCTTTTCCTCACCAGGTTGCATTCTGTCGTTAGTAACAACCTGCATAAAAACTTTATCTTTTGACCACTGCCATATTAATCTATCTCCACTAGTTACCCTAAAGTCGACTTTTTGTGATGTCCTGTAAGTAAGAGTCAGCGGAACCGTTAATATGTTTTTCTTCTTAAGACGTATTACAATTGGCTCTTTAATTTTATATATGCTTTTATTAAGTGAAAATGTAAATTCAATTCCATCAAAAGTTCGCTTAACAACCGGCCTTTCAGTTGGTGGAGTGGGTATTGGTGGAGTTGGTGGTGTTGGTGTTGGTGGACAAGGTGGGCACGGTGGGCACGGCGGGCATGATGGATACTCTGGTGGTGTAGATGGGGCAGTTGAACCTGATACCGGAATTAATAATACTTGCCCAACAATGATTAAATCAGGATCCACTAAATTATTTGCTGTCATAATAGCTTCTACTGTGGTACCGTATCTAGCAGCCAATAATGTCAGCGTATCTCCCTTACGCACTATATATCTAATCACGATTGCATCCCTCCTAACATATAATAGGCACAATGGTAGAACTAATAAGTAATCTAATATATGCTATGTATAAAGTTTTATAATTGTGAAATTTTTTATTGTGTTTTAGGTTTACTTAAGCAAAAAGAGGCTACTATATAGCAGCCTCTTGCAAGTAAGAAAGGTTTTTTCTGCAATTGCGGTTTACATTCTTCGATATGCGATTTAGACAGTGTTGCTTTTAACTTCCTGTTTGAAGGAGAACAGTGCATGCTCTATAACTTCTTCAATGCGATCAACAGCAATTATATTAATATCAAAGGTTTTAAAAATATCTTGCCAGTTTTCCTTTGGAATTATTACAGTCTTTGCGCCAGAACTTCTTGCAGCCTCTATCTTTGGTAATATGCCCCCAACAGGCTTCACATAACCACGCACCGATAATTCCCCGGTCATTGCAACATAATTATCAACGGGAATATTCTTTATTGATGAATAAACAGAAGCAGCTATAGTTACCCCCGCTGAAGGGCCATCCATCGGTATCCCACCGGGAAAATTTAGATGTATATCATAATCTCGCGGATCTAATCCCAAATACTTTCTAATTACAGTCATTACATTATCCACAGAGCCGCGAGCAGTACCTTTCCTTTTTAGTCGTTGAGCATTTCCTACAATTTCTTCTTCGTCTACCACACCTGTAACCAGCAAAGTCCCTTGCCCTTTTTCGGTTTTTATAGCAGTTGACTCTATCTCCAAAAGAATTCCCATATTGGGTCCATATACGGCAAGGCCATTAGCTAGACCAACTAGAGGCACCGGATTTATCTTTTTTTCTAATCTGGGAGAATACTGGCCGCTATTTATTACCCATTCCACATCGCGTGCTTCGATTCGTTTTCTGTTTTCAGTCGTTGCCAATCCTGCTGCCATCTGTATAATATTTACCGATTCTCTGCCGTTATTGGCATATTTTTTTATAGTATTCACCGACAATTCATCGATATCAAATTCTATTTTCTTTGCCGCGTTTCTGACGATAATATCAATATCATCCGGCGACAGAGGTTTAAAAAATATCTCAAGGCAGCGTGAGCGTATGGCTGGTGGTATTTCTTCTGGTCTCCTGGTTGTAGCGCCTATTAATCTAAAATCGGCCGGCAGGCCTTTTTCAAAGATTTCGCGGATATGCAAAGGTATATTTGTATCCTCACTGCTGTAATATGCACTCTCCAAGAACACCTTACGGTCCTCCAGCACCTTTAAAAGTTTATTCATTTGTATTGGATGAAGTTCACCTATTTCATCAATAAACAAAACTCCCCCATGGGCTTTTGTCACCGCACCGGGCTTAGGTTGTGGTATTCCGGCAACTCCAAGCGGCCCTGCACCCTGATATATTGGGTCGTGCACCGATCCAATAAGCGGGTCGGCAATTCCTCTTTCATCAAATCTAGCAATAGTCGCATCTACCTCAATAAACTTCGCTTCAGGACCAAATGGAGAGCCGCGAGTTTTCTTTGCTTCCTCAAGAACAAGCCTTGCAGCAGCAGTTTTGCCTATACCAGGTGGACCATATAATATAACATGTTGGGGATTTGGACCGCAAAGCGCTGCTCGTAAAGCCTTTAAACCATCAGCCTGACCAACAATTTCGTTGAAAGAAGACGGTCTGGTTTTTTCTGCCAAGGGCTCTGTAAGTGAAATTTGTCTCATTTTTTGTAATTTTTCAATTTCCTTTTTAGACTCCTTGTTAACCGCAATCTTACTTCCTTGCTGTCCTTTTAACAAATTTAAAAAGTAAAGCCCGATAACAATAGCAAAAAATATTTGAATCATGCTTAAAATATTTACTGTTACATTCATTTGGTAGTTCCTCCCTTGACAACTTTCAACATCTAAATAGCCACTGTCTATATTATTTATTATTAACAGTTTTTTTATAACCATATTTTTAAAAATAAAAAAGAGCGGTTCCAAAATATTTATCTAAAAATAAATATTCCAGAACCGCTTCTTATTATTTACTATGCTTAACTTTTATGCTATTACTTCTTTTTTCTTGCCTTTTTTTCGGTCCGATGTAACTATAATTGGCTCTTCACGATTTAACACTACTTCTTTGGTTATTACACATTTAGCAATATCATTTCTATGTGGAAGTTCATACATAATATCCAACATTACTTCTTCCAGTATAGCCCTTAAACCTCTAGCTCCTGTCTTGCGCCGTATTGCCTCTTGAGCAATTACCATAAGGGCATCATCTGTAAATTCCAATTGGGAATTGTCCATTTCGAATAGTTTTTGATACTGTTTTACCAATGCATTTTTAGGTTCTTTCAGTATTTTTATAAGAGAATTTTCATCAAGAGCAGATAGGGTTACAATCACTGGGAGCCGTCCGACAAATTCCGGTATCATACCATATTTCAGCAAGTCTTCAGGCATTAAATGTTTCAAAATTTCTCCTATGTTTTTTTGATCTTGGCTCTGAATTTCAGCTTCAAAACCTATAGATTTTTTGCCTATTCGATTCTGAATAATATCCCCTATTCCTTCAAATGCTCCGCCGCAAATGAACAGGATATTTGTAGTATCAATCTGAATAAACTCCTGATGAGGATGTTTACGACCGCCTTGCGGAGGAACACTGGCTACGGTGCCTTCCAGTATTTTAAGCAAAGCCTGTTGTACGCCTTCACCGGATACATCCCTTGTTATCGAAGGATTATCTGATTTTCGTGCTATTTTATCTATCTCATCGATGTAAACTATGCCTCTTTCTGCTTTTTCCACATCGTAATCAGCTGCTTGAATTAATTTTAGAAGAATGTTTTCCACATCTTCTCCTACATAGCCGGCCTCCGTTAACGAGGTAGCATCAGCTATTGCAAAAGGCACATTTAAAATCTTAGCAAGCGTTTGAGCCAGAAGAGTTTTTCCACTTCCTGTAGGCCCAAGCATTACAATATTGCTTTTTTGTAATTCTACATCATCAATTTTATTTTGATAATTTATCCTCTTGTAATGATTATAAACTGCTACAGAAAGCGTTTTTTTGGCCTGTTCCTGGCCTACTACATACTGATCAAGAATATCTTTGATTTCATGAGGTTTAGGTATATCAGTAAAATCAATTTCCGCTTCTTCGCCAAATTCTTCTTCTATTATTTCGTTGCAAAGTTCAATACACTCATCACAAATATAAACGCCGGGGCCTGCTACTAATTTGCGTACCTGATCCTGTGTCTTTCCACAAAAAGAACATTTAAGTTGACCTTTCTCATCAGTAAATTTAAACATATTGCCCACTCCTTTCCGGCTTTTACTTCCTCTTATGGATCACCTCATCAATTAAGCCATATTCAAGAGCTTCTTTTGATGACATAAAGTAATCCCTGTCTGTATCTTTTTCAATTTTTTCTATAGATTGCTTTGTATGATTTGCAAGAATCTCATTCAATAGTTCTCTTAAGCGAAGAATTTCCTTTGCATGTGTTTCAATATCAACAGCTTTTCCTTGCACTCCGCCCCAAGGCTGATGAATCATAATCCTTGAATTCGGTAGTGCATAGCGTTTACCTTCAGTTCCTGCCGCAAGGAGCACTGCTCCCATACTAGCCGCAAGCCCCATACAAATAGTAGAAACATCAGGTTTAATATACTGCATGGTATCATAAATAGCTAGACCTGCTGTGACGGAACCGCCAGGACTATTGATATAAAGGCGAATATCTTTGTCAGGATCTTCCGATTCCAGATATAGCATTTGAGCTATGGCAAGACTCGCAACAGTATCATCAATAGATGTTCCTATAAAAATAATCCTTTCCTTAAGAAGTCTAGAATAAATATCATAGGCTCTCTCACCACGGTTTGTTTGTTCCACCACTATAGGTACTAAACTCACCTTAAATAACCTCCTTGATTATACCGTTTTTTCACTATTATCGCTTTCATCATCAACAATGTCAGCTTCTTTTGCTTCTATTGTATCATCTTTTGTATTGTCTTTCACTTTCTCAATAATATTTGAGTTTTCAATAAGGAAATCAAAGATTTTTTCCGTCAAAACCAAGTCTTTAATACCCTCTTTATTCTCAGGGCTTAAACTCTTCTCATATTCTTCTAATGGCTTTTTATACATTTCTGCAAGTTCTTTGATTTTATTCTCAAGCTCTTCATCTGTTACTGTAATATTTTCTAACTTACCTACCTCTTCTAAAATTAAAGATGTTTTTACATTGCGTACAGCTGCATCCTGATAACGATCTCTTAACTCTTGAAGCGTCATTCCTGTTGATTCCAAATATGTTGTTAAATCAAAGCCTGTGCTCTGTTTTAGGTTGATTGCCAACTTTAACAATATATTATCAACTTCATGATTTATCATTACTTCGGGAATATCCACTTCAGCTTTTTCAATCAATTTGTCAATGATCGATGCTCTTAAAGAGTTTTCTTCGACAGATTTGGCTTCCTGTTGTAATTTATTTTTAATATCTTCCTTGAGTTCGGCTAAGGTATCAAACTCGCTAACGTCTTTTGCAAAATCATCGTCTAACGGCAACAGTTCTTTTCTTTTTAGTTCTTTTAGTGTAACAGTAAAAACAGCATTTTTACCGGCTAATTCCTCAGCATTATAATCTTTGGGAAAAGTGACCGATACATCCTTTGTCTCACCCGGCATCATTCCAATAACCTGTTCCTCAAAGCCTTTTATAAACATGCCGGAGCCTAATTGCAAGGGATAGTTTTCTGCAGTACCGCCCTCAAATGGTTCATTATCTATAGAACCCTCAAAATCGATAATAGCGATATCTCCTTCTGCTGCTGCTTTATCTTCTACTGCCACTAGCCTTGCATTTTTTTCCTGTATTATTAATAATTGTTTCTCTACTTCATCTTCTGTTACATTATGCACAACTTTTTCTACTTCTAAACCTTTGTAGTCCTCAATTTTCACTTCGGGCTTAACAACAACTTCAGCTGAAGCTATCAAAGGTTTACCTGTTTCAATCTGCTGAACATCAAATTTAGGCTGGTCGACCGGTTGAAGTTTATATTCCTCTACTCCCTTTTGATAGGCTTCAGGTAAGAGAATCTGCATTGCCTCTTCATAAAAAACCTCCGGACCATAGTGCATCTCAATAAGTTTTCTAGGCGCCTTTCCTCTCCGAAAGCCGGGAATAGCAAAGCGCTTAGCGTTTTTTTTGTATGCCTGTTGTATTGCTTTTTCTAACTGTTCGGCATCTACCTCAAAATTTAAATATGCAGTATTTTTTTCTATCTTTTCCAGATTGACTTTCATCATGCTCCTCCTTGCAATTACCATTGATACGATTTCATCCTCATCGATGCAATTATATTATAGCATAAAAAAATTATGCAATCCAAGAATAATTTCTAATAAAACAACACCTCGGCATGGACCGAGGTATGAAATCCAATAACTATTTCAATATAAAATGATAATGGTGCGGGCAAGAGGATTTGAACCTCCATGGGATTAATCCACCAGATCCTAAGTCTGGCGCGTCTGCCAGTTCCGCCATGCCCGCATGGTGGGTCATGGAGGACTCGAACCTCCGACACCCTGATTAAAAGTCA
>MPOT01000062.1 GCA_001896545.1 Tepidanaerobacter sp. EBM-38 | reverse complement strand
ATTCTTCTGTATATTGTTTTCTTGTCATTTAAGTTAACCCCCTGCTTTTATACTATCATATACAAAGATTTTCTCCAAGTTGGTTAGGGGGCTATAGAGCTACCTATAAGGGATTGAAACAAATCAATGAGCGGTGGTGCAGGGAGATAAGAACAAGTTTATAGCCTACCTATAAGGGATTGAAACTCACTAATATTCATTTCAACTAGAATCTCTTGCCATGTTTATAGCCTACCTATAAGGGATTGAAACTTCCATACCCTTGTCCTTGATTCTGTTCGGGGTCAACGGGTTTATAGCCTACCTATAAGGGATTGAAACGTCAAATACAGGCAGAAAATATGTAGGTGCTATTGATGTTTATAGCCTACCTATAAGGGATTGAAACCGCAATTGATGTAATGAAGAAGATTGCGGCAGAAAGAGTTTATAGCCTACCTATAAGGGATTGAAACTGTCTTACCATTTTTGAAAGTAACTTGAATTCACCTGTTTATAGCCTACCTATAAGGGATTGAAACTGTTTCTTTCCTTCCTGAGTTCCGATAGTGTCTTCAAGTTTATAGCCTACCTATAAGGGATTGAAACTTCTATAGCATCTTTTGTATAATTCTTTCCTTCTGATGTTTATAGCCTACCTATAAGGGATTGAAACTTTTATTGTACCGAATTTGGACGGCTTGCCTGTTATGGCGTTTATAGCCTACCTATAAGGGATTGAAACAATTGTGGGTTGTACGATATATTATCAAAGAAGTAGGTTTATAGCCTACCTATAAGGGATTGAAACATCCCTTATAGGTAAACTAAGAACTGGATAACAAAATGTTTATAGCCTACCTATAAGGGATTGAAACTTATTGGATGCATCTACATCACCTTAGCCTTACGATGTTTATAGCCTACCTATAAGGGATTGAAACTGAATTAAATATCCTTTTCTATTTCTATCTTTGAACATTGTTTATAGCCTACCTATAAGGGATTGAAACATATCATTTATGGAATCTATATCGTCACCTACAGTAGTTTATAGCCTACCTATAAGGGATTGAAACTCAAGAGATTGTTCTAATTGCCTAAATTCTTTATCAGTTTATAGCCTACCTATAAGGGATTGAAACAACTAGAAAAGATTTGAAGTACGACCAAAGAAGAGAGTTTATAGCCTACCTATAAGGGATTGAAACTTTGTTTTTTTATATCTATATATTACCATTTCGTTTTTGTTTATAGCCTACCTATAAGGGATTGAAACTATTGTAGGCGTTAAAAGTGGGAAAAATACTGGTTAAGTTTATAGCCTACCTATAAGGGATTGAAACTTTGTGAACTACCTCCACCTATAGAGGTGGTGGCTTCGGTTTATAGCCTACCTATAAGGGATTGAAACATTCTTTCACTGCTGCTTCTATCAGCACATCTAATTGTTTATAGCCTACCTATAAGGGATTGAAACATTACCATCTCCCGCATGCCAAGCATTGCGGTTTTCGTTTATAGCCTACCTATAAGGGATTGAAACCAAAGAATCGAGGAGTTACAACAAAAGCTAGAAGAGTTTATAGCCTACCTATAAGGGATTGAAACTTGTAATGAAATCTATATCTGCGGTTCTTTGAATTTGGTTTATAGCCTACCTATAAGGGATTGAAACAAAGTCTTTACAAAGTTTTTCAAAACTGTCTATTTTGTATGTTTATAGCCTACCTATAAGGGATTGAAACTGGGCTAAAGAAGCTTGGGAATGGGCAAAAAAGAGTTTATAGCCTACCTATAAGGGATTGAAACAAGAGCTCAGAAGGCGAGCGGTGTTGGGCATTGCCGGTTTATAGCCTACCTATAAGGGATTGAAACCCAAATGACCGAAGGACCTATTTTTACTCTCGTTATGTTTATAGCCTACCTATAAGGGATTGAAACCCAAAGAGCCAGAGATGGTGTATACCCTTAGAAACAGTTTATAGCCTACCTATAAGGGATTGAAACTTAAGATAGTGACGCTGACGCTGTGCACCGGCGTGGTTTATAGCCTACCTATAAGGGATTGAAACGATGATGAAGATTTAAAGCTGTTTTGGGAAAATGCAGTTTATAGCCTACCTATAAGGGATTGAAACATACTTTGGTTTACATCTGGTGTTTCACTGTAAGCCGTTTATAGCCTACCTATAAGGGATTGAAACGATTGATAAGATTACGGTTTTATCATTTACATGAATGTTTATAGCCTACCTATAAGGGATTGAAACCATAAATTATTAAAAGAAGTGATATAAAAATAAAGCAGGGTTTATAGCCTACCTATAAGGGATTGAAACCATTTAAAGATAATTCCTGGCTTCGAGTGTATCTGAGGTTTATAGCCTACCTATAAGGGATTGAAACCGGCATATATGTATATACCAAAAAGCGAAAGCAAGGTTTATAGCCTACCTATAAGGGATTGAAACGGATGATACTTTCGACTATGACCGGCAAGCATAAGCAGTTTATAGCCTACCTATAAGGGATTGAAACAAGTTTAAGAATCCAAAAATCCCACACATGTTTTTATCCGTTTATAGCCTACCTATAAGGGATTGAAACCTCAGCGACGCTGTGATTCTGCACAACGTCAACCAAGTTTATAGCCTACCTATAAGGGATTGAAACCAAGTTTTTTTGTTTCATTCAGTGTCATTGTCGATGCCGTTTATAGCCTACCTATAAGGGATTGAAACGTTTTTGCGTTATAAAGGTCGAACTGGCCGGAAAGAAGTTTATAGCCTACCTATAAGGGATTGAAACGT
>MPOT01000057.1 GCA_001896545.1 Tepidanaerobacter sp. EBM-38 | reverse complement strand
TCAATAGGAAAAATTGCAATTGAGCGAAAAGAGCAGGCCGGAAAAGATGGCCTGCTCTTTTCTGGCTCAACTGCAATTCTTTCCTTATTTATTATATCACAGGGTGTACTTTCTTCAAGCTCGGGTGGCAATTGTTTTTTTACAAGCTCAACTATAAGCTTTGAACCTCTTATCTCAATTTCTGCCCAAGATATATTCTTATATTTTGTCAGCAACTTATTAAGATAATATTGCTTGTCAAGCCCATATTTAAACGTTCCTTCTCTCAAGCCCCATTTCCGTAAATCCTCGATAACAGACGTGCTTAAATCATCATCCGGACATTTTATCTCAATGTTCCAAATAAATGATGACATTAAATAAATCGCTACCACAAAAAGCAAGGCACCAAACAGAAATGCTTTTCGCTTTTTAAGTTTGGATATTGTAAAAAATAGACCTACTCGTTGTAAAACATATATGCGGCTGCGGGTTTTTTTTGCTAAACGGGCAAGTTTAAAAAAATCCTTTACATTTATCTTGGCAGTTAACTCATTATCATTAACTCGCTTAACATCCCATAAATAGAGATTCTTCATTGCAGCTTGATTTAATAGTCTTTCCCCATACTCACCTACAATTTTAATAATAACATAACCCGAAAGATAATTCCATAGTTTTATAAGAAGCACCGTTGTACCCCCTTAATCATTCCTCAAGCTCTATAGCTGTAATTTTTCCTTCAACAGTTATTTCATCAGCAATAATAGTTTTGATAAGAAGGCCTGCTCCCTTTATACACACTACCCCAATTGAAGTATTTATTTTTACCAATTCAGAGTTGTATTGTATAATACCTTTGTGATTTTCTATAAAAGCAGCAATCCTACCAGTAAGAATTACTTTGGGTACATCTAAAATTACATCTTGTGGTAAATCCAGAGCATCAGATATCTTTTGTCTTATTCCTTCGCTCATGGCGATATCTCCTTTTAAACTTGTTTAGTTAAAATTTATTCTATCATTCTCGGTTTAATAACTATAAAAAATAAAACCCTACAGTGTTTTATAAAACTGTAGGGTTTTATTGATTTTCAAAAGCTGTTACGTTAAAATCTGCGCTGCTTATGGGCAAGTGCCTTTGGCGGAGATAATATTTCTTGAAATATTATCCCTCTTAAAATATTTTCACGACTAAAAAGCTCGGATATTTCAATATCAGATTCGGGTTGTTGTTGGTGTTGTTTTGGCTCTGTATAATCGCAAGTAATTGTATCTTCCAAATCTTCTTCCAAAGGTATGCTTGAAAAATCAGATTCTATTTTTATAGTTCTTGATTCGCTTATATTACTTGTTTCCGGCTTGAAATCTTGAAAGGGCGGTAGCGGGTATTCCTTATTCTTCTCTGGTCTTTTCGGTGCTGGAAATGTCTTTGTTTTTTGAGGTTGACTAAATCGCTTGATTGCTTTACTAAAAATCATAAGTAGGATAAGGAAGATAATATTTTCCATTTAATTAATCACCTACTCTTTATTCTGTTTATCTACATTTTCGCCCTTTTGCCCCAACTTAGATATAGAATCCCTCATCTGAGTATCAGCCATTACATTTTTCATATTATAGTAATCCATAACTCCTAGTTTCCCTTGCCGTAAAGCTTCTGCCAATGCCTTTGGAACATCCGCTTCAGCTTCAACCACTTTTGCTCTCATTTCTTGAACCATTGCTTTCATTTCTTGCTCTTTAGCTACTGCCATCGCTCGACGTTCTTCAGCTCTGGCTTGAGCAATACGCTTATCTGCCTCAGCTTGATCTGTTTGCAGCTGAGCACCGATATTCCTGCCTACATCCACATCAGCTATATCTATGGAAAGTATTTCAAAAGCCGTTCCCGAATCAAGACCCTTGTTCAAAACAGTGCGGGAAATCAAGTCGGGATTTTCTAAAACAGCTTTATGACTTTCAGCAGAACCGACAGTCGTTACAATACCCTCTCCAACTCTTGCAATAATTGTTTCCTCGCCGGCTCCTCCTACTAAACGGTCGATGTTGGCCCTTACCGTAACCCGAGCCTTTGCTTTTACTTCAATTCCATCTTTTGCTACTGCTGCAACAACAGGTGTTTCAATCACCTTAGGATTTACGCTCATTTGAACTGCCTCAAGTACATTTCGGCCAGCTAAATCAATTGCCGCAGCACGCTCAAAGGTCAGTGGAATCTCCGCTCTTTGAGCTGCGATTAGTGCATTTACTACTCTATCTACATTACCACCCGCAAGATAATGTGCCTCAAGCTTATCGACTCCTATATCTATACCGGCTTTTACAGCTTTTATCAGAGGGTTTACAATCTTGTTTGGAGGTACTCGGCGAAGCCTCATACCAATCAGATTAAAAATTCCTATCTTTACCCCTGCAGCTAAGGCTGAAATCCATAACCCTAGAGGGACAAAGCTCAAAACAACCGCAAGCGCAATAAATATTAAAGCTATGATTAAAAGCAAACCTATTGCTGGTCCCATTATACATTCTCCCTTTCTATACTTTTTACGATAATCTTACTGCCTTCTACTCTTATAACCACAATGTCTGAACCGCTCGGTATAAACTCTCCTTCTGCTAAAACATCAACTTTCCTTTCACCTATAATTGCCGTGCCTGCAGGTCTTAATGGAGTCACTGTTTTACCTCTGGCACCTAAAAACTCACTCATATCTTTATTTACGGCTATATATCCTTCTGATTTCTCTTGTTTTGTTCCTAGAATAATTCGATTAAAAATCGGATTCACCGTTATTCTTTTCATGAGGAAGTATATTATTAGTCCACTGGCTGCCATTGCAAACAGGATAGAAATTAGAGCCTGTTCTAAACTCGGAAAGGCCATTATCACGCTTCCGATTATTGATAATATCCCTGATACACCAAAAACTCCAAAACCCGGAATAAACATTTCAATGACCAGAAGCAGCAAGCCAATAATAAATAAACCTAAAACCCAAGATTGTGCAGCACCTGCCATAAAACTCCCACCGAAAAATAGGCCAAAAGCTATAAGACCAATTACCCCTGGAATGCCAAAGCCCGGTGTCAGTATTTCAGTAATAGTACCTACAATGCCTACGGTTAAAAGCACAGGTGCTACATAGGGATTTGAAGCCATGTGTGCAATTCTTTCGGAAAGGTTCATGTCAGCCTTAACCACTTCTACATTCTTTATATCATCGTTGATAATTCTTTGAACAACTTGGTCTAAGCTGTCTGCTTGCTCATCTACAAGACCTAATTTTATAGCTTCTCCGGTAGTAAGTGAGAGGATCTTCCCCTTTTCCTTAACCCCTTCGATGACTATATCAGCATCAGCCATTGCAGCTACTAATTGAGGATCCCTGCCGGTCTTTTCGGCAACTGCCCTCAGTGCAGAAGACCAGTAGGAAATATATTTTTCTTCATTTGGCCTTGTTTCAGCAGCACCGATAGTAACACCGGGAACAGCCATTATCGTCTTGGATGATATGGCAATAATTACGCCGGCGGAAGTTGCCTCATTGTTTATGAAGCTCACCGTGGGGATAGAGGTTTTAAGAATAGCATTACTTATTTTTATAGCCGAACCCACTTCACCACCGGGTGTATCTATCTCGAAAATCAAGGCTTTTGCTTGCATTTCTTCTGCTTCTCGTATGCCTCTTATGACGAAAGTAGCGAGTCCATTGTCGATTACGCCTCTAACCGGAACAATATATACATATTCTGAAGCTTTTATCGCATTTTCAGCTAAACTCTGTTCCACAGGAGCAAAAATCAAGCATATTAAAAAGATTGTAATCAGGACTTCTTTATATCTCATATTCCTCTCCCCGATCTTTGACTAAGCATCTTAATTCATTTGAATCTGTTTATTAGCCTGTTATCATTGATAAAAAGCTTGGCATCTTCGGATACCAAGCTTTTTAATTATCACTGCAAAAGCTTTTTTACCATATTGCTAATTAGGCCGCCGTCAGCCCTGCCTTTTACTTTAGACATGACGGTTCCCATAACTTTGCCCATATCTTTTATGCTATTCGCCCCAACTTCAATAATAGCCTGACGAACTATTTCTTCCACTTCTTCATCAGTCAACTGCTGAGGGAGATAACTGGATAGAATAGTTACTTCTCTTTCCAGACTTTCTACGACTTCGGCTTTGCCTAATCGTTCGTATTCGTTTATATCGTTTTTGCGCTTCTTTACTTCTTTAAAAAGCACTTCGATAACTTCTTCATCATCTAATTCATGAAGCTTCTCTTTTTCTGCATAAAGAATCGCCGATTTTGCCATGCGAATAACTGAAAGCCTGTCTTTTTCTCCAGCTTTTAACGCAGCTTTCATGTCGCTGTTTAACATATCTTTTATCGACATGTTATTATCTCTCCTTAAAATTTACGAGTTTTTCTTTTACGGGCTGCCTCAGATTTTTTCTTACGCTTTACACTCGGCTTTTCATAGTGCTCACGCTTTCTTACTTCAGAGAGCACTCCTGACCTTTGACACTTTCTCTTAAACCTTCGAAGCGCATTGTCTAATGATTCATTTTCCCCTACTTTAACTTCCGACACTTTATATTCCCTCCCTCCGCTGCACTTTCTGCTACATAGAAGTCTTACTATAAAATGTGACTATAGTTAATTATAAAGCCAGATTCAATTATCGTCAACATCATCCGGGAGGCCATGTCATGAATCTGCCGCCTAACAGGTGAAAGTGCAAATGATTAACGGTTTGACCTCCTTCATCACCTGTATTAACTACCAATCTAAAACCTTTTTTATCTATGTTGCTTTCTTGGGCGAGATGTTGTGCCACTTTAGTAATTTGTTTAAGGATTTCTGCATTATCCTTATTAATTTCCATAATTGATGCTATATGTTTTTTTGGAATCAAAAGGAGATGGATAGGGGCTTGTGGATTGATATCATTAATAGCAATAACTTCCTCATCCTCATAAACGACTCTCGCCGGTATTTCTTTATTTATTATTTTGCAGAAAACACAGTCCATCAAATTCCCACCTCCTTCATCCATAGTTGTTTTTACTCTATTTAAATTTATTCAACATTAATACAAGTATTTCCTTCTTTCCTTAAACAAAATTTTATTTTTCAATGACCTCACCGAAAATATAATCATTTAAAGCTTTCTTCAATCTTACATGTATTATCTTATTGTGAAGGTCTTGCTTTGATTTTACAGCAACTTTAATGTAATTTCCGGTAAGGCCTTCATAGAAGTTATCGTCTTTTTTATCCTCAAATAGCACTTCTTGTATAGAGTTTATAAATCTTTTGCAAAAATCCCTTTCAAGTTTTTCGCTTAAGGATATTAACCTATGGCTCCTCTCAACCTTTACACTTTTTTCAATTTGATTGGGCATATCATCTGCCAATGTTCCTTTTCTTGGAGAGAAGGGAAATACATGGAGTCTTGAAAAATTTATCTCTTTTATAAAGTTTTCGGTCTGCTTGAATTCTTCTTCGGTTTCTCCCGGGAAACCTACAATAACATCTGTGGTAATCGATGCATCCGGCATTAATTCTCTAATGTAATTAATTCTATCTCTAAACTCGTCGGTGGTATAACGACGGTTCATTCTGCGAAGTACAGTATCGCATCCGCTCTGGAGTGGTACATGGAAATGGCGGCAGAATTTTTTTATTTTGAACAAACCGTTCAGAAATTCATCTGTCAATTCCATAGCCTCAATAGAGCTTAATCGTATCCTTTCTATACCTTCAATTTCTGCAATTCTTGAAATAACATCAAGTAAATGAATGTTTTCACCTTTGAAGTCACGACCATATAATCCCAGATGAATCCCTGTAAGCACGATTTCTTTAAAGCCATCTTTTGCTAAGTTTTGAGCTTCATCTATAATATTGCCAATCGAACGACTTCTAACAGGACCTCGTGCATAAGGAATTATGCAATAAGAGCAAAACATATTACAACCATCCTGTATTTTTAAAAATGCCCGAGTCTTCTGACGATGGCCCTTGAAAGCTATCTCCTCAAATGTTTGCTGCTTCATTATGTTACTCACAGTCACAATTGGTTGACTGCCTTGTTTGGCTTTTTCTACCAAGTCGACTATGCGATGTCTATCTTTTGTACCTACAGCAACTGATATACCCTGTATGTTTAATACTTCATGTAGAGCCATTTGAACATAACATCCCACAACCGCAACTTTAGCCGATGGATTGTTACGGATCGCTTTACGAATAATCTGCCGCGATTTTCTTGCACTTTCATTTGTTACATTACAAGTGTTTACCACATACACATCTGCTTTAGTATCAAAGTCCACTATTTCATAGCCTTTATTTTCAAAAAGCTCTGCCATGGCTGCAGATTCATATTGATTTACTTTACATCCTAGAGTAAAAAAAGCTACTTTCGGCATTATTTTCCTCCCATGTCGCCGATTTCATACATCAACACACTACATGCAACAACTCCTGCTGTTTCAGTTCTCAATATCCTGGGACCTAGGCTTACAGGTATGGCACCTGCAGCCTTTGCCTTTTCTACTTCATCTTTCGAAAAGCCACCTTCAGGTCCTATTAACACTGCAATTTTTGAAATGCCTTTATTCTCGTTCATATCCTTAATTATATGTCTTAGTGATATTTCTTTCTCGTTTTCCCAAGGAATTATACATAATGAGTAATTTTGAATTTCTTGCAGGGCAAGGTCAAAGCTTAAAACATCATCTATCTTAGGTATATCCATCCTCATACACTGTTTTGCAGCTTCCTTGACAATTTTTCCCCAGCGGGCCTTTCGATGTCCTAATTTGGATGGCGAAATATTTACAACTGTCCTTTGTGTTATAATCGGGATAAATTTGCTTACTCCAATTTCTGTATTTTTTTGAAGTATCCAATCAAACTTTTCTCCCTTAGGCAAACCTTGAAATAATGTTATATAAGGGCTTATACTCTTTACTTTATTTTTCTCGATAATCTTCAATTTTACCCTAGGCCCTTGCATGTCGATGTCTAAAATAACCCCGATACTCTCAGTATTTGCACCATCTGATATATAGATCACATCACCTGTTTGATATCTAAGAACTCGGATTATATGATGGGCATCTTCTCCCGAAATTGTTATCTGATCATTAATATTTAAGTCTTGAAATACAAAAAATCTAGACATAAAAATAACCTCCCCCATCAATCACCGATGGGGGCTTGAGTTGAAACCAACGCAACCCATTCACCTTTTTCAAATTGCTCTACTAAATCAAAGCCGTTTTTTTCTAGTGCCTCTATAACAGATAATTTCCGATCCTTTATAATTCCTGATGCAATGAAAACACCATTATCTTTTAAACATAGCGCCACATCTTTGCTCAAATCAATTATGACATCAGCTATTATATTAGCAACTATAATATCAGCTTTGAAATTAATGTTCTGTAATTTATCGCCCTTTATAGCCCTAACGCAGGTTTCTAAATCGTTTCTCTTAATATTTTCGCGGGCAATTCGCACAGCATTTTCATCTCTATCGATAGCTAATACTTGTTCGGCTCCGAGCTTGCCACTTGCTATTGACAATATTCCGGAGCCACAGCCCACATCAATAACCGTTATACCATTTTTTATATATTTTTCTAAAATTTCGAGACACAGCATAGTGGTTTCATGGGTTCCTGTGCCAAATGCCATACCGGGATCCAATTCAACAACAATCTCATCTCTCTCTGGTTTATATACCTCCCAGGAGGGTTTTACTACAATGTTTTTGCCTATGTGGGTAGGTTTATAATACTTTTTCCATGCACTACTCCAATCGGTTTCGGAAATCGTTGTTAGGACTACCTCTCCCTTCCCGATGTCAAGACCATAGCTTGGAAGTTCGCTTATACGGTCACGAATTGCCTGCGTCCTTTCAGCAAGACTACTGTCCTCAATCAAGTATCCCGTAACCTGAGCCACTTCAAAATCCAATCCTTCTGGAATATCAAGATAGTCCCACTCCTCAGGGTCATGTGGTCTAAGGTATATTTTAGGATCTTCAATTACCACTCCGGCTACCCCGGCTTCATAGAATATATTTGATACTGCTTCAATAGCTTCAGTTGTGGTCTTGACTTTTATCTCTACCCAGTTCATTTAAACCCTCCCAATTATACACCAAAAGCACCTTTCATTTTCCCAAAAAGGCCTTTTGATGTTGGTTTTACATGTTCTCCACTTATTTCAGCAAATTTTAGCAAAAGCTCTCTTTGTTGTTCGTTTAAATTCTTAGGTATTACTACTTCTGCTTCCACATACATATCCCCTCGACCATATCCTTTACTATGGGGCACACCTTTGGATTTCAAACGAAATCTAGTCCCCGGCTGGGTCCCTTCAGGTATACGGAGTTTTACCTTTCCTTCCAATGTTGGAACCTCTATTTCATCACCAAGAGCTGCCTGGACAAAAGATATCGGTGCTTTATATATCAGGTCATCGCCCTCTCTGACAAATAGTTTATGAGGTTTGACTCGGATTACAATGTATAAGTCACCTGGAGGGCCTCCGGCTTCACCAGGCTCACCTTCTCCACTCATGCGAAGTCTTGAGCCGTTATCAACGCCTGCGGGGATTTTTACTTTCAGTTTGCGAGCAACTCTGCTTTTCCCTAAGCCGTGGCATTCCTGGCATACTTCCTCCACAATACTTCCACTGCCACCACAAGTTCCACATGTAGTCACATTAGTAAATTGCATAGAACCAAGGTTTTGCACCTTTCTTACCTGCCCAGTCCCTCCGCAAGTGGGACAGGTTTTGGGCCGGGTGCCAGGTTTGGCCCCGGTGCCATTACATTTTTTACAGTTCTCCATACGATATATCTCAATTTCTTTTTCTGCACCAAAAACAGCTTCTTCTAAAGTTATTTCCAAGTCATACCTTAAATCTGCCCCGCGAACCGGACCTCTTCGTCTACTCTGACTAAAGCCGCCGCCAAACCCTCCGAACATATCAAATATATCGTCAAAGAGACCACCGCCAAAATCACTAAAGTTGCCAAAACCTCCAAAGTTACCGAAACCTCCAAAGTTACTCGCATCAAAGTTTCCTTCCCCAACACCAGCATGACCAAACTGATCGTATCTGGCACGCTTTTCCGGATCTCGGAGAACTTCATAAGCCTCATTTATTTCTTTAAACTTTTCAGCGGCATCCTTATCTTTGTTTACATCAGGATGATATTTACGGGCTAGCTTTCTAAATGCTTTCTTTATCTCATCTTCACTCGCATCTCTACCGACGCCTAATACCTCATAATAATCTTTCTTTGCCAATCGGCATCACCCCATCCAAGTCAGCCCCGTAAGAGCCGTTAATTCTCATCATCCACAACCTTATAATCAGCATCTACTACTTTTTCATCACCTGTATTGCCGGCCGAATCAGATTTATTTGTTTCAGTGTATCCCTGCTGAGACGAATCTGTCTGTGCGCCACTTGCTTGGTATAGCTTTGAAGATATGTCATAGAATACCTTTGTCAAATCATCTGTTGCTTTTCGAATTTTCTCAGTATCATCTGATTCAATAGCCGCTTTTACATTATCGATTTCTTTTCTAACTTTTTCCTCATCATCTTTACTTATTTTATCTGCTAAATCGGATAACATTTTTTCTGATTCATATACTAGTGAATCAGCTTTGTTTTTGGCTTCGATTTTCTCTTGTTTTTTTCTATCCTCTTCAGCAAATTTCTCTGCATCTCTTATCATCCGCTGTATTTCTTCTTCATTTAAAGTAGAAGACGCTGTAATAGTTATCTTTTGCTCTTTTCCTGTACCTAAGTCTTTAGCCGTTACATTTACAATTCCGTTTACATCAATATCGAAAGTAACTTGAATTTGCGGAACTCCTCTAGGTGCCGGTGGAATACCAGTGAGTTGAAACCTTCCTAGTGTAATATTATCAGCCGCCATAGGACGTTCGCCTTGGAGTACATGAATATCTACTGCTGTTTGACCATCCGCTGCAGTTGTAAATATCTGGCTTTTCGATGTAGGGATGGTGGTATTTCTTTCAATTAGTTTAGTGAAAACTCCACCTAAAGTTTCAATTCCTAAAGATAGTGGTGTAACATCCAGCAGCACTATATCATCAACTTCACCTGCTAAAATCCCGGCTTGAATTGCAGCTCCGAGTGCCACAACTTCATCAGGATTAACGCCTTTATGCGGCTCTTTGCCCATTAATTTTTTTATAGCTTCCTGAACCGCAGGAATTCGAGTCGAACCTCCGACAAGTATTATCTTATCTACATCTTGAGGTTTTAACCCAGCATCGGATAATGCCCTCTCGGTAGGACCCATGGTAGCTTCAACCAAATCTCGAGTTAGTTCTTCGAATTTAGCCCTTGTAAGTGTTACTTCAAGATGTTTCGGTCCATTCGCATCTGCTGTAATAAACGGTAAGTTTATATCCGTGCTCATCACGCTGGATAATTCTATTTTAGCCTTCTCTGCGGCTTCCCTTAATCTTTGAAGAGCCATCCGATCTTTCCTAAGATCGATACCGTGCTCTTTTTTAAACTCATCAGCTATATAATCAACTATGCGCTGGTCGAAATCATCTCCGCCTAATCTGTTATTACCACTGGTTGCCTTTACTTCGAAAACTCCATCGCCAACTTCAAGAATAGATACATCAAATGTTCCACCGCCTAAATCAAAAACCAGAATGGTATGATCATTGCTTTTATCAAGACCATAAGCCAATGCGGCGGCAGTAGGTTCATTTATTATTCTAAGCACTTCTAGACCGGCTATTGTTCCAGCATCTTTTGTGGCTTGCCGTTGACTATCTGAAAAATATGCAGGTACCGTAATAACCGCCTTAGTAACTTTTTCCCCTAAATAACTTTCAGCATCTTGTTTTAATTTCTGCAAAACCATTGCAGAAATCTCCTGCGGCGTATATGTCTTATCATCAATATGAACCCTGTAGTCAGTACCCATATATCTTTTTATTGATTGAATGGTCCTTTCAGGGTTAGTTATAGCCTGACGCTTAGCTAACTGACCAACTAAACGTTCACCGTCTTTAGTAAAAGCAACTACCGAAGGTGTAAGCCTCGATCCTTCTGCATTAGGTATAATTACAGGTTTACCACCCTCCATGTATGCTACTACTGAATTCGTTGTTCCGAGATCAATACCTATTACTTTACTCATAAGCAATCACCCCTCTTAATTATTTTTAACGACTTTAACCATACTTGGTCTAATGACTTTAGAGTTATACATATAACCTTTCAGCATGACTTCAGCTACTGTACCAGGTTCGTATTCCTCACTTTCGACCATCATCACAGCATCATGAAAATTGGGATCAAAAGGCTTTCCTAATGCTTCTATTTCTCTAATACCGTGTTTTTCAAGCACCTTTTTAAGTTGCTCATATATCAATTCAATACCTCTATATAATGCATCATTTTTATCTTCTATTGAATCTAAAGCTCTCTCGAAATTATCTATAACAGGTAAAATATCAATTACTAATTGCTCACCGGCATAAAGATGAATTTCTCGAATATCTCTTTCAGTTCTTTTTCTATAATTTTCTAAATCCGCCTGGGTTCTAAGCCATCTATTCTTGTAATTATCTATTTCTTTTTGTTTTTCTTCTAAAATCTTTTTTAAATCAACATTTTCTTGCATATCATCTATTTGCTCAGCTTGATTTCCGTTTTGTGCATTTTCCGAAATCATTTCAGATTTATCACTGCAAATACATCCATTTTGCTTGATTTCTTCGCTAGTAACCTCATTTTGCTTGCAACTTCCATTTTCCTTTGATTTTATAGTCAATGGTTATATTCCCCCTTTCGTTTTTATTTTAAAAATCCATCTCGCCGGTAGCTATTGGTGACTCTTGGGTAGCTTTTTGGGCAGCAGATGCATCATCACGTTTTTTTATTATGGTATTAATTCTTAAAATAGCCTCGGAAACTTCCCCTGCTGCTTTTAGTGCATAAGACTTTACTCTGGCGGGGTCTAATACTCCAAGCTCCACCATATCGGCTACTTCCCCATTTTCACAATTTATCCCTATCGAATTTATGCATTTTTCAGTCTGTGTATATATAACTTCTTCTACTTTTTCCAAAGGGTTATACCCTGAGTTATATACGATTTGAGCTAATGGTTTTTTCAGGGCTAATATGACACAATCAAGTCCATAGGCGGCCATGCCCTTAATTTTAGCTCTCTGCTTCTCTAACTCTCTAGACATGGCTATTTCAATAGATCCTCCTCCGGGAACTATGCCATAAAGAATCGCAGCTTGAAGCGATGATGCGGCGTCCTTTGCAATACGCTCTCTTTCACCTGCTATTTCCTCGGTGGCGGCTCCTACCATAACAGTAGCCATGGGGTTCCCTTTTCCACCAACTATTCTAAGCTGTTTTGATTTTTCATCTTCGTAAACCTTCTCAGCTTGACCTATGTAACTTCGGATTTCTTCAACCGGTTTATTAAGGCCAAGCCTTTTTATTATACGAGCTCCCGTATGTTCTGCAACTTTTTCCATGTCTTTTCTAGATACCCTTTCCAATGCAATAATACCTGCATCGGTAAGTATTTCTTCAGCTTCATCATTAATACCTTTATCAACTAACACTAAATTAACATTTAAGTCAACTATTTTTTTGAGATTTTCCTTAAATTCTTCCTTCATTGCCAAATAGCGGGCAAAACCTGCCTCAGTTCTTAATGCCTCAGGTGCAATTTCTTCCGGCTCTAAGGCATCATCTATTAATAATACTCTTACATCGGATATTTCTTGCGGCATTTGGCTATTCAGCTTTTCTTTGTCTATTATAAGGCCAAGAAATACCTCATTTTCAGCACCAGCTCTTGCCATTATGATATCCTTTAATTTAAAATTCTTATCTTTAAGCTTTTCTTCACCCACTAATTTTGCGGCCTTAGTAACCAGCTCCGCTATATCCTCATTTTCTCTTCCGGCAATTAGTGCAATATTCTTCAGATTTATATCATCAATCCCGGTTATAGGAATTGCATTGGACTCTAAGGTTTCTTGAGCCGTCTTTATACCTATTTTTATACCTTCAATTACCTTGGCGACAGGCACTCCTCTTAAAATTTGACTCACGCCTTCAGATACCATTGCTCCTGCCATGATAGTAGCAGTTGTAGTTCCGTCACCTACTTCTTCTTGTTGGGCCTTCGCTATATTTATGAGTATTTTTGCGGCAGGATGGTTTACATCCATTTGTTTTAAGATGGTGACACCATCATTGGTTATGGTCACTTCACCAAAACGATCTACTAACATAATATCCAGGCCCTTGGGGCCAATAGTTCCCTCGACAGCCGACGCTACAGCTCTTATTGCATTTGAATTTGTTATCAAAGCTGCCAGTTTCTCATCGACTTCTTGTGTATTATCTTGAAATGACAATATAGATACCTCCTCTTGTAATTACAACATATCTGATACAGTTTTTATCAGATACTCTGTTACCTGTTCAAGTATGGATATAACTCTAGAATATTCCATACGGGTCGGCCCCATAATCCCGAATATCCCCAAGTTCTTTTTATCTATGGAAACATTTGCAGTTACTATACTGAAATCCTGCAATTCTGTCAGTGTATTCTCATTCCCAATGGTAACGGTTATGGCATTAGGTTTGGATAAATCTTTAAGTGCTTTTATAATTAACTCTCGATGTTCAAGTAAAGATAAAAAGCTCTTGACTTTTTCCACATCCTGAAACTCTGGATACTCTAGCATTTTAGAACTACCGGCAGAAACAACCTGGGTATTTTCTTGTATATCGCCAAGATTATCTAATAATATTTCTAATAACAGATTCAATATTTCATCATATTCTATCATCTCAGTCTTTACTGCATCCATTATTTCACTGGTAATCTCTGAAAAAGTTTTTCCGGTAAGATTTGCATTTAATATATTAGATATCCTTACAAAGTCGGAATCGCTAAAATTTTGAGGTATATCAATAATATGATGACTAACATTTCCATAATTTGTGACCATTAGCAAAAGGCCCTTGGTTTCATCTATACGGGTAATTTGAATGTGCTTTAAATGGCTGGTTTCTAATTGAGGCCCCATAATTATAGCGGTATAACTAGTTAGTCTTGATATTACACGTGCAGCCTGCTTTGCTATTTCTTCCAACTCGTTTACTCGTTTTTCAAAAGCCCGCCGTATCAATGTCTGATCAATTTCATTGAGCTTTTTGGACGGCAACAAAAAATCCACATAGTATCTGTAACCCTTGTGAGAAGGTATCCTACCCGCTGATGTATGTGGCTGGAACAAGTATCCTGATTCTTCTAAATCAGCCATCTCATTTCTTATAGTTGCAGGGCTTATACCAAGATTATATTTTCTGGCTATGGTTCTAGAGCTTACAGGCTCAGCAGTTGCAATATATTCATCAATTATCGCTGCCAGTATCTTAATTTTCCTTTCCTCAAGCATCATATCGTATACCCCCTTTTAGCACTCTCTCGGTTAGAGTGCTAAATCTATTATAAAAAATACCACTAAGATTATTTTTTGTCAAGAATTTATGGCAAAAATTCTGCAAAAACTATATTGGCAAAATCTAATCCTCTGCTGGTTAATCTGATTTTATTCGTGTTTTCTTTAATAAGCTCTTGTTCTTTCAGTTTTTCTATGGCTCTTCCGTAAACCTGCGTAAACTTCTTGCCAAACCTTTTTTGAAAGGCTTTTTTATCTAATCCATCCAAAAGACGTAAACCCAAAAAGCAGAACTCTGCTTGCTGTTCCTCTACGGAAATAGGCTCAATATTGGCAACGGCATTTGAATGCTCATTGATAGATTTTATATATGCTTGAATGGAAGAATAATTATAAAATCTTTTATTGTCTAAAAAAGAATGTGCTCCTGCCCCTAATCCCAAATACTCTTGGTAAGTCCAGTAAATCATATTATGTTTTGATTCTCGTCCGGGCATTGCAAAGTTTGAAATTTCATAATGATTGTAGCCTTTATTTGTTAATAGCTCAATGGCCCTATAATACATTTCTCGCTCATCGTCCTCAGATGGAAGTGCTAAAGTCCCTTCTTGCTGTCGACGGTAAAATTCCGTATCTTCCTCCACAGACAAAGAATAACAGGAAATGTGTTCCGGGAAAATGTGTAGAACTTTTTTTAGTGTTTCATCAAAATCCTCAACTTCCTGATTTGGAAGGCCAAAAATTAAATCTATATTAATATTGTCAAATCCAACGTTTCGTGCTGTTTCAAAATTTTTTTCAAAATCTTCAACAGTATGAATCCTGCCCATGATTTTCAGCAACTGATTTTGATAAGCTTGAAGGCCGATACTAAGTCTGTTAACTCCTAAATTCTTCAATGATATTAATTTTTCCCGAGTTAAAGTTCCGGGATTTGCTTCTATAGTGATTTCTGCATCTTTAGCTATGAATATGCTTTCATATAGAGCTCTTAAGATATCGGCCAAATGCTCGCATCTTAATATTGTCGGAGTTCCACCGCCAATAAATATAGTTTGGGCAGTATATCCATACTTCTTTAAACTTAAAATTTCTTTCTTTAATGCTGCAAGGTATTCAGGTATAAGCTCCAAAGTTGTAAAAGAATTAAAGTCACAGTAATGGCACTTTTTTATACAGAAAGGAATATGAATATACAATCCTATGGTTTTCATGGCTATTCCATTTTCAATACAGCCATAAAGGCTTCTTGAGGTAATTCTACATTACCTATCTTACGCATTCGTTTCTTACCTTCTTTTTGTTTCTCAAGAAGTTTTTTCTTACGCGATATATCTCCGCCATAACATTTAGCAAGAACATTTTTTCTTAAAGCCTTTACTGTTTCACGAGCTATGATTTTCCCTCCGATAGCTGCCTGAATTGGAACTTCAAATAAATGCCTTGGTATAACCTCTTTCAATTTTTCTGTTATCTGACGGGCACGACCGTATGCTTTATCCCTGTGCACAATAAATGAAAGTGCATCGACAATTTCTCCATTTAATAAGATATCCAGTTTTACCATATCGGATTTTTTATATCCTGTAAGCTCATAGTCAAGCGAGGCATAGCCTCGTGTCCTAGATTTGAGTTGATCAAAGAGATCGTATATTATTTCCGAAAGAGGCATATCATACCTCAAAATTACCCTCTTCTCATTAATATATTCCATATCTTTCATAGTGCCACGCTTTTCCTGGCATAAATCCATAACTGCCCCCATATATTCTGTAGGCAACATTATAGATGCCTCCACATACGGCTCTTCTATATATTCTATCTCGGCGGGATCTGGAAAATTAGTAGGATTGTCCACTTCAATTTTACTGCCATCAGTCTTTTTTACTTTAAAGATAACACTGGGAGCTGTTGTTATAATATTAAGATTGTACTCCCTTTCTAAGCGTTCTTGTACAACATCCATATGCAATAAGCCTAAAAAGCCGCATCGAAATCCAAATCCGAGTGCGGCAGAAGTTTCAGGTTCAAAGAACAGTGATGCGTCACTGAGCTGTAATTTGCCCAAGGCTTCTTTTAAGCTCTCATATTCTTCGCCTTCAGCAGGATACATGCCGCAAAAAACCATCGGTACAGCCTTTTTATAACCAGGCAAGGGCTCCTTTGCCGGATTTTCGGCATCGGTTATGGTATCACCAACCCTTGTATCAATTACATTTTTTATACTGGCAGCTACGTATCCCACTTCACCTGCCTGCAGATATTGTACCGGCTGCATATCGGGATTGAATACTCCTATTTCGGCTACTTCAAAAATCTTATCAGTCGACATCATTTTAATCATTTGTCTTGGCCGTATATGACCATCTATTACTCGGACAAAAGCGACCGCACCTTTATATGGATCATAGAGTGAATCAAATATGAGAGCACGCAGAGGTAATTCATTAAAGCCTTCAGGCGCAGGAACGCGCTGTACAATAGCCTCTAACACTTCTTTTATGCCTTGACCTGTCTTGGCAGAAGTCATAATTGCCTTTTCAGCATCAAGGCCGATAATTTCTTCAACTTCTCGTTTGGCCTCATCAGGTTCCGCACTTGGAAGATCTATTTTATTTATTATGGGTATTATCTCTAAGTTATGCTCTAAAGCAAGATACGTATTTGCTAAAGTCTGAGCTTCGATACCCTGACTGGCATCTACAATAAGCAAAGCACCTTCGCATGCTGCAAGACTTCTTGATACTTCATAGTTGAAATCTACATGACCCGGTGTATCAATAAGATTTAAAAGGTATTCTTTCCCATCGTCTGCTTTATATATCATCCTTACTGCCTTGGCTTTGATTGTAATACCTCTTTCCTTCTCCAAATCCATTTTATCCAAAACTTGATCCTGCATCTTACGTTCAGAAATAGTATTTGTATATTCCAAAAGTCTGTCGGCCAAGGTGGATTTGCCATGGTCTATGTGGGCAATAATGCAAAAATTCCTGATTCTCTCCCGGGGTATAGACATTATGTTCCTCCTCTTCTTTATACCTTAACTCAAATTTAATTATACCTATTTGCAGGTTTTTTATCAACATTTTGGCGGTCTTTTAATATTGTTCTTGCAGGAATTAAGGAATAGAGGGTGAACTCTTTTTCATTAATTTTTAAGCTCAAACGGCCTTTACCGATAAATATTTCACCTACTTTATAGTACTTTTGAAGTTTAAAAGTTTTTCCTAAGATAGTCAAATCATATGCTCTATTATTGAAAATGATAAGGTTAAAACTTTTTGGTCTTATGTCAAGACCCATCGTAGCATTCAAGCCTTCCTCTGCAATGCGGATGCCAAGAGAAAGAATAATTGTAAATATAATAAAAAGCGTCACAAAGTCTTTATAAATCATCATTGTATTTCCTTTATTTGATTTTATGAATTGGTCAGACTTATTTTTAGCTATTTATCATGTTTTCATTCAACAATTGACAATTCGTTTATTATATCAGCAAGTACTTTGGCAAATATTTCCGCTGACTTTATTGATTCTTCTAATGTATTGCCATGACTTCCGATTTCTAATAAAATAGCTTTTTTGGATAAATGTTGATTAAACCGCTCACTTCTTAAATTGATACCGCGAGATATTCCCGGATAAAGTTGTTCTAATTTATCATTTAGCAAGTTGGCAAACTGATAATTTTCCTTCCAGTTAGGATGAGGAAAATTTTTGTCGGTTCCTATAACCAGCATTAATCGAGAATAAGTAGTGCCATCGATTTTAACTGTAGTTATCTCTCTAGACTTTTGTGGATCGGCTACAGGGGCATCTCTATGAAGGTCTATAATTATTTTTATAGACGGATTCTGCTTTAGGATTTGTTCAACGGTCTTTAGTGAGTTCGCATATGATGTCATATAAGTTGGAATATCATGAACCGTTTTATTGTGCATCGTAGGTATTTTTAGGCGGTTTAATTGGCTTGCCATGACTTCTCCTACTTTTACAACAGTGTAATTTAAGTCTTCTGTATGATAAGTCTTATCACGGGGCTTGTAATTAAATTTTTCCGATGGCATATAAGCTTCAGTGGTATGGGTATGATAAATAAGTACAAGCGGCTGCCCCGAAATAGGTTCTAGCTTTTCAACTTCATTCTCTTCTGCCTCATTAATTTGTGGTTGTGGCAGTTCTTCCGAAGGCTCATGTTCATTCTCAATAATAATGTCAGAATCTTGCATTGGTAACTCCACTCCCGGTGTCATTGCCATCTCAGTATTTATCAAACTGAAAACAGGAAGATGCATGAAAAAATAGGTTTCGGGATTTAAAATATCGATATTTGTCAGCGTGCGCGAAATAAAGCCTGTCGATTTTTTTAAATCTATTGAAGGCCTTTCAACTTCGTTTATATAATCCAATATCGGTAGACTTATATGCAGTATCCTTTTAAACACATTACTATCCACATTGTATAAAAAATTTTTCTGTTTTTTTACTTGCACATCGCTCCCGCTTACAACGGAGGTACTACCATAGTTTGCGTGATTTTTTACGGAAGTTGCCGCAATGTTCAAAAGTAATAAACAGATAAGAGTAAATAATATAAAAATCTTTATCTTAGGTTTTACTTTTATTACTTTAATTCTTATCAAATCTATCACATCCTCTCCATAAGCATATTCAATTAAAAATAAAAAAATGAGGCAAAAATTAGCCTCATTATTGAAGAAAAGTACTGACTTCATCATATTGTATCCCAGGATGTAAGGCCAGATTCAAGCCTCCTGCCAGAGTTTTAGCAGTATTATCAATTAAGGAGTCAATTTCCTTTGGCGTCACTACTAACTGCCCTACAAAAGGTGACATAACTTCCTGAATAAGCTTATATTTTTCCTCCTTATCAAGGTTTTCCAAGAGCTTATAAAAATCGCTTCCTGGTTTTGCCTGTCTTGTAAACTGGCCGATGAGCATATCCAGAGTATCATTGGCCATTGTTGCAGCATCTACTACAGTAGGTATACCTATGGCAATAACTGGTACTCCCATATTTTCCTGCGTTATACCCATGCGTTTGTTGCCCACGCCGGATCCTGGATAAACACCGGTATCTGTAATTTGTATTGTTGTACTTATGCGTTCCATACTTCTTGAAGCTAAAGCGTCTATAGCAATAATCATATCAGGCTTTACTTTTTCCACTAAGCCGCTGATTATATCTCCGGTTTCAATGCCTGTTATGCCTAAAACTCCCGGAGCAAGTGCACATACGGGTCGTATACCATCTTTTGTATTAAATTTTTCAGGCATATATTCAATCAAATGTCTTGTAATTATAAGTTTTTCTATGACCTTCGGGCCGAGGGAGTCAGGCGTAACATTCCAATTGCCCAGACCTATGACAAGCACTGTTGCTTCTATAGGGATTTCAACCATCCTCTTAAGCTCATCGGCTAAATTTTTACTGACTTCTTCCGTAAGAGCCGAATCTTTTTCTTTTAGTCTGGGTACTTCTAAAGTTACATAATATCCGATGGGCTTGCCCATTTTCTCTGAACCTTCTTCATCCTCGATTCTGACCCTGCTTATAGTCATTTGTTCAGATTTTTCGGTATCCACCGTAACTCCGGGGAGTTGCTCTTCTCCTACAAGCTCTCGTGCCTCTAATGCAAGATCAGTCCGTATGTTGATACTTATGACCTGATCACCTCCTTATCTAAGTTCAGTTGGAACAAAGGCGTCGACCACACCTATAACCAATGATGCTAATAGCGCCCCCCACCAAGTTACGCTCATAGCAGGAACTAGAAACTGTGCGAAATATATAACTACTGCAGCAGTGATGAAGCCTACTATACCCCTGCTTTGCGGCGAAACCTTATCTCCGAGAAGGCTTTCCACTATAAAACCTAAAATAGCAATCACTATTGCAGCAATCAGAGCTCCTGTAAAGCCTGCTATCTTAAAACCCGGAAGTATAAAGCTAATCAACATAAGCACTAAGGCAGATACAATAAATCTAATTATCATTCCTATCATAAAATTAACACCTCCATTTATTTTTCATTAATATAGTAACCGTTAATTTTTTATAATATACTATAAAAGAGTTTTTTATATCAGCATTTTATATTGTGCCTTCTCTTGCATTTTATCCAATGAAGTGATAAAATATCCCTAGTGTTTTAAGGGGGTGAATAAATTTTGGCAAATATTGCATCGGCAAAAAAGCGCGTACGCCAGGCAAATAAGCGTACGCTTCAGAATAACAAAGTAAAGTCACAAATAAGATATTCCATTAAAAAGTTTTTGGAAGCTATCGATACAGCTGATTCTGATAGCATTCAGACTAGTTTCAAAGAAGCCGTAAAGATAATCGATAAGGCTGTTTCCAAAGGAGTTATTCATAAAAATGCCGCAGCTCGTAAGAAATCAAATCTTTATAAGAAACTTTTAGAAGTCAATAAAGCAAGTTAATCAGCGTAAGCAGAGCTTACGCATTTTCTTTTTTTGTACCTATGTACGATTAATATGATATATAGATATTTTGTTTTTAGGATTAATATTTACTGAATATTCGTTATTTTAAGGACGTGCTTTTTTTATTAGGAGATACTAGTCACCAACAGTTCAAGGCCTATTCTTTCCTTAATTCTTCCCTTTTTAATATCCATATCAAGGTCTTGACATAATTTTAAAGATTTTTTTAGTTCTTCTAACGTAAAATTCTCAGACTGTTTTATAGCCTTTCTAATCACAAAAGGATGTAATCCCGACTTTTCTGTTATTTCCTGAAAACTTAAGCCCTGCATAGATTTTACTGTTATTAAATTCATCACATGTTTCGATATCATATACAGTATAACTATGCCTTTTTCTCCTTGTTCCAATAAACGATTTATTATCTCAACAGCTTCTGTAGACTTTTTTAAGCCTATACAGTCCATCATTTCAAATATATTACCCTCCAAGGATTTATAAAAGATATCAGATAAATCATTTTGCTCAACAGTCTGTTTCTCAGCCAAAAAAGCAGCTATCTTTCTGAGCTCACTGTCAGTTTGATATAAATCTTCGGTATATTCAGCTATAAAATAGGCCGTTTTTAAATCCATACTCTTGCCATATAGTTTTATCCTTTGCTGCACCCAAAGAGCCTTGTCTTTTAGTGAAAGTGTATTAAATTCTCGGACTATCCCTTTGGATTTAATCATCTTAAATATTTTCTTTCGCTTATCTGCTTTTGTGGCGGTAAAAATAAGATAAGTATGGTCGGGTATAATCTCTAATTCATTTAAAAAATAATCTTCTTGGTTAGTTTTTCCACTTTCAAAGAACCTGGCATCATAGACAACTACCAGCTTTTTTGCTGACATCATCGGCACTATGTTGCATGCTTTTAATATATCTTCTTCAATTACCGTTTTACCGTCAAGGGGAATAAAGTTGATAGCTTCTAAGTTTTTAGGAACAATTTTTTGTTTTATCTTTGCAACTTCTTCTTTTATTAAAAGTTTTTCTTCTCCAAAAAAAAGAATTAAGTTTTTCATGGCTCTTTTAACTCCTCAGGAATTGTTGTATATATTTTAACACTGCTGTTGGAAATTTTAAAGCTGACTGCACCGCTAAAATCCGTTCTAAGCACTGTTACACCAAGGTTTTTCAGTAGTTCTATTACTTGTGGTGACGGATGGCCAAAATTGTTATCTTTGCCCACGGAAATTATGCCATATGAAGGTTTAGCTTTTAATAAGAATTCTTCAGATGTGGATGATTGACTCCCATGGTGGCCAATTTTTAGTACATCTGAGCTTATATCTATCTCAGAACTTATCAGGCTTTGCTCTCCTTCGTATTCTAAATCACCTGTGAATAAAAAGCTTATACCTTTATAATTCATCTTAAGCACAACCGAACCATTATTGCTCGAGTAATTCGTTTTTTCATTTTTTACAGGATTTAGCACATCAAAAATAGCATCATCAATAATAAACTGATCTCCTCTACCAACCTGTACGGTTTTAATTTGCTTTTGCTGTGCAATTCTAAGCATTTCTTTGAAAATAGCACAATCTTCAGGCACACCATATACAATACTTTTAACTTTCATAGAATTTAATATGGATAAAAGACCTTTTGCATGGTCATCATCAAAATGAGTAAAAACTAATACGTCAATTTTATTTATTCCTTTTGAATAAAGCAAGGGCATGATTATATCTTCACCCGTGTCAAAATCGCCATTATAATATACAGGTGTGCCACCACCATCGATTAACACAACTTTTTTGCTTTTAGTTTGAATGAGAATAGAATCCCCTTGTCCCACATCTATAAAAGTCACCTCCAAAACTTTTAGAGGTATAATGACAGGTATAAGCGCAAGAAACATTAGAATAACTGCACAAAGCCTTTTATGTCTTGATTCAATTTTACCAAAGGACGGTACAAAATCAAACATCAAAACCAAAAACATAAAATACAGAACTATACTTATTGGAGGTATTGCGGGAACTATTATTGTTGAAAAAGGCAGTTGCGAACTTACAAGGATAATTTTTTCTACAATTTTTAATAAAAAGCCAGGGACTGTAATAAAAAGTGATCCCATAAAGGTAAATAAGAGCCCAATAACACCTGAAATAAGTCCGCTGATTAATATTATACTTACTAAAGGTATTACCAAGATATTAGTTATAAATCCGATTAGTGATATGCTGTTAAAATAATAAGCCAAAAAAGGCCATACAGTAAGTTGAGCCGATACCATGACTGTGATTGAGTCCCTAAGATACCCTGGAAGCTTTTCAAGAATTAACTTTAAAGGATCGAAAAAAAGCATTATTCCAAGCACTGCAGCATAAGAAAGCTGAAAACTGATGGAGAACAGAGTTAGCGGGTTCATAAATAATAAAAACGTTGCCGAAAGGCAAAGAGTATTTATAGGGTCGTTTTTTCTCCCTACGACCTTGGCTAACATAAATACTATTATCATTATAGCCGCTCTTATGACCGACGGAGATAGCCCTGCCATAAAACTATAAAAAATGATGGCAGTACTTCCTATGATAAAAGAAAGAATGTTTGATAAACCCAATCTGGAAAAAACCATCTCAAGAGCTGCATATATGATTCCCGTATGAAGGCCGGACACTGCCAAGACATGTGCCACTCCGCCATTTTTTACAGCTTTCATAGTTTCGGCAGGGATGTTGTCCTTTATTCCAAGAGCAATACCAACCATCAGTGATGACAAATTCGGAGGAAGGCAGGATTCATAAAAAGACGTTAAATTCTCTCTCAAGCGAAAAGCAGTTGATATAAAGGGGTTTGTTCTACATCTCCCAATTTTAGCTATTTCCCGGGAAAATATGGAGGCCGAGATGCCTTTTTGCAAAAGATATGCTTTATAATCAATGCCGTTTGGATTTCGCCGGCCTTGTGGAAGTTTCAACTTACCAGAAAACTTTATAACATCGCCGTATCGATATACTATACTTTCGTCATCTAAGAGCGAAGAAAGTCTTACTTTCCCAGTTACAACTTCATACTTTTCATCATCTAACAAATATAAAACTTTTACATCATATACCACTTTATCTTGTTTCACTGTAGGAACGTTAATTACCATACCTATCAAGGTCTGCTGCTGTTCTGCAAAATCAGCTACTGTTCCTACCATTTTATCCAATCTGAAGTTATAATAAAATGCTCCAAAAAATACTATAGCCATGGCTAATAGTGCCATTCTTGCTTTTTTATTTTTAATTAATATACTCCCTGCAAAATTTATAATAGATATAACAATAAACATCCCAGCCGCCTTTACAGAATTACCTAGTACTATACCGGGAATGAAAAACATCACAAAAAACAGAAAGGGTCGGTACATTTTATGACTCCTTAAGCTTTATTTTAACAATAGTTATTTCTGGATTTGTTAGGAAAATCCTGCTTTTAAATTCATTCAGCATTAAATGTAAAAATAATTTACAAACTTAAAGAAGGAAAAATCAAATTTTTAGAGAATACTATATTATAAATATAATATTAAACTTTTTAGGTGCCCATTAGGGAGAATAGGGAATCAGGTGAAAATCCTGCAGCGGACCCGCCACTGTAAGCAGTAAGTTTCCCACAATTGCCACTGAAAGTTATAAGCTTTTGGGAAGGCGTGGATAAGCACTGAACTGCAAGCCAGGAGACCTGCCTAAAATGTTTATAAAATGTCTTCAGGATGATGGTAAAGTTCTAAGATTGAGTTTTTTATTCAATCTTAGAACTTTTTTGTTCATCCAAATACTTAATTAAATTTAATCCATAATTTATCTTATTGAGGAGGAAGTTTTATGACCAAATTTGAACAGACCTTACAACAAATTAAACCTCTAGATGAAGAGGTTATGAAAAAAACTCAGGCACGCCTGGATGATCTGACAAAACCTGCCGGGAGCTTGGGTATGTTAGAAAATATCGCAAAGCAAATTGCCGGTATAACAGGCAATGTGGTTCCTGAATTGCCAAAAAAGGCTGCAATTTTAATGGCAGGAGACCATGGTATACTTAAAGAAGGGGTAGCGCCTTTCCCACAGGAGGTAACACCTCAAATGGTGCTTAATTTTGTAAATGGCGGAGCTGCCATGAGCGTACTAACACGACATGAAAATGCTAAATTATATGTAGTTGACATTGGTGTGGCTTCAGATTTACCTGATGTGCCAAACATAATCAATAGAAAAGTAGCATATGGAACGAAAAACATGGCCGAAGGACCTGCTATGACTTACGAAGAAGCAACTCAAGCTATCGAAGTAGGAATTGATATTGCTGAAATGGCTATTAAGGAAGGTGCCGGAATAATAGCTATTGGCGAAATGGGTATTGGAAACACCAGTCCCAGCTCTGCCATTATTGCTACTTATAGTAATCTTCCGGTTGAAGATGTAGTAGGGAGAGGCACTGGAGTAGATGATGAAAGATTAAAAATAAAAATAGCTGCTATCGAAAAAGCTTTAATGGTAAATAAACCAAATCCTAAAAACCCCCTGGATGTCCTATCAAAGGTAGGCGGTTTAGAAATCGCCGGGCTGACCGGAGTAATACTTGCTTGTGCTGCAAACCGAGTTCCAGTTATAATTGACGGATTTATTTCAGGAGCTGCCGCAGTTATAGCAAAAGAAATGTCACCATTAGCTGCAAACTACATGTTAGGCTCACATCTCTCCGAAGAACCTGGGCATAAGGTAATTCTGGATTTTTTAGGTATCAAGCCAATACTAATGTTGAACATGCGATTAGGAGAGGGCACCGGTGCAGCTCTTGCAATGAACATAGTAGATGCAAGCCTAAAAATATTAAAGGAAATGGCAACATTTAGTGAAGCTGGCGTTTCAAGCAAACTGTAAATGAAATAACAGCATATAATTATGTTAAATTGTTAAGTAATCCCTGCGCTAAGCTGCTTGGCAAGGGATTACTTTTTACTTTACAAAAACCAATATTACTTTTAAATGTGGATAAAATAACTCTGGTGATTCTTTTTTTGAGCAGCTCTTTATTTTCCTTATTGAGTATTATATAATTTACAATAATAAATCAAAAACTTTTTTACGGGGGAATGTCTATGTTTTTCTTCGGCATCTTTGGAATTCAGCAAAAGGACCGTCCTGTAAAAGAATTCGATAATATAATTTGTCCTGAATGCGGAAGGCTTACCCGGGCAGAACTTAGAGAATCATTTACATATTTTCACTTCTTTTTTATACCAATATTCAAATGGAATAAACAATATTTTCTTCAGCTTAGATGCTGCGGCAGTATATATACTGTAAATCAGGACTATGTAAGAGAACTTCAGCATGGCGATAGTGTAGATTTTGACCGGTTACAAAAAATGCAAATGCCAAACAATATTTGTCCTCACTGTGGAAGTTTCATAAATCCGAATTTTGCTTATTGCCCTTTTTGCGGACAAAAGCTTTCTTAGTGACTCAAGCTGCTTATCAAATCTTGCATTGTGTAGTAACCCGGTTTTTGTTGAGCAATAAATCTAATAACTTTTATAGCTCCATTTGCCAAAACTTTTCTTGATGTCAGCTTATGAGAAATTTCTACGGTTTCATCTTCACCTATAAAAAACACCGTATGTTCTCCTACTAAATTGCCGCCCCGAATTGCATGAATACCAATTTCATTTTTATCGCGCTTTTTTCTTATATCAGCTCTGTTATATACATAGTATACATCCTTACGAACTTCTTTAATGCCATTGGCAATCATAAGTGCAGTTCCACTGGGTGCATCTATTTTCTGATTGTGATGCTTTTCGATAATTTCAATATCATGGTCCGACAAAATCTCTGCGGCCTGCTTAGCTAAGCTCAAAAGCAGAGAAATACCTAAACACATATTATGTGAAACAAATACAGGCACAGTCCTTGCAGCATTATAAAGCAATTCTTTATGCTCTTCTTCAAGACCTGTGGTACCTACCGCCAAAGCAACACCTTTAGCGGTAACATAATCAGTAAGTTGTTTTATAGCAGAAGGATTGGAGAAATCTATTATTACATCCGGAATTTCCGGAATTTTAAACAGGTCATCATAAATGACTAAATCTCCTTCATTGTATGCTATATCAAAACCGGCTATTGCTTTCATATCATTATCATTTCTCATCAATTGAATTACAGTTTTTCCCATTTTACCTTGAGCACCGCTTACAACTACTTTTATCATGCTAAAAAAACCTCCGATCTACATATTTATAGATTAATAGTATATATTATGTGTAATAATACCATTTGGCTTCAAGTTATTCAATTATATTTTTTATAATTTTATGCTCATATTTTTTATTACCTAGAAGAAGGAATTACTGGTTTTTTGTCGAATAATATATTAATAGAAACTATAACTATTATCAAAAAGGGAGGCAAACAATGATGGAATTAAAAGGTTCTAAAACCGAAAAAAATCTTCTAGAAGCCTTTGCAGGTGAATCCATGGCCCGCAACAAATATAATTTTTTTGCTTCAATAGCAAAAAAAGAGGGCTATGAACAAATAATGGGTGTTTTTCAGGAAACCGCTGACAATGAAAAGGAACACGCCAAAATGTGGGCTAAATATCTGGGATTAATCGGCGACACCAAAAAAAATCTTGAAGAGGCAGCAAAAGGTGAAAACTATGAGTGGTCGGATATGTACAAAGAATTTGCCGAAACAGCTAGAGAAGAGGGGTTTAATGATATAGCAGCACATTTTGAAAAAGTTGCGGAAGTTGAAGCAGAACATGAGAAAAGATATTTAAAACTGCTTTCTAGATTACAAGATGGAACTGTCTTTAAGCGTTCCGAACCTATCAAATGGCGCTGCCGCAATTGCGGTTACATTTATGAAGGTACTGAGCCGCCTGAAATATGTCCTGCTTGTGCACATCCAAAGGCGTTTTACGAGCCTGCAGCATTTAATTATTAAATTTAAAAGCCTCCGATCGGAGGCTTTTAAATTTCATGCACGGTTTATTGTAAATATTTACAAATAAATTTAGAAATCATTATTAAATTAATTATTTACTCTTAGAGACCAATGTCTTTTCTGTAATGCATGCCATCAAAATATATCTTTGAAACAGATTTATAAACTAATTCACGAGCATCTTGTACGTCTTTCCCCAAAGCTGTTACTCCTAGAACTCTCCCGCCTGCCGTAACAATTTCACCATTTTTCAAGGCTGTACCTGCATGAAATACTATACTTCCGTTTTTTTCGGCATCTGCTAGACCTCTTATGGGTTTACCTGTTTCATAGGAACCCGGATAGCCTCCGGATGCTATAACCACGCATACTGCAGCTTCTTGCTTCCACTCTATTTTAGTATTTAGTAAATTTCCATTTATTACGGATTCTACAATATCTACCAGATCCGTTTTAAGTCGAGGAATTACCACTTGAGTCTCAGGGTCACCAAACCGGCAGTTATATTCCAAGACTTTGGGGCCAGACTTTGTAAGAATAAGCCCGGTATATAAAATTCCTTTAAATGGTATACCTTCACTAGCCATAGCATCAACAGTCCGCTGAATAATGTCATGTTCTACAGTTTTTGCTAATTCTAAGGTATAAGCCGGGGCAGGCGAAACTGCTCCCATACCCCCGGTATTCGGGCCTTCATTATTATCAAAAACTCTCTTGTGGTCGCGACTGCTCACCATTGGAACAGCCACTTTGCCATCACAAAAAGCAAGCACTGTCACTTCAGGACCTTCTAAATACTCTTCGATAACTACACGCGATCCGGATTCCCCAAAGGCTCTATCGATCATTATGCTCTTAACTGCTTCTTTGGCAGTATCCCTATCATGTGCAATAATAACTCCCTTACCTGCCGCTAGACCCTCGGCTTTAACAACTAGAGGCATTTGGGCAGTATTTATATAATCCGCAGCATCCTGAGCCCTTTCAAAGACTCGATAGTCAGCTGTCGGGATTTTATACTTTTTCATTAAGTCCTTTGAAAATACTTTACTACCTTCTATTTGAGCTGCTGCTTTACTGGGACCGAAAATACCCAGTCCCCTGCTTTCAAATTCATCGACTATACCTGCCACCAATGGTGCTTCCGGACCCACTATTGTCAAATCAATATTATTTTCTTTTGCAAAATCTGCCAATCTATTTATATCGTTTACCGATATATCAACACAAGTTGCAAGATTTTTAATGCCTGGATTACCTGGAGCAGAGTATACCCGGTCAACCCTAGGACTTTGAGCAAGCTTCCATACCAACGTGTGTTCTCGACCCCCGCCTCCAACTACAAGGACTTTCAAGCGTGCTACCTCCTTTTACTAAGCAGTTTATTAATATGCGTATAAGCGGGCGGTCAAAGAAAGGCCGCCCATACATATGCTACTGAATTAATGTTTGAAATGCCGCATTCCTGTAAAGACCATGGCAATGTCGTTGGCATCTGCTGCTTTAATAGAATCTTCATCGCGCAATGAGCCTCCCGGCTGAATAATAGCCGTTATTCCAGCATCTGCTGCTGCCTCTACCACATCAGAGAAGGGGAAGAATGCATCTGAGGCTAACACTGCACCTTTGGCCTTGTCACCTGCATGAGCAATACTTTGCTCTGTCGGCCAAATCCTGTTAACCTGCCCTGCACCGACACCGACAGTAATAAGGTCTTTTGCTAAAACTATGGCATTAGATTTTACATGCTTTACAACCTTCCAACCAAAGAGCAGGTCTTTCATCTCCTTATCAGATGGAGCACGCTTTGTCACAACTTTTAAATCACTTTCATCAAAATCTTTTATATCCAGCTCTTGAACTAACAAACCTCCTGACACTTTTTTCATATCTAAGCCGAAATCGGATTTATTATCAAAATCTACTTCCAATATCCGTAGATTTTTCTTTGTCTTCAATATTTCCAGAGCTTCAGGTTCATATCCCGGTGCAATTACAATTTCCAAGAATATCTTAACCAATTCTTCAGCCGTCCGGGCATCCACAGGTCTATTTAATGCCACAATCCCACCAAAAATTGATACAGGATCAGCTGCATATGCCTTAACATAAGCATCATAAATATTATCACTGCATGCCACACCGCAAGGATTTGTGTGCTTTAAGCCTACCGCTGCCGGCATATCAAACTCCCTAACTGCCTTAAGTGCAGCATCTGCATCATTTATGTTGTTGAATGATAATTCCTTACCTCCAAGCTGTTTAGCACCGGCTAATGTGCCAGAATGCCTTCCTATTTCACCATAAAAAGCCGCCTTTTGATGAGGATTTTCCCCATAGCGCAGATCTTGAATTTTTTCGTACGCCAAAGTAAGATTCTCTGGAAACTCTGTAATTGCTAAATCAGCAGGTTCATCAGCTAAAATCTGTTTTTCCAAATACCCTGAAATCAAAGCATCATAATGGGCTGTATGCTCAAAAACCTTGCAAGCCAGCTTAATTCGCTGCTTACCGTCGATATTACCTTTCTTTTTCAGTTCATCCAGTATAAGTGGATAATCTTCAGGGTCCACAACGACAACCACGTCCTTATGGTTTTTGGCTGCAGAACGCAGCATCGACGGACCACCGATATCTATATTTTCGATAGCCTCCTCCAAAGTTACGCCTGGCTTTTCGATGGTTTGTTTAAATGGATAAAGATTTATAGCTACAAGGTCAATAGGTTCTATGCCCAGCTTTGATATTTGCTGCATATGTTCATCATTGTCCCTTCTAGCCAGTATTCCGCCATGGATCTTGGGATGGAGGGTTTTAACCCGACCATCGAGGATTTCCGGAAATCCGGTAACATCGGACACAGCGGTAACTTTTATACCTGCTTCTTGTAAGGCCTTAGCTGTGCCTCCTGTAGAGAGTATCTCCACTCCTAATTCAAGAAGGCCTCTTGCAAATTCTACTAGGCCCTCTTTATTTGAAACTGATATTAGAGCTCGCTTAATCATTGCGAATCCTCCTTGCTGATTATTTTGACCCTACGGCCATTAATTTCTAATCTACCTTCGGCAAATAGTTTTATTGCTTCTGGGTATATTCTGTGCTCCTCTTCTAACACCCGTGCTGCCAAAGTTTCAACAGTATCATCATCCTTAACGGGTACAGCCCTTTGTAAAATGATAGGACCTGTATCAGCCCCTTCATCTACAAAATGAACTGTTACTCCGGTTAGCTTTACACCGTAATCCAGCACGGCTTTATGCACTTTTTCGCCATAAAATCCTTCACCGCAAAAAGCCGGTATGAGAGATGGATGAATATTCATGATTTTACCTTGAAAAGCCCGGACAAAATGTGGAGATAGGACTCTGATATATCCTGCCAGTATGACTAAATCCACATTATAGGCATTAAGGATTTTTATGAGTTCATTTTCGTATTCTTCCCTAGTTTTATAATTCTTCGGCAGCACTACCGCTGCAGGAATATTGTGTTTCTTTGCCCTTTCCAGGGCATAAACATCTTGCTTGCTGGAAATGACTACAACAACTTCTGCCGGAAGGTAGCCTGCTTCCGCTTTGTCAATGATGGATTGCAGGTTGGAACCTCCGCCGGATACCAAAATACCAAGCCTCAGCTTTGGCAAAATACCACCCCGCCTTTCCCCATAGATACCTGTCCTATAATCCAAGCGTTTTCTCCTTGCTCTCTTACAGTATTTAAAATAGTATCGGCATTTTCTTCCGGCGCAACAATTACATACCCTATGCCCATATTAAAAGTCCTATACATTTCTTTATCTTCAATCTGCCCTATTTTTTGAATCAAGTGAAATACCGGCGGAATTTCCCAAGACCCCTTATTGATTATAAACTCCATGCCTTCCGGTAATATGCGCGGTAGGTTTTCTATCAATCCCCCACCAGTAATATGTGCCATACCATGGACATTGAAATCTTCAAGAGATTTAACCGTTTTTGAATATATTTTTGTAGGTTTTAATAGTTCTTCTCCTAGCGTTTCCCCAAAATCTTCAATATAATCTTCCGGCGAAAGCCCACCTAACTCAAACAATACTTTCCTTGCTAAGGAATAACCATTGCTGTGAAGACCTGATGATGCAATTCCAATAACAACATCATCTTTTTTTATAGATAAACCATCAATGATTTTAGTTTTATCCACAACTCCCACAGCAAAGCCTGCAATATCATACTCATCTTCATCATACATTCCTGGCATCTCCGCTGTTTCGCCGCCAAGAAGTGCACATCCGGCCATCTTACAGCCATCAGCTACACCTTTAACTATATCGGCAACCTTTTCGGGAACAAGTTTTCCAAGTGCAATGTAATCCAGGAAAAATAAGGGTTCCGCACCGTGAACTAATATATCATTTACACACATTGCTACACCGTCGATACCTATCGTATCGTGCTTGTCCATCATAAAAGCTATCTTGAGCTTTGTACCGACTCCATCAGTGCCGGAAACCAGCACAGGTTCTCGGTATTTCTTGACATCAAGTTGAAAAAAGCCGCCAAAACTTCCTAAATTTCCTAACACGCCAGGCCTGAAGGTAGAACGCACATGGCCTTTTATGAGCTCGACTGCTCGATTACCCGCGTCCACATCCACTCCGGCATCTTTATAAGTGGCTCTTTTTATTTTAACTCACATCCTTTTTCAGATTTAACGTTTTTCAAATACATAACGTTTTCCTTCACGAGGAACCTCAATCGGATATGCTCCCGAAAAACATCCCGTGCAAAATCTCTCACCTGAAAAACCTGTAGCCTTCATCAGACCGTCTAAGCTCAAATATCCGAGGCTATCGGCTCCTATATACTGCCTGATTTCTTCTATCTTCCGTTGAGCGCCTATAAGTTCTTTGCGAGTGGAAGTATCAATGCCAAAATAACAAGAGTGCATAACCGGCGGTGAACTGACGCGAACATGTACTTCTTTAGCTCCAGCTTCTTTTAAAACCTTAACTATGAGACCGCTGGTGGTGCCACGCACGATAGAATCATCGACCATTATAAGGCGTTTACCGCGAACGGCTTCCTTTACAGCATTTAGCTTGAGTTTAACTCCAATTTCCCTTGAGCTCTGAGTAGCTTTAATAAAAGTCCTACCAACATAGCGATTTTTAATAAGCCCGATGCCAAATGGAATCCCGGCGGCTTCGGCATAGCCCATGGCAGATACCGTTCCTGAATCCGGCACACCTATGACCAAATCAGCCTCAACTGGATGCTCCTTTGCAAGTAGCTTCCCCGCTTCCCAACGAGCCATATGAACATTGCTCCCATCAATGGTACTATCAGGTCGTGCAAAGTACACAAATTCAAAAATACACAGTGCCGAACTTGAATTATCTTTATCCTTTTTGATACTCTTTACTCCATCCTTATTTATAACAATTATTTCTCCGGGCTCTACATCTCTGATAAATTTAGCATCAATAGTATCCAATGCACAGCTTTCTGATGTAAGAATATATGAATCGTCTTGCTTACCCAGGCACAGCGGTCTGATACCATGCGGATCCCGCATGCCTATTAAGGTATCTTCTGTCATAATAACCAATGCATAGGAGCCTTTTATTTTCTCCATACAGATTTCTGCTGCCTTTATAATATCTTCAGAATGTTCCTGCGCAATTAAAAAAGCTACTACTTCACTGTCTATTTCAGTCTGGAAAGCCACTCCACGTTCTTCCAGCTCTCTACGCAGTTCCTGGGAATTTACCAGATTGCCATTATGAGCTACAGCTAAAGAACCTTTTTTGTACCGAACTACAAGAGGTTGAGAATTAATAAGAGTGTTGGCTTCCGTGGTTGAGTATCTCACATGACCTACACCTATGTGCCCAGACAGTTCGTCTAGTATCTCATCATTAAACACTTCAGAAACTAAGCCCATTGCTTTATGATATTTTATACCGCTGCCTGAAGTTACTGCAATTCCAGCGCTTTCCTGGCCTCGATGCTGCAGTGCATAAAGACCGTAAAATATATTGCGCCCGAGAGTAACATCTTTTTGTGGATTGTATATACCAAAAACACCGCAGGCTTCTTTTAGTTTATCGCTCATTTTTCTATTCTCCGTTTAATAGCATTATTCCATATTTCAGCTATTCTCTCTGTTGATACTTCTATCTTGCCAACAACTTGCTCTTTTTGTTTCACTTGTATGTTTAAACCACCGGATTTTACAAATCCCAGCACACTTGTTTTGACACCGATTTCTTTGGCAAGCTTATTTAAGACAGAAAGATTTTCTTCTGGTAAACTTAATATTATTCTAGATTGACCTTCTCCAAAGAGCAGCGTATCCGGTCTTAAATCGGTTTCAATCTCTCCGGAAAAGCCGAGATTCCCTGCTATGCAGCATTCGGCCAATGCAACAGCCAAACCGCCTTGAACAACATCATGGGCAGAATTGACAAGCCCTAATTCAATGGCTTTTAAACAACAGGTTTGCACTTTCTTCTCTAATTCAATATCAAGCCTGGGTGCAGGACCTGCAGTAATGTTTAATACTTCCTGCAAATAAGTAGATCCTCCTAATTCATCAGTATTCTCACCAAGAAGGACTACCAAATCACCCTGTTTCTTAAAATTCATCGTGCAATGTTTATTTACATCATCTAAAACTCCCACCATTCCTACTATTGGTGTGGGATATACGGCACTGAACTTTCCTTCATTATAAAAGCTGACATTACCGCTTATAACTGGAATATTCAACTTCTTGGAAACTTCTGATATGCCATCGACACATTTTTCAAATTGGTAATAAACCTCTGGTTTTTCAGGATTGCCAAAGTTGAGACCATCAGTAAGTGCTAAAGGTTTTGCGCCACTTACCACCAGATTTCTGGCAGCTTCTGCTACTATCTGTTTACCTCCCTCATATGGGTCAAGGTAGCAATAATAACCGTTACCGTCAACAGAAACTGCGATTCCCTTTTTTGTCCCTTTTATTCTAATAACTGCAGCATCTGACCCTGGTGCAACTACGGTATTCGTACCTATAGTCTGGTCAAATTGGCGGTATACTATAGCTTTACTGGCAATATTAGGTGAATCAAGCAGTTTAAACAATACTTCATTTAAATCATCAGTTACCGGGATTTTCGAAAAATCAATTTGAAGTTTATCCATATATACCGGCCTTTTACTTTCTCGTTTGACAATAGGTACACCTTCAGCCAGTGATGCGGCTGGGACTTCACCTACAACCTTCCCGTTTTCTAATATTCTCAGCATTCCATCATCGGTAACCGTTCCAAATTTTACAGCATCTAAATCCCATTTTTTAAAGATTTTCTTTACATCATCCTCATGGCCTTTCTCCACAATTACCAACATTCGTTCCTGAGATTCAGATATCATAATTTCATGAGGTTTCATGTCCTTATCTCTTTGAGGAACCAAAGCAACATCGAGTTCTATTCCGCTTCCTGCTCGGGCAGCAGTTTCGCATGTAGAGGAAACTACTCCTGCGGCTCCCATATCCTGAACGCCGACTACCCAATCATTTTGTAGCAGTTCAAGACAGGCTTCCATCAGTTGTTTTTCCTTAAACGGGTCACCAACTTGCATCGGAGAACCCTGATCCGGATTGTCATCCGAGAGCTCCCCTGAGGCAAAACTTGCTCCGTGCATGCCATCACGTCCTGTAGCAGCACCAACCACCATTACAGAATTGCCTACTCCTGCTGCTTTTCCACGAACAATCTTGTCATGTTTAATTATTCCAACACACATGGCATTAACCAAGGGATTCTCTTTATATGAATCGTCAAAGTAGACCTCACCGCCGACCGTTGGAATACCCATAGCATTTCCGTAATCGCCAATTCCAGCAACTGCTTCTTCAAATAAATACTGTGTCCGATCATCGCAAAGACATCCAAAGCGAAGAGAATTTAAGAGAGCAATCGGTCTTGCACCCATAGTAAAAATATCCCGAATCATACCTCCTGCACCTGTAGCTGCTCCCTGATAAGGGTCAACCGCTGAAGGATGATTGTGGCTTTCAACCTTCATAGCAACTGCTAAATTATCTCCAATGTCAACTATTCCAGCGTTTTCACCAGGACCTTGCAGTACCTGTGGACCTTGAGTCGGAAACCGCTTCAATACAGGCTTTGAATTCTTATAACTGCAGTGTTCTGACCACATAACACTGTAAAGACTCAGTTCCAAATAATTAGGTTCCCTGCCCAGAATTTTTAATATTTCGTCAAATTCTAAATCAGTCAAGCCTAACTTCTTAGCTTCTTCTCGAGCAGTCATGGATTTTACCTCCTTCTACATACTGCAGAATAGACTGAAACATTCTTATTCCATCGGTGTTACCGAGAATTTCTTCGGCACATCTCTCCGGATGAGGCATCAGACCCAATATATTACCTTCTTGGTTTGCTATAGCTGCTATGTTTTCCATTGAACCCAAAGGATTCGACGCCTCCGCTGCGTTTCCGTTTATATCACAGTACGTCAAAACTATTTTATTTTGTGTCTTTAGTTGTTCCATTGTCTTTTTATCAGCATAATAGTTGCCATATTTGCATGCAACAGTTAAGCGAATTACTTCGCCATTTTTGTAAAGATTAGTAAAAGGAGTAGCGTTATTTTCAACCCGGACAAAAATATCCTCAGAATAAAATTTCAGGTCTTTATTGATTAGCATTGTTCCGGGCAAAAGGCCAGCTTCTAATAATATTTGAAATCCATTGCCTATACCCAATATGTACTTTCCGGCATTGGCAGCATCTATTACGGATTTAATGACTTTTGAACGAGCTGCCAGCGCTCCCGGGCGCAGATAATCACCATGAGATGCTCCGCCTGGAAGAATGATTAGATCAAAGTCTTGAGCGGCAAAAGTTTCTTTGTGAAAAATGTATTCCACAGGTTGGCCTAAAATATTTTTACAAACATGATAACAATCACCATCGCCACCACTTCCGGCAAACTGTATCACCGCACAATTCATGTTCAAACCTCCATTATTTCAAATTTGTAATCTTCAACTACAGGATTTACTAAAACTTTTTCACATAATTCCTTCATTATTTCCTTTGCTTTAGCTACATCACAAGCATTAATTCTTACCTCATAATACTTGCCCGTTTGTATATCTTGAATATCCTTAAATCCAATATTTGAAACAGTTGCTTTTATTGCGCTGCCTTGCGGATCCAGCACTCCAGTCTTGGGGAAAGTAAATACTTTTGCCAAAAACATACGCCCGACTCTCCTTTTATCATTTTATTTGTATTTTGCAGCAGACAATACCATTGGTTTTTTAGGTATTCTCTGTTACAGCATTGTAAAACTTTGCAGTATCATTGAATTTTGATAATTACATATTAACATAGGCCACTTTATTTAGCAATACTTTTTACGAACATTTTTATAAATATTTATAATATCGTGCGGTTTTAGGTCGTATTAGATTGGGCAGTCCGCCGGAATATTAGAGTTTATTTAAAAAAGCTCTTATCCTTTGTACTGCCTCTTCTAGGTTTTCCATCGAAGTAGCATAAGCCATCCTCACAAAACCTTGACCGTTTTCGCCAAATGAACTGCCTGGGACAACTGCAACTTTGCCTTCCCATAAAAGTCTTTGGGCAAATTCCTCTGAAGAAAGACCTGTTTTTTTAATTGAAGGGAATACATAAAATGCTCCTTTGGGTTCAAAGCAATCAAGTCCCATATTGCTCAAGCTTTCATATAAAAATTTTCTCCTTTTATCATATTCCATTCGCATATTTACAATATCTGCATCACCGTTCCTCAAGGCCTCTATTGCAGCATACTGACCCATGGTTGCCGCACAGGTTACATTATACTGATGAACCTTCAGCATCTCCTTAGTCAGGCCCTCCGGCGCTGCAACATACCCCAACCTCCATCCCGTCATAGCATAGGATTTAGAAAATCCGTTTATAGTAACCGTTCTCTCCCACATATCGGGAATCCCTGCAAAAGGCGTATGATTCACGCCATAAGTAAGTTCTGAATAAATTTCATCTGCAGCCACAATTAAATCATATTTCTTTATAATCGGAGCTAACTCTTCCAATGCTTCTTTAGTCATTACTGCTCCGGTAGGATTGTTCGGGTATGGCAGAATTAACAATTTTGTTCTGTCGGTAATATACTTTTCCAGTATATCGGCTCTTAGCGCAAAATCATCTTCTTGATATGTAGGCACATAAACCGGTTTACCCCCGGCTAAAATAGTACAAGGTTTATAAGCCACAAAAGAAGGCTGGGGAATTAATACTTCATCACCTTGCTCTACCAATGTTCTTATAACAACATCGATGGCTTGACTTGCTCCTATGGTAACAATAATTTCCGTTTCGGGGTTATAGCCTATTTTGTATCGATTTTCTAAGTACTTTGATATTTCTTGTCTGAGTTCAAGCAAACCTGCATTAGGAGTATAGAAGGTATGACCCTGTTTAAGAGCCTCGACAGCAGCTTGATTTATATGAGCTGGTGTTGTAAAATCAGGTTCACCAATACATAGAGAAATTGCTCCTTCTACTTCGTTTACCATATTAAAAAAATAACGTATTGTTGAAATTTCAATATCCTTTGCTCGCTGTGTTACATATTTCTGATAGTCCAAAAAATCTCCTCCCATAAATTAAATTAATTGATTTTTTAATTATGATTATATCTTCAAATGATTTCTTCGGCAAGATATTTTATATTATTGTAAAGAAGGAACTCTTGCTAAAAAAGAGAAGTTATAAGAAATAACAAAAGGCGGAGGTAAGTCATGGAACTGCAAGCCGAAATTATTAAAATTATTCAGTCCTTTAGCAATCCAATACTTGATACCTTTTTTATTGCAGTCACGAACCTGGGAAGCAGTCTATTCTATTATCTTATGATTCCTATATTTTACTGGAATATTAATAAAAAAACCGGAATAACCTTAATTGCATCATTGCTATTTTCAATGTACATTAATGTATCATTAAAAGAAGTTGTCACTCTTGCACGACCAATAGGATATCCGGGTATAAGAAGTTTATTCGTTATCTCTGCCGGGGGCTTTTCTTTCCCCAGCGGACATGCGCAAGGAACATCCACATTTTGGGGAGTTATTATGAAATGCTACCACCGTCGATGGGTTTATATACTTGGAACTACGGTTATTTTTTTGGTCAGCCTTTCGAGACTGTATCTTGGTGTCCATTGGCCTTTAGATGTTTTAATAGGCATAATTTTGGGCTTATCCATATCTTCCGTTTTCGTGTGGATATCAAGAATATGTAAGCCCATACCGCTGATTTACAATACAGTGCTCTCCATTATTGTGCCAATTATACTAGTTTGTTTATTTCCTTATGAAGATAATTTTATTTACACAGGAATGCTATCGGGTAGCTGGTTAGGATATGTTTGGGAAAATTACTTTATAGGTTTTGAGCCAAAATGTAAAACCAGGATTAAAACATTTATAAAATACCTGATAGGTATTATTGGTTTTTTATTGATATATGAGGGTTTGCAGTTAATTTTGCCGCCTTATAATTTTTGTCGTATGCTAAGATATTTCAGTATTGGATTATGGTTAACATTTGGAGCACCTATTTTCTTTTACCGACTTGGCCTTTAAAATAGCCGCCTAAAAAATACAAAATTCGTTTAACAGTCTAAGGCTTTATTAGGCTTCATTTCCTTCACCCTTAAGTACCCCCATTGGTTTAAGTTTTACTATGGGTTTAGTGAGGCCAGCCTCTACCAGAGTATATACAACATTATCAATGTCCTTGTATGCCAAAGGTGCTTCATCAAGTAAAGATTTAATATCCTTGGCAATGACGACCACATGGCCCATCTGATTCAGTAAACCTTCCCTAGTAAATTCCGATCTGGCTTGTTTTCTTGACATTACCCTTCCTGCACCATGATTCACAGAACAAAAAGTCTTTTCTATCTCAGGAGTCCCTATTACAACATAAGACCCGGTTCCCATGCTGCCAGGAATGATAGCAGGATGACCGGTTTCTCTATAACAAGCAGGGTTGTCCTCATGCCCGGCCGGTAGAGCCCTTGTTGCCCCTTTTCTATGTACTAAAAGCCATTTATTATATTTTTCCTTCTTGGCAATATTGTGGGCCACATCATATAACAAATCCAATCCCAAATCTGCTTCTGGTTTTTTTATTACCTCAACAAATGCTTCCCTAACAAAATGGGTTATTATCTGCCTGTTGGTAAAAGCATAATTCGCTGCGCAGGCCATGGCCTGTAAGTAATTCTGACCATCTCTCGATGAAATCGGCGCACATGCCAAGCCTTTTTGTGGGGCTCTTGTTTTATTTTTATCCGAGTTTTCCCACATAATTGTGGAGTAATCGCAACAAATTTGATGTCCAAAGCCTCGACTGCCAGTATGAATCATTACATATATATGTTGCTTATTTAAACCCCATTTTGATGCCAATTCTTCATCAAAGACACTTCCTATTCTCCCTATTTCTATAAAGTGGTTACCACCTCCTATGGTTGCTAACTGGTCTGTACGTTTTAATGCAGAATTGGGAACAGCCGAAAGGTTTGCCCCTTTTATACAGCCGTGGTCTTCAATTCTGTCTAAATCAGCAATTCTACCAAAACCTTTTTTTATATAATGTTCAACCCCTTCATAAGCAATACCTTCAAGGTTTGGTTTTTTTAAGACTTTTAATTCACTGGATTTGCCTACTCCCAAAGGCACTCTCTTTGAAATTGCCTTTAATAACTTTGTTAAAATACTTTTGTTTATTTCTTCGGCCGGTATCTTTGAAGTAATTAAGCGAACACCACAGTTTATATCCATACCGACTGCTCCTGCCGATACTACACCCACTTCATAATCAGTCGCCATAACACCACCGATAGGTAATCCATATCCTGTATGTATATCAGGCATGCCAATAATAGGGCTTACTACACCTGGCAAAAGAGAGGCATTGTACAGCTGGTTAAGGGCTTCATCTTCAACAAATTCTTCAAAAAGTTGTCGATTTAAATACACATGAATATCGACTTTGTCTTTTCCGGAAGATAAAATATAACAATTTTTTGAAACTTCTTTTAATTCCTTTTTCAACTTCAGTCTCCAACTTTCTAATTCTGATAATATCTACCAATAGCTTATCTTATTAAAAGTTGGTTTTCAAGCTTAGTAAACTGAAAAATCGGGGAAAGCCCCGATTTTTCAGTTTACTACATCTCAGTAGTTTGTATGCCTTGCATTATTTTATCCATCATGGTGTTTTTCTCAGTTGCATCGGATTTGTCCCATACAATCTCAAAAAGAATTCCCATCCCAGGCAGTGCCTCTTCCTCTCTTGTATCAATAGTTTCTTGGATATAGCCTTCAATCTCCTCCCGACTACTTCCTGAAAGATTGTGAATTACAAGATTTCTGATATCCAAAGCTGGTCCCACTACAATCTACCTTCCTTTCATTTTAATTCTAAGTATATTAGTTCCCAAATTTATAAAAAAAAATGACGGTTTGTACCATCATTTAAGAGTTTATTAGCTTTAACCTTGGAAAATTTATATAATTATACGCCAACCAGATTTTCCTCATCATCAATACACAGTTCTATTACTTCCTTAATATTTTTTAAGGCTTCATCTTACTTTTATTTAATTTCCAGAATTAATCCTGTCATATCTAAAAACTGTTTTTCAATTTCTTTTTTTATTAAGTCATCTATATCTTGAGCTACTACCAATTGTACAGACATTTTATCGAGAAATACACTCGGATTTCTCTTTGCTTTAATACCTTTTTCATTTATGAGGCGTTTTGTAATATTGATTATTTCTATTTGGTTGCAGGAGTCGCTTACGGTTATTGAATAGCCGGTTTCTCTTTCCAACTCTTTAATTACATTACTATATTTTTCACCAATGGGTTTTGATATAAATGAAAGTTCGATGTATTTCACACCATTGCTTGTTACTTTTATGCTTTTTTTATAAGGTCTGTGTGGTTGCGCATAAAATTTTTCATCTATATGCCTTAGAGCCTCATTTTGCTCCATTTGGTTTATATTTGTGTCAGCAAGTATATTAAGATTGGTTTCATCTTCCTCATTTACTGCTAAGGATAAGCCTGTTATTTCTTTAAATTTATCAGACAGCATTTTGCCATCAGGCAATTCGCCTTCTGCAAAAACTTTTACTTTGCCAGAGTGAGGCATATACGATATTTTATTTATTGTCACATCTGCAGGAAATAAATTATAAACAATCTCATCAATGGCAGATTTGTTTACATTTTCATTTATTTCAACACGCCAACCCGTATGCACCTCAAATTCTTTAATCTTACTATAATACTTTGTCTTGGCAATATCCGGAAAGTTAAAATATAGTAATGCGATTTTATCATCAAATCTTGCACCTTTTTTATACAGACCTGATTCGTAGCCGAAAAACTCATCTGCCAATTGCAGCATTTCATTGACTTCCATCACTTTAGGCTCGCTCAGCTTCTCTATTTCGCTTTCCTTTACAGCATGATATAGAAACATACGACGTGGGTTCGGTTCAAAGTACGGAGAGTTGTTTAGTATTTCCTTTACTTCTAATACGTCCTGCTCATACCCCCAAATTTCCATAAGTTCTTCTGCGGAAAGAGCAGTTTCTGTGCCTAAATTGTCTTTTATGAATTCCCATAATTCTTTTATACTTTCCTGATTTAGAGGTTCATTACGTTTCATATTAGGGTATTTCGCCATACCTCTTTGTTTTCGAGGTTTTTTTATATTTATTTCATATTGTTCTCCGTTCCGGGGCGCATATATAAATCCGTTAATATCCTTTTGTATTTCCTTGCCAAGACTGTTTATAGCTTCAGGATTGCCGTGGACTAAAAATATCCTCCGCGGGTATAAGTTATTAGCAATATTTAATATTTCCATCTTATCGGCATGAGCTGAAAGACCAAACTTGCCTACACGGCATTTTACACTAATCTCTCGCTCTCCTAATTTAATAGTTCTGTCCTGCTTTTTATCAGCATCATCATCAGTTTCAATGATTTTTAACAAATCTCTTCCCGGTGATTCTTCATCCTGATACCCGGTTACGGCAATTAAATTGTTTTCATTAGTTGCTAAACTTTGGGCATACATTTGACTAGGTCCGCCGGTTAACATACCTGAACTGGCAATAATAACACATGGATTTTTTGATTCTAAGATTTCTTTACGAAATTCAGGGTTGGCCACAGGGGATACATTGTCATCATAAAAGATATCCACTCCTCTAAATACTTTTTTTGCCAAATTTGATCTTAAATAATTTGGGTTAAGCTTATAAATCCGACAAATATCCTTCACCATACCATCGACGTAAATTGGACACGAAAGCAACTGCCCTCTGTTCATAGCTTTTTTTAATATCAGAATCACTTCCTGCGCCCTTCCCAATGCAAAGGCAGGAACCAAAACCTTCCCTCCGTTGATTATCACTTCATTTATAGATTCAATAAGTCTTTGTTCTTCTACTTGGCGGTTAGCATGAAGCTTGTCTCCGTATGTAGATTCAAAAATAGCCACATCAGGCCTAAGTTTAGGAACGGTAGCCCCTTCTATCGTATTTTGCCTAAATCCAGAAATATCTCCAGAATAAAACAAACTGCCTTCAGAACCAACTATATAAATAGACGCCGCACCTGCTATATGGCCTGCACTGTAAAAGGTAGCAGTAATATTACTGTCACTAAACAATTTAAAGCTAAAATTTGGTGAAAAACAAACGGTCCTACCCAGCATTTCCTGTACATGATTTTCTGCATATATGGGAATTTCTGGTTCTCTTTCCATTATTTTTAGACTGTCATATAAAAGAACTCTTGTAAGGTCTTTAGACATATGAGTCATGTATATAAGTGCGTTAGGAAATTGACGGCTTATGGCCGGGAGAGCACCTGTATGATCTGTATGGGCATGGCTTATTATAATAGCATCAATACCACCGTTTTCTTGAATTAGCCTAAAATCCGGAAGGGTATCCTTTGATGAAGTAAGCCGTATACCGCAGTCCAATAAAATATTTTTTCCGTCTATTGTCACAAGATAGCAGGAAGCTCCTACTTCTTGTGCTCCACCACAAAATATTAACTTCAAGTTTTTACCTCCAATTTTATTAGTATTTATAATTAATCTGTTGTTTTTTATTCTTTAACAAAACTATTATATCAGAAGAGGTTTGATTTTTCAGTATTATATATCGAATCGAACAGCAATATGTAGCTTAAAGTCTTTAATTTGGTATAATAAGTTTATCATACATTATAATTTAAGTAATAGACGGAGGTTTAAAATGACACCGATTAAACTTATAGCTCCTACCCTCTTCGGTATAGAATCAGTCACTGCAAATGAATTAAGGAGATTGGGATATAGTAATGTAACAGTGGAAGACGGCAGGGTTACCTTTATAGGTGACAAGCAGGCGATTTGCCGTTCAAACCTTTGGATACGCTCTGCCGAAAGAATTTTAGTAAAGATAGGCGAGTTTTCTGCCACAACTTATGACGAACTCTTTGAGAATACAAAATCTCTTCCATGGGATGAGTGGATACCGGAAGATGGAGCTTTCCCCGTAAAGGGCTACTCCTTAAAATCAAAACTTTACAGCGTTCCTGACTGCCAGTCAATAATAAAGAAAGCTGTTGTAGAAAAATTAAAAAATAAATATAAGAAAAGTTGGTTTGATGAAACCGGACCCCTTTATCAGATACAATTTTCTCTAATGAAAGACAAAGTTACGCTCATGATAGATACTAGCGGTCCGGGGCTGCATAAAAGAGGCTATAGGGAAAAGGCCAACATAGCACCACTTCGGGAGACTCTGGCAGCCGCAATGATACTGCTAAGCAGATGGAGAAGTGATAGGCCGCTGCTTGACCCGTTTTGCGGTTCGGGAACAATCCCCATTGAAGCCGCACTTATTGGAGCAAATATCGCACCGGGTTTGGATCGTGAATTTGTATCACAGGGCTGGCCGCAAATACCTAAGAAAATGTGGTGGGATGCAAGAAATGAGGCTCATTCACTGATAAAGAAAGAAAAGCTGGAAATTAGGGGTTCGGATATTGATAAAGAATCAGTAAAGCTTTCTAAGGAAAATGCCTATAAGGCAAATGTTGATGAATATATTACTTTTGAAAATGTGGCTGTAAAGGACATCAAGCCCTTTGGAGACTATGGTTGTATTATATGCAATCCACCGTATGGTGAGCGTATGGGTGAAAAACATGAAGTAGAGCAAATCTACAAGCAAATGGGAAAAGCCTTCAAACAATTTGATACATGGTCAAAATACATACTCACACCACATGAAGACTTCCAAAACCACTTCGGAAAAATTGCAGATAAAAACCGAAAATTATATAATGGCATGATAAAGTGTTATTATTATCAATACTTTGGCCCTCGATTTTAGGAAATATCTAGTATATGAGCTTTTAATGATATATGATATAATTAGTATAGTACAACTTTAGAGTTTAGAATTTCCAACAAACGGGGGTTTGGATATTGGAAAAAAAATCTCGAGACCTTGTCGTGAATCGAAAAGCAAGGCATGACTATCATATATTAGAAACTTTTGAAGCAGGCATTGCTCTTACAGGTACTGAAGTAAAATCTGTGCGTGAGGGAAAATGCAATCTCAAAGATAGTTTTGCAAGAATTGAAAATGGCGAAATATATCTATATAATATGCATATAAGCCCATATGAAAAGGGTAATATTTTTAACAAAGACCCTTTAAGAACACGAAAGCTGTTAATGCATAAAAAACAAATTAACCGACTTTTTGGGCAGGTTAAAGAAAAAGGCCTGACTCTCATCCCACTTAGATTATACTTAAACGAGCGGGGACTTGTTAAGGTTGAATTAGCCTTGGCTAAAGGTAAGGCTCTATATGATAAACGTGAAGATGCAAAGCATAGAGATGCTGCAAGAGAAATAGAAAAGGCCTTCAAAGAGTTTAATAAAGCATAAACTATGATTTAGCTGCAGGAGAGATGTGCTTTCCTTAAATTTGCAGTAAATCATAGTTATAATGCTACTATTTTTTAATGATAACATGTTTGAGGAAGGGAAGAAAAATGCCAACATTTGATTTTGAATGCCGAAAATGTGGTAATCGTTTTAGTGAATTTGTCAGCATTAAAGATAAGGATAATGTTTGCTGTCCAGAATGTAATGGTGAGGTAAAGCAGCTTTTCACCGGTTTCCTTTTTACGAGGAAAAGTAATGCGAGCAGCACAGGCACATCCTGCAGTTCTTGCAGCGGAGGCAATTGCAGCACATGTGGGCATTGATTTTGATGCAGCAATTTAATGACTTAACACATGATAAAGTATTTTAAACTCATGCATTTCTCGCACTTGACATATAATGACTAATCCTTTATAATCTATAATTGCAAAGCCGATGAATACAGAAAACAAGTGGTTTTAATCACTTGGCAAAAATATAATAAGCTAATCTGGGCTTAGCAATGATGCGGGATTGTGTAACGGTAGCACCCATGACTCTGGATCATGTTGTCCAGGTTCGAATCCTGGTCCCGCAGCCATGGCCATATCGTCTAGGGGTTCAGGACGCCGCCCTCTCACGGCGGTAACGGGGGTTCGAATCCCCCTATGGCTACCAAAAATTAGTCAAAAAAGTCTTTTTAATAATCGTCAATTGTCAATTTTAGTCTTGTAATGCAACCCGTACTGCAACGGGTTTATTTTATTATATGGGAGCGTGTCGAGTTTATCGACTGCTCTTCTTTTTTCGTCACTTTTGGCGGTGTTACTAGTTCAGCTTGGTTGATTGCTCTCAACTTTTTAAGTGGGCTGAGAAGAAAGAGTCTATGTCTTCATTTGTAATGAGAATATCTAGTTCCCTTGTTAGGTTCGTACACTTCTTGGACCTCCGAGGGAACTACAAAATAGTACAAATAGTTGTAGACGTATTATTTCCTTTTTTTGAAATATTTATTGTTATTCCCCTTGTATGCATTAAAAAGCGAATATTTGTTCTATTTTTGCAAAAATAAAAATAGCCATAACAGCAAACAGCATCTTTTCCGCAAAGCTCCCAGTTCTTATTAAAGGAACCCTAAACCTTTTTTTAATAGGCCATAAAAGCGGAACTCCTGCAGGATTAAGCATATCTGCCAATATGTGCGAGATATACCCTGCACCTATATAACGACTTAGGTACTGCATGGAAACAGGTAACACTGCTTTAAATGAAAACAGCACTGCTACACATCCTATTAATGAGTGCATTACTCCTCTATGTCCAAAAAAAAGATTAACCGCCCTTGATGCAACTGGCCATTTTCTTCCTATCTTAGAGTATGGTGCATCAATATCCGGGAAAAGAGCTGCTACACTGCTGATACAAGTAGCAATTATCATTTCCTTACCTGTTGTCGGAGCAGTAATTATGCCTGCTACCGCTCCTATAACAACATGTGTATGCCAAAGCATTTTTAAAACCTCCTAGCAGTTCACCAACTCCCTATGGTCAATGTGGCCACAAGGATACTGTCTTGCGATAAACCTATCTCCATCATCACTGCCTAACAACCACAGGATGCCAAGCATACGACCATCTATAATAAATGCCTGGTTTAAACCTCAATAACTCCCTATTCTTTGCAGCTTTTTTCCAGCTATAGATTGCAGCAAGGGACATACTATATTTTGTCGCAATAGATTCAGCTGAAAAGTGATGCTCTTTCAAGAATGAAGATGGGATATAATGCTTGACGCAACACATTTATCATCACCTTTCGATATTTTCTTACTTAACTATAGTTGCTTTGAGGCTAGCTCACGTGGGTTCTGGTACTCACATAATTCCTCTAATCAGCAATTTCCACGTTTACCCATTATACACATCATATCCATAAATCAGCATTCGGGTATTTCTCCCATTCCCTTAATATAGAAATTGCTTCTTCGCTTAAAAAATTGTTTTTTATCAGCCACTGAAAACTCCTTTATTAAAATCTCCCATGCTTCCGTCATTTTTTTGATTCGGTATTCTTTATCCATAATATAACCTCCTCAGGAAGTCAGTTATTTGAATAATTGGATTCAATCAAAGGTGGAATCCCATCTCTCTTTCAATAAGCCGTGAAACGATGCCTTAGCGACATCTGATACAAGTCCTCTTATACGCGAAAAACAAAGCTGGCCTGGCTTAAATATCCCGTACGCAAAAAAGGGTAACGAGATATCTTCTGGCAGTTTCGCTATTTCTTTCGATGTGTTCAGCACATGAAGTAATAGGCCTTTAACGTCTTCCGTTTTTTCTCCACCTCTCAAATAATCTAAAGCAGATTGGGCTAAAGATCCATAGAAATCGTATTTAGATACAAAATCAATCTTGTACGAAAAGATTGATGTTAAATGTAAAATACTTTCCTAGCACTTTTAAATTCCATAAAATCTTCAATGACGCTGCACATTTTATTATGTAAAGTAGAATTAATGTGAGAACTTAGTTGGGACATTTGCTACCTATCATACTTATTTAAAAGTTTTACTAGGAATATCGTTGTCCTTCTTTTTATTTTAGTCCTCATCGATTATTACCGCTTTAGGAATAATTCGTCGAAACGATTTGTCTTGATTTGCATAGCGTTATCTCTGCCTCCGCCAACAGAAATTCTAAACGCCCGTTCATGCTTTTTCCGGCTTACTGTAATAGATGTTTTTTGTAAATCTATAATTTCCCTGATTTCGTCTTTGTTTAAAATTACAATTTCGCTTTTAGTGGGATTTTCTGTGCCCTTATCCTTTGCAAGCTCATCGAACATATCATCGGTTATGACGACGTTGGATGGGGGAACATCTACTATTCCAACTATCTCGTTTGCCGCAGTACCCCCTTTTTCGGAAGGCTTGCCCATGAAGGTGGTTATACCCTTGTTGTTTAAAAGTTTTATGAACTGGGTTACCTGATCACGCTGGAGAGGTTTATCCACTTCATAGGACTCAAAGGTGAGCCTGCCGGGTATCATGCCGCTTGACAGGTCGTTTTCATACATGTAGTAAATTGCCTGACGTTCGTTAAGGTTAAATCCATTCTTTGCCGCAGCAACTCTTGCAACCTGTCCTCTGGTAATAGCGCTGTCCTTTATCCTGTCATCACTGTATCCTTTAAAGGGAAGCTCCCATTTTAAAAGCTCGTCGTATATCGGCTACGGTCATGACAAAGATTGACAAAAGTATGACAACAAATGCCAAATTGATTGATCTTTTTAACATAAGATTGTCCTCCCTTGTTTTTTCGCTCTTATTTTATAATACAACAAAGAAATTGACAAATCCTGCCGGTTGATTCTTAAATGCGTGTACCCTTATTTTTACATTTTAAGACAAAGATACCCCTTTCTAGGCTGGTGTAATTTTTTGTCACCTATTTTTCACAATAAAAGAGCATCAACTTCGGTATAAAATGAAATGCTTTTATGGTTTAGTTGGCCATTATTTAACTTCTGGGTTGACTAATCTATATAATCTTGTTTTGCTTTTACCTTTACTTCATCCATACCACCATCTACTTCTGAATTGAGTTTGTTTTATATCTTAGCTTTGTAAATAAAAAAAGCTTGTTAAGACTTAATTAATTATAAAAAAGTTTGAGTATCGCAAACAACGCTTAAAAAAAAGTCGGCATTCAAGACAGGCCGTAATCAAAAGCCTGTCTTTTTGTATAATAAAAGCACCGGTTTCCCGATGCTGTAAGTTTTTAGCTGAAACGGCAGGACCCAAACCTTCTGCCTGTCTGATTTCTTTACACAATTGCTTATTATATTGCACTAAATATGTCACTTGCTACTATTGCATTTATATATCTTTCTGTTATAATTTCCCTTTCTCTTATCAGTCTGCTAGCACAAAATCTATTTGCCTTTCAGCGACATTTACTTTGTACACCTTGACTTTCACAATATCACCTATTCGAAAAGTTCTGCCTGTCCGTTCACCGTATAATATCATGGTTTTTTCATTAAAATGATAGTAATCGTCTTCAATATTGCTTACGTGCACAAGGCCTTCTATGGTGTTGTCCAGTTCAACGAAAATACCAAAAGGTGTAACTCCGGAAATAATAGCATCATCATACACCTGTCCAATTTTTGTAGACATATATTCAGCAATTTTCAAATTAACGGATTCTCTTTCTGCTTCCTCAGCGATACGCTCACGCTCAGAAGATATTTTAGCTATTTTTTCTACAAGTTTACCTAGCTTTTTCTGACGCTTTAAATCAAGTTTATTTTCTTGTTGTTCCCGTAAAATCCTGTGTATTGCAAGATCCGGGTAGCGCCGTATGGGAGCAGTAAAATGAGTATAATAAGGTGATGCAAGACCAAAATGGCCTAAATTCATCTCACTATATTGGGCTCGTTTCAAAGATCTCAGCAGCATTGTATTTATCAAACGTTGTTCAGGCTTACCTTTTGCCTTTTCCAAGATTTGCTGTAGAGATTTGGGTTTTATGTTGTTCGTTCCTTTTATGGTGTAGCCGAGATTGTAGAGAAATTCTCGTAGAGCAATAATTTTTTCATCATCCGGTACTTCATGAACTCTGTAAATAAAAGGTACTTTCAGCCAGAACATATGCTCTGCCACTATTTCATTAGCTGCAATCATAAATTCTTCTATAATGCGGTTTGATATTCGTCTCTCTTCTTTTACTACATCGATTGGCCGCCCCTGATCATCAAGAATAACCTTAGTTTCATCTAAATCAAAATCTAGACTTCCTCTTGCAAATCGTTTCTGTGTTAATTTTTCTGCTAACTGCTCCATTAAAGTTAAGTCATCTACCAAGTAATCAAATCGTTTCACAACTTCCGGATCTTTTTCTTCCAAAATTTTATTTACTTGAGTATATGTCATTCTTTCACAGGTTTTAATAACTCCTGGCGTTATTTTGTAACTCTTAACATCGGCATTTTCGTCAAAATCAATTATTACACTCATGGTAAGTCGGTCTACTTGAGGATTAAGACTACATATACCATTGGAAAGTTTTGGTGGCAGCATAGGAATTACTCTATCTACCAAATAAACGCTGCAACCTCTTTTCAAAGCCTCTGTATCCAAAGGGCTTTTTTCCTTTACGTAATAACTCACATCAGCAATGTGAACTCCCAGTCTATAACCATCATTAGTTTTTTCAATAGAAACCGCATCATCCAAATCTTTAGCATCTTCACCATCAATGGTCACAGTTTTTAAGTTTCTAAAATCCTTTCTGCCTCTTAAATCTTGCTCTCTTACTTCATCAGGAATTTGTTCTAACTGTTTCATAACCTTTGGCGGAAATTCTAGAGGAAGGTCGTACTTCTTTATTATAGATAAAACATCAATACCGGGTTCGTCTTGATGACCTAATATTTCTACTATCTCTCCTGCTGGATTTCTACGCTTACCCGGCCACTCCGTAATCTGGGCAACAACCTTATGCCCTGTTTTTGCACCTTTCGCTTTTTCTTTTGGAATAAATACATCGTAGAATAATCTTTTATCATCTGGTATTACAAAAGAAAATTGCTTACCTTTTTCTACAGTCCCAACAATTTTTTTATTAGCTCGTTTTAAGATGCGGATGACCTCGCCCTGTGTTTTCAAAGTCCTGTCTGCCGGTATTTTAGGCCGAACCAAGACCAAGTCACCGTGCATTGCACCATTCATATCTTCGCGACTGATATAAATATCTTCCTGTTCTGTGTTATTAGGCACTAAAAAAGCGAATCCTCCAGGATGGCATTCCAATTGACCTACTATCAAATTCATTTTTTCCGGAACACCATATCTTCCCCTGCGGTTTTTTACCACCATTCCGGTTTTTTCCATATAATCAAGGGTTTTTATAAGGAGGTCTATTTCACTTCTATCAATATTCAATGCTGAAATAAGTTCCCCTTCGGTCATAGGTTTATACGCTTTTTCCTTCATAAATTCCAACAATTGTTCATTTAAAGGCACATACATCTCCCCTATTCTATTTGAAATTCTATTGAACAGGTTTGTCTATATTTTACCCATTATTGGCAAATATAACAATACCTCATTTTTCTGTTTTAATACACATCTAAATTTTCATAATATTTGACTGCAATTTATATATATTTAAAATTAGCTTTGCTATTATTTTAAATATTTCTTTCAGCAGCTATTCAATACTTCTAAATTTATAATATTTGAATAAAAATTTAACGGTAGGGTTTTTATAGTATAATCGGGAATAAGCTAAATAGTTGTTTTTAAAAAATAGATAACAAAGAAATAAAGGTGGGTGAATCACTTGTTTGCAAACCAAAAGTTTCGTGTCGCAACACTTATTTTTGTCATTATTATCATGGGGCTTAGCTACAATATTTTTATAACACGATCATTGCCTGCATTTAAATTGTTCATTGCAGGTCAGACTGTAGCCATTGACCCGGGACATGGCACCATAGATAAAGGTGCGGTCCATGAGGAAACTGGAGTTACTGAAAGCCCCATAAATCTGGCAATTGCTCTGCAGCTTAAAGAACTCTTGAAAAAACAAAATTTTAATGTGGTTTTAACTCGTGACAAAGAAACTATGGAGAACCAGACTAATAGCAAAGACCTTCAGCGTCGGATAGACCTTGCAGTAAAAGCCAATGCGGATATTTTGGTGAGCATCCATGTAAACAAATTTCCCGAACCTCAATATTTTGGTGCCCAGTGTTTTTACAATCCCAGAAAACCTGAAAGCAAGTTACTGGCTTTGCTCATTCAGGAAGAGTTAAAAAAATTAGATTCGGAAAATATTAGAGAAGCCCTTCCTAAAGATTTATTTATACTAAGAGAAAGCCCCATGCCTGCTGTTTTGGTTGAAGTCGGTTTTTTATCAAACCCTCGAGACCGTGAAAGATTACAAGATTCTACATACCAGAAAAAGATTGCGCAATGTATTGAAAACGGCATTAATCGATATTTTGCAGGTGATTCTCCTACACAAACTCCTAAATATAATTGAAAATATTGTGCACACATGATATTCTTTTCATATAAAATAAATGAGCTTAGATATATAGTGCTGTAATACCAACCAAGCCAAGTTTGCGGCAGGGATTCTATGTATAAGAAGTTTCTAGGAGGAAAGCACATGAGCATAAAACCGATAAAACAGTCAAATTCTCAAACCAATTTTGAAGATAATCTGCAAGTTAGGGAAAAGGTATCAAACATCCTTTCTGAAATACGAAAAAAGGGTGATATAGCCTTATTTAACTTCTGTCAAAAATTTGACGGATTTGAAGGCGGCAATCTTAAAATATCATCCGAACAGATTCAATCCGCCTATAAAAATCTCGACCCTAAAGACATTCAAGCTATGAAAAAAGCTGCAGAACGGATTGAACAATTCGCTCAGTTTCAAAAGGAGTCAATATTACCTCGCGAAGTTGAATTATCTCCGGGTGTCACTCTCGGTCATCATATTCTTCCTATTTCTTCATCAGCCTCTTATGTGCCCGGCGGAAGATACCCTCTTCCATCTTCGGCATTGATGTCGATTATACCTGCCCGTGTAGCCGGAGTAAAAAGGATTGTAGCTTGCTCGCCGCCTGATCGTTCCAGTGGCACTATTCACCCTGCTACACTAGTAGCCATGGATATAGCCGGAGCTTGTGAGATATACTGCATGGGTGGTGCCCATGCCATCGGAGCATTGGCATTTGGTACGGAAAGCGTTGCTCCTGCCGATATTATCGTAGGCCCCGGAAATCAATGGGTAACCGAAGCAAAACGCCAGGTCAGCGGCAATGTCGGAATAGATTTCATCGCAGGGCCTAGTGAAGTACTGATAATAGCCGATGATACGGCAAATCCCGAATTCATAGCGGCTGACCTGTTGGCACAGTCAGAACATGATCCGCAAGCCAGAGGTATCCTAGTATCCACTGATGAGAAGCTTATTCAAAGTGTTTTAAAATACTTAGAAGGTTTTTTAGGACAACTTCCCACTGCCTCAGTAGCCCGCAAGGCTTGGGAAGATAATGGAGAAATTTTCCTTGTGGATTGTTTTGAGGAAGCTGCTCATTTATCCAACAAAATAGCGCCGGAACATCTGGAATTACATATGTCGAATCCCGATACCATAATTCCACAACTTAGCAATTACGGGTCTTTATTCATCGGTAATTGGGCTGCAGAAGTCTTTGGAGATTATGTTTCAGGAACTAATCATATTCTTCCTACTATGAGAGCAGCCAGGTATACCGGCGGTGTATGGGTGGGCACCTTCTTAAAGGTAGTAAGCTACCAGAAAATCACGAAGGAAGGAGCCCAAGAACTGGCACCGGTAGCATCAAAACTTGCCGAGCTCGAAGGACTCTACGCTCACAAACTGGCGGCTGATTTAAGGGGTTAAATTATGCGGTTATTTATCCGAACTGGGAATAAAAGGTATAATCCTTGATGCCAAATTACCAATGGGCATGGATTGCAGCCATATCTTTCCGGGACCTTTTAGAGTCGTTAAAAACAGGCCTTCTCCTCCAAAAACTACATTTGTAAAGCCCTTAACCGTTTCAATGTCAAAATTTACACTGGGTTCAAATATGGCTACATGCCCTGTATCTACTTTCATTTTTTCGCCGGGATCTAGTTGGTATTCCACCGCTTCGCCGTCTATTTCAAGAAAAACCCATCCCGGCCCTGTCACTCTTTGCAGTATAAAACCTTCGCCTCCAAAGAGGCCGGCACCTAATTTCTTCTTTAAATGTATTTCCAGTTTTACACTTCGCTCGGCACAAAGAAAAGAGGTTTTTTGACATATCAGGGATTCTCCTGTATCAAGATGAATTGGGACGATTTTTCCGGGAAAGGACGATGAAAAAGCTATGGTTCCTGAACTTTTATTGAGAGTATATGTGGTCATAAAAAGGCTCTCTCCTGCCAGTTTCCTTGCTATTCCTCCAAAAAGTCCACCTTCCATATTTGTTTTCATTTCAAACCCGTCACTCATCCACGACATACCACCGGATTCGGTAAAGATGCTTTCACCTTCATCTAGAGTAAAAATCACTACAGGTAATGTATCTCCTCGAAGCTCATATTTCACAAAATCACTCCTCGTCAGCCTTAATTACATTAATAATACCACACTAGAAAAAGCAGGTAAACATTCTTATACATAAACCATTATGAATGTGTACAATTTATTTGAGATAATTTAGTGCTCTCTTTGTTTAAAAAATATAATAAAAAACAAGAGCCTTGCACAATTATATATAAAATAGGCTCTTTGTCCGAGAATATCTTGACAGGTGAAAAGCTCTTGTTTTTTTAAATGGCATAGCCGAAATTATTTTAGGCTTTTACAGTCCTAAACCTATTTGTAACCACATTATATTTTTACTTAATACCGGCTATTTAATATACTCATTGCTTACCAAGATATCTGATATTATCTCTGTTGGTATAACAAATTCTTGAATTCCCATACATCCGGGGGCTACATCATATTTGTCAAAGCAAATAACGAGTTTGCCATCACTGTTGATATAGAAATTTTGTTCCTTTGATATTTTTTCAAACAATTCTACAAGGCCTTCATCTTCAACACCTTCGACCCAGTAAATCATACTATCATCAGCCTCATGCCGACTCTTCATTTGCTCCTTGATATTCTCGCTTATAATATCGACATAGCTATCATCTTTAAATAAACTTGGCAGGGTTATTAAAACTTCATTTTTCTTATCTATGGTATCGTATTTAAAGGTTGTTGATGACGATCCTACTATGTTTACAACATAACGGCCTATGGATAGAATCCTGTCAGTATCTGTTTTTACAACATATCCGCTGTCTACACCTAGATGCCCTCCACCATTTTGCTTCATATCTTCCATATCAGCTATAAATTGCTCATATAATTTTTCATTTTCCTTAAGATACTTCTCATTTAAGCTGCTTTGCAATTTTCCATCTTTTAAACCACTGATTTCAGGCACCTTTATGTTGGCATTAAATGTGCCATCATCTACGGTATACTCCCTAAAAGTAAGCACCTTCACAATACTGCTGACAATAGGGACTTTTGAAAGGGTTTTGGCAAAAGCAGGACTCATATTAACACCAATTGTAAGCACAGCTACACAAGCTGCTGTAGATGCTGCCACGACAGCGGCTTTCCTCAATCTCCCTTTTGCCGCCATAGTAGTACTATTTGAACGGCTCTCCTTTAAGGCTTTTTTAACTACAAAGTCAAGCTCTTGTGGAATAGGAATATCCATATATTCTTTTTTTAGTTTCTCTAAACTATTGTTTTTCATTTTGAAACCTCCCAATTTTCATCATTCATTTTAATGCGCAGTTTTTTAAGACCTGCATACAAGCGAGTTTTTACAGTGTTTACATTTTCATTTAAGATTTCGGCAATCTCTTGCAGCTTTAAGTCTTCAAAATATCGCAAAATGATTATGCTGCGGTAATTTGGCGGTAAATCATCTAATGCAGCCTTTAAATCAAAATCTTCGTAACTGTCATATTCGCTTTCATCATTGGCAGATAAAAAGACTTCACTAACTACAATCTCCTTCTTTCTCTTTCGCAAAAAGTCTAGCGAAGTGTTTACTACAATCCTATAAAACCAAGTCTTTATGTAACTTGGATTTTTCAATGAGTCTAACGATGAAAAAGCTTTATATATGGACTCTTGAATAATATCTAACGCATCGTCAGCGTTTCTAACATAACTATAAGCCAGTCTGTAATACCTGTCTTTAAATTCAATTACATGTTCTGCAATTTGTTCTTCCAAGTCGGTTTTACTCATTCGCGCGAGTTTCTCCTCTCTTTTTTTCAAGATACGTATCTCGTTTTGGTCTACACTATATAGACGGCTACATCAAGTAAAAAGTTTTAACCATTCTTGAACCATTAATTACCTACTCGAATATACTGAATGTATCTAAAGTTTTTCTCAGGGAGGATCAAAAGTATGAATATTGCCGTATCTGTGTCGGCACAAGGATATGGAAACGAAGCAGCTTTTGACTACCGGGCAGAAATGACAGGCCATTTAATAATTAAGCCCAGTACAGGGCACGAGTTTCTAAATATGCTGGCTGATTTATGCCAATATCAGAAATCCATATATTTGCTAAAAATCTTCAGCCATTCTTATCCTCGCGGTATTATCATGTCTAACTGGAGCGGGTTTTATGACGAACCAGGACCTAGTGATACAAAAAGAGCCGCTTATTTAAGCGACTTAGCCGATAGAATCTATAAAGGAGAAATCCGATTTATTACCGATTCACAAATTTTATTATTTGGATGTGATTTAGGAAGTTTTTCTCAAAAACTTTCTTCTGTTACCGGAGGTATCGTGGTAGGTGCTGATGGAGGCACTTACCCTGAAATTTGGGGCAATCGAGAAACAGGTGTATTCGTAACCACCGGTAATTGGCTCGTATATAAAAATGGCAGCCTTGCGTATAATGCAGGCAAGCGGTATAGAGCATGGTAAATTTATTTCTTCTTGCTTAAACCTAATAGAAGCATTCTAAATGGCGTCCTATCTACAATATAGCAGAAGATATATGAACATACTGTTGTAAGAACAAATACTAAAATCAGCTGAAAAACGCGCGTTGTATATGTTCCATAAAATTTACCGACAACTTTTTTTACTACTGTTAAAATTTGAGGATGTACAAAGAAAATACCATATGAATACCGTGATATGCTGTTAAAAAGCGTTGCAAGTTTATCCTGCTTCATTAATTTTTGGGCAAGAAGATATATTGCGGGTATCGCCGCCATTGAATTAATCAAAACTGTAGGCCTCATAGAAGTATATGCTTCAAGATGTGATTGTCCGTATTTTATAAATCCAAGGTATGCTTCTATTATGACTAAGAATGTGGTTATGACATATAATAATGCGGTTAGTAATTTATTCAAATGTATTTCTTTTGCAATACTCCAGTTTTGAGCTACAACCCCGCCAAGAATAAAATAAAAATACCACCCTACAAAATTTACAGAATAGTATTTCTGAAGCCAGTCGATTATGTGTATTCCGCTCATGGTCATAAAAAAACGGCAATATGTAATTATAGAAAAATATAGCAAGAAATTTACCGCTATAAATTGCAGGGGTTTCCTTATTCTTGCCATCAGACTTAGAAGAACAGGAAATATAAAATATAATTGTACGATCATCAATACAAACCATATTGGTGTATGTATATTTTCTTTAAATGTCCAATTGATATATGATAAAAGTGCTTCTTTAAAGGGTAAACCGATAAAAGAAAAGGATGGATTGAACACATCCCTTAAAATCATGTACACGAAACTCCAGACAAGATATGGAACAAATACAGTTTTAAATCTCCTTAAGTAAAAATCCTTCAAGTCAAGTTTCTTCTGACCGTATCCGTAGAAAAGCCCAAAACCCGAAACAAAAACAAATAAAGGCAGACAAATTCGCGACCATTGATTTAATATAAGCCCCAGATGAAAAGCATTGCTGTTTACCGGACTGTATGCCACATAAGCCGCCGTAACATGGAGCACTAATACCATTAAGATAGCTGCTGCTCGCATAAAGTCCAATTCAACTACCCTAGACTTAGCCATATTTCTCCTCCGTTCTAAAGATCGTCTTTTGTACACTTCACTGCCAACAGCAACCCCTGCTCTATTTCAACTTTGGCGGCACTTCCCAAAAATACATTGCTGATTCCGCGTGCCGGTCCCATGAGAAGTGTTTCGCCTTTTAGCGGGTAGTATAATCCCTCGGTCGTAACACCCGTTACTTTAGGAGTTATCGGAACAAGGGATAAGATATCCCCCTCTTTTCCCTCTATTTCAACAGGTTCATCTATTAAAAACATTTCCCAGTTTCCGTCTGCCAGTTTCAGCTCAAGCCCCTGTTGCTTAAAGCTTACCATCAAAAATATATTGGCAAGGCTGTGATCCGGCCGATTGCCAAGGCCGCCCAAGAGTAAAGCTTCATCGGCGCCAAGTTTTAAAGCCTCACATACAGCTAATTCTGTATCAGTAAAGTCTTTTTCCGAAGGAAAGTTTTGCTTTTTAACGCCCCATTTTTGCACTTTTTCCATATCAGCGGGACTAATTGAGTCCATATCTCCTACCAATAAATCCGGTACAACCCCCATGTTAAAAGCATGGCGGGCACCACTGTCGGCACATATAACTATACTACAACAGCTTAAATATTTCTTGACTTTTTCATAGTTTTCAATATCTCCACCACCAAAAATAACTGCCTTCATGATAATCCTCCATAAACATATGCCAAAACTTTTATAATTAATTATATCATTTATCAACTCACAGTGGAAAGGCCTTTTATCATGCTAAAGGAATATATTGTGTTTATTCTCTGCAATCACAAAAAACATGTGATATTGATAAAACAAATTGGAAGTTGTATTTTTTCATTGAATACTAAAATATTATCTGATATAATGGGAATGATTTTAAATAAGATGAAGTTGAAGGGAGTTGTATCTTTTGAAAGAAAAGGTAGAAGTTGTTTTAAATAAAATTCGTCCGTCCTTGCAGGCTGATGGCGGAGATGTAGAATTGGTCGATGTAGATGAAGTTGCCGGTATAGTTAAAGTAAGGCTTACCGGTGCATGCGGCGGATGCCCGTTTGCAACCATGACCTTGAAAAACGGTATTGAAGAGGCATTAAAAGAAGAAATACCGGAAGTCAAAGAAGTGCAGCAGGTTTAAGTTTTATTGATTTGTTAGCAATGCTGATAAACCTTTTGCAATTTACTCGCATTAAACAGGGAAAGTTAAAGTGGCCATTGCATAATGCATAAAAGCCCGAATAAAACCTAAAGCCATGCAATTAATATAGCGAAAAACTATCTTATATGCATGGCTTTTATTTATATATAGGTCTTACGACAACCCCTTTAATTTCTTTTATTATCCAAGTGGTATGTGTCATTTACAGTAACGATAAAGGCATCGCTGTCCGAAAGCTCTTTTAGACCGTCATACTCGATGACGGTAAGCGAGGTATTGCTTATTTTAAATTTCCAGAAAAAACTCTGCTTGAGATTTAATAGAACTGAAAGTACTGCTCTGATTGGACCTGCGTGGCTTACTACAAGTATCCGGCCATCAGGATAAGCCTTTGCTGCTTTCATTAAAAACCTTGAAACCCTTTCACATAGCTGTGATAATGTTTCTCCTTCCGGGGGTTTCTCATAATAGGGATTATCAATCCAGCTTCGATATTCCTGCGGCCATTTCTGCAATATATCCTCATAGGTAAGGCCTTCCCAAATTCCAAAGCTCAGTTCTCGCATTAGTTCGGTCGGTATCACTTCAATATTGTGTTGCTCTGCTATGATTTTAGCGGTTTCCATTGTTCTGCCAAGGTCGCTGGCATATGCCACATCCAATTTCTCATGCTTAAGTCTGTCCGAAAGTAACTCTGCTTGAATCTTACCTTCATCAGTCAGCGGAATATCTGATTGTCCTTGATATTTGCGCTGCTTATTCCAAATGGTTTCACCATGTCTTACCAGAAAAAATCTCGCCAAAATATCACCTAATTCCATAAGATAGTATGATAAACATTAGTAAAGCTATTATCTCACAAAACTCATTTGTCGCACCATATGTATCTCCGGTCATACCTCCAAACTGCCTTGTAAGATATAAAATAAAAAGCAAGCCTGCCATAAAGACTCCTATAATCACAATCAGGCTCTTCAAGCCCAACATTATGTACATAATGGTTATTGTTGCAATGCTTGCTATTATAAATGCCGAATTTTTTTGGCTTGTAAATGCTTTTCCCAAACCTTTTTCCCGTATATAGGGATAAAAAACAATAGAAAAAGTCATCATCCAACGACTTAAAACCGGAAAACCAATTAGCGATTGCATCAAATAAGCCTGAGGCAAAGAAGCAACAAAGACATATTTTAGCAATATTACCGAAACAATGCCTATAACTCCGTAAGCTCCAATACGACTGTCTTTCATCACAGCAAGCTTCTTTTCGCGATCACCATAGCAAAAAAGCGCATCCATCGTATCGGCAAATCCGTCTAAGTGCATACCACCGGTTATAATAATACTTATAACCACTATAAGCCCTGCTACAACTTCATGTGGTAATACCTTTTGCCCTAATATGTATATCAAACTCAAAATTCCTCCGATGACCGCACCTGCACATGGAAAAAAGGGTAAGGATGATCCAATCTTGCCTTCATCCAATTCTATCTGTGGAAAGGGTATGCGTGTTAGAAATAAAATTGCTACATAAAATCCCATATCTGTAAAACGGCTCTCCTTTCAAATAATCTGACTTCTTCCTTTTTGCGCCTAATATCAGCTGGCATTTATATGGTGTTTACAAATAATTCTGCATCTTGTCAAGTGCCCGCCAGGCTGTGTGAAAATGCATTTTTTATTAGTTCTTGTCATTGTTATGAAAGCTCCATTTTATTGTCATCCTGAAGGCTTTGCTTAAAAGATCTTGTTAAGATTCCTCTGTCGCTTTGCTCCCTCGGAATGGCGAAAAATGCTTTCGTTATAATAAATGTCTTGCATATGCATAAATTAATCTCAGAACTGTTAAATAATATCAAGTATTATTTCCCCTATAATCAATGCAATAATTGCCGTAATAAAACTTAACTTCACTGTGGTTTTTATATCCTCAGCCTCAATTTCTCTTAGTTTTTCACCCATGTATTCCCTAAAACTCATCTCACCGCCATAGGAATTCCACCCACCGAGCCGAATTCCGAGCACCCCTGCAGTTATGGCTTCAGGAATACCGCTGTTAGGACTTTTATGTTTTTTTGCATCTGCAAGAACAGTTTTTATTCCCCTCTTAATATCGAGCCTTATCACAGTTGCGGCCATCAGCATTAAAATACCACCTATTCTGGCGGGGATAAAGTTTGCTAAATCATCCATATGGGCCGAAAACCATCCTAAGAATTCATATTTTTCATTCTTATATCCAACCATGGAATCTAGCGTGTTTACAGCTTTATAAGCCATAGCTAAAGGTGCTCCTCCAATAAATGCATATAGCAATGGAGATATAATCCCATCTATTGTATTTTCTGCCACTGTCTCAATGGTTGCACGACATATTTCATTTACAGGCATATCGGCTGTATCTCTGCCAACTATGAATGAAAGACGTTTACGGGCACTGCCTATATTGCTTTTCCTTATTTCATGGTATATGCCCATAGCCTCGTCTGCTAAGTTGCGAACGGATAAAGTGGTATATATAAGCCATATGTTAGTCACATACCCAAACCATGGATTAAATTTGTAGGTTGTTTTAATTATACAGTAAGTTGCTATATATACCAACAAAACAGTAGCAAACCAGAGGATTACTCCTGCAGTTTTAAGACCTCTTGAAGTCTTAAACAATTTTCTAAGGTTTTTTTCAAAACTATCTATTAGTTTTCCTATTATTACTACCGGATGTGTCGGCCTTACCGGATCACCAAGAATCATATCTAATAAAAATGCTAATAAAATAATTATACTCATACTCATGAATTTACCCTTCTTAATTTACGGATTCATTATTTCTTTCAATGCTGAAATAAGAACATCGTTATCTTCTCGGCTTTTTACTGCCACCCTGAAAAAACTGTCATCTAAAAACATGTAATTTGAGCAGTCACGTATTAAAATCCCTTTTTTCTTAAGTTTTTCAGCTAATGTGGATACTTTTTCATCTTTGGTTATTTTAACAAAAACAAAGTTTGCTTCAGGAAATAATGGTTCAAGGCCTGGTATGTCTTTTAAATTTCCCCAAAGCCTTCTTTTTTCTAGCAAAATATATTGGCGGGTCCTATCTATGTATGGTTTATCGCTCATTACTTTGCTTCCAACAAATCCTGCAAAAGTATTAATATTCCATGGATCTTTTAAATCATAAAATCTTTTTATAAGTTTTTGATTTGCTAATACAAAACCCAAACGCAGGCCGGCCAATGCAAAGAACTTAGTGACAGATTTTAGGATAATTAAGTTATCATGTTCTTCAATATAACTTACCATACTCTCATCTTTATCGACAAAATCCATAAAAGCCTCATCAAGCATAAGGTAAGATTTTTTATTTTGTAATTCCCGCAGTATTACCGCTAAATCTTCTTTTCGAACGAGTTTGCCTGTGGGATTATTAGGATTGCATATAATAAACAAGGAATTTTGGGTTATCTTGCCTTTTATATTATCAAATAATTCTAGGTCAAACCTGAAGTCATTTGTTCTCATATTTACAAATACCGTTTCAATATTTCTGCTCTCACACGATAGGGCATATTCTGAAAAGGTAGGTGAAGGAATTATTGTTTTAGATGGTCTTAAGGCTTCAAGAACTATATTTATAATTTCCACAGAACCGTTGCCCGGCATCAGATTTTTGGGGCTGGTATTATAGTAGCTCGCTGCTGCTTCCTTTAATTCATTTTGCTCTACATCCGGATAATATATGATATCCTTTATATGCTCCATAATAATTTCTTCCACTATTGGTGCAAACCCCAACGGGTTGATATTGGCGCTAAAGTCCAGTATCTGCTCATAAGGTATATTAAGTTCCTTCGCTGCCTTATATACATTTCCTCCGTGTATCGGTTTTTCCTGCATTTTCTTCTCTCCTAAAACTAAGTTGTTAAGCACTGAAACAATTTTCACTAATTCTAGGTCCATTATTATCCGTGCAAGTTCGTATGATTCGATATGTTTTATTATATTTAAGCATTATATCGCCTATTTCTTTCCAAAAATCTCGGCATATAATATAACCTTTTTCAAAAAAAATGCCTACAATAGATCCGCTGTGTGCTATATTAACTCCAATTGCACCATATCTGTCTCCAAGCTGAACAATATCAGATAAATGAGGCTTAAAGAGTATTGACTGGTGCGCAAAAGCGCTAATTTTCATGGCCTCTCCCAAAAGCTTTAGATTGCCTTCTTCAAAAGCTTTAAAAGTAAGTTCCAGAGCCTGCTTGACCATCGGTTCTTTCTGCTTGTTTTTTTGTTTTAAATCTTTTATATTGTTAAATTGCTGGGTATCCACCTGTTCTCCAGTATCAATTATATATACATCCATTTCCGGCATATGACCCAATCTTTTCCTAACCGTCCCATGTATATGGTCAAACATCATTACACCTGGGTACATTATTCCATCACTGGGCTCAATAGAAAGTGCTATATTGGCTATAGCATCATCGGATATACTCTTGCCCAAAGCTTGAGCCGTTGCAATGCAGGCAGCCGTAATATCCGCTGTGCTTGATGAAAGTCCTACCCCACAAGGTATATCGGTATTTATCAATATTTCGGCTTTTAATTTTTTAATCCCAAAATATGTCAGAGTTTTTTCCACGGCTTGAATTGCTTTGGTATGTTCAAACTCGCTGCAATCAATATGTTTAATCATATTTCTATCCAAGTGAACCGATACCTCAGTATAAAGTGCTATGGGGCAAGTTACTAAAAAATCACGTTCATCTATTGTTCCCTCTACAATTTCCCCACAACTGGCAGGACAGATAGCTTTACCCCACAAACGTTTCACCCCTTTACAAATCCCTATTTCAATTTTATCGGCAATCCGGAAACCATAAACACTGCTTCATCAACTGCAGCCGCCACTATTTGATTTACTTCCCCAAGCAAATCCCTGTACAATCGGCCTAATGGGTATTCAGGCACTAAACCAAGACCGACTTCGTTGGATACAATAATAATGTTCTTATGTATTGCCCTCATCTTTTCAATCATGGCTTTGATTTCGTCTAAAAGGTTAGCCCTAAGCCTATCCCAAGACTTTGTATCCTCTGCACTTTCTAAAGGAAGCCAGTTTGAAACCAAAAGAGCCATGCAGTCGATTAAAATTGTATCATAATCATTATATTTTTTGTCAGTTCCTATTTCATCAAGCACCTTGGACAAGTATAGAGGTTCCTCAACAGTCAACCAGTTGTCAGGTCTTCGTTTTTTATGAATACTTATCCTGTGAGCCATTTCTTCGTCTAGAGCTTGAGCTGTGGCTATATATATAACTTTATTACCTCTCTTTAAAGCCTCTTTTTCAGCAAATCTGCTTTTCCCACTTCTGGCTCCTCCTGTTATAAAAATAGATTTCATCTTTTTTCTCCTTATCTTTTTTAAATCCTATAATCCTTGTTTTTCTTCTGAAAAAGCAAATAAATGAAAAATGGTCCGCCAAACAGTGCTGTCAATATCCCCACCGGCAACTCCGTCGGTGCGATTATAACCCTGGATAAGGTATCTGCCAACATTAAATACATACCGCCTACAAGAGCCGAAAGAGGAAATAAGTGCTTATAATCCGGTCCGATGATAACCCGGGTTATATGTGGAATAATCAGCCCCACGAATCCTATTACACCACTGACAGCTACTGCTGATGCCGTAAGTAGTGAAGCTGAGGCCAGAGCCATTTTTTTGACCCTTTCCGTATCTACACCGGTAAAAAATGCAGTTTCCTCTCCTAACTGCAGTATGTTTAATTCTCTTAAGTTCCAATATGCCAAAGCAAATCCGATAATGCCGTAGGGGAAATTCAGATAAACTTCGCTCCATCCTTGGGAAGAAAAGCTTCCCATTAGCCAAAAATATATCTGGTGAAGTTTTTCATTACTAAAATACATAAAAAAAGAAACTATCGCAGAAATAAAACTGCTTACAGCTACGCCGGAAAGTAATAGCGTAAAAGAATAAGTGCGGCCACCAACACTGGCAAGACTGTAAACTAAGAATATTGTCCCTGCCGCACCAACAAAAGCAAAAAATGGTATTGACCCTATCCCTAGGATTTTCATGCCCGGAAAGAATAATATGCCCAGTGAAGCCCCTAATGAAGCTCCTGATGAAGCACCTATAATATAAGGATCTGCCATGGGATTTCGGAAAACACCTTGATATATTACACCAGCTGCAGAAAGTTCAGCTCCTACCAGAAAAGCCAAAATAATTCTAGGAAGACGGAGTTGTAATATAATTGTTTCATCGGTAACAGTCCAATTTTTAGATACATAACCTGCCAAGAATGGCAATCGATTAGCAATTATCTTAAAAACTTTACTCGGCGAAATGCTTACGGTCCCTACCCCCAAAGCAAATATAGCTCCTAATACCGTTGCTGCTGCTACGAAAATAAATATTGTATAGGGTTTAGTGTTTTTTAAAGAGTGGTTGTTCACAACATTCTCTCCCCTGAAATAAATAGAGCTGACAAAGTAGAATAGTCAACAGCTTTAAATGCTGTTTTAATCATCATTTAAACAGCTCCGGATGCATCATCATAGCAAGCTGTTCCAAACCATCTACAAGCCTTGGAGTAGCTCTTTGAACTAAATTTTCTTCAACATAAAAGACTTTATTATTTTTTATCGCTTCAATACTTTCCCAGCCTTGACGATTGAGTATATCTTCTGCAGACTGATTACTGGAACCGTGGTGAGAGAAAATGATTATATCAGGATTTTTTGCTACAATCATCTCTTGGCTGTATTGTGGGTAAGCTTTTTTTGCATCTTTTGCTATATTTTCGCCGCCAGCTCTTTGTATTATATCATTGACAAATGTTCCAGGCCCCGCGGTAGTAATTGGCGACGGCCATATCTCATAATAAACCTTCGGCCGCTCATCTTCTGTAAGTTTTATAACCTTATCATCTACATCTTTCACTCTCGCCTTCAAATCACCAACTATAGCCGCTGCTTTATCATCTTGACCTGTGGCCTTTCCGATGATTTCTATACTGGTAAATACATCTTCAAAGTCTTTTGGGTCAAGAACTACCGATGGAACATTCAATTTCTCCAATTCTTCTACAGGTTTTTGGTGCATACTGGTAGCAAGTATCAAATCGGGTTGTAGTGATATTATTTTCTCGATATTAGGCTCTGAAAAACCGCCAATCTTTTCTTTGCTTTTTGCTGCCTCCGGATAATCACAAAAATCGGTAACACCTACAATTCTATCTTCAAGGCCCAAAGTAAATAATATTTCTGTATTGCTTGGTGCAAGCGATATTATTCTTTCAGGCAGTTTTTCAATTGTTACCTCTCTTCCCATCTGGTCTGTCAAAGTAATAGGAAATGCTGTATTTGTTTTATGGTTTTGGGGATTAGATTCCGATATTTTTGATTCATTTTTGCAGCCTACTATGCATAAGGTAATAAGTATAATAATCAAAGTTTTTGTTATAATTTTAAACTGATTTTTCATCCTTTTTATCCTTTCCTTTTTTTTATACAATTAAAATAGCCTGGCCTTCTTTTTTTAAAAGACCGGGCTGTTATTTCATCACGCAGTACACCCACCCTTTCTTCCGAAGGCTTGTACTTCATCAACAGGCAGGTTTCCTGACTCTCGGTTCATATTCCCTGCACCTTCCCAATTTCTCAGTGGTATAGCAGTTTATCCCCGATTACAGTGGCGGGACCGTTCAGGGCTTTCACCTGATTCCCTTTTAACCTCGCGGCACCTGTCAAAACATATATTTATATATTTTATTTCTATCCCTTAATTAGTATTATTATATACTCAATAATTTGTTTTCACAAGGTATTATGAACTTGATGTTCCGCATTTTTTTGCGAACTCCTTAAGTTTCAATGGCTTTAGCCTTATTATATAAATAGTTAATAAAAAGTTACAGTTAATATAGTTCATAAACTCATGCGATTTTATTTTTGTGTAAACTCAAGCCTATTAAATGTTCATGCTTTTTCTCTTTTACTCCTAAATGCTCTTAAAAACCAATGCCAAGACATATAGAAAACGGAAAAAATCAATAATATTCCTAAGACCTTATATTCTAACCTTAAATTCAAAAACCGATTTAAGTTTGATTGAATCTTGTCAAATAATAACACCCAAAAAATTGTCCACAGCAAATCGCCAATAAATGAAAATAAAGTATATGAAAAAAAATTTATTCTAAAAAGGCCGGCCGCCCATATTGCAGGAGTTCTTGTAATCCCTATCCAGCGACTAACCATATTTGTGATGCTTCCATATTTATCAAACCACTTTTTAATCTTGCTAATATCTTCATCATTTATCCCGAGAAAGCGATTTATACTTTTAAAAATTGGTTTTCCACCATACTGACCTAAAAAATATGCTAAAATATTACCTGTCAAATTGCCCATGGTAGCAGTAGCAATTACCGGTAATGTAGACATAATATTGATATGGATAAGGTAAGCAGTCGCCATAAATGCAAATTGGATAGGCAAGGGAAGGCCTAAACCCTCAAGTAGGAGGATAATAAAAAGGCCAAAGTAGCCGTAAGAATATATCATTTGATTTGCATACTGTGAAATGTGCATATGTATATCACCTACCTAATTATACTTTATTTTACTTATCAAAACAAATAGCAGTCAATGTTGCTGGCAATTATTGACTGCTATTTCACTTTATGATTCACTTTTATATCTTTTTATACGCTAAATATTAAGAATTTTGCTTGCTATACTGTTACTTATTAAGCTTTATCAATTTTTTCTATGGTAAATCCGGTAAATCCATAAATAATTGAAACAATAGGATTAATATAATTTAAAAATGCCCATGGTCCATAGGCTACTGCCGAAATTCCCAAGATGCTCTTCATGAAAGCTCCGCAAGTATTCCACGGCACTAATACTGATGTTATTGTTCCTCCATCTTCTAAAGCTCTTGACAGGTTTTTGGGGTGCAAGCCTCGCTCTCTATAGGCATCTGCATACATTCTGCCCGGAACCACTATGGAGATATATTGTTCCGGCAGCATCATGTTAGTTGCTATACATGATGCTATGGTTGCGGCTATTAAACTCCCATCACTTTTCAGTCGTTTGAGTACAGGTTTCATTAGAGCTTCCATTTGCCCGGTTTTTTCCAGAATTCCTCCGAACATCATAGCAGCAATAGTTAACGAAACTGAGTACATCATAGCTGTCATACCGCCTGCAGTCAAAAGCTCATCAATTAACTGACTGCCAGTTTCGCTTACATATCCGGAGTAACCGGCAGTTATAATCATTCCCAAATCAGCTTTTTGAAATATTGCCGCTTCCACAGCACCTAATATCACACCAAAGGTTATGCTTGGAATAGCAGGAGCTTTCAGTGCAACACAGGTTATAACAACTAATGGCGGAATTAAAAGTAATGGACTAATAAAGAACTGTGCTTCCAAGCCTTCTTTGATTTCATTTATGGTAGAAAAAGTCATTTCACCGCTTCCAAATTTAAAGCCGAGCACCAGATATAATATAATAACGATGACGTAAGTTACGCCAGTTGTATATAACATATGCCTGACATGTGTAAAAACATCGGTGCCTGCCACCGCCGGCGCTAAATTTGTAGTATCTGAAAGCGGCGACATCTTATCGCCAAAATAAGCTCCGGAAATAATAGCACCTGCAGCTACAGGAGCAGGAATGCCAAGGCCTTGGCCTATTCCCATCAAAGCTATCCCCACGGTACCTACCGTTCCCCATGAAGTACCTGTAGCCAAAGACGTAATAGAGCATATCAATAACGCGGCTAATAGGAATATTTTTGGTGATAAAATATTAAAACCATAGTAAATCATGGAGGGAACCACACCTGCCTGAATCCATATACCTATTAGCACACCTATAATGGTTAAAATAATAATAGATTGCAGCGCCTGTGTTATGCCTTCAATCATTCCCTGCTCAATATACTTCCAATCATACCCCACCTTAACAGCTACGATACCGGCTATGGCAGAACCTAGCAGCATCGGGATATGCGGATCTGCGCTAAATTTAACCAAAGATATGCCCATGATAACAATCAATCCTGCAATAGAAATAAAAGCTTCATAAAAGTACGGTTTTCTTTTAGCCAAATTTGTCACTCCTCGTATGTATTCTTAAAAATGTATTTTTATGCAAGCGCAGGCATTAAATAATCCCACATTTAATGTGAAACATGCTCAATGCTAATGAATTATTATGCATAAAATTTTATAATTATTAATTATATCACATGGTGGCATTTTAACATAATCTTTTATAACCTTCGATTAATACTGTACAAACGATAATCTTAAGATAGCTTACTATCGCTCCCTGTTGCTTAACTTTTAACACAATAATGTCGTGGGCATTATGCAAAGATAAAAACCACGAGATTAATTGCGGTTAAAGTTTTTCCCGTGGTTTTAATCAAAACGCTTTAATAATGCACCAAACCTTGATGTACAAGGTTTGAAATTGATTCATTCTGTGGTATAATTTAGATTGTGTTTTAGCATTTTTTTAACTAATGCTCCAATTTTACCAGTTTCTTGAGCAGTTAATTTGTCCCAGCCTAAAAGCTGAGCTTTTTCTAAAAGACCCAACTCCATAGCTGCTTCTATTTTAAGTTTCTCAGTAAGGTTAGGAATTTCATTTTTTTTAGTCATAAACTCACCTCGGTTTTAGATTGTCCTGGCAGGAAAATATTATTCCAAATCATTAGAGTGAGGTGCCATTGATTTGATTGAACTTTTTAATGTAACAAAAAAGTATGGCAATAAAACCGCAATTAATAATATATCCCTATTTGTAAGAAGTGGAGAGGTTCTTGGCCTGCTAGGTCCGAACGGAGCCGGCAAATCTACAACCATGAGAATAATTGCCGGATACCTGCTACCCACATCGGGGTCTGTAAAAGTGGCCGGGTTTGATGTAGTAAAAGAACCTGTTACCGCAAAAAGGTATATAGGATATTTGCCTGAAAATCCTCCGCTTTATAAAGATATGACGGTTTATGATTATATTAATTTTGCTGCGGAATTAAGAGGCTTAAAGGGCAAAGATAAAGCTCATCATGTCAATAGAGTCATTGAAGAAGTCGGAATTTCCGATGTTAAAAAACGCCTCATAGGTCATCTGTCCCGCGGATATCGTCAGCGAGTGGGTTTAGCTCAGGCCTTAGTAGCCAATCCTCAGGTTTTGATACTGGATGAACCCACAGTAGGTCTTGACCCTCAGCAAATAATAGAAATACGGCAGCTTATACAAGAGCTTTCCGGAAAACGAACAGTGATTTTAAGTTCTCATATACTGCCGGAAGTAAGCAGTCTGTGTCACAGAGTTGCAATAATCAATAAGGGAAATTTAATAGTAGAAAATACGCCACAAAATTTAGGTAAATCTTTAATGGGACATCAGGAAATCGTACTGCAAATAAAAGGCCCTCAAGATAAAATTTGTACCACATTGGAGAGTCTTTCAGGTATTAAAAACATTACAGTAAGCAAAGTTTTAAAAGAAAATTTATGCGAATATACTGTTCAGTCCGAATTAGATAAAGATATAAGGGAATCGCTTTTTTATGCAATGTCAGAAGGTAATTTTCCTATATTGGAAATGAAATCATCTTTTATGTCTCTTGAAGAAATCTTCTTAGAACTTGTAACCGAAGAACCCACTGCTGCATCACAAAAGGAGGCAAACTAAAATGAACGCGGTAATATCTATTTTCAAAAAAGAAATAAAAGGTTTTTTTTATTCACCTCTAGCATATGTTATCAGTGCTGTCATCCTTGCTTTAGGTGGTTATTTCTTTTCAGTAACGCTTTTTACGACTCGAATAGCAGATATTTCCGGTGTCTTTATGAATCTTGCAGTAATCTTAATATTTGCAGCTCCCGCCCTTACAATGAAACTTTTAGCCGGAGAAGAACAGGATGGCACGATGGAGTTTTTATTAACATCACCTATCACTGTACCGCAGTTAATTATAGGTAAGTATTTGGCTGCATTAGGCTTTTTTCTTTTTATAACAGCACTGACTTTTATCTATCCCGGAATTTTACTTACTCTTTCAACTCCTGACAAGGGTGTTATTCTTGCTACCTATTTAGGCTTCTTTTTACTTGTTGCCGCATACCTTTCAATTGGCATTTTATGTTCTTCTTTTACCAAAAGTCAAGTAATAGCAAGTATATCCGGTTTCGGTATTTTACTGCTTTTATGGATATCAAGCTGGCTTTCCGACAGTATCTCCGGACCGCTGGGTTCATTTTTTAAAACGCTTTCAATTTCTGAACACTATATGGATTTTTTACGAGGCGTTATCGATACAACGCACATCGTGTATTTTATGAGCATAATACTGGTATCGCTGATTTTATCCATGTATAGCGTATCAAGTCGAGTATGGTCCTAGGAGGAAAGATTAGATGACATATAAAAGGTTTTCATATACATTTGTTGTAGTTTTTCTGATAGCTGCATTGGTCGGCATCAATATCGCAGCAGCTCAATACCACTATCGTTGGGATCTTACACAATCACGTCGATTTACGCTTTCCCAAAAGACTATGGAAGTTATAGATCAGTTAAATGAGAAGATAAAAATTACCGCTTTTATCGCCGAAAATAGCAGTACGGGTAGTGATATAAAAAATCTTTTAAAAGGATATGATTTTGCTTCTTCAAAAATTGACGTTAGTTTTTTTGATCCACAAAAAGAACCTGCACTTGCAAAAAAATATAATATCCAAGAATATAACACTATTGTTGTTGAAGATGCAAAGCACAAGCAAGTCATAAGTCAATACAACCTTTATTCGCCAGGTACAAATCAATATTCAATGGACTTTAACGGCGAGCAAGCTGTAACTCGAGCTATCCTTAACCTTAAAGAACAAACACACGCCGTAATTTACTTTCTTTCAGGTCATGGTGAAGCTAGTCCTATATCTGTTCTGGACAGGTTTAATTCGTTTTTGAAAGGCGAGGGATACACCTCCAAGCAACTTGAATTACCTGTGGAAGGCAGAATTCCGGAAGATGCGAACCTAATCATCGCAGCCGGTCCACAAAAAGACCTGATAGCTAAAGAGAGGGATTTGCTTGAGGATTATATAAAATCCGGCGGTAAGATGTTAATCTTTTTCAGCCCGACTGACCCAAAAGTGCCACTGGATGGTTGGAAGAGTTTGCTGGCCACTTTAGGCTTAAAAATGCATGATGATATAGTCGCTGATTCAGAAAGATCTTTTTATTCGGATCCCCTTACACCAGTGCCTATGGTGGAAAAGCATGATGTAACAGATGTGCTTTTAGAAAAGAAACTTTCGGTTGTGTTTCCATATGCCCGCAGCTTTGAGGTTTTACAGCAAGTTCCTGAAAAGCTTCAAGTAAATTCACTCTTAATTACTAGCCAAAAAGCTTTTGGAGAAACAGAGCTTGAAAAAGTTCAAGCTTCATTAGATGAAAATGATATTCCCGGGCCGCTACATTTGGCTTATGCAATATCTAAAACAACAGAGGCAGCAAGGCAAGCACCTTTAGAACCAAATATGATAACAGCTCCCGATTTAGAACTCGGTGAACCTGTAGCCGTTGTGGTTGGAAATATTGCTTTTTTAGGTTCTCAATCAATAGGTCTTGCTGGAAACCTAGATTTTGCCGCAAGCAGTGTAAATTGGCTGCTTCAAACTTCGAATGTACTAAGTATTCCCGCCAAAACCACTGAACCGCCCTTTGTAAATTTGACAGGAGAAATGGTGAATAAGATTTTCTACACTACTGTAATATTTATACCACTCCTAATGCTCATCATCGGCTTTGTTATGTGGTTAAAAAGAAGAAACTTATAGGAGGATGTTTTTTGGCTATAATAAAAGCAAGTGAAAGTATTTTAAGTATAATGCTTATGGTTTTGCTGGGAGCTTTTTTAAACTCTAGGCACTGGTTTGAGGGGGACTGTCCCAACCTTTTGGTAAAGCTGGTTGTCAATATATCCTTACCCGCTCTTATGATATATAATATGATGAGCAACTTTGGAAAAGATGATATTTTAACGGCAGGTAATGCACTTATAGTCCCTTCATTATCTATGCTTTTGTGTTATTTAATGAGTATTTTGATTGCACATATCCTCAATATTAATCCTAGCAGGCGCGGGGCCTTTCGTTCCATGTTTTTTAATTCAAATACCATATTTATGGGGCTGCCAATAAATATGGCCTTATTTGGTGAAAAAAGCCTGCCATATGTACTTTTTTATTATGTGGTTAACTCTTTCTTTTTTTGGACACTGGGTGTTTCTGAAATAAAAAAAGACGGAACAGTAAACAGCACGAATACACCTACTAAGATTGTTTTTTCTATAGACACAGTAAGAAAAATTCTTTCACCACCGCTTATAGGTTTGTTAACAGCTCTAATGTTGATTTTATTAAATATTAATCTTCCCGATTTTCTTATGGATACTCTTAAAAATTTAGGTAACCTTACAACGCCTCTGTCTATGATTTTTATAGGAATCACAATCAGCGCCGTAAATATACGCAATATAAGATTTGATAAAGAAATGGCCGCACTGCTAATAGGGCGTTTTATAATTGCACCGTTCACCATTCTTCTTTTATCTAATGTATTTCATATCCCAAAGCTTATGAGAGATGTTTTTGTTATACAGGCAGCTATGCCAGTTATGACAAATACGGCTATAATTTCAAAAGCATATGGAGCCGATAGTGAATATGTAGCAATAATGATTACACTCACAACTTTGGCAATTCTCTTAGTTATACCATTATACATGCTCGTTTTAAATTATGTATAAACATAAAAAGGTTCATCGTAAAATACTTTCCAATTAGTTTTATGATGAACCTTTACTTTTTTATTATATAATCTTTTCTAAGGCTTTATTCACCATGTTCCTTATCTCGTCCGCTTCATTCATCGATAATGCCTTTTCAGCAATTTGTTTGGCCTCATCATACGTGAGAGATCGAATTATTTTCTTAACTTGCGGTATTGAGGATGCACTCATAGAGAACTCATCCAATCCCATGCCTAAAAGAATAGCAGTTGCCGAGGTGTCCCCCGCCATTTCCCCGCACATGCCGGTCCATTTACCTGCTTTATGTGAAGCATCAATGACATTTTTAATAAGTCTTAGCACTGCCGGATGAAGAGGCTCATATAAATATGATATATGTTCATTCATGCGGTCTACTGCCAGGGTATACTGGATTAAATCATTAGTTCCGATACTGAAAAAATCCACTTCCTTGGCCAGAATATCAGCCGTAATCGCCGCTGATGGTATTTCTACCATTATACCGACTTCTAGATTTTCATCAAAAGGTATTCCTTCGGCTTTCAGTTCTTGCTTTGCTTCATTTAAAATCGCATTAGCCCTACGGACTTCTTCGGTGCCAGATACCATGGGATACATAATTTTAGCATTTCCATAAGCGCTAGCCCTTAGAATTGCTCTAAGCTGAGTCTTAAGTATGCTAGGTCTATCCAAACACATGCGAATAGCTCGCCAGCCTAAAAATGGATTGAGTTCTTCAGGCATGTCAAGATATGTTAGTTTCTTGTCTCCGCCAATGTCCAGTGTTCTTATAATAATTGGCCTTGGAGCCATTTTTTCAATTACTTCTCTATATGCGTTAAATTGTTCTTCCTCTGTCGGAAGTGTTTCACGATCCATGTATAAAAACTCCGTACGATAAAGGCCAACACCTTCTGCTCCATTTTCAATGGCACTTTTGACATCTTTCGGTGTTCCAATATTTGCCGAAATTTCCACCCTCCGCAATTTATCGCTGGTTTCGGCAGGAAGCTCTTTCAGCTCTTTTAATTGCTTACGATACTCCAAGTAATCCTGTTTTAGCTTTTTATATTTCTGTAAAATAGAATCATCAGGATTTATATAGACAATTCCGTAATTGCCGTCTATAACAACAATATCTCCTTCTTTAACTTTGTCCGTTATATTTTTCAAGCCGACTACCGCAGGTATTTCAAGGGATCTTGCCATTATAGCCGTATGAGATGTGCGGCCACCCATGTCAGTTGCAAAAGCTAAAACCTTATCCTTGTCCATTTGAGCCGTATCAGAAGGCGTTAAGTCTTTTGCTATAATAATAACCTTTTCAGTAAAACTAAAACTGTCGGCAGTAACACCTAAAACATTTCTTATTATTCTTGATCCAACATCCTTGATATCAACGGACCTTTCTTTCATATATGCATTTTCCATATCTTCAAAAGTCTCTATATACTTTTTTACAACTTGGGCTGTTGCATTGTCTGCAGTAATCAACTCAGTTTTTATTTTAGATTTTATCTCATCTAAAAAAACCGGATCTTCAAGTATCATAAGGTGAGCATCAAAAATTTCAGCCTTATCTTGACTCAATTCTTTTTCCGTCTTTTGCTTAATTTGCTCAAGCTGCAACTTTGAAGCGCAAATAGCCTCTTCTAGCTTCTTTATTTCCTCATCTACAGCTTCTTTTATAATGGATGCGGTATTTATCACAACCTCTTGAGGTTTTATGACATGCGCCTTTCCTATTTCGATTCCAGGTGATGCTGCAATTCCTTTTATCATATATTAACCTCCTATTGTCAATCCTGCTCTTCTTTAATTATTTCACCCATCTCTTTTGCAATTCGATAAGGTTTTGTTATTATCCTAATGGGTAGCGACAATATGAACTTGGTCAAGTCTTGTTCCAGTTCTCGAGTCATTCGGTACGGTTTTGTAAAAATACGCTCTATAAAATCTACAGCATAATTTTCAATGAGTTTATCTCGCCTTATTTCAATTTCGCTGCCGCAGTTTGAACATTTTATACTTTTTAAGGTATTTCCTGCATATATAACCGTATGTGGAGTATCCTTGTTGCAATGCAGACAAAAAAGTTCGGCTTTCATTTTTGAGGTCATTTTATACACCTCGTTTCACTGCTTTTTTGATCTTTATAGTTGTAACTTAATTTTTGAAAAATTTATCCTGTATCCTTCTTAACTGCAAAACAATTGAGTCATCATCTAAATTTACCATATCATAACATATGGTTTCTCCCTTTTTTACATCGGTTTTAAGAACTGTCTTATCGTTTATCAAGCCAATAGGAAGAGCATTTTGCTTGCGCGCATTTTCTGCCGTATCAATAATACCATAAACCGTGTATCCGCCAATTCCGTCCAAAGACTCTCCTGCTTTTAAATCCTTCTTGGCTACCGCAACCGTTTCCGAAATCGGTGCACCTGCCGGAGCAATTGTTGGTTCACCATACAAAAATGCCCTAGCCGCCGAAAGCGGTGTTTCAATACACACTAAATGGTATGGCCTGTATAAAACATAATTTGGCCCTTCCCCCATTGAAATATAAGACATAATCTCCTTTGTTACCGGATAGTCTGAATTAATAACTACAAAAACTCCGGGAGCTATACCCAATGCATAATCTACTACACCATACTTGTCTAGTAATCCGCCTTGCTCCTTTAAACTAAAAAGTTTTGGAATATCTTTTAAGGTAGCACAAGGCCCGATTAAGCCTCTCTGAGATGGAACAAAACCCGTAGAATTAGATACCGCAGTCAACTCAATCATTGTATTTGTGGCATCAACAAAAGACGTGAGCATTCGCGGATTTATACCCTTTGCATCGGCTTTTTGCCTCATTGTATCAGGGTTTGCCTCTCTATTTATCGGATTGTTTTTACCTTTGCCTACGGCAACTATATTAAAACCCACAGCATCCGCAAAGTCATAAAGCTCTTTGATAGCACCGGGTTCATCTCCTGCAGACACAGTGTATACAACCCCTGCACTATCTGCCATTTGCTTAAGCAATGGTCCCACTGTCACATCTGTTTCGACATTTAGCATAACAACGTGTTTCCCGTTATATATTGCTTTTAAAGCGGCATGAGCGCCTATCTCCGGCACACCTGTAGCTTCAATCACTACATCCACCGGTAAAACCTTTGCCACAACTTCAAAATCCTCAGTTACCACATATTTACCGCCTTTTATAGCTTTTTCAGCTTCAGACACAGTGTTTGTCACGCAGATATCTTTACAATCAATACCTGCGGCGCAAAAAGCTTCTTTTGCTTTGTCTACGGTTCTGTTTGCTATAATAGGTATATTCATGCCTTTCATTTTTAATACCTGAGTTACGATTCCACGACCCATTTGACCAACACCAACAAGGCCGACATTGATTTTTTCTCCGCTTTCATCAAGCTTTCTAAGTCTTGTATTTATATTTAACATAGTTATATACTCCTTATGTCTTATACGGATTACTGTGCATTTTCAATGATGATTTTCTCGCCTATATCGATAGCCAGTGGTCCATCACCCTTTAAATGGATATCTCCCGGCATTTCCGATACTGACTTGCCGTCAAATTTAAGGCATGCATGACCCATTAACCTTAAATTATTATTAACTTTTTCTCCAACAGCTGTAACAATGTAGGCCCTCTTTCCAAGGTAAAGCCTGTCACCTGTTTTAACATCCTCTGATAGCTCTCCGCCGCTATGCATTATAGAAATATCTTGCATTTCCAACGGCATCTCTTTTTTTGAAAACAACACAATTATCTTTTGACTAAAGAACTTTTGCGCCATTTCACCGATAGCTGTTACCGTAACTTCATATTTTTTCATAGATTGCCTCCTTCTTTTCTTATGAGTTAAACATATCTAAATCAGTTTTAATATATTATTAAAATCCCGTTAATAGCTTCAGCTAACTTGTATTTATCACCGTATTACAGCTCGTACTACGTGAATTATTATACCATATTAAGTTATTATATGATAGTAAAATAATACTAAACGTTCAGAATTAGAAAGCGAGAGTTAAATAAATTAAAGAAACAGTCCAACACAAATATATAATGTTTTGGACCGTTCCTCTTACAATGTATTAAAATAATTTTATTTCTTTGGAACACTTTCCCAATCAGCTAAAAATCTCTCAATGCCGATATCTGTCAGTGGATGTTTTATCATCTGCATAAGCACTTTATACGGAACAGTAGCAATGTCTGCACCGGCTCTGGCTGACTCAAATACATCCATAGGTGTTCTGATGCTAGCCGCTATAATTTGTGTTGAAATATCGTGCAAGCTGAATATCTCGGCAATATCTGAAACCAAAGCAATTCCGTCTTGAGTTATATCGGTAAATCTTCCTACAAAAGGGCTTACATATGTAGCTCCAGCTCGTGCCGCTGCTAGAGCCTGGTTTGGATTAAACACCAGTGTTACATTTGTCTTGATGTTTTTTTTGCTAAGTATGCTTACTGCTTTGAGTCCCTCCCATGTCATGGGTATTTTTATAACAATATTAGGATGCCAAGCAGCTATCTCCTCAGCTTCCTTGACCATACCCTCTGCTTCAAGGCTTACTACTTCAGCACTGATAGGACCGTCAACTATTGAAGTGATTTCTATAATAGTTTCTTTAAAATCCCTGCCTTCTTTGGCTATTAAAGTCGGGTTTGTGGTAATGCCACAAATAATCCCCGTAGCGGCCGCTTCACGAATTTCATCAACATTAGCAGTGTCAAGAAAAAATTTCATTAAATTTTACCCCCATTATTTTTATATTACTTATACTATTTATACTAGTTTATACTATTTTCTAAAAATTTTCCAGTGGAATGCTCACACCTTAACTCTAAAAAAATTATCTATTTGCCTATAATTGAGTTAATTGCTTTGTTCCAAGGCCCAGACTATATAATGGTTTGATGGCATGCAAAAAATAATTTTACCCCATAAAAAAACAATAAAATGGGCAATTC
>MPOT01000024.1 GCA_001896545.1 Tepidanaerobacter sp. EBM-38 | reverse complement strand
CCTGCATTGAGAGGATGTCATACACAAGCTAAAACCGTTGAAGAATTGCTGCCAAGAATAAAAGAGGCTATAGAGCTTTATCTAGAAGTGAATAACAGCAAAGTTACAGCAAATGAATTCATCGGCGTTCAGCAGATAGAGATTTCTATATGAGTAAATTAACTATTATTTCATCAGTGGAGATGGTACAAATCCTCAAGATCTTAGGGTTTGAGCAGATCCGACAAAAAGGCAGTCACAAATTCTTTAGACACAAAGGTGGAAGAACAACTATACTTCCGTTCCATGGAGAAGAGCTGTGAAGAGGCTTAATAAGAAAAATATTAATTGACCTCTCTGCCAATAAATTTATCTTCCTACCTTATTCCACAGTTCTTGAAATTCTTATTGACTTTTAGTTCTTTAATATTTTCTGCTCTGCTATTTTCTACAAGGGGTGCCTTCGCTGTAGATTTTACCTACTAATGGATAATCCCTTCATTTAATATTTAAGCCCCGGATGAAATCACCGGGGCTTAAAGCTTATGTATTCTATTTCACCTGCTTTGGCGCGCAAGTTTCTCTTCTTGGGCACATAGTCGATTGTCCAGTTTCTTTATGTCGTCCCATATGTATTTCAACTCGTTGTGAATAGCTTTTTGGCCTTTCTCCAGTCTAGCCTGACCTTGTTCCAGCTTAGCCTGTCTTTGTTCTAGTTTTGCCTGGCTTTGTTCCAACTTAGTCTGACTTTCTACTAACTTAGCCTGGCTTTGTTCTAACCTAATCTGGCTTTGTTCCAACTTAGTCTGACCTTCCACTAATTGAGCCTGACCTTGCTCTAGTTTAGTTAGACGAGTTTCCATTTTGACTTGGCCATCAGTTAAGATTTTTAATTGCTGCAATACCAATTCTTTAAACTGACTATCGTCCATAAAGGCCCTCCTCATTCTCCACTGCAAATTCAAGTAAAGCAATTATAGCTTATCATATTTTTCATAATAAAGGAATAGGTTAAAAATCTTTAGTGAAAAGTACTATTCTATTGGTGTTTGTCCCGGATTTGTTGTTTTTTACTCCCCATATATTGGATGTCTTTGTGAATTCCTGCCGGTTTACTAAAATGCCTGCACAGCTAAATCCTGCATTTATACCCAGTGGCACCACATATTCATCCAGCTTTATTTTACCGCCTTTTACCTCGCCTACTTCAAAGGCAACCCAACCGCCTTTTTTTGTTATTCGGTAAAGCTCTTTATATACATCCTGCATGACCGATGACCACTCTTCTATGGTCCTTGACATAGTAATATTGTTTGCGATTTCTTCGGCATCAATATCATTGAACCAGCATCTTAGCCAATTGTCTTTATCGTATTGGACCACATCCAAAAACGGCGGTGATGTTACCGTGAGGCTGACGGATTCATCGGGTATTTCCGATGTATTCCTTGCGTCCTTTGTAAGGAATAGGCCGGTCTTACCGGCATTATGCAGATTCTTTATTTCAGCTTTTTCAAGGTTCTTTATAAGGCTTTTTGATTTTTTGATGATGAGTTTTTTGGTGTCTCTATACTCCGGCTTTTGGTTTCTTTTTGCATTTATTATTAGCTGTCGGTCAGGAGTCACTGCTTGGTTGGGAGGAAGGGTGTACACTGAAAAAAAGCCAGGTGAGTGCCCGGTCAGACGGTTCGTAGCCACCATTCTAATCCATGCGTCCAATGAATCTTCTTTTCCTTCACAACTTCTTTGTTTTAGATAATTTTTCAGTGATACTATTTCTGTTTCGGTATCGATATGGTAGAACATGGAAAGGTCTATATCCGCTCGAGCACTTTTATCATATGGGATTTTATCAAGTCTTTCGATTACGGCATCTATATCGGGAACAAAAAATCTTGGCATTGTTAGGATTCGGCTAAGGGGATTTATATCATTTGAAATGATATTTCTCCCAAGAATTCCGGCTTCAATTACTGTAGTCCCTCGCCCGGAAAAGGGGTCATAGACGGTATCTTTTTCTTCTGTAAGGAGGTTTATGAAAAATCTCGGCAATTGCGGTTTGAAACACGCTCTGTAGGATACTTCATGCAAGGGGGATGCCTGCCTTTGCCTTGATGTCCAGAATTCGTTTATAAAGCGCGGTATCTTCATCTTATTTATTTCAATATATTCAACTTTTGTGGAGGAGTTATCATCAAAAAGGCTTATGTTCTGATCCTTGAAAGTAAATTTTTCTATGTATCTGATTATATCGCGGGAATTTAAGGACATTCTAACACCTCGAAATTCTGTTTTTTTATTTTAGTAGGGGCGGTCATCGACCGCCAGCTCCGACATGGAAGGTACATTATAAAACCGCAAATAATGCGGTTGTTGGAAATCTTTGATTTACAGGCCTTTGAAAAGCTCATCAATGACATCTTTGCTGACACCTGTAGCTTTTATATTTTCTCCGCTGATATCTTCATATAGTTCCAGTCTGAGAACTTTTGTGGTTTTCGGGGCTTCGATGCCTATTTTTACCCGATCGCCTTCGATTTCAAAGATTTTTATAAGGACATCTTCGCCTATGTATATACCTTCTCCTGCTTTTCTTGTAAGGACTAACAAGATTTACACCGCCCATCATCGGAGTTTTTTGTTATGTTTATAGGTTGGCGTATATCGTATTCGGGATTTTCGGCAATAAACTGATCGGCTATGCGTTGGGCAGGATTTATAACTATCGGCGCCTTAAGATTCATTGTGATATTTTTTGCCTCTTTGGAAATTGTAAGGACACACAAAACTATCGCCTCTTGGGGCGATGTTATGTCTAGTTTGAGAAGTTCTTCTCTTGAAATTTTAGGTGCATAATCAGGATAAAAATGCGATGGGTCTGCAACGGGTAAGGCAATTCCGGGTTCATTTAAGGCCTGCAGCCATTTAACAGTATCACTGCCAGGATGGTTCAGCAATAAGTATTTTTTATACTGTTCCAAGCCCATAATGCCGTTTATAAAAGTTATCACCTTTTCTTCATCAGTTTTCAAATCCTCAAAGTTGGTATCTACTGTCATAATAATACAACTCCTATGCGATGCTATCTATATTTTGACCTTTCGGAACTGCTTTAATGGCTATGTATGGATTTTCTTCCATAAAAATATTAATTCTTGCCTTTTCGCAGTCAATGACAACCGGTTTTCCCGAAACATTTACTTTAACATTGCCGGGCAGAAGCTGTGATCTTATTTCGCCATATCTGAAGGTAATGCGCGGAGGTGTTTTCGGTACTGCATCTACATTGATTTCCGGCGGTTCTTGAAAGGACTCGCTTTCCACTATATCGCCGATGGATATACCCTTTTCGATTGCTCCTAAGGCATCGCCTCCGGCAGATTTGCTGCCCAGATATTCCATAACATATTGTTTAGCTTCATCCCTCCATATGGTAGATGCAACAAGCGGCTGGGGATAACCCATATCAGTCCTGCAGCGGGAACAATCAATGTCTTCGATAATCGGGAAAGTATTTTCAACAGAGAACTCTGATGACTGAGTTTTTATTTCAACACCTTGCTGCTGAATATCCATTTTAGGGTCTATAGAAGCATTATAGGTATCAATGCCTATTTTCCCAAACTTAAATTGGATATCAAGATCATAGATGAGCATTACAAATCCCCCTAACCGATAGCAGCGCAAAAAATATCTTCGCCATTTTTAATAAAACAACATACATTATTCGATAAGGCTATCATCGAGAACTGTGATGTCTGGATGATCCAAGACCGTTTCCTATAAAGAGGCTTGATATTGTTATAGGTTAGAATACGATTATCTTAGAAAATCAACTAGGCTTGGCTGAATGATTCTTGCCCCTACTGAAAGGGATGCTCTGTATACGCTTTCTTCCATTTTTAAGTCAGTTATCATCCGAGCTAAATCAATATCTTCGATATTTGAAAGCTGTGCTTTATAATCAACTTCATTGGCATCGAGTCTTAAGACCGTAGCCTCTAAGCGGTTGCTGCGTGCACCTATCTGGGCACGATATTTTAAGACTGTGCTCGTCGCATTTTTTATATCTGCCAGAACCTGACCTGAAAGAGCTTCGGTATCATCCGTTTCGATAGCAGTTTCAAGGTTTTCCACCGCTTTGAATATATCGCTGAATACGTCATAGCCCGTCAAATTTATAGATATGCGTTCAGACTGACCTAAGTCATATTCAATAGCCCCATTAACAGTATCGGGGTTTTCCTCTATTTCGCCCGTAACATCATTTTTAATAAACGGGGGTTTATCCGTAGAATACCCGCCAAACAGATATCTGTCAAGGCTTGTCGAATTTGCTTCTTGAAATAGCTGATCCTTTAATTCCTTAACTTCATATAGTATTTTTTCTCGGTCATCGGGGGTTAATGTGCCGTTTGCCACTTGAACCGTAAGTTCATCTAAACGCTGAAGTATATCGCCCGTATTAGTAAGAGCTGTTTCCGTATCTTTCATCCAGGTCAAGGCATCTTGGGCATTGCTGTTATACTGCTGTATAGCTGCAATCTGTCGGCGAAGTTTGATAGCCATGGCAGCACCTACCGGATCATCGGATGGACGTCTTATGTTTTTTTCAGATAATATCTTGTCATTAACATCACTTAAACGTTTTAAGTTTTGCATAAGGTTTCGCGTAAAATTTTCACTTATCATAGATTGAGTTACTCTCATGTTTCATCTCCACCTTCCGATTACACACCCATGCGATTGATTATGGTATCCAGCATTTCATCTACTGTGGTTACAATTCGACTGGCCGCATTGTAACCATGTAGGTATTGGATCATCTTGGTCATTTCTTCATCCAGGGATACACTGGATGTCATTTGTCTGCGTTCGTTCAGTTGGCTTACCATAAAAGCCTGACTGTCTGCCGCTCGGGCAGCCTCCTGTGAATCTACTCCGATTTTTGCAATAATGGTGCCATAGTAGTCGTCAATAGTGCAGTTTCTGCCATCTATGTCTATAGTCTTATATCTAAAGTTTGCCAATTCCAGGGCGATCCGATTATCACTGGGAATACCATCCTCTTCTTCTGCGGCCGCTATTTTTGAAGGATTGCTAACTATATCTGGATTTACCGATAATACCCCATTGGCATATTCAAAAAATGCTATTGCCGTTTCACCATCTAAGTTATAGCCTGTTTCATGAATCGCATTAAATTCGTCCACAAATGTTTGTGTAAACTTATCTAATTGGTCTAAGTAGTTCTCCAGTTTATCATCTCTTAATTCTATAAGGCCTTTGAGTTCGCCTTTTAAAATCCGCACATCCGAAGTATACTCTTTCCATTTTATTTTTCCATTGGGAACCGAAGTGTCAAATTCCATATTGGCACTATCCGGTCCTTTTACTAAAATAGCGCCACCGACATTTACAGAAAAAATTCCGTTCTCATCTTCGTAGGATTCAAATTGTACCAAGTTCGACAGCTGATCTAAAAGGAGATCGCGACTGTCCTTTAGATCTGCCGCAGAAGCGCCGCCGGTTTCCGCCTGCCGTATCTGAAGGTTTAGTTGAGCAATCTGGCTGGCAATACTGTTGACTTCGTTTACCTGTATGGAAATCCTATAATTTATGTCGCTTACTATGTCATTTAGCTGAGTTACGGCGTGATTAATGGTATTGGCCAATGTAATGGCTTTTTCTTTGACCGTTTCACGCGCTTCCTGTGAAGCCGCATCTTTGGAAAGTGTTTCAAGCCCTGCCCAAAATTCATTTAACACCGAGGCTATGCCGATGTCCGACGGTTCATTAAAAACTGCCTCCACCTGTTTTAAAATATCACTTTGAATATTCCACTGCCCAAGACTGGAGTTTTCATTTCTATACTGCCTGTCGGTAAATTCATCGCGTATGCGATCCACATCAGATACCTTTACACCTGTTCCTATTTGCCAATTAGCTCCCATTCCATAAGCAGTATGAGTAGCCTCTAAAATTACTCTTTGCCGGGAATAGCCCGGAGTGTTGGCATTTGACACGTTATGAGCTACGGTTTGCTGAGCTCGTTGATTGGCAAACAAAGCCGTTTTTGCGATTTCGATTCCTAAAAAACTTGATTGCAATAGCTTTCACCGCCTTATGCTTTTTTATCAATAAAATGAAACGCTTTCTGTGTATTGACTCCATCAGGACTGTAATTAGTTTTTATTTCTCCGGAATCAGTCAAGAGTTTGATTGAAAAATCAATGTAATCCAATGCACTTTTAATCAGCTTTGCATTTGTCTCATTTTTTGTATCAACTTCGAGTAAAACCGATTTAAGTTCACTGTAAATACCGGAAAAAGTTTCGGCTTCTTGTTGATCCGGGAAAATACTTTTAAGAAAATCCGCTTTTACTTCGGAAGTATCTTTACCATGCTCTTCGGCAATCTGTTTTACCAACTCAACTCTTTCTTCTTCTAATTTACCCAATTTGAAGATTAATGCCTGTTCTATTTCAGTTATTTCGTTGAGCAGTGCAAGATCGCCCTTAATAAGTATATTTGTTTTTTCTTCAGCGAGATTCGATAATTCTTTATATATCTCAAGCTGTTCTCTCATGACATTTATAAGGATGGATCCGACTAACTCTTGTTTCATATTCAAAGCCCCCATTGCCTCTTAAATCAATTTCTCTGTAGAATGTTCTTCAATAATCTTATCTGCCACCAATTTACCGTCTATATTGTAGGTTCCGGCATTTATCATAGTTTTTAACTCTTTTACTTTTTCAATTCTTATATCATCTGCCTTAGAGGCAAGTTTGACCAACCTGGCAAATTCCTGCACATCCTCAGAAATACTCAACTCATCAGCTTGCATTTCTTTAGATTTTATATCAGTTTTGCTTTTGATTTGCTCCGGATTTTTCAGGTAAGTTCTTATTACCCCATCTAATTGACTTTTTGAGATATTCATGTTAAAAAAGCCCCCTTATAAGAGTCTTAAAGCTAACCTCTTCTTAATATATTTCGGATAGATTTTATATATATATAAGTCTATAAAACGAGCATATACACCGCTGATGAGGATTTATCTCCTTTTTCCGCTCTTTATTTGCTATATATATCTCATTTTTTATCTTTTCTCAGTTTTGACAAATGCAGTTTCCCTTTCATATCTTCATCAACAAACATTGATTTTTGGCCTGAGGTAAAACCGCCTTTTAATTTGCCTGTACATTTTTCACAAAATCTGCCATATAAAATTGGTGCTCCACAGGTCTCACAGCTCAAAACAATATTGACATTTTTGCTGCTCAGCATCAATCTGCCTTCTTTTAAATACTCCAAAATACTTTTAGTAGGCACCCCGGTAGCCTCAGATATTTCTTCTACTGTAGCTTGAGGATTATCGTAAAGAAAATCTCTCACGCGATCAAAACCTTCTTCATCTTTTTTTAAACACTCAGGGCACAAGTTTCGATGATTATAGACGAAAAGTTTCCCACACTCCGGGCAGTTTCTAAGATCCATATCGGTTCCACTCCTTTACATATATATTCGAAATCTTTGTATTTTTTCTTTAGCCTATTATCCTCTTGCACAAGTCATTACATAAACAGCTTTAGCTCCGGCTTCAAGAAGGCTTTTGGAGCACTCTCCGGTCGTAGCACCAGTAGTATACACATCATCTATCAAAAGCACAGTCTTATCATGGATTTTACTATTTTTTACAACTTTAAAGGCACCTTCAAGATTTTTCTTGCGGAAAGATTTATCAAGAAAGGTCTGATGTTCAGTTGGTTTTACTCTTTTTAAGCCATTAAATACCGGTATACTGCTTTTTCGAGCCAAAATTTTCGTCAGTAAATATGCTTGATTGAAACCTCTTTCCCTCTGTCTTGCTGCATGAAGAGGAAGCGGAACCAGGTAGTCAAAATCAGGCCATGAAATTTCCTTTAAAAGACTAAACATCATTTGACCTAAAATTTCTGCCAGTTCTTGCCTTCCATTATATTTAAACTCATAAATTAATTGCTTTAATACCCCATCATATCGGCCATAAGAGCGGGCTTGCACAAAAGCATGGTGTTCGTTTTGGCAGTCATTGCAGAAAAGAAACCCGGTTTTTAACGGCTTTCCGCATTTACCGCATAAAGGCTCGGTAAGTGGCTCAATCTTATTCTTGCAATTTTCACATATGATCGACTCGGTATTCGCAAGTCTATTACCACATAGCAGACAGTAGGGCTTTGGAGGAAACAGTATATCTAAAAAAAATCTCGTTACGATTTCCTTTTCGCTCATAAAACCAACTCATTTCGCAGATACAACACACTCAAGCTTTAAATACTCACATGTGTTATTTTATACTAAGATGTAATTATAATTCTACAGTATTCTGTCAGATTCCTTCTTAGTCAAAATATCGGCTTTTTAAATGCCCTATAAAACAATAAAAGCGAGAAGTCATCGACCGCCCGCTTTTATTGCCTTATATCATATCATAGTCATTTACGGCATGGTATAAAATATCTTAAAACAGCGAAACCATAAGACCTATAATTACACCTAAAATAGCTCCGAATGTAGCTGAGTGGCCCTCGGATAATTCATCAGCTTCAGGCAGCAGTTCGTCAAAGACTACGTAAAGCATTGCCCCAGCCGCAAAGCCAAGAGATAGGGATAAAATCAAGCTTGATACTCCTCCGGCCAATGCACCGCAAAATGCTCCTATGCCCATGGGAACACCTGCTAATGCAGTCCACATTAATATGCTTAAATTACTTAAAAATCCGGCTTTCATAGGCCCTGCCATAGCCATACCTTCGGGTATATTTTGTAAGCCTATAATAAACGTCAATGATAAACCTAACTCATCTGATGCAGCATATCCTGCTCCTATGGCTAAACCCTCAGGAAAGTTGTGCATCGCTATACCTAAACCTATAAGAATGCTTGCGCGCATATAGCGAACCTGTTTACAGTCGCCATCTGTTCCGCTTTGAAAGTGGCAGTGAGGTAAGTATAAATCCAAAAGCAAAAGAAATACAACACCCATCAATAAACCTATGAAGGCAGAGAAAGGTCCTCCCATTCTAATAGCTTCAGGAAGTAAATCAGAAAAGACCACCGATAGCATTATCCCTCCGGATAAAGCAATAACAGAACTTAAAACTGTTTTTCTAGGCTTTCCAAGTAAAACAATTAGCAACCCGCCCAAACCCGTTCCAAATACACCAGCTAAAGTTCCTTTTAATGTAATGTTCAAGACTTCCATGAAATAGACCACCTGCTTTTTAAAATTAATTTTCTCTTAATGATTATGTTTATGATGTTCAAATTCTGCTGCATTAACAGAAATTATATACCCTGATTTTGACTATTACTATCAATCATATCATATATAATGCCCAATATTTTTACTATAATAAACTTTTAAGGTCAACATCAATTTGGTTTTAGCCTCTGTTTTATATTATACGCATAGGTTTTACTTGTCAATTAAAATTAGGGAGTATCGCAAATATTTTAAAATATTTGCGATACTCCCTAATAAACAACCGTATATCTCTACCTTGCTATTGATTTTAAATATGCATTTATAAACTCATCCAATTCACCGTCCATTACCGCTTGAACATTGCCTACTTCTACATCGGTTCTATGGTCTTTCACAAGGCTGTAAGGATGAAAAATATAGGACCGTATTTGACTTCCCCAAGCTATCTCTTTCTGGCTGCCCCTTATTTTATCAAGTTCCTTTTGCTGTTCTTCCTGATAAATATCAAAGAGTTTTGCCCTCAAAATCTTCATTGCCGTATTGCGGTTGCTTTGCTGTGAGCGCTCATTTTGGCACGATACTACTGTTCCTGTTGGAATATGAGTTATGCGGACTGCAGACTCGGTTTTATTTACATGCTGGCCGCCTGCTCCTCCCGATCGGAAAGTATCTATTTTAAGGTCTTCAGGTTTAATGTCTATTTCAATATCATCATCAATTTCAGGCATAACATCTACTGACGCAAAAGATGTATGTCGCCTGCCGGCAGCATCAAAGGGGGAAATCCTGACTAAGCGGTGCACTCCTTTTTCCGACTTTAAATACCCGTAAGCATTTGGTCCCTCCACCAAAATGGTGGCACTTTTTATTCCGGCTTCATCACCCGGCAGCATATCAAGTATGCTTACCTTATACCCCTTATCTTCAGCCCATCGGGTATACATGCGAAGCAGCATACTCACCCAATCCTGGGCTTCGGTACCTCCCGCACCCGCATGAAGAGTAAGAATGGCATTTCTACTATCATATTTACCTGAAAGAAGGGTTTGTAATTTCATTTTTTCTAACTGCTTTTTAAAGTCTTTCACTTCATTAAGCAGTTCCGTTCGAAGTTCTTCATCATCGGTTTCGGTGCATAGCTCGATTAGGGTCAAAAGATCATCATATTTTTTTTCAAGTAATGTGAAATTATTAAATTTTTCCTTAAGGTCATTTAACTGCTGCAAGGTTTTCTGAGCCAATTCTTGGTCGTTCCAAAAATCTGCAGCAAGGGTTTTCTCTTCTAACTGATTTATCTCCAGTTTAATTTTATCGATTTCAAAGTGAATCCCTCAGTTCAGTTAAAACAGGCTTTGCCGCCTCTATCTCAATTCTATATTCATCAAGCATGTTTATCCCTCATCTCATTTCATAAATAAATATCTGCTTTCCCCTTAAACCGTTCTACCGCAGCATTTTTTATATTTCTTGCCGCTGCCGCAGGGGCAAGGATCATTGCGGCCTATTTTCTTTTGTTTCCTTATCGGTTGAGATTTTTCTCCAGTTTCACTATGAGAATAGGACATATTGTAAGTCTTTTCCCGCCTTTCCGGAGCTGCCTTTATCCGAACTCGGAAAAGATATCGCAGGGTATCTTCCTGGATATTTTTTATCATATCCTGAAACATCTCATAACCTTCGAATTTATACTCTATTACCGGATCTCTTTGACCGTATGCTCTAAGGCCTATGCCTTCTCGCAATTGATCCATGGCATCAATATGATCCATCCATTTTTGGTCAACGGTCTTGAGCATAATATACCGTTCCAGTTCACGCATGGTATCACTGCCTAGCTCTGCTTCCTTTTTCTCATAAGCAGCTTGAGCCTTTTCGATGAGTATACTGCAAATATCCTCCCTTGACATATCCTCAAGTTTGCTTTCGTCAATATCGCAGCTTATTTGAAATATATCCTTCAAATACTCTGAAAGACCGCTTATATCCCACTCTTCCGGATGAATTTCCTTTGAAGCATATATATCCATCAATCTATCTACAACCTGGGCAATCATTTCCATTATACTGTCTTTTAGGTTTTCGCTTTCCAGCACATGCCGTCTCTGGGAATATATGACTTCACGCTGGGTATTCATCACATCATCATATTCTAAAACATGTTTTCTTATATCAAAATTGTGGGCTTCAACCTTCTTTTGAGCATTCTCGATAGACTTTGTTATAAGCGGATGTTCAATAGGCTGATCCTCTTCTAAGCCTAACTTATCCATTATGCCTTTTATATTATCTGCTCCGAAAAGCCGCATTAAATCATCTTCCAGGGATATATAAAATCTTGAAGAACCTGGATCTCCCTGCCGTCCGGACCGGCCTCTGAGCTGGTTGTCAATTCGGCGGGACTCATGTCTTTCGGTACCTATTATGTGAAGACCTCCAAGCTCTGCCACTCCTTCTCCCAATACTATATCGGTACCTCTACCGGCCATATTGGTCGCAATAGTCACAGCACCCTTTTGCCCTGCCTGTGCTATTATTTGCGCTTCCTTTTCATGGTACTTGGCATTTAACACCTGATGGGGGATGCCCTTGCGTTTCAGCATGCTGCTTAAAAGTTCGGATTTCTCAATGGAGATTGTGCCTACAAGCACCGGACGCCCTTTTCTATGACATTCTTGGATTTCTTCCACTACAGCATTGAATTTACCCTTTTCCGTCTTATAGACAGCATCAGGATAATCTGTTCTTATCATAGGTTTATTCGTAGGTATAACTACTACGTCAAGGCCGTAAATCCCGCGGAATTCTTCCTCCTCCGTAGCTGCAGTACCTGTCATGCCTGCAAGTTTCTTATACATGCGGAAATAATTCTGAAATGTTATGGTTGCTAATGTCTTGCTCTCGTTTTCTACTTTGACGCCTTCCTTTGCTTCAATGGCTTGGTGCAAACCATCGCTGTATCTTCGGCCGAACATAAGTCTACCTGTGAATTCGTCAACGATTATTACCTGTCCGTCTTTTACAACATAATCCCTGTCTAATTTCATTAGCGCATGTGCCTTCAAGGCTTGCTGCAGATGGTGTAATAATTCCATATTTTCTTCGTCATACAGGTTTTCAATACCTAGAAAACTTTCAGCTTTTTTGATTCCCTTTTCCGTCGGCATGACGCTGTGAGCTTTTTCGTCCACCGTATAATCTTCATCTGGCACAAGTCGGGGAACAAATCGGGCAAATTTATAATATATATCCGTAGACTCTTCGGCTTGCCCTGAAATTATAAGCGGAGTCCGAGCCTCGTCAATGAGTATACTGTCAACTTCATCAACGATGGCATAGTTTAAAGGTCGTTGAACCATATGCTCTTTGTAGAGTACCATATTATCTCTCAGATAGTCAAAGCCGAATTCATTGTTGGTGCCGTAAGTTATGTCGGCATTATAAGCTTTTTTACGCTCCTCAAAATCCAAATCATGAACTATCAGGCCCACCTCAAGCCCTAAAAAATTATATATCTTGCCCATCCATTCACTATCTCTTTTTGCCAGGTAATCGTTAACTGTGACTATATGAACGCCTTGTCCAGTAAGAGCATTTAGATACACCGGCATTGTAGCGACTAATGTTTTGCCTTCACCGGTCTTCATCTCGGCTATGCGACCTTGATGAAGGACAATGCCGCCCATAACTTGAACGTCAAAAGGCCTCATATTCAGCGTTCTCTTGGATGCCTCTCTTACCACAGCAAAGGCCTCCGGCAAGATGTCATCCAGGGTTTCCCCTTTGGAAAGCCGTTCTTTAAACTCATCGGTTTTACTGCGAAGTTCACTGTCGGAAAGCTTTTCGATGGAAGGTTCCAAAGCATTAATCACGTCAACCGTTTTTTGAAGTTTTTTGATTTCCTTTTCATTGCCGTTGCCTAATATTTTATTAAGTATATTTAACATACTACCACCTCAATCTGCTTAAAAGCATAGGTCAAAATTGACTTTTTATAGTTGAATCATAGTATTAATTATATTACATTTTATTGTTTGTGTCATCTTATACTGCCTTTTTACACACGGCAAACGCATGAAAAATTATTCTAACACAACAATCCCAAAAGGATTTTTAAAAAAATGCCGTTGCGGCAAAAAATATGAGAGATGCAGTATGTTTGTGGTGCTCCAAATTTAATCAACACTGGTACAAGACAATACTTTTTCAAGGTAACTTAAACTCCCTGATGCTTTAAAACGTTTAGCCTTCAAACTTCTTCTCTTTTTTGACTTTTCCAGTTTAAGAATGTTTACTGCAAATTTTGTGGCATCAGGTTCTATGCTACATAGGTAATATCTTGTTTCACATGTTTTTGCCGTGGCCTTTTCTATCAACAGTAAATATTTTTTTAAAAACTCATATGGAAATTTCATTGAGTAAACCATATGCAGATGATACAATAAAACAAGAGTTAATTGTCCGAAAATATATTAGATTCACCTACATAATTGAGGACTGGTATATATGCTCATATATTTGACAATGTGCGGCAGCAATGCTGACAGCAGCAAATTTGAACTGCTTTACAAGAATTATAAGGCATCTATGTTTAAAATAGCAAATGCCATCTTGAAAAATGTAGATTTGGCAGAAGATGCTGTCCAGCAATCCTTCATGAAAATTATTAAAAATTTACATAAAATCGATGATGTTTTTTCTAACAAAACCAGAGCTCTAATCGTTATTATTGTTAAGAACACATCTATTGATATATACCGCCGACGAAAGAAAAATTATGCCGTTTCCTTGGAAGAATTGGCAATTGAACCAATTGACACCAACATGGCACCGCCGGAATTTGTCATATCCGAAGAATCTGCGGAATTGATGAAAAGCAATATATCAAAATTGCCGCAAAAATACTCCGATGTTATAATTCTGAGATATTTTTATGATTACAGTAATGCTGAAATCGCACAAATGCTTAATATAAGCAATGAAAATGTTCGATATAGATTGCACAAAGCAAAAAAGAGCGGAAAACCGGAACAAATATGGTAGGATTCTGAGCAAAACGGCAGCCGTATTTATCATAGCTACATGGTTCTTGGTAGCCAAGGTTGAAGCCGTCAGAGTTCCGGTGATGAATTTTTATCTGGACATTAAGGATGAATTCACCAGGATAGTGATTCAGGACGAAGGCACTGAACCCCATGTGCACCTGACCAATTATAAAGAATTATACCTGCCGAGCTTTATACCCGACTCATATAAACCGGTTCGTGTCATCGACAATAAATATGAATGCATCATAACCTATGAAAATGACAAGGGAGATTCTCGGAAGATGAAATCGAACCTTTAACCGATGAAGAATTAAACAAAATTCCTAAAAATAACAAATATAGTGTTAGTTCCAACAGCTATGATAAATATTTCTATATTCATGATCCCGGAATGAAAAATGGGAAAAATATTAATTTCACTGATAATCTTAAAGACGCTGAACTTGAAGACATTAGTCGAATAGTAGTGTATTAACAATCATCCATGAATTGTCTCTCATCTGAGATGAGAGACAATCTTTACTATATAATATATAATTTATAGGAGGATTTCGTTTGAAAAAAGCATGTATATTATTGGTAACAATGCTAATAGCGTTATCTTTATTTATCATTGGATGCAAAAATGCCGAAATAAAAGAAGATAACTCATTACCGATTACATATGATAACAAAAGCCACTCGAATGAAATCGGTGCAAAAAATACCACAAATGATAATTCCGATAGAATAAAATCTCAAAATCTGTCAAAATCAATTGAATGGGTATTTCCTCCTGAATTGGACATACATCGCACTCTTGCTCAGCATTCAAATATAGCATTAGACTCCGAAAAGAACATTCTCTATACCACAAATTTTGAAGAAGGTTTAACTGCCATCCATGCTTCAAGCGGAGAAGTCGCCGGCGAATATAAGTTTTTTGACATGGGACTAAATTCCGTGGAAATAGTTGAGTTGGGATTACATCCCAACGGAAACATATATGCCTATGATTTTGGTAATTCTAAGGTTTTGATAATAAATCCCAATGGCAAATTAGAGTATACTATTCCTTTCGAATACAATGAAAACTTTATAATGACCGTTCCGAAATTTGTTTTTACCAAAAACAGTTTTGCATATTTTGGCGGTCAGGATGGAAAAGTTTATTGTGTTAATGAAAAAGGCGACATAATATGGAATGTATTAATCGGAGAAAATAAAGTAACAAACACTAACCAACCGGTGACGGAAATCTGCATTTCAAACGATGAAGGTCTCATAATAGCGGTCAGCAGCTTTACCGAATATAACCCAGTATATGGGATAGATGCCCTCACCGGGGAAATTAAATGGGAGTATATAAATCCAAAGTTTAAATATGTTTCTTATATAACCAAAGATAGATTCAACAATATCATACTGGCAGCCAATGATCCCAAGCAAAGTGATATATGGTTCTCTGCTGATCCCAACGCTCCGGATCCTCCCTTTGATAAGATAAATACGATAATAGGTGGTTCTATAATACTCCTGGATTCAAACGGGAACGAAAAAAGCATATTGGAAATACCTAACGAGGTGAATATAGAATTAGTTAAACCGGATCCGTCACATAAACGGCTAATAGCAATATGCAGTACCTATGTAAAAGAGGAAAATTTATTGTCTCCATACTTTTTATTTATTATTGATTATGAAGGAAATATTATAAAAGGCAGATCTGTTAATATGTCAATGGAAGTATTGGCACGTAAGAGTGAGGATAATATATTAGTGGATGGAGATTATATTTACGTCGGGTCCGATGATGGCTTGAAAAAGTTTGATATAGATGGAAATTTGATCGATACGCATGATATCATCATAGATGAAAAAATTCACGCACGCATATTTCAAACCGATCCGAAGGAAAAAGTCATATACCTTATCGGAACCGGAGAGCAGATTTCAGATGAGCATGGCAGTTCTTCAAGAATCTTTAAATATTTTTATTATGAAATGGTATCTGAAGATGATATTGAACCTTTAACCGATGAAGAATTAAATAAAATTCCCAACTAGGGGCGATCTGTAATACGGATGGGCAGGCCTCCCGGTAATCTTATATAAGGTTATTTGACTTGGAGGATTTGCAAACGATAAATTCTGTATTGTTTCAATTTATATCGTCGATAGGTTATATAGCCGTTTTGATTTAGGGATTAAAAAGAAAATATCACTGTCAAAACATATCTTGATTTTTTTATTTTTTGTGTATATAGTCAGCTTTCTGTTTATAACGCTGTCCCAAATTCCCCTAAAAATAATTTTGTTCCTTTTAAAAGTATTATTCAACTAATAAGAAATCCCAAGTCCAGATCATCTTTTTCGACAAGTCTTTGGCAATATTATTCTATTTGTTTCAATGGGTTTTTTAACTCCGCTGTTGTTTAGAGAAATATCCGCTTTTCATGAGATAGTTCTAGTTGGTTTTATTTCATCTTTTACTGTGGAATTTCTCCAATTTTTTATATCTTTTATCATCGGTACATACAGGATAACCGATATAGATGATATTATTTCAAACATTATCGGGTCTGTAATTGGTTTTGTTCTATTTCATTTATATCATGACCTTTGTATAAAGCGATACTATACAGATTAAACATGTGCCAGTGGGATAGGCCTCCTAGTAATACCTGAAGTAACATAATCTCTAGTCCAAAAATGGGAAAAATGTATTCTAAAGAATACATTAACCTCCATTACTATTGCCATACATACCTGAATGGGACTAATAAAAGTAGAGGTGTCTGCAGAATGGCACCATAAAACAGGTGGTACACCAGTTCTCATAAAATCTTATTGGAGGGTATTGATTATTGAAAATGGATAATTAAGCTAATTTCATGTTTTCTGGTGCCATGAATAATCGCATTATTTTACTCTACTTTTAATTACTACGTTTATTAGAACAATGATTACTATAGGATTCTTTCTTTTACATATAAAATCTTTAAGCATAGTTAAAGTTTTACAAATCGTAATCTTGATTTTTTTACTTCAGATAGAATAAGAATCAAAACGTATGCACCAAGAGATGCTGAACCAGGGGGTACGTCCCCTTGGTTCTATAAAATAGCTTCATAAAGTGAGGAGGAATCAAATGAAAAATAAGCTTTTATTTATTTGCATCACGGCAGTCCTTGTCCTGGTAATATTGACGCCTGCCTTATTTCGGGAAGGCAGTACTATACCGGTAATTAAAGGAACCGTAAGGCTCGCATTGTCTAATGATATTGTGGTGCCTATTGATTCGGCAAGGTATATCACAAGAAATGAGGACGGTGCCGATTTAATGATTTCATTTGTGGAAAACAAGGGGTGGAAATACAGAGGCAGATATGGTGAAGGTTATGTTTTTCAAAAATATAAAAAGCCGGTGAATATGACCATTAGTATTGGCAGTGAAGAATTCTTGAAGTATTTTAGGTTGTGGAAGACTACACCTGACGGCATTTCCTTGACCTTGGTGCATCAAGTGGATGCAGAACCAAGGGGTACGTCCCCATGGTTTACGACTAATTATGCACCGGATACTAAAGACCGGTATATCGCAAGTATTGCCAGGCAAAAGGGAATTACTTTTGAAGAAGCAAAAAAAATAAATGATACGGAAGTGTCTTTATTACTTAAAGGTAGACCTGCAGATGAAGAAATAAGATATAAGACAGTCGACAAACATGCTGGAGATATCCGCAGTAATAAAAAAATATTCGAAGTCAACATGTCTACAGAAGTAAGGTATCTTTGGAGTAATACACATAAAAAGCCGCTTGAAATCGATAATATTGTGGCCCCTGTCATCTACATTCCGGATGCCGGCATATCAGCAATAGTCGGCGGGGAATTTAATATTGAACAGACTTTGTCCAAAATAAGGGCCAGTCAAACGGCTGTTGTCACATATGCCGCAAGTTCTTCACTCGGAATTACCGCAGAGCAGGATATCTCTAATATCAGCGCTGCATCAGGCGGTATGGTGTATCTTACAACAAACAGCAATACCTATGTGCTGAATATTGAGCTTGCAGATTTATACTAAACTAAACGATTAACATTGCATCACCAAACTAAGAAACTTATATCGCTTATTTACTGCCTCTTTGTACGCGTTTAAAATCTTTTCCCTTCCCGCGAAAGCACTGACAAGCATTATAAGGGTAGATTTAGGAAGGTGAAAGTTGGTTATAAGGCCGTCTACGGCTTTAAAGTTATAGCCTGGATAGATAAATATGTCGTTGGTGTTATTTAAATCAGCAGGCCTATTCTTCTATTTATAGCACCTAACACTGCCGATACTACCCCTTCATAGATGTCCTGCTTGATTAAAGCACTGCCTAAAAGATATTCTTCTTTTTCGTCCATTGAAAGAAGAATAAGGACAGATATGGCTTGATAGTTGCCAATTCTATATGTATATATATCATCTAATAAAAGAGCAAAGTCCTCAGCCAAAAAAAGCCGCACAGCATTTAACGCAGCACAAGCTGTGGTTCTCATGCGATTTTGAAGTGATGTCAAACCTGTTGCTGATCCTTATAAGATTTTTCCTTCGGGATCAGCCAGTAAAACCTTTACTTCAAGATTATTACGGGTTTTGCTTGTTGCGATTTTCGATATTTTCAATCTCGGCTGCATCACATTTTTTTCATCATTTATCTGTGCAATACTTATTTTTTTGTGGTCGATTTCAGAGCCCAGAAATGCTATCAGTGTTGATTCCACATCTCTTGCTATCTGCTTAGGGCTTCTGCCGGCCTTTGATATGACATGAATTTCCGCTATTTTACCATCAGGTCCTGTTATAATTTTCGCCGAAACAATGTCCTTTATTTTTTTTATCAGGTCCTCGCAATGGGAAATAAGCATATTTTCCTCTAAAAAACAATCCATGATATCACCCCACATTTCATATGGTTTAAATTCGACTTTTAATTGGCAATTCCTCCTATTGCAAATATAATGATTAAAATATATAAATAATATTAAAAAGCCCGCTGTTTAGGCGGGCTTTGATTCATTCTTAAGTTTACAAAAGTTCAGGTTCTATCAAACCATAGTTGCCGTCGCGGCGCTTATAAACCACGTTGACTTCGTCAGTTTCAGCATTAGAGAAAACAAAGAAGTCATGACCCAATAAATCCATCTGCATTACGGCTTCTTCCAAATCCATGGGTTTTAAGGCAAATTTCTTGATTCTTACAATTCTGGGCTCATTTTCATTTGATGCTTTCTTGCCATTTCCGCTGTAGTCAAAAGACTTCTTTTTGATGTTTCGAGCTGTTTTAGTCTTATACTTTTCTATTTGTTTTTCGAGTTTATCCACTACAGCGTCGATGGAAGAATACATATCATAGGTTTCCGTTTCACCGCGCAGTAACATGCCATTAATAGGCATAGTCACTTCCACAATGTGCCGATTCTTTTCGACACTTAATGTTACTTGAGCTTCTACCTCACTGTCGAAGAATCTTTCGAGCTTTCCTAATTTCTTTTCTGCATAGTCCTTTAAAGCTTTTGTTACAGTAAAATTTTTACCGCTGATGTTTAATTTCATAAAGCTCAACTCCCTTCTGGGAATTTTTTATAAAATGCATCGATTGATGCATTTTATCCGAAATTGCAATTATTGCTATATGTAACTATATTATATATAATATCCCAGGTTTATTCAAATTATATTTCCGCTAATAAACGGTAAGAACATAAAAAGCCTGGGGGATAGCCCAGGCTTATTTTCAGCTATTGAACCAATGTTACATTTTCGGCTTGAGGACCTTTTTGGCCTTCTACAACGTCAAATTCTACGCTATCTCCTTCTTTTAAGGTCTTAAAGCCTTCCTGCTGAATTGCCGAATAGTGAACAAAGACATCTTTGTCTCCTTCGACTTCGATGAAACCATAGCCTTTTTCTTGGTTAAACCACTTAACTTTACCTTGCAATTATTCATTCCTCCTAAAAACTCAATAAAAATATATGTCTATCTGGTTTCAATATATCACACTCAAAAAACAAAGTCAAATTTAAGTTCCGACTTAAATGTTCAGTTTTGAGCAACTCCTACTCATAAAAGCAGCTACCGCCTATAAACTCCCTTATAATGGATGTAAGTGGAATATCCCTCTCATACTCAATCGGCTCCACATACTCAAGAAATTTTAAGAGGTGGTTTGCCTTTATATACTCTGGTTCTTGAATTTTAATTTGTTTCAAAAGTGGAACCGCATATTTTTTTAGTACGGGTATTTCATAAACTAATGCAGAATTAAACATTATATCTGCTTCTTCCTGATATGGAAAAATATTTTCTTGTGCACCTTTCATAACAGACGGCCATATAGATATGGTTTTTTTGGCATCAGCTGCTCTGCTCCAGCTGTCGCGAACAATGCGCCTTAATAATCTTGTATCTGTGGTAGAAATACGGTTGTGATTGTCAAGATTGATTTGAGTCAAAGCACTTACATATATTTTAAATTTATTTTCTTTCGGAATTGATGCCGTTAAATGCTCATTCAATCCGTGAATACCTTCGATAATAATGGGCTGGTCTTTTTCAATTTTTATGGGATAATTTCTATACTCTCTTTTCCCTGTTTGGAAATTGAATTTCGGCAGAATGACTTCCTTTCCCTGAATAAGTCTTGTCAATTGCTGATTAAAGAGCTTGAGGTCAATAGCCTCTAATGCTTCAAAATTCGGTTTTCCATCCTCACCTAGCGGAGTCTTATCTCTGTCTAGAAAATAATCGTCTAAAGAAATGGAAATTGGTTTGAGGCCGTTTACCATAAGCTGCACTATTAGCCGCTGAGCAAAAGTGGTTTTGCCTGATGAAGAAGGACCGGCTATAAGAATTATTCTTAACTGCTCGCTGTCTTTATAAATAATATCTGCAATCTGGGCTATCTTTTTTTCATGGAGGGCCTCGGCTATTCTTATGACTTCACCGCTTTTACCTGATCTTATGCAGTCATTCAAAGCTCCTACATCGGGAATCCCCAGAATCTGCGCCCATCTATTTGATTCTCTAAAGATACTTGAAAGTTTTGGCTGCTCGCGATATGGTGCTATATAAGTGGGATTTGTTTTACTTGGATGCTGTAAAATAATACCCGGCAAATAGAACCTTAGTTTAAACCACCTTAAATAACCTGTGGATGGCACCATATACCCGTAAAAGTAGTTTTTCATGCCATCTAATTCATATATATTGATATATTCCTCTTTCCGATACTTTAGAAGCCTTACTTTGTCTTGCATGCCGGCTTTTTTAAATATGTCCAGAGCATCTTCAATAGGCATTTTATATTTTTTAATAGGCACATCCTTTTCAACTAACTGCCGCATTCTGTTCTCTATGGCCTCTACTTCTTCCTCATCTATCGGTTCTTCAGCCATGAGCTCGGAATACAATCCGTCGCCAAGAGAATGTTCAACACGAACCTGACAGTTCGGTATAACATCATGGCAAGCCTTTACAAATAAAAATATCAATGACCTTAGATATATTTTCATCCCGGTCTCTGTCGACATATCGATAAACTCTACTTCACAATCTTTATCAAGCACATATGTCAGTTCTCTAAGTTTCCCATCAACTATGGCAGCAATAATAGGAGAATTAAAATTATGCTGGTAATCTTCTGTTAATTCCATTAGCTTTATTGTCTTATCAATACTTATCTCTTCAAAACCCTTAATAGTTATATTCATGGTACACCTCTTTTCCTGCAAAAACTCTTATTGCAGCATATTTCAAGTTATAAAGAAACTATCGGCTTGCTCCTGCTCCGCCGCTTCTGCCGCCGCCAAAACCTCCGCCGCTGCTACCACCACCAAAGCCGCCTCCGCCAAAACCTCCACCTCTAAAACCGCCACCGCCAAAGCCGCCCCCAAAAGGACCGTCAAAGGGATTCCTGCGGTAGTACCGGCGGCTGTGTTTTTTAGTTAGCAAGATCAGGATAATTATGAAAATTATTACGGCAAGAAGCACTTCCCAAGAAGTTATGTCATCAGCTTCCGCCACTGAATAATTTTGCAGGTCCGATAATTCTTCATTTGCTAAATCCAAACCATATTCCTTGGCAACTTCAGAACAAACTGCCATAAAGGTATCTCGGATTCCTTTGGAATATTCTCCTATTTCAAAAGCGGGCAGTGCAAAATTGTCAAGAATAGCCCCCGCCTTACCGTCATTTATTGCACCTTCAAGGCCATACCCTACCTCTATCCGAATGCGTCCCCTTTGATTATTTAAGATACTTTCTTTATTTACAATGATTAATATACCATTATTTTTTTCCTTATCGCCTATTCCCCAGCTCCTAAATAATTTGAGGGCATAATCTTCTATCTCCATATGCGATAAGTCATTTACAGTGACAACAACTATTTCGGCCTCAGTCTTATCATCTAGGGTCTTTGCAATTTTTTGCATTTCCAGTTTGTCAGCTTCATCTATAAGGTTGGCATAATCAAATACATAAATATTTGTATCAGGTTTGGCAGGCACAGGTTCAGCCGAAGCAAAACCCGAGTTTATAAGCATGAGGCTAAAAACCAGAACCGCAACGACAAAAGATAATGGTTTGGTTTTTACGGGCTTTTTTAATTCATGAGATTTTAATTTTTTAATCAATTTATGTCACCGCTTTCGCAACCAATCAGCCTGCAAATTACAGCTATTTACTATCATCGTTAAAATCTACAATCGGAGTTTCCTTCGCATTTTCCGCAGCTTTAAAGTAGTCCTTCTTTTCAAAGCCAAAAAGTTTTGCAACAATTACGGTTGGAAATCTTCTTATTTTTGTATTGTAATCCTGTACAGCATTATTATAATCCATGCGAGATACTGCTATACGATTCTCTGTTCCTGCCAGTTCATCTGCCAGTTGTCGAAAATTGGCATCGGCCTTCAGTTCAGGATAGTTCTCCGCTATTGCAATGAGCCTTGACAGAGCCGTTGTAAGTTCCTTGTCAGCCTCAGCCTTTTCAGTTACAGAACCTGCGGCCATGAGTTTCTCCCTGGCTCTAGTAACCTCTGTTAATATTTTTTCTTCATGTGCGGCATAACCTTTTACCGTATTTACTAAATTAGGTATTAAATCCATCCGCCTTTGCAGTTGATTTTCTACTTGACTCCATGCACTGTCAACCGCCTCATCGGCTGCTACCAAGCTGTTGTATGTCAAAAAAACAGGCATTACCAAAATAGCGATTATTAATAGTACGGCTATTACTATTTTAAATACGTTTTTCAATGAAGTCCCCTCCCATGTTAGATGTGTATCTTATATATTATACACGAAAATCTCTGAAAAAACAGCAACCTATAATTTATAATAAATAGTAAAATGTTTATTTGCCGAATTTTGTAAATATATTATACTGTATACAAGTATTTGTTTTTTGTTGTATTCAGTAGTTATCTGTTGGTTTTGGTTATATTAAACATATAATACAAATACCATGTAATGAATTATAATATATAATTTGGAGGGAAAAAGATGAGTAAAAAGCTTATTGCTGTTTTGTTAACTGCCTTATTATTAACAGGGCTTATAGTCGGCTGTGGTGGTAAAACCGATGGTGATGCGAATGAGTCTGTCAAGGACAAGGAACAGAAAGCCGAAAATGTTTTTGTAACAATTGCAACCGGAGGCACAGCCGGAACTTATTTCCCGCTTGGCGGAGCTCTTGCTGAGATTTGGACAAATAATATCAGCAATGTTAATTCAACAGCACAGACAACCGGTGCATCGGTAGCCAATGTCAATCTCCTTCGAAATGGCGAAGTGGAAGTAATTTTTGTTCAGAATGATATCGCATATTATGCAGCTAACGGCATCGAGATGTTCCAGGACAATAAGTATGAAGACATCAAGGGGCTTGCCACTCTCTATCCGGAAACTATTCAAATTATTACTCTAGAAGGCAAAAAAATAGATTCACTTGCAGACTTAAAGGGTAAAAAGGTTGCCGTAGGTGCGGCAGGAAGCGGCACCGAAGCTAATGCCAGACAGATACTGGAAGCTGCCGGAATTACTTATGACGATATTAGTATCCAGTACCTATCCTTTTCTGAAGCTGCAAATAATCTAAAGGACGGCAATGTCGATGCAGCCTTCGTTACTGCCGGATTTCCAACAGCAGCCGTCCAGGATATTGCCGCACAGCATAAGGTAAAACTATTAGCCGTTGATGATGCGCTGGCAGACAAACTTATAGAAAAATATCCATTCTACGTTAAAACAGTCATACCTGCCGATACTTACAACGGTATGACAGAAGACGTAAAGGCTGTTTCCGTTATGTCAATGCTCGCAGTAAGTTCAAATCTTGACGAAGAAATTGCTTACAACTTACTCAAGACAATGTATGAAAACCCAGACAGATTAAAAGTTGCCCACTCAATGGGTGCTTTAATCAAGGCTGAAACAGGTCGTGATGGTATGTCAATCGACCTTCATCCGGGTGCTGACAAATATTTTAAAGAAGGAAAATAAATTCAGGGAGGATGCTGAGCATTGGAAATTAACTCCAATGCTCAGATTTTATGAAACTGCGGTTAGAAATTTTTATATTTCTTATTATTTTTTGCATGGCTATATTTTTCTCCAATTATCGGATAGTTAAAGAAAAAACTCTCATATTAGAGGATGAACAACAAAAGACCGTTACGGTTATAGCTGTTCCAAACAGAAGATTTGCACTGAACTTCATACATTCCGTGCAGAAAACTCCGGTACATGAATTTTTTTTAATCAGCAATGATAATAAACTTATTCTGGAAAAAACTACTTACCACTCTTTAGGAGTCGGTCTTCCTTTTTCAGATGAAAACGGTGAATTTTTAAATAAAGAGGGTGAATTCGTCCTTAATATGCACAGGGAATTTGAATCAATACCTATAAGAGTTTCACCTATCCCGCAACATTCTATAACCGTTGGCGGCAAAGACTATCCCCTTCTTGATTTTGTTGAACCCGAGGGCCTGCTCACCATACGGGCAAAAGATAGGTTGCTAATAAAAAATACATTACACAAGGAGAGGGAAAATGAGTGATAAATACCAGGAAACTTCTCAAAATCATGAGGATATATTGAGAAAATTTGATAAAGAATCGGATTATCGAGTACTTTCAGGATTTTCCGCTAAAATAGTGGCAGCTATTGCTATTGCTTTTTCTGTTTTTCATCTTTATACAGCTGTTTGCGGAGTGCTGGATGCCATGATTCAAAGGTCTATTCATCTTTCCTTCGGATTATGCTTAATCTTTTTGCTATATCCTGCCAGAAAAGAATGGCCTAGAAATAAAGTTCATCCGGTAGATGTGGTTTTCGCCATTTTAGGCGCCGCAGCACCTATGTATATAATAATTTTTTATCAGGATCTGGTCTTGCGTGCAGGAACCGTTACAACCACGGATTATGTCGTAGGTCTTATTGCAATACTATTGGTCTTAGAGGCCGCCAGGCGCGTGGTTGGCTGGCCTATTGTGACTATCGCATCTTTATTCATCTTATATGCACTGTTTGGGCGTCAAATTCCCGGTCAACTGGCACATCGTGGAATTGCTCTGCCCAGTCTTGTCGGGCATCTTTTTTATACTACTGAAGGCATTTTTGGAATACCTATTGGGGTTTCTTCCACTTTTATATTCCTTTTTATACTGTTTGGGGCTTTTCTTGAAAAAACCGGCATGGGAGAATTCTTTATCGATTTAGCCAATGCCGTAGCCGGCTGGGCATCTGGCGGCCCGGCTAAAGTTGCGGTGCTTTCCAGCGGTCTTATGGGCACCGTTTCCGGCAGTTCCGTAGCCAATGTGGTTGGAACCGGAAGTTTCACAATACCGATGATGAAAAGGCTGGGCTACAAACCTGAATTTGCAGGGGCTGTAGAGGCAACTGCATCTACAGGCGGTCAGTTGATGCCCCCTATTATGGGCGCTGCAGCTTTTCTCATGTCCGAATTTACACAGATATCTTATGTAAAAATAATCGGTGCTGCGGTTATTCCGGCTCTTCTCTATTATTTTGGAGTTTGGACCGGAGTTCACTTGGAAGCTAAGCGTCTTGGACTTAAAGGATTAAATAAGGATGAGCTCCCCAAAATTAAAACAATTCTCTTGGAAAGAGGGCATTTGCTGCTGCCGCTTGTAGCCATAATATATCTTTTAGTAAAGGGATTTTCCCCAATGAAGGCTGCTCTTTTTGCTATTATTTCATCAATAGTAGCTTCCTTGCTTAGAAAAAATACAAGAATAAGTTTAGCAGATATCATAAACGGTCTTGAGCAAGGAGCCAGAAGTGCTCTGGGCGTTATTGCGGCCACTGCCTGTGCAGGTATAATTATAGGTGTTGTAACTCAAACAGGACTTGGTTTAAAAATGGGCTCTACCTTAGTCGGTCTTGCTAAAGGCAATCTGTTACTTACACTGTTCTTTACAATGCTAACATCCATCATATTAGGCATGGGGGTTCCTACTACGGCTAACTATGTTATTACATCGACAATAGCGGCACCTGCGCTTTTAATGATGAATGTACCGGTGCTTGCCGCTCATATGTTCGTCTTTTATTTCGGCATTATTGCTGATATTACCCCTCCGGTAGCATTAGCCGCTTTTGCCGGTGCCGGCATAGCCAAGGCAAACCCTTTAAAAACAGGGCTTGAAGCTTCCAAGCTTGCCATTGCGGCTTTCCTGGTACCATATATCTTTGTATACAATCCATCCATGCTTTTAATAGATGTAACTGCATGGGGAATCATACAAATTATCATCACTTCCATAATCGGCATTATCGGCGTGGGTTCCGCAGTAGCAGGCTACTTAATAACTGATGAATCGTTTATAGAACGTATTATATTTTTTATCGGCGGAATACTGCTGGTAACGCCCGGCTTAAAAACCGACCTTGCCGGCTTGGTGCTACTGATATTAGGCTATATTATACAGCAGCGCAAAATCTCAAAACATGTTGTAAAAGGTAGCGAAAACTAAAATATAATATAATCTATATGGTTTATAGATATAGAAATAGTCGTTTCATATAAGGTCGTTAGGTAAACCGATTTGCCTTCATAAGGCATAACCTGACGACCTTAATTATATACATAAAAAAATACATCCGATCTTTATGCCGTTTTTATAAGCAATTTTTTGTTATGTTATGCTTTACATAGAAGAATACTCCCTTCTAAAAATTTTTTTATATTAATTTTACCACTAATTGGGCTTTTACCGCGTAAAAAATCCATTTCTTTTTTTACTTCTATAAAATCGAAAAGCGTAGAAGCAAACCTTATAAATTGCTCATTGTTATAATCTTCAAGTCCCATTGATGCCACATTCTTAAGTGCTTTATCTATAGCTCGGCGTATTCTCATTTCAATAGCCTTTGTGTCGGTTGATTTTTTTTCATCATAATTTTCATAGTATTGTTTGAGATGTTGATATATATCCTGCAAATTATTTATATTCTGCCAGAAGTTTTCGTGATTTTCGATAATGACCTTTATATCTTCGCTGCCGGTTTCACCAAGTATTCCTAGGTCTGCCAGGAAAAATTCTACTTTGTTTAGGCCTTTTTTTATATTTGCCTCAAGCTGCGGCATATCATCCAGATTAATTACCGTCTTTCGTATTTTATCAACGGTGTCTTTCAGTTTTATGATTTCCTGTACTTTGGAAATCACGCTTACGGTTTCTATGGCATTGATTGGCTTATGTATGAAAAACTCGATTCCAGCTTGATAAGCCTGGGAAATCATTGCCTGGTCCTCAACTTGCGAAATCATAATAAAATGTGTATTAACACCTCTTTTTTTCAGACTCTTTATTATTTCCAGCCCGTCTTTACTTGGAAGAAGAAAATCCATAAGCACTATATCCGGCTTCAAGACGGATATTTTTTTCTCAGCTTCTTCACCATCTCCGCTGTCCCCGATAATTTCTCCAAGATTGTTGTTTTCAATAATTCCCGCAAGAATTCGCCTTACTGCTCTATCATCATCTACTATCATGATTCGAAAGTTCATGTTCATCCCCCTGCACAATTGTGAAATTTCCCTCTAAGGGCAAGTGTATTTCAAATTTTGTGCCCTTAGCAGGAGTTGAAGTCACTGAAAGGCTGCCTCCCATATCCTCTACGAGATTTTTCACATTAACTAAACCAAGCCCTGTAGAAATTGAGCCATCTTCGTTGTATTTCGTGGAAAAGCCCGGTTCAAAGATATAGGGAAGGTCTTTAGTGTTGATGCCCTTCCCATCATCAGAAACAGTTATTATAACAGATTCTTCGTCTAAACATATATTTATCTCAATAACTCCTTTATCGTCTATAGCATCCAGAGCATTAGAAACCAAGTTGTTGAAAATAGAGAAAATCGAAAAGTAATTAATTACAACCAAATTTGGTACCGTATGGATTTTTAATTTTACATCTTTTTCAATTGCGCTTATCAATCTTTGTGTACTTGATTTAATTATATCTAGTACGGCCTTTAGCTGCATACCGCCTATTTCTTCGGGCAGCAGTTCTTTTACTCCCGCCAAAATTCTAAGGTAATCCTTTTTTATTTCGTGAATATCTTTAGCGAGGTTCAAGGCTTTTTTCTTTAATCTTATAACATCATTATCGGTAATATCCGAAACTAAAGATTGATATATCTCGTAACCTTCCCTCATCGCATCTTCCAAGTCTTTTGAGGATTTTTTTATATAAAAAAACTCAGCCTTCAAATCCGACAGCAGTTTAAGTAGTTCGGCATAACGTTTTTCATGTTCTTCACGCATTATAACAAGCCTGTACCGCTCTATTATCCAATAAGCAGTAAATGTAATAATGCTGCGAATCAAGCCTACGGCAAGAACCCTATTGAATATTTCCTGGAAGTAAATCAAGTTCATTTCGCCTCTTGCGGTAAGCTCGACAAAATTAGCTCCGATATCTGCTAAGGTCATTACAGCAATAAAGTTTACAGGCATCTTTAAAAGGGCTTTTATATTCCCTATTCTTAAAAATATTCCATATGCTGCATAAAAAAAGAAAGCAGGATAATGAAGATTAACTGCATAAATAAAAGTGCTTTTGCCGATAAGGCAGCTCAACAATATGCGAAAAATCATAATAAACAGCCCGGAAAAGGGAACCAATACCATTTCAGGTATATAATCAAAATATAATACCAAAAAAGATAAAGTAACAACTCCCACGGTAAATCGGAAATTAGTTCCAAAAGGATAAAAATACAGCTCCCCTGTCAGGGCTGCTAAGGCTGCGGTTATCAGCATTTCCTTATAATAGCTTTTAATGGACAAGCTTTCATCTCCCTCCTGATAGGAGAGTTGTTTGGTTTCAAATACCCTTGCTAAATAATATTATACCAAAATCTATCTTTGATTCCACTGCAGAAAGTCAGTTTTGCTGTAAAAAGTATTTATTAATGTTTTTGCTATAAAAAAGCGAGCGAGCGGGCGACCAGTGGTCGCCCCTACTTTTAGGATGATTTTATGAAGGCTAGGACAAGTAATAAAGTTCCCGGCAGGTACTTAGTTAGTTTTTGATTTAGAAATACTAGTTTCTTACGACCTATATACAGTCCTATTGATAAAAAAATGAGGCTTGCTATGCTAACCAAGGTTGTAGTCCATATTATTCCAAAACCTGCCGCTGCAGCACCGAAGCCTGCTCCAAAGGAATCCATGGCAAGGGCAGCTCCTAGTAGTAAAGCTTCTCCGATATCAATAATCCCTGAAGTATCTGTATCGGCAGCAATCGGTTCTCTTAATATTTTTATGACAAGACCCAGTGGCTTTATTTGAAAACTGGCGATAGTTTTCGTGCTTATGCTGCTGTTTTCTCTTGCGTATGTCTCTAAAAGCGACCAGATACCTAAAATCGACAGCAGTATAGACCCTATGAATTTGGTTTCGATGGGATAAAAAAATCCTATTGCGATATTTCCAAAAGCCATAGCCGTCAAAAATGCACAGGAAGTAGCCGCTACTATCACCAGTTGTGAAAACCAGGGAATTTTTATATCTTTCATTCCGTAAATTATTCCGGCAGATAAACCATCCATACTTACGGCAATTGCAAGTATGACTCCGGTAAAAATGTTCAATCGACATCTCCCCTTTATTTATGCGAATTCATCATTGTTTTTTGGTTGTTCCGGTTTATGCTTTAAACTCTGTGGTTTTAGCTTTTAATACTTCTTCTTGCAGCAGCTGCCATATCTCTCTAAATAATGTTGCAAATCTGGGCGATGAACGTAATGATAGAATATCTCTCGGTCTTGGAATATCCACCGGAACTATTGCTTTAACTTTTCCGGGATGTGCTGTCATTACCATTATCCTGTCAGCCAAAAGAAGCGCTTCGTCAATACTGTGTGTTATAAAAATAGAAGTTTTGCCGGTGCCATCCCATATTTTTAAGAGTTCTTGCTGTAAAATCAGCCGATTTTGTTCGTCAAGAGCTCCAAAAGGCTCATCCATAAGCAAAATTTCAGGGTCACTTACAAAAGCCCGTGCAACATTGATTCTCTGTTTCATCCCACCGGATAATTGATAGGGAAAGGCATTTGCAAATTTATCCAGACCCATTAATTTTAAATAATGCTCGACTATATCCAATCTTTTATCACTTGGAAAACCTCTAATTCTCAAACTGTAAGCTACGTTTTCCGCAACCGTCATCCATGGAAATACGGAATCGCCCTGAAACACCATTGATGTCAAGGGTTTTTCAGGATTTTTCGACCTCATAAACACCTTTCCTTTGGTTTGCTTTTCCAAACCGGCCAAAATCCTAAGCAATGTGGTCTTGCCACAGCCGCTAGGACCCAAAATGCATAAAAATTCTCCTTCACTTACCGATAAATCTAAGTCTTTAATCGCAACAACCTTTTCCTTGCGTGTATAAAATTCTTTATTTAGTTTTTCTATGCGTATAACCTCGGTGGGATACAATACGCTCACCTCCTGTTGTTTGCCCAAGGTATAACAATTTTTTCCGCAATATCTAAAAGACATGAGAAAATATATCCTAAGAAAGCCATTGTAATAAGAGCTACAAACATTTTCTCAATATCGAACATGTCATATGCTCGCCAGACCATCCACCCAACTCCCGCTTTTGCTGCCGAAAGCTCTGCTGCTACTATCAGCAGCAATGCAGTACCCATGCCTAGCTTAAAGCCTGCAAATATCATGGGCAGTGCTCCGGGAAAAGCCACCGTTGTGTAAAACTGAAAAGGGCTTGCTCCAAAGTTTTTTGCTATGTCAAGATATATTTCATCAATATTTAATACACCCGCCATTGTATTTATTAGGACTAGGTAGAATACACCAATGGCTATGGTAAATATTTTCGACGTTTCACCTAGGCCAAAAATAATAAGAATCAGCGGCATAATCGCCAGTTTCGGAATTGGGAAGGTGACTGCTACCATAGGCATAAGACTGGCCCTTACCGGTGGAAAAAGTCCCATTGATAAACCTAGGACTACCCCAGGCACAGCTCCGGCTATAAATCCCAGCAGTATTCTTTGAGCACTGATAAGAGTGTGATACAAAAGTTCCCCGGAATAAAGCATTGGAATCATAGTTTTAAAAATCATTACAGGGCTTGAAAACAATCGAACATCAATAAGCCCCCATCGTGCGAACAACTCCCATAATACCAAGAGCAATGACGGGGATAAAAAAGTCAGGAATTTTAATATAATCGCTTTATTTATCAATTTTGTCTTGGGTTTGCGCTCTTCTTCTTTAATAACAATATTCATCTGTTCAATGTTTTTATAAACATGTTCTTCCAATAAGCTCATGGTATTTCTCCTCTTTTCATCAAGTTGGCCGAAAACCGGTATTCGATTTTCGGCCGCATATATTACCTATTCGGAGTATCTTCCCAATATTTCAACAGCATATTCGGCATAGCTGTTGTCTACTACATCTTCGGCCTCTAATTCTCCTTTTAACAAATCTCTTTGTTTATACCAGTCAAGATCCATTTGGATACCTTTCATTCTTACGAAACCATCGGGATTAAAACCAACAGGGTACATTTTTTCATAGAGCTCCTTCTCTTTTACAACTGAATACTCTGCAAGAATTGATATGATTTCGTCTTTGTTTATGTTTTTAAAAAAGGCATCATTGTAATCTCTTATGGCTTTAATATAAGCAACCATGAAACGGTTAGCAACTTCCGGCCGGTCAAGCATGCTCTTTCCATAGACCAAAAGCGCGGTTTGAGCATCAGGATCATACTCTGAAGGGTCTTTCCACGGATCCGCAATATCTTTGGCGATAGCGGCAGCTACAAAGGGTTCGATTACCATGCCTCCATCGATGCTTTTATTGCTCATAGCAGCCACGATATCAGGAAAACTTCTGATGACTTGTAAATCTACATCATTTGTAGTCATCCCTCCCTGATTCAGTACTCGGTCCAGGGCAATTTCATCAAGAGAAGCGGTGCCTACTACAGCAAGTTTACGCCCTCTTAAATCCTTAAAGTCTTTTATCTCATCTACCAAGTCTTTTCGTATCATTAAACGATAATATCCCTGGCCTTCGACATTAATACCTTTGTCTCCGACAATTTTTATCGGTATATCTCGGAGAATGGCGTTAAATAGCCCAGATGCCGTAACAGTACATCCTACATCAAGCTGGCCGGCTCCCAAGGCATTTATCATGTCTTGACCGGTATTGAAAGCAACAGATTCAATTTCAATGCCAAGTTCCTCGTAATAACCTTTGGCCATGCCTATGAGCACTCCTGCGTCGGAAACAACCTCCTTCATGCCCACTGTCACTTTTACGGGCGGGGAAAGAGGTTCAAGTTCAGGTTTTTTTCCAGCAGTTTGTTCTTTTTGTACTTCTTCATATGTCACATTATCGGTTTTCTCTTTTACCGCCTGCCCTCCACATCCTGCAGCAAGTACCGAAAACAGCATAACCGCAACTAAAAGCAGTGCTATACGTCTCAAAAAAACCACCCCTTTAAAAAATAACTTTCTTTATATTATTCTTGTGGACATAAATCGGTTACGACTTATAAAACAATTTATTGAAAATAACATTATTAAAATAACTGTTCCGAAAATTATTCGCATAATAGGAACAGGAAGATAGTTGAATTCATATAATGGAATTAACCCGGAATTAATTAATATTTTTAACAAGTGTTTTAAGTATTAAATACATAGACTAATCGTTTTTAAAGCATTTTGGGAAGGTGGTGATTTTAATAGGCTTTGCTGTAATAATTTTTTTACTGTTTCTTGTAGTTTATTATTACATGGTAAAACCAAAAAATTTTATAGGCGGATTTCGCAAATTTAAGATTCAACAATCAAAATCCGTCGACAATTTAGACTGTTTAACGGTATTTGACAAGAGCGATGAAATTCATACAGAAAGAGGTGATGAGGACAAAAATTTAGAATCATGTTCAAAATTTCAAGAAGAAATTCAAGAACAATGCTCACACTATGACGAAGAAGAGTCCTTTAATAAAACAGAAGATGAAAAATTGGATTTATGTGAAGAATCTTCGCATGACAGTGTGTCACAAGATATATCAGATGTTTTGGGAATTAATCAAACAGGAGGAAAAAGGGAGGATAAAAAAATGGCTTTAATTAAGGTTCCCGTTTTAATCGGTGAAGGTTCTATACAGAAAATGGTAGAATCCACCGTAACGTTGGAAGAAAGTGCAATTAAGGTAAAGGAAATAAGAGCTTTGGTAGAAAGCCTGAACACTACTGTTATACAGGATAAAGTCATTATTCAAGGAACACTTCACAAGCAGATATTCTATGTTGGAGAGGACGCAGTTGTTCACCATCAGACAGAACTTATACCTATCAGCTACTTTATTGATATAGATGGAGCATTACCTGGAATGAACACAACCGTAACACCTGTGGTGGAACATGTAGCCTTCACGCTTTTAGATGCAACAACTCTGCACCAGAAGGTCATATTGTCTTTTTCTGTTACAGTAACAGATGTTCAAAATCTTGAAGTTGAAACAGGAGAAGAAGAAACACCGCTTTATTATGTATCTGAAATTGAGGGGCAAAACTCGCAACAACTTATAGTTGAAACAACGGTAACACTGAATCAACCGGCACTTAAAGTTGACGAAATAACGGCCGTAGTGCAAGATATATTAACTGATGTGATAACAGATAAGGTAATTATTCAAGGAATTCTCCATAAACAAATATTCTATGTAGGACTTGACAATATAGAATATCACCAAGCGGAAGATATACCTTTCAGTCTCTTTGTAGATGTGGAAGGAGCCGCTCCCGGCATGCATGTTCAAGTAGAATCAACCATTGAAACAATTAGTTATACTCTTGAAAACAGTAATGATTTAACGCAAAAAGTAGTTATTCAATTTTCCGTTGTAGTTACACAAAGCACCAGCCTAAACATTGTCGAAGGAACAGAAGAGCCAATCATTCTTGTGGATGAAGTGGTGGGTGAGACTACCGGTCAAACTCTTTTGCAAGATATTATAACAATGGATAAACCGACTCAAAAAATAAGGGATGTTGATGCAGAGGTTACATCAATTACTGCTCAAATAATTGCAAATAAGGTAATCATCCAAGGTATAATCCACAAGCAAATATATTATATCGGCACCGACGATATTGAATATGAAATGGGCGAAGACGTAGAATTCAGTTTCTTTGTGGATTTACCCGATGCCGAACCAGGGATGCATGCAGCCTTGGTGCCGACTATAGAAAGCGTAATAACGGAATTGCTGAGTGAAACCGAAATGTTGGAAAAAGTCGTGCTGAAGGTAGATGTGTTAGTATTGTCAACAGTAAGATTAAACATTGGGGCTGTGCCTGTGCCATAACAATATAACAATAGCAAATGTTAAAAGCAAGCGGCTACAGCTGCTTTTTATAAAGCAGAATTGCCGCTTTTTTTATAATTCATAAAGAAAAAACCTCAGTTGAAAATATAGAGCCTAATAGGTATAAGGCTCAAATCCATTGAAGGTATTATTAGCTTACCACCATATACTGTCACAACCAACATTCTTTGACCCCCTATATATGTTCCCCTCATCTTATCGCTCCTCCTAAATCTATTTTTATTTCATTGTATTCAATATTAATCTAACCGTTGATAAAAACAGAAATTTAACTCTGTAACACTTCATTCTAAATTGAATATAATTTATTAGGAGGTGATAATGACATGGCTTTTACCTATACAGCAAGTTCTACAGGCAGTACACTTCAGACTGAAACTGTTTCAATTGAAGTATCGCCCGCCAGCGGAGTAATCGCAGCCACAATGTTGCCCGGAGATTCAGTTTCTGGCACAATAAATGTATCAAATACGGGTACCGTTGACGAATATTATTTTATTACGGCTGATTGGAAAGCTGCTGATGATGATACAACACCTTCTTTAGCAGCACTGTTAGCCTATAATTTAAATGTAAGTGTTGCTGTTGGGGGCACAGATTTGTTTGCCGGCAAACTGGAAGACCTGATAGATAGGCCAGACAGCCCCGGCAGGGAGTTGACTTTAACAACTGCTAATGAAGACGTAAGCTTTAATTTTACTTTACCTACAGATGCCGGTAATGCTGTGCAAGATATTGACCTGGCAATAGATTTTGTTTTTGTAGCAACTTCATAAAAAAGGGCCTTCATGAGAAGGCCCTTATTGCAAGGAGAGATTTGAATGGGAAAACATCGTGAGAATAATATTGTAGCGATGATGCCTGCAAGAAATGAATCGGGTCGGCATCTATGTGAAGTGTTAAATCATCTTTCGCAATGGGTTGATAAAATAGTAGTCCTTGACGATGCGTCAGAAGATGATACCTTTGAAATTGTCAACAGAAATGAAAAGGTTATAGCTTATAAAAATGAGCATTGTATCTTTGAAGAAAATGAGTCGGCTTTAAGATCAAAGCTATGGGAACTAACAATAGCGCAAAATCCCAACTGGATTTTAGCTATTGATGCCGATGAAATTTTTGAAGACAGAATTATTGATGAAATACTTTTGTTAATAAACCAAGAATATTATGATGCAATTTATTTTAGAGTATTTGATTTCTGGTCATCCAAAATCTGTTACAGAATAGACGGAGGTTGGAATCCATGGACTACATTCTGGCCTTTTTTAATAAGATACAACCCCGATATAAGTTATTATTGGCCCAACAGAGAAATTCACTGCGGCAGATTCCCACAGCCCTGTGAAAATTTTATACCTTATTACTCAGATATTAGAATAAAACATTTTGGTTGGGCTGATGCAAAGGAGCATTATAAGAAGTTTTTGTTTTATCGAGATAAGGATATAAAAATTTTTGGGCAAATCAGGCCACATACTCAAAGCATAATGATAACACCAAAGTCTAATGATTTAGAAACATGGCAAGAAGCAAAGCGGCTTAGTTTTTTGAAAGAGGTGTACTCGTAAATGTATGATATTCTATACCTGGTGGTATCTACAAATCTGCCCCAGTTGGAAGGATTGGCAGATGTTAGGCTTGCAAGAACACCAGAGGACTTTGTATCATGCCTTGATTGGGCAGTTTATAATGGAAAAAGCCAAGAAAAAATAAAATTACGAATGGAAATAGCAAAACAAAGCACTTGGAAAATGCGAGCTATATGTATAGCTGAAAAAATAAAAGAATTAATTTTAGAATCTTAGAATAGGGGGAAATAATGTGTCAAAGCGGATTGGAATCTTAACTACCAATTTTTATAGCCCAGATGGCCTAAGAATGATATATGGTGGAGCAGAACGGTACGGATTTGAATTAACTAAGCTTTTGATGGATTTAGGTTATAAAGTAGCTTGGTGGCAGATCGGAAGCGGATGGCAAAAAGAGCTTTTACATGGTGTCCAAATAAATTCAATCCGAGAAACCAAAAACGAATTCATGACTTTCCCACGCCTAAATCAGCACTTTCATGAACAGGCAATGGAATTAGATTATGCTATTTATTTTGTAACCTTTTTAGCATATCCGCAAGTTTTAGAGAAAAGTATATCAATTTCCCACGGGGTTTTTTGGGATTATCCCGAATTTGATTCACAGCTTCCTACAGAATCTGCTAAAAAAGAATGGCTTAGAAGATACCATATTGCGTTAAGTGGTCCTCAAAAAGTGGTTTCTGTAGATACAAATACTATAAATTGGATAAATGCCACATGGCCCGGCCTCTCTCATAAGCTGGAGTATATACCGAATTTCGCAGATATTAATAGTTTGAAACCTAGGGGAAACGCTAGCAACAAAATAAAAGTGATATTCCCTCGTCGGCTTACATCCGTACGAGGTTTAAACGAAGCGTGCCATGCCGCCAAAGTACTGACATCAAGGTATCCCGATAAAATAGAGTTTCATTTTGTAGGAAGAGGCCATTCTGATTTGTTGGAAGCTGAGGCTCTCAAATGGGCATCGGAAAACAAAAACATATATTACTACTGGCAGCCCCCGCATATTATGTATGAGATTTACTCACAAATGGACATTGCTTTAATTCCTACTAAAGCAACTGAAGGGACTTCCCTTTCGTGCCTGGAAGCTATGGCTTCAGGGTGTGCCGTCATTGCCACACCTGTTGGAGGCCTAACTGATTTAATAATCGACGGTTATAATGGAATATTGATAAAACCAACCTCAAGCAATCTAATAGAAGCCATTGAGTATCTCCTTAACAATGAAGATGAAAGACAGCGGATGGGCAAAAATGCAAAAAAAGTAGCTGAAGCTTTTGATATTGAGCGTTGGAAGCAAAAATGGGAAAAAGTAATTAAGCAAGTCTTTAGATAAGGTGTGGTAAGAATGTTTACACATGTTGCAAAGTGCACTGACAATTTCATAAGAGTTCCGCCAAGGCCAGTCGGCCCTATCGAGGTACGCCTGCCGGTGGTAGTAGCTAAAAAGAATATTTCATTTCTTTTACCCATTAGGAATTCTCTGCCGGATATTCCTGAAAAGATAAAAAAAGTTGATTTTTTGGTAGAAAAAGTAAGTTTTGATATAGTAAAGGGCTTGGTTATGTTTGATATAGAGTTTTTAGAAGATATTTACTACGTTTATAATGGCATAGTAAAAAATGCTGCTTTCCATGAGATGTTTTCTGATTCTGTTTCCATTCCTGAGGCAAAATCTCATATGGAGGTTATATATAATATAGATACCCACTTGACATATAAGACTTTTGAGAAAGATATTTTAAAACAGATAGTGGTCAACATGTACATTGAACTTATTGAATATCGCAATATATTTATTTAAAACCTATCATTTTTTTAGGCTAAATCTTAATATCATTACCTCCTCGTGCTGAATATAATAAACTAGTAAGTATGATTAAGTCAGGGGGATTCAATATGCTCGAACAGCTAAAGGCTCTTAATTTAAAAAGGCAGCAGCCAACAATAGCTCGAAAGCTCAAAAAGGTTGTCGGGGAAATAAGATCATTAAATTATATAACACTTAACGATAAGTTAATCATACAAGGCATCGTTCATAAACAGGTCTTTTTTGTAGGAATTGACGACAAGGTACATCATATCTCAGGTAATATTCCATTCAGTGCCATATTAGACATCCCCAGTATAGCCCCGGGGATGAATGTAAATATTTTCGCTGATTTAGAAAGCATTGAGGCGAAACTTGCACCTTCTGGTGAACAGGTTTTTTGTAAAGCAATTGTAAAAATAACTGCCACTGCAGAGGATGTTTCTTATATTTTTCTCGTAGCAGGCACCGATAAAAGTGTTATCGCCGAAACAGTAATCAAAGAAAGCTCAGAGCAGGTTTTGGTCGAAGATATCTTGGTTCTGGATAGGTCAATACAAAAAGTGGAGGAGTGTCGGGCCACAGTAACTATCAATAATGCAGACGTATTAGATAATAAGGTCTTAATTCAAGCTATCTTGCATAATCAAATATTTTATATTGGGGAAGATAATATATCCTATCATCAGTCTTTTGACATTCCTGTAAGCTGTTTTGCACAAGTTGAAGGTGCATTGCCTGAAATGAATGTATATGCAGAACCGGTCATAGAAATGAATAAAGTAGACGTTCTTTCCCCAAGTGAGCTAAAATTAAAAGCAATCATTCAATGCAATGTAACCGTGACACAAGAGATTACAGCAAACATTGGCGTAGCACAAGATGGGCAAGAATATGTTATAAACGGTTTAATAGGCGAAAGCACAGCATTTCAGCATATGGTAGAGTCTGTAGAAATTTTAGAGCATGAAGCCATTAAAATAAGAGATATAAAAGTAAATCTTCATAATATCTCATCATTAGTTGTTATGGATAAAGTGATAATTCAAGGCATAATTCATAAACAAATATATTATGTCGGGACAGATAATGTCAATTACCATCAATCGGCAGACATTCCCTTTACCGCTTTCACTGATTATCCCGGTGCTAGGCCTGGTCTAAATGCTGTGATTGTACCGGTTGTAGAATATACTAAATATGACTTAACCGGCAGCAGAAAACTCACTGAGCATAATATAATTCGTTTTGATGTGACTATTGTAGAAAAGGACATATTGCCTGTAGCTCAAGGAACAGCGCAAGACCTTAGGGTGAGGTTACCGTTGATTGTGGGAGAAACTTCTGCACAGGTTATGGTGCATGATATTGAACCGATTGAAATAATAGAGAATATAATTGTCACAAAAGACCCGATTATAGTATGTACAGAATCAACGGTCAGCAAACAAACTCTAGTATCAAATACTATTGACGTTTATCCGCCTGCAGCAAGCATTGGTAAGTATAAATGTATCATTGAAAGTACAACTACATCAATACTAGAAAATGAAATCATTGTATCCGGTTATTTCAAATGCTACATTTCTTATGTTGACTCAGAAGGTTTGATTCACAAAATAGAAAAGCAAAAACACTTTGCTGTATTGGTGCCCTTAGAAGGAATTCTCCCCAGTGACATCATTGAAGTTAAAGCTGAGGTTGAGCATGTAGATCTTTCAATATTACCGGGAGGCAATCAAATTAGAATGCTTGTAACTATCAGGGCTACTGTAAGAGGTTTTAAAAAGGAAATTGTATATGTTGTAACCGATGTAACAGGTCCTGATATTACTACAAACAAAATACTCATACTGGCCGAGTTGCCTACACATGAAATAAAACAGATGTATGTGGTAACTGAGGTTTATGATACCGATTTGGTCGTTGTAAAACGAACATTTATGTTAAATGTAGTAGATGAAGGCTTTAAGCCGGTAGATGTTGTGGTAGATGTTATAAGTTGATATGTAAAGAATTTGATTATTGATATTTTCAAACTGTGGGGCGTTCAATATTTAGTAGTATTTTTCACCATCCTTTTTTATAACCCCAAAACTTAGTAGCTTTTGCAATATAGGAATAAGCATGACAAATCTCATGTTTATTTCTTTTCTTATTTCATAAGCATTTATCCCGGGGTTTTTTTTGACTATAAGAGCAACGGCTTGTTCGCTATTGGATAGTTCCGGTTTTTTTACGTCTGAAATACTTGGATTTGCCGGCTTTGAATTATTAAAAATATCATTATTTCCCGAAGTCTTATCATTTGTATTTAAATCATGCTTGTATGGTTTCTTCCGATAATATGCTTTTATTGTAAAATCATCATTTAAAAACACTTGATACTCTCCATCCGGAAACTTACAAAGAGCGGATAAGTCCTTAGCCCCTTCGGTAATATCTATCACTTCTACGTCCAGATTGGAAAAATCTTTAAAAAACTTTACGATACCATCACGAGCTTTTTGTATCAATCGAGTCACTCCCTATATCACAATTTTCCCAGTGATATGTTTTTATTGTCAATTGAAATTCTGATTCTAGCATTTGGCCTTCAGAGGTCAGAAAAACTTTAGAAGGTAAGATTTCTAAATCGAAGCCGCCTTTATAAATGTTTAATTCGTCTTTGATATGAAACCTAAAATCTAATTCGTCAAAATCCTGGTACACATACTTATCCTTGCCTGTATACATTATATCAAAATAAAGCTTTCCAACCGCCCATAAGCCATCAGCATGTTGTTCATATCGCTTTTTGTTTGGGATAACCTTGATATCTCTAATAAAAAGTGCAGGTGAGATAAGCGGCATAGTATGGTTAATATTGAATACATATTTGTTAAAATAAACTTGCCGATAATTTCCTACAGACTCAGTTCTTACCCCTGTAACTAAATAAATATCTTCCTGTTTGGTTGCTTCTATGGCAAAACTTAAAGAAAAAAACAGTTGAACAGATGATGAGTTCTTAGCTCCTATTGATACCTGACAAATTTTGGGGTTTACTCTTATTTGCATACCGGTATCACCATTAACAACACTGCCCAATATTCCGACAGGTACTATGCTTTTTTGGCAGTGTACTATATCATCTGTTCCGATGTAATATATATCTACATTAAGCGTTCCTTGAATCAGGAATCTGTAATCTAATATAACAACATCTAAAAAATCTATTTCTGATTTCACATCTTCTATTTCCTTTAAATCCCTGTCAATATTTATTTCATATTTTTCAGTAAAATCAATAGTCTTTGACTCTAATATCTTTTCTACACTTACAAGTTCTTGTAATATCTGATCCCGGGGAAGCACATCCGTCACCACAGTTGCCTGCCGTCTAATGCTGCCGGAAAAGGCGACTTCTATCAGAGCTTTTATCATAATAGTTTCATCTTTTAATGCTCCTGAAAGATGGATTATATTTACATTTATATCAAACATGGTTCCTTCAACAATTTGTGCCAGTAGATAACTATTACTAAAGTCAATTTGAATGTACTTATACATATGCTTTAGCCGTTCATCCGCATAGATAATTTCCAAACCAATAATGCCATCTACTACTAATCTGCCTCCCTCGACGGTATGAGATATGCTCTCTATTTTTCCCTGTAAGTCCACAATACACTTAATGCTGGATTCGAATAAAAAAGACTTTTGTTCCAAAAAAGCAAACTCACCTTCAGTTATAACCTCTTTTAATAAAAATTCTTCTTTTACAACCTCATATCCCGGTTCATTGAAGTCTGTAATAACCTGACTCTCTGCTTTTTTTAGAATCTTAATCATATATTCCAGAGTAATTATTACATCATAACAATTGTTTTTCCCGCAGGGCTTGTAATAAATATCTATATAATCCACAGTTATTCTGGCCGTTTGATTGGGTTCAGCTTCGGCAAATGATACTATTTTCTCTATCGGGACGGCAATAGTGCCGTATTTTTCTATCCCTTGAGTACTCAAATAAAACACTTCAACAGTTACTTCACCTTCAAGCATTGCAGCACTGCGCAGCACTCTGAAATTAGCTTCGCTTAGATGAGGTTTCATAATTATTATATGTTGGCAATCCTGTTTTTCGAACGTGCTTTTCAATGTTGCATGCTCTCTTTTTTCTCCCATGACTTTAAATGTCGTTATTTTTTCTTTTTCAAACCTTTTAGGCGGGAAAGGGGAACAATTCTTTTCAATAACACCTTGCAACCCTATATTAACAAATAGGTTTAAGGTAAGTAAATTCCCTGATAAATGTTGGCTCTGTTGTTCACTGTGACATATTATATAAAAATTCATATCTTTTATAATCTTTTCCGGGAGTATTCCATATTCCAACGGTTTTTCAATATTGCAAAAATGTATCTTGCCTTCTTTATCTAAAAAATATAAATCAATCTCTAGAATTGCAGAGATTATTATGGCACCTTCATTTAGTGTATAATTTACATTTATGACGCGGGAAATAATATCTGTAATTTTTATAGGAGCAGGTTTTAAATCGACAGATACTTGGACATCTTTTTGATAATTTTTCTCCCAGATCACTTCTTCCGTCCTGAATAATTCCATCTGTCTCACCTTCTTCTCCTATAATTTTTATGATATTAGCAATTGATTTATGAAGGGTTTAGTCCTTAAATTACTTGGTATTCTCTGTGATTCGCTTACTCAAACTAATTTATATCATATTTTTTTAGTTTTTCATAAAAGGTTGTTTTGCTTATCCCGAGACTTTTCATCGTTTTATTTTTATTTCCTTTGTGCAGCTTTAAAACTTTTTCAATAGTCTTTTTCTCAAATTCTTCAACAGATTTTTTAAGCGGAATTATATCCTTGGTTTCAAATTTTTCACTGACATTTGGTTTTAAGATTAGGTGTTTGGAAAAAATTGTGTTTCCATCGCATAAATTTATTGCCCTTTCCAATATGTTTTCTAATTCTCTTACATTCCCGGGCCAGTCATAGTTTAAAAGTATATTTAGAGCTTCGACAGATATGTTTTTTCTGCTGCAGCCAATTTTATCGCATATTGCAGGTAGCAGGATTTCCACTAGTGAATAGATATCCTCTTTTCTTTCTCTCAAGGGCGGAATCCATATTGGAAAAACATTTATCCTATAATACAAATCTTCTCTAAAATTGCCTTTGAGTATCTCCTCTTCTAAATTTCTATTTGATGCAGCTATAACCCTTACATCGACCTTTATTTTTTCTTGGCCGCCTACTTTATAGAAGCTTTTATCCTGAAGAACTTGCAGTAACTTTACCTGTACGGCTGGAGATATTTCTCCAATCTCATCCAAAAGTATAGTTCCTCCATTTGCCATCTCAAAAAAGCCCTTTTTCCCGTCAGTTCTAGCTCCTGTAAAGGCTCCTTTTTCATATCCGAATAATTCGCTTTCTAAAAGAGTCTCCGGTATAGTGCCGCAGTTTACATGAACAAATGGTCCATCACCTTTGCTGTGTTCATGAATAGCTTTTGCTATAAGTGTTTTACCTGTACCACTTTCGCCGAGTATAAGGACCGTAGAGTTTGTATTAGAAGCCTTTAAAGCTAACTTTTTTACATAATTCATTTTTCTGCTTTCACCGGCAATATTTGGGAATAGTTCTTTTAGCATTTTTTCTTCATCTAGCTGTTTTTCAATTTTCTCAAGATTAAAAAGTGCTTCATCTCTTTCCCTTATAACTCTTTTTATTTCGGAAATATCCTCGACTTTAAGGGCTGCACCAATTCTTTTGCCATCCTTATCCACAGGTATTAGTGTACACATGGTTGGAAAGCCGTTTATTTCCTTAAATTCATCTATATAACTTATGTTTTCTCCTTTTGCTACATCATAAAACTCTTTAATGGTCTTGCATCCTTTATGAATTTCAAAAATATTTTTGCCTATAACATTGAGGTACTCGGGATTTTCGCCTTTTGCCATATATGCTTTTCCATCAAGTATATCTTTTAGTCCTTCTCCCCTAGCCGTATAGCCTTGAGCCTGATAGAATTTCATTTTTTTCGTTTCTCTATCTAAAATAACAAGATGACCGATATATCTTACGTAATTCATGCTGAACTTTTCACCGTTTGCTTCAATCGTAATGATTTTATTTATCAAATCGATGATTACTCTGATATCTATTCCGAGGAACCTGGTTTTCATCTTTAACGCATCTGTTACTTCATTATTTCTTTTACAAATATATACGGGTTTTATGTTATTGTCTTTATATACACCTACAGCAATAAGTATGTCGTCCTGATTGATTTTTTTATCGTGAATTCCAATGTACTCTAAGGTTTCGGCATCAAGGTTTCCGTCATCTCTCCCTACTGCATTATCACCGATAATAACTATATCTCCAGCTTCAATCTTCCCTCGCAAATGGCTTATCTGCTGGTTGTGCAAAATGCCAAATATCTCCTTGGCTTTAGTGTTATAAATTTGTATAGTGCCATTATTATCAATAACTATAAAGCCTTCCGACATCATATCTGTAAAAAGTTCCAAATGCTCTTCGCTGTTGAACATAAACTCACCCTTAATAATATATGATTTGTAAAGTTTTAACTAAATAAATTATATCATTACAATGAAATTATGCAATGTAACATATTAATACAAATATTTTGAAAAAACTATAAATGACTATGACTAAATCAGTTACATCACATTTTATATGGCTTTGTCATATTTGCGATCACATTGGTGGATAGCTGCGCAGGTAAATCGGAATATAAGATAACTGGACAGCTGATAATAACTTTTGTTTGTCCGACGTGTTCCACATAAAAAAAAGCCCCTATTAGGAGCGGTCAGATAGGGATTTATAATTCCTGAAAAATTCGGCATAGTCGTTGATTTGCGGCTATGCCGTTTTTCGTTTAGTTTGGCAAATCAATAGCGCCAATGCAGTTATAGAAAATTTGAATCCGCTGGGTTCTGCGGCCATCTACCTTTTCAGCCTTAAATACTATAATTTTGTCAATGAACTCTCGAATAATCTCTGCATCCAATTCTGTAATTTCTGTGTACTTTTTAACCAGTGCTAAAAAGCGGTCGGTATTGATGGACTGTTCATTTGCTGCATCAATGGTATGCTTTAATTTGATTATCCTTTCTTCCAGTGTCTTCTGCTCGGCTTCATATTCAGCCGACATCTTGTAAAAACGCTCTTCGGGAATTTTGCCCATCACATTGTCCTCATATAGCTTTCGAATGATTTTGTCTATGTCAGCAATGCGAGTCTGTGCTTGTTCGTACTCCTTTTGACTTTGGCGGAGTTCTTTGGCAAGTTCCTTTTCTGAATTATTCATAACTATACGGATGAATTCCTGTTCATGGTCTTTGGCAAAGGAGGTTACACGCCTTAAGTCTTCTAGCAAAAGCTGTTCCACTACAACATTGCGTATCTGATGTGAACTGCACATACCCTTTTTCTTGCGGTAAGTCGCACAAACGAAATATTCCTTATCGTGTGTCCATCCCTTGCCTCTAACCTGATACAGCTTTGCACCACAGTCGGCACAAAACATCATGCCAGAAAGCATTCCCATTTCACCTAATCGTGATGGTCTTCGCTTGCCATCTCTGATTTTCTGCACTGTTTCCCAAGTCCCCTCATCAATAATTGCTTCATGGGTATTTTTGAAAACCAGCCAATCTTCTGGATTGTTCATTATCTTGACTTTGCTCTTATATGACTTTTTAGAAGTCTTGAAATTCACCGTGTGACCTAGATATTCCATTTTAGCCAGAATATCTGCTACGGTACGAGCCGACCAAGCATATGGGTTTTCAGGTGGTCTTGCTGGAGTGTTAATACCCATTTTGCGAAGATGCACCGTAGGTGTATCAATGCATCGCTTTTCAAGTTGCTTTGCTATCTGCGTGGGTCCAAAGCCAGCCATGCACAGTCGGAAAATATCTCTGACCACTTCGGCGGCTTTCTCATCTATAATCCAGTGCAACTTATCTTCAGGGTCTTTAATATAACCGTAAGGCGGATTGGTGCAGAGTGGCTTACCGGACTGTCCCTTGGATTTGAACACAGCACGGATTTTCTTGCTAGTATCCTTAGCGTACCATTCATTAATAATGTTAAGAAACGGTGTAAAGTCACTGTCTGCTTGGTTTGCACTATCAATACCGTTGTTAATAGCAATGAATCGTACATCTGCTTCAGGAAACATAATCTCGGTATAATATCCTACTTTAAGGTAATCCCTGCCGAATCGTGACATATCCTTGATGATAATCGTTCCGATTCTACCGGACTCTACATCAGCAATCATGCGGTTAAAGTCTGGTCTATCAAAAGTTGTACCGCTGACCCCATCATCCACATAAAATTCGATGTTGCGAAAACCGTTGTCCTCAGCATACTTTTTTAGAATTGCCTTCTGGTTCACTATGCTGTTGCTGTCTCCTGCAAGCTCATCATCACGTGAGAGCCTGCAGTACAGAGCAGTAATTTTTGCTTCTTCAAATGCTAATGTTGATTTACGTATAGTGCTAAATGTTGACTGTCTATTCATTTTTATCCTCCATTTCCGACAGTCTTCAAGCGGTTTAGCACTATGTATATTACCGTACTACCTTGAAGAAGTCGAGTTGATTTCCGTGGGTTTATATGAACTATCAGATAACTTTGAAAGGTTTTTTGCGTTGACTGTAATCAGTCGTTTCAGCTTGGAATATGCACTTTCCTTTGCTGAATCACTTACTCGTGATTCCACCACATAGACCGTACCTCCGATATCGGATTTGGTTGTGCGGCTGTTACTTTGATTTTCCATATCGTGACCTCCTGTCCGATGTTTTGATGGAACTGGCACTGAGCCGAATTGATGACTCAGTGCCTAATCCATTATTTAAGCTTTTATTTGTAATATTTTCAGAGCATCCGGTTGAATCAACTTCCCATCCAATCTCTCGTAAGCAGAAAATCCGATTTGCCCCTGCAATGCGTATAATTCACTTAATTTTTTTATTGTTATTGGTTGACGTTCAATCAGCCAGTAGTATGATAAATCTCCGAATACTATGCTTTTTGCTCCTGCTGATACTGTAGGCATATATGGAGAGGTAACTACAGGCTTTCCGAAGATGGTGTTATCTGAAGAATTCCACAGATAACTGCCGCTTGTATCTTTAAGGGTTCTAAGAAGCATGGCTGTATTATCGTGCATGATAAACACAGCGTTATTGCGGTATTTATCTTTTAATGAAAAATACAGAGAGATAATCTCGTCAAAAGAGATGGTAGCACTATCTGCTGTTGTTACATCTGCGTCTGCCGTAAGGATACCTGTTGGCTGTGTTGTGCCATTTCCATTAAGCAATGCATTTTCCTCAGCCTTGCCAAAACGCTTCGCAAAATCACCCATCAGATATTTTTCAAGATTAAAGTTCATATCAGTGACGAATGAGCGGTTTAGCTTGACAAGAGATGCCAGCTTGTATGATTTCACCTGAAACTGCGTAAATGTATCGGCACTTTCGGGGATTGGATCTCCGTCTTCAACCCAATCTGCTGTCCCCGTTGAGAATACCGCTTGAATTTTACCTTCTGCAGAAGATAGATTGATAACAGTAGCAAATCTGCGGAATATATTTTCCTTTGCCAAAGCAGTGTTAAAGCCTTCTCTGAACTCATCTGGTGCGACATAGGCTCCTGCATTATCAAAACCCTCGCTTAGATTTTGATTGTTTTCTTCTTTTCCTTTCATAACATTCCAAAACGCTCTATTATAAGTTGTTGATGTTGCCATAATCGTTTACCTCCTAAATTAAAATGGATTGTGGGGTATATACCCCGTTTGAAACTGCGTTTTTTTACGCGTTGCCCCACGCCCGTTGTCCAGATGAAAAGGTGTGGAGATTTAACCTCCCCTAGGGGGAGGTATTAACACATGGAGTTGTATCCAGTGTTTTCAGTGGTTTTAAGCTTTGTAGCAAGATGTAGCAGGTAAAAACTAAACTCTCTATACGAGAGCGATTTTTTATATAACCTGTTTTTCTTGCTACAAGCTGCTACACTGTGTTTAAATAAGAAAAAATTCTTCTTCCGTCAGCTTGTATCCGATTAGCATTGTGGTCATTCCACCACCAGAACGTGGTCGTTTCCGTTCTACACGAGCGATAGCTGTTAATGCCTGTTTAAAGTTTCTTGCATTCTCCGAATAACATCCATTGGCACTACACCACCGCTGATACCGGGCATACACTTCGGATGTCCGCACCTCACTGTTAGGACTTTCCTCCAAGGCATCCTCGAAAAATAATGCTATTTTATCGCTGTCACGTTTATAAGCCTCCGTTGCTGTCTTAACGGAATCAGGTAAAGTCAAGCCTTCCTTTTTTAACAGCTGATAGCCTTCAATTAGCCAGTTGAGGATAGCACTCTGATTCTTCGGTTTGGCGAATTCGCGTTTTAAGTTTTTATCCTGCTCGCTTTCATCGAAGTGTCGTTCAAAAGGGATAATCACCACTCTGCCACTGGAAAACAGCGTCATATCCGTAATAACGGGCAGATAATTGGTGTTGATATAAAGCTTAAACTTAGGTGAAAAATCAAAAGAGTTTTCGTGTAGAAACCTTGCGTTGATGGTGTCACCACCCGTCATGCTTTTTACCTGTGCAGCATTTAGGACAAGTCCTCTGCTAGGTTCGGAGATATTCACAAAGCGTACTCCTGCAAGCCGGGCAATATCTTCACTT
>MPOT01000025.1 GCA_001896545.1 Tepidanaerobacter sp. EBM-38 | reverse complement strand
TAGTTTAAGCGGCGCATTTAAGCACTCAGACAATTGCAGTATACATTTTTCTTCTCTTTTTATATCCACTGACGCAATACAGCCCACGCTTTTTTCGCTCAAGTTAAAATCCTTTAAAGCCATTTTGACTTGCGCCAGCAGTGCCTCATAAGGCGCGCCCTTTCTTGTGCCTATACCGAGCACTGTATTTTGAGGCCGTAAGATTACGTAAGGTATGGGAGGAGGCAATATTTCTTCATCCGTTATAAATACAGCAGCTTTGGCATCTTTAGGCAAATCATGTGAAAATACTTCTGAGTGCTCTGCAAGATGTGCCAGCTTTTCATATGGAAAGCCTTTTTCCACCGATAATGCCAGCTTCTCACCGTTTACAAGACAGGCGCTCACCTTCGGCAAATCCGAGAAATTGTCAATATAAAGGCCGAGTTTTTTGGCTAAAACATCTATGCTCTCAAAACCCTGAATGTCGCTGGCGGTAGTAATTACCGGCATACATTTTAGAACCCGAGCCACTTTTGATGCAAGTTCATTGGCCCCGCCAAGATGCCCGGAAAGCAAGCTTATAGAAAATCTCCCCTGTTCGTCCACCACTACAACCGCCGGATCCGTTCTTTTGTCGCAAATTACCGGTGCAATCGCCCGAACTGCGATACCGGCAGCTGTTATAAAAATCAGGCCGTCATAGCTTGAAAACATTTGGCGGACAAAATCCTTAAATGAGGTTTTTATCGGAAAATAGTTTTTAAAATCAGCCTCATTTAAAAACCGACTATTTACATAAACATCGCCGCCGATACCTGCTCTGATTTTTTCGGCAATATTTATTCCGTTTTTTGTTATGGCAATAATGGCTACTCTCATCTTCTTATCTATATTCGTGGCTAAATGTTTTATCATAGAGGCATGAAAAGTCATACTCATCACCTAAGAAATTTCCCACCAATATCAGTGCTGTCTTGCAAATTCCAGCTTCTTTTACCTTTTCTGCAATATCCAAAAGAGTACCCTCTACAATCTTTTGGTCTTCCCATGTGGCTTTATATACAACAGCGGCAGGGGCATCTGGACCATAAACCTTTGCCAAGTCTCCTGCAATTTTTTCAATCTGATTTATACTGAGGAAAATAGCCATAGTTGCTTTATGTTTTGCCAAAGCATCTAAGCTTTCCTCTTCGGGAACCGGCGTTCTGCCTTCTACTCTGGTCAGTATGATGGTTTGGCTTTGTCCGGGCACGGTAAGTTCCCGCTTTAATACTGCACTGGCAGCGCTAAATGAGCTGACACCCGGAATTACTTCATATGGTATAGCAAGTTTATCAAGAGCTTCCATCTGCTCCCTTATTGCCCCATAAATAGAAGGGTCCCCAGTATGAAGTCTTGCCACATCCATTCCTCTTTCAAAAGCATCTTTCATGATATCGATAATTTCCTCAAGATTCATCGTAGCGCTGTTATAAATCTTTGCTTCGCCTTTCGCATACTTTAGCAGCTCAGGGTTTACAAGAGAACCTGCATATATGACTACATCGCAACTTTCCAAAAGCTTTTTACCCTTTACCGTAATAAGCTCCACATCGCCGGGACCGGCGCCGATAAAATAAATCACTTTCTATACCTCCAGGCAATAATCAGGGAAAGGTAGCTTACGCCCCTGCCCAAATATTTATCTAAATCAAATTCTATCCTTTCATCTTCCTGACCGCAGTGGGTTATGAGCACTGCGCAAAAGCCGTTTTCCTTTAGAGCTCTTACTACTTCATCGTAATTTCTTGATATTTTCATCAAAATAACATTGTCAAAATCCTTTAGAGTTTTTTCAAGTAATTTTTTATCTTTAACAGGTATTACGGCAAAGGGAGCATCTCCTTCTGCGATGGGGATATTGACTTTAGATGCGGCGGCGCAAAAAGATGTTATCCCCGGAATTGTTTCGACTTCACACCCGCAAAGTCGGGATAATATATATGTATAAGTGCTGTATATCATGGGATCTCCCAACGTTATAAACGCAGTGTCGTTGCCTTCTTGGAGAATTTCTTGAATGGTCTTAACGTTTTTGTCCCAAATATCATTTAGTTTATTTTTATTGCTTATCATGGGAAAATTCATTTCTATAACTTTACAATTGATGTAGGGCTGGGCTATCTTTAAAGCCAAGCTTTCTTTGTCTGCCGCAGGAGCTATGACCATATCCACTTTAGATAAAATCTGTGCGGCTTTCATAGTAATGAGCGCCGGATCTCCCGGCCCCACTCCGATTCCATAAAACTTACCTAATTTATTCATATAAAGGCTCCTCTGCTTTCTTGCTATCTTCGGGTTTTCTTGCTGCAAATATATAAATGGGATTGTGGGCAAGCATCATTGTTTTTCCCTTTACTTGCTTTGAAGTAGAAATATTTGCCAGGGTAATATCCTCATCCCAGCATCTTACCTTAAAAAACCCCTGCAAGCTGCATACGGTATCTATGGCTATGGCATTTGCCACTATAATGCCGCAGGGCGCAAGTCTTTCGGCGGCTGTTTTTAAAATTTCCTCGGTAAAATCCCCGGTTCCGCCTATGAATATGCGATCAGGGCAAGGAAGATTTAAAAGGGCATCAGGCGCTCGTCCGCAAACTATTTCCATATTTTTAAGTCTAAAGGTATTTCGATTCTCTTTGAGCAGCTCTACCGCCTCCGGATTTTTCTCAATTGCAAAGACCCTTCCCTGCTTGCAATGCACTGCTGCTTCCACTGAAACCGAGCCTGTGCCTGCGCCTATATCCCAAACTATGCTGTCGTTTTTGAGCCGCATTTTTGAAAGCGTTAAAACCCTTATCTCTTGCTTTGTCATGGGCACATTGCCTCTTATAAAAAGCTCGTCAGGGATGCCGAATCCATACTGCCACACCTAGTTATCACCACCACATTTAAGTCAAAATTTTGAGTGCTTTCGGCAAGTTCTTCAACCGAAAATTCCCTTATCTTTTCATTTTCATAAGATAGATTTTCTCCCACATATATATTTACATCAACAATACCTGCCTGTCTTAAACTTTGAGCGATGTAGCAAGGGCTATGTATTTTGTCGGTAAGCACTGCTACTGATTTATATTCCTCGACTTTTTTTATAAGCTCCTGTTCTCTGCCGTGAAGGCTTATCACGCAAACATCTTTCATTGGCATCTTAAGTTTTCCCAGCATGTATTGAATACAACTTATGCCGGGAATCACTTCAATCTCCTCTTTCTTTCGCAAGCTGAGTATTTTATCGAGGATGCCATATATTGTCGGATCGCCGGAAGCTAAGACTACTACATTGCCGGGATTGACCAAGGCTTTTTCTAAATCCAATTTGCCATCGAACAATATTTTCGTGCACGAAACCCCTTCACACATTTTAAGCTGCCGCCGGCCGCCTATGATAACATCGGCGGATTGTATCTTTTTTAGAGCAATTGGAGTTATATAGTCAGGATGTCCCGGACCGATGCCTACCACAGTTATCAATTGGAATTTTCCCCTTTCCCATGGGCTTTTGCCAGAAAGCCTCGATTTAATGAAAAAATTTTTACCTCTATATTCAAGCTTTTCCCTGTATACCACATGCAGCGTGCGACAATTCTTTCGGCAATAAATTTACTAAAACTCTCCATATCTATGCCAGCTTTTTCGATAATATTTAGAGCTTCCTGAGTTGTAACAGAATTTAGCAAATTTATCGCCACATCCTTTGTGACTCCAAAACATGCTGCATATGCTGTCATTATCTCACTGCGGGCATCGGCAACTTTCCCCGTTGTATCAAATATGCCTGCGGCTACTTTAATGAGTTTGCCGATATCTCCGATTAACAAAACATCTTTGAAACCATATTCCACTACTTTTTCCAGGGCAAACCCCAGGTAGTTGCCATAGGATACGATAAGCTCCGGATTTTCACCGGATTTTAGTGCATAATTTTTGCCGTAATTGCCCGGCACCAAGATTACTTTTTTATGTCCTTGGGCTGCAAGTATTGACAATTGAACTGCCAGTGTATCCTTTAGGGCCTCGGTGGACATAGGTTCAACTATTCCTGTAGTGCCGATAATCGAAAGCCCTCCCTTAATTCCCAGCATCGGATTAAAAGTCCTTTCGGCAACTTCTTCACCGCCGGGAATGCTTATGGTAAGCCTTACACCACAGCCCTCGGGAAGTACTTTGCAAACTTCGTTTTTTATCATAGCCCGCGGCACCGGATTTATGGCAGGTTCCCCCGGCTTTACTTGAAGGCCGGGTTTTGTGACAATGCCTATTCCGGCGCCGGCGGCAATTATTACCCCTTCTGCGGCGCGCTCTGCCTTGCAGTAGACAATAAGGCCGTCCGTCACATCAGGATCGTCGCCGCCATCTTTTTTAATGCCGCAGCTTGACCAATCTTCCCCTTTTTCAAAATAGGCTATCGGAAGTTTAAGCGGCCAGCCTTTTGGGGTGTCAATTTCAATCTCCCTGGGGATGTTGTCGTGAAAAAGCGCAAAAGTTGCAGCTTTTGCGGCAGCGGCTGCGCAGCTGCCGGTAGTATAGCCGTATCGAAGTTTTTTCCCGTTCTTTACAATATATTTATCCATCTTTAAGAGTTTTCTCCTCAAGACTCATATACATTAGTGCATTAACTATTGCGGCAGCTATGGTGCTGCCTCCCTTTTGTCCTTTTGTAATTATATGTGGAACCGAAAGCTTAGAAAGTTCCTCTTTTGATTCCGCCGCTCCCACAAATCCTACCGGAACGCCGATTATTAAATCAGGATTGGCTTTCCCTTCCCTTATAAGTTCAATCAGCTTAAACAATGCCGTAGGGGCATTCCCTAAAACATAAATCTTTATATCTGGAAATTTGGAGGCCATTATTATGGAGGCCATGGAACGGGTTATGCCCTCGCGATTTGCCATCTCTAGCACCTGCACGTCGTCTACCATGCATAGAACCTCACATCCCAGCTGTTTAAGCGCTTTTTTATTAATTCCTGCTTCGGCCATCCTGGTATCTGTATAGATACGGCATCCTTTTTGTATTGCCAAAATCCCTGCTTCGATTGCACCGGGTGACAATTTTAGCAAATTGGCAAATTCAAAATCTGCCGTAGTGTGGATAACTCTTCGAACAATATTCCAGTCCTTAGAATCAAAATTTGATTTGTCAACATTTTCCTCTATTATCTCAAAGCTCTTTTTCTCTATGCCTTCAGGTGTTTTCACATAGCTTAAATTTCCCATAGTTTTTCTGCAGCCCTTTCGATTAAAATATCTGCAATGCGCTTGTCAAAGCCTATTGGCTTTGCAAGTGAAATTCCCAAATCTGGATAAGCATTTTTCACCTTCATAAGTTCCTCTGGAATATCATACCGTATGTGGTTTCCTTCAAATAAAAACATGGGTACTGCTACCACCTGTCTAGAGCCTTCTTTATAAATTTCATCAAAAGCTTCGCAAATATTCGGGTGGTTAAATTCCATAAAGGCCACTTTTACATCCTTATATAAATTCCTTTTTGCAATTTCTTCACGAACTTGATAGATTACTTCAGTAGTAGATTGGGCTTTACTGCCGTGAGCTAGAATAAGTAAAGTTTTATCCATAATTTTACTCCTTATCATCCATTTGCCTGCATTTACTTAGAAAATTATCCAAAAGCTTAGGATATGCATAAAAATCTATATGCATATAAGAGGCGAGGCAATTTTTATAAGTGTAGCCGCATTGCCACTTACGGTTTTGTTCCGGCTTTCTTATAATATAGCTTGCATTGTTCAAATTACCATTTATCTTAGAATAGTGAAACTCCTGGCCTGTTATTATAGTACCAGAAGGTGCAATAACATTGTCCTTTACCACTTCTGCCGTCACATATCCAAAATTCTGGAGCCTGTCTGTCATTACTGTTTCACAATCAAATATACCGACCATCGGATAAGCCTTGCTGCATCTGTCATAAACAGTCTTTGCAAGATACATCAGACCGCCGCCTTCTGCATATGTGGGAAGGCCTGCATTGATGGTACAAAATATGGAATCCTTCATAGAATTGTTTTGGCTAAGCTGCCAGCCGAAGTTTTCGGGAAAACCTCCTCCTATGTACAAGCCGGATATCCCTTCCGGAAGCTGCGTATCTTTTAAAGGACTAAACGGTACAAGCTTGGCACCTTTTTCTTCGAAAAGCTCCAAGGAAGCGTTATAGTAAAAACAAAAGGCATCATCCATGGCAACTGCGATTTTGGGCTTTTTGTCGCCGGTATCTGCGGATTTGCGATATTCATTAGAGGAGACGGGTATGTGTGCGCTCTCTGCAATTGTAAAAATCCTGGCTAAATCTATATGTTTTTCCACTAAATAATTTAATCTTTCAAGACCTGCTTCAAGGTTTTTCATCTCTTCCGGGGGCATAAGACCCATGGGCCGCTCTGGAATTACAAGTTTTTCATCCTTTGGAAGATAGCCCAGGACACAAAGCCCCGTATCTTTTTCTACGCATTCCTTCAAAAGTTCAAAATGACTATCTCCCCCCACACGATTAAATATAACTCCGGCTAAGTTTAATTCAGGATCAAAATCTTTATAGCCTTTAACCATGGCCGAGGCGCTCCTAGACATGCCGCCGGCATCCGCAACCAATATCACCGGTATGCCTAAAATTTTAGCCACATGAGCGCTACTGGCAAATCCCGAAGAATCTTTGCCGTCAAAAAGCCCCATCACACCTTCTACTATAGAGATATCTCCCCGCGCGGTTTTTTCATAAAATAATTTTACAAGCCTTTCTTCGCCCAGCATATGAAGGTCTAAATTATAGGATGGACTCCCGCTTACGAGTTTATGATAAGCAGGGTCAATATAGTCCGGTCCTACTTTAAACGGCACCACTTTGAGCCTTTTAGAAAGAGCGCCCATTATTCCAAGACTTATGGTGGTCTTGCCGGAACCGCTGTTGGTCCCGGCTATCATTATGCCTCTGTTCATAAATAACCAGTCCTCTTATTTTAAAGTATGCACCTTAAATCCTCTATTGATTTTGGCTGTCTTTTGCTAATGAGTCCTTTTTCAAAAAGTAATTCATATACTTCTAAAAGCATGGGCTTTTGAAGGTCGGCCTGCTTTAGAACTTCATCATTTGCAAAAATTTCTTCCGGAGTTCCCGACTTCAGAAGTTTGCCATCCTTGATGATTAATATATTGTCCGCCCAGCCGTAGGCCAAATTAACATCATGTGTTGAAAGGATTATCTGTTTTCCGCTTTGATGCAGCACATCAAGGGTTTCAAGGAGAATACGGCAGTGCTTGGGATCTAGATAGGCTGTAGGTTCGTTGAATATTATAACACACATGGTTGTTTGAAAAACCTGGAAATATATGAGACTTTGCTCGGCGCTTGCCCCAAAATTTATCACTATAGGTAAAATGCTCATCCCAAGGAAAGCAAGGGGAAGGAAGATTAAGTTCAAATACGTTTTTGGCGATATTTTACCTTTGATGGTTATAATGCATGCCATAAGCAAAATAATCAGACCTCTGGAAAGGCCGCTGCCAGTTGAAAAGATGTAACAACATATGTCATAAGATCTCCTAAAGCTGCTGCCAAAAATACAGCTACGCTTCTTGATGCTCCCATCTTTTTTGCAAGTTTATATGCTATCACGCTCATAACCCAAGGCCCAAACAAGATAGCTCCTAGCCCAACACCTGTAGGGTTAGAACAACTTCCTGTCACTGAAGGCAGTTTCAAGGCCGACAGCACAAAGGCAAATGCTCCAACAAATCCCAGTAGCATTTTATTGCTGGGATCTTCACGGATTAACTTCTTTATTGATGAAAGACCGACAACTACAAAGGGAATTGTAGCTAAATACCATACGGCAGCCCACACAGGCGGTAAAAATCCTTCCATTATGTGCATGGCAAAAGCTGTGCTAGGCATTATACATAATAAAACGGCAATTACGCATATCTTTTTAGTCATTTAAATACCTCCAAATTTAACTTTTATTTTCGTGCCTTCTTTTTTAACATTACTATTTAAAATAAGCAGATTGCCAACCTTGCTCTAATAAAATATCTCATAAATTAAATATCCTATCTTTTACCATTTTAAAAGCCCCTCGACTACCAACATCAAGGGGCTTTATCGCCTAAGCAGTTCAAAGATTACACCTCCCTATCGCTCGTAGGATAGTGAAATCAGCATAGGCAGGTCTCCTGGCTCAGGTTCATCGCTCCTTATGCCTTCCCAGTTTCCCAGTGGCTCAGTATAAGGCAGCTCACCTTTACAGTGGCGGGACCGCGCGGGGTTTTCACCCGACTTCCCTTTTAGTCAATCTTAAGTTGACGCCTACACCTTTGAAATATTTGTTTTTCTAAAGTAATTTCATTATAACAATAAACATCGTTTAATACAAGACGATTTTTTCTTAATATACAATAAATACGGGTCTTTGACAGTTACAACTTTTTAAACACTACTCAAAGCCTTGCAGCCAATGGGTTTTTTATATCAAATTTTATCAAAGCTTAGAGAAATGGAGTTTTTTCAAGTTAAGTGGGAAGATTATATTCCAACTTATATCGTGATGATTTAACTGATGATTAGCGGTGAAGTATTTGGCTTTAGAATCGATTATCAAATCGTGTCTACAGGGTTTTTTTAGGTATGCTAAAATCTTTCATGACCCATTGTCGTCCTTTTAATAATTTTATAATATTGCTATTGGCCTAGCATAATTTTCAATACTTCAACATCAGTTGCTTTCATTCCATCGTGCCCTAATCTTCCAACAGCAGCTATGGTATCTTCCACAGTTTCTTTTATGATACCGGAATTGGTTTCAAAGGCCGTGCCCCTCATTGCCAGAAAATGTGCCATAATTGCTGCGTCAAGTCCTGATGCAATCTTAGCTGCGCAGGAACTTTTTGCTCCGTCGCAAACGATCCCCGAAACATTGCCAAGAGTGTTCGTTATAGTTCTTTCAATCTGTTTCAGGGTACCACCGGCAAGATATGTTATACCGGCTCCACTTCCACAGGCTGCACAGACAGCTCCACAATAGGCTGATAACCTGCCCATCGCACTTCTCAGGTGGATAGTAATAAGATTTGATAACACTAATCCACGGTACATCTTTTCCTGATCAATCTTTTTTTCTTGTGCATAGATAATTACCGGTAGTGACGTGGTCATCCCCTGATTTCCACTGCCGGAATTGGTAACAACAGGTAAATTACACCCATTCATCCTTGCATCTGAGCCGGCTGCAGCATAAGCGCGGATTTTGGTAAATGTGTTATCTCCGTAACATTCTATAAGCATTTTACCTACACCGCATCCATAATTACCGTTAATCCCCTCCCGTGCTATCGACAGATTATACTCAATCTGCCCCTTTAAAAGATCAACTATATCTTCCAGTTTCACTGTGTTTGCAAAATCAAATATGTCCCTTACATTGAGTGTGCTTCTATCTGTAGAAAACCCATTAAGGTTTTCCCCTTTGCATTTCTTTTGAAAAATTAGCTTTCCGTCTTTCTCTATTCTAGTGATGTTGGTATGGGTATGTTTGATTTCAACTGAAGCTTCATTATCTGCATACATAACCTGTATAACAATATGCAGGTTAGCATCGGACTTGAGCATTTCAACCCGGCAGATGTCTGTCTGCATTAATTCTTTTATCTTTGCAATATCTGACTCTGTGAGCTCCTCCAACAGACTCATTTCTTTTGTGCTATCTCCTACAAGAATACCTGCCAAAGCACTAGCTATAATGCCCTTTAAATTCCCGGTGTTGGGCACAATTACTGACTTGGCATTTTTTATAATATTCCCGCTACATCTTACAATCACCTTGTCTGGAAAGCTTCCAAGCACCTCACGGGCTCTAGCCGCAGCATAAGCAATTGCAATCGGTTCAGTGCATCCCAGTGCCGGCACCAGTTCTTCTTTAAGAATAGAAATATAAGCTTGATATTTTTCTTTGTCTAAAGCCAACTCTAACCCCTCCGTTTTTTAACAGGTTAAGCAGCCTCTTTAAATTTTATTACATCAAAATAAAGAGTTGTTTATATATCATGGTAAAATTTCATCTAATTGTATCAGAGCCAGTACATAAATCTTAATCGCATTTGTCAAATCTCTAATCTTAACACATTCATCCGGCTGATGACCGTTGCCTCGCTTAGTCCCAAAAGGACTTGGGTCATTTAAAATTCCGGGGCCGTATCCAACTGCCCTAGGCAATTTTCGTGCATAGGTTCCTCCGCCCATTACATAAGGTTCATAGTCGGTATTTAGAACGTCATTGCATATGTCATTCATTGCTTGAATTGCTTCACTATCTGCTGATACATATGATGGTGGATTGTTATCTGAGCTTTTTACATATACACCATAACGATTACCAACTTCATGTATTTTACGAATCATATTTTCTTGATCAGTTGTAATCGGATATCTAATATTTATTTTAATAGTCAGTTCTCCATTTTCCATCTCGGCAACAGAACCGACATGTGTCAACTTACCTGATATATCATCACTGTAGGCAATTTCTAACCCGCCGCCATAAGCATCGTGAAAAGCATCCTCAATGAAATAAAGAACCTTACTGTCATTTTCTTCCACCAGTGAGTATTTATTGAGAAATGCAGCAAGTTTTTGAATGGCATTAATCGTTCCTTCCGGGAAAGCCGCATGACCTGAAACTCCTTTTGCGGTAATCTTTAGACATTCGCCCTCACAGGAAGCGAAAATACCTTCAGTTTTTTGCTCTGCTATCATATTTATAATTTGTTCTTTGTCATCACAACTCAAAACAGCACAGGCGGTATCAGGAACCATGTTTGATACGGTTCCACCATAGAAATTTTTCAAATTAGAATCAGATATTTTGCCTGCTAGTTCCATTTGAAGAATACCTTTTTCCCCATTGCAAACTGAAAAGGCACAATCAGGTACAATAGAAAAACTTGGTGCCTGGTGGTGGTCTAAATAATATTTCACATCACTCATACCGGTCTCTTCGTCACATCCGTAAAATATTCTGATGGAGTGATTCAGCTCAATACCCAATTCATGTAAGCATCGGACGGCATAGAGCGCAGCCATAGCAGGCCCTTTGTTGTCCCCCGAACCCCGTCCGATAATATACCCTTTTTCTACAACTGCATCATAGGGACTATATTCCCAACCATTACCCTCCGGAACAACATCTAAGTGAGTAAAAATACCGATTTCTTTATCTGTTTTTCCTTCAAGCACCGCTGTACCGCAATAATACTGATGATTTTTTGTTGAAAATCCATATTTCTCACTCATGGCAAGTGCTTTATCCAAGACCTTCCCGCAACCTGTTCCAAAGGGATATTTCCCGTAGTAAGGTTCTTTAACACTTTTAATGTTAATAAGTGAAATTATATCTTCTATCAAATGAGATTTGTTGTTTTCAATCCATATATCAATTTGATTTTTTAACATTTTCCATTCCTCCAAAGGCTATTCATACAAATGACAGGCAACCATTGTTTTGTCTGAAACGTTAACAAGGGCCGGTTCTTGTACTTTGCACTTTTCTATACAATGAGAACACCTAGTATGAAATCTGCATCCTGTTGGCGGATTCAAGGGACTTGGCACTTCACCTGTCAAAATAATTTTTCTCTCAGGTGCATCGATATCAGGTATAGGAATAGAGGACATGAGTGCTTTGGTATACGGGTGCAGAGGATCAATATACAGACTTTTTTTCTCTGCAATTTCCACGATTTTACCTAAATACATAACTGCCACTCGGTCACTTATGTGTTTTACCACACTGAGATTATGTGAGATAAATAAAAAGGTCAAGTTCAACTCCTGCTTCAGCTGTTGCATCAGGTTCAGTACCTGTGATTGAATGGATACATCTAAGGCAGAAACAGGTTCATCACATACAATAAACTCAGGATTTAAAATCAATGCCCTCGCTATTACAATACGCTGTCTCTGACCACCTGAAAATTCATGTGGATACTTGCGTAGATTTTGTTTGTCCAATCCCACAAGCTCCAGTATATCAATAACTTTTTCTTCTCTTTCTTTTTCCGTTCCAATATTAAAAGCGTCAAGTGGTGCTCTGATTAATTCTAACACTGTCATTCTTGGATTGAGGGATGCATATGGATCTTGAAAGATTATCTGCATCTTTTGACGCATATTTCGCATATCATTTTTGTTCAATTTTAAAATATCAACACCATTATAGTGAACCGAACCGGATGTAGGTTCCGTCAGCCTCAGTACAGCACGGCCAAAAGTGGACTTTCCGCATCCGCTTTCTCCAACCAACCCCAGTGTCTCACCCTTGCTAATGAACAAACTGATGTCATCTACAGCCCTGACTCTTTTTTCCTCTTTATTGAAAAAACTTTTTGGAGTTACGAAATGTTTTTTTAAATTTTTTACCTCTAAGATACCTTTCATTCCCGTCTTCTCCTGTTCATTTAGTATATTTCCAACACCTGACACTGCAATCTCCGACGGTACATAGAACAGGTGGTTTATTCTTGCATATTTCCATTGCATCTTGACATCTTTCACAGAAACGGCATCCTTTTGGCACGTTTTGAAGACTAGGCACAGAACCCTTAATCGCATATAAAACGTCTACATCTTTATCCAAACGGGGAATTGATGACAATAGCCCTCTTGTATAAGGATGGAGCGGGTTTATAAAGATACTTCTGGCATCAGCGTATTCTACCACCTGACCAGAATACATAACCATGATACGATCTGCCATCTCGGCTACGACACCCAAATCATGTGTAATAATTATAATAGCAGCTTCTGATGTTTTTTTAAGATCTTTCATTAATTCTATAATTTGTGCTTGTATTGTCACGTCTAAAGCAGTAGTCGGTTCATCTGCAATTAACAAAGATGGGTTGCATGACAATGCCATGGCTATCATCACTCTCTGCCTCATCCCTCCGCTCAATTGATGGGGGTATTCATTCATTCTCTGTTCTGGAGAAGGAATCCCCACCTTTTTAAGCATGTCAATTGCTTTTTTCTCCGCCGTCTTTTTATTCATCTTTTCATGCACAGTGATGGTTCCTATTAACTGTTTCCCAATTGTCATTACAGGGTTTAACCCTGTCATTGAGTCCTGGAAAATCATTGCAATTTCTTTCCCGCGAATTTGGCACATATCAGATTCAGATTTTTTAAGAATATCCTGACCTTCAAAGAGGATTTCACCTTGTGTGATTTTCCCGGTCTTACCTAAAAGTCGAAGGATTGCCATAGATGTAACACTTTTCCCACATCCCGATTCTCCAACAACTCCAAGTGTCTCACCTTTATTGACAGAAAAACTTACTCCGTCAACTGCAGTCACTGTGCTGTCTATTGTACTAAATTGTACTTGTAAGTTATTAACTTCCAGTAATGTATTTGCCATCTTTCGACCCCCAGTCAGATGCACATTGTCTGTGTATATCAAGTAATGGTTAAAAACTTTTTTAATCTTGATTCAATGTAGCATCAGGATTTATACACTTGCTAACAAAAATAGGGATTCAATTTGGACGCGAATAAAAGAACATCTGTTTTTTTGGTCAAGTTTAAACTGCTCCATAGTTTAGATAAAAGGGCTGGAAGATTGTATATACTTATTTTCACAGCCCCTTTATACTACCATTAAATTATATTATTATTATTCTTTTTTATCGGAGCAATTAGTCAACTTTCCATTCCCATACGCACCAGTTCATAAAAGCAAAATCTTCAACAGGCACGTTGCTTAATCTCTTATTGTATGCTTGAAGCTTATTGGGAAAATACAGCCATACAAATGGCATCTGCTCATTTAGGACCATCTGGTATTCATCATAAATCGGCTTGCGTTCTTCAAATGATGTTCCCCTCGAGCCTTTTTGCCCTAAGTTTCCAAGGGTAGGATCTGTCAGATGTGCGAAATTATTCATATGTCCAACTGTTACATTAAATACACTTTCACCGGGGTCTAATGAACCGGCTGAACCGATTAGACCTAGATCGTAATCGCCGTCACGAAGCATGGTTAACAATGTTGGGAAATCTGTTATTTGAATTCTTGTTTTTATACCGATCTTCTGAAGATCCTGTTGAATCAAGGGAGCAGATTTCTCTCTAACCTGATTACCCTGAGGAACTATCAGCAGTAGTTCTCTAGACTCGTCCCAACCTTCTTCTTCAACCATTTGCTTTGCTTTTTCCACATCATATTCGATAGGAAGCAATTCTTTATTGAAATAAAGATGGGTTTCGGGTAGGGGACCTGTAGCAGGAACTCCCTCACCTTTAAGAAGTTGGTTGATAATGACATCTCTGTTAATAGCCAAATCAATAGCCTGTCTAATCTTTTGTGTCATGTATGGCTTAGAGGTGTTGCATGTCATGTACTGATAGCCCAATGAAGGTATTGATACTGTAACAAGATTTTCCTGTGCTTGTGCCATATCCCAGTCCTGCAGTGAGATTGAACCCTCTGCGATAATGTCAATGTCTCCGCTTATCAAACCTGATAGAAGGTTTTGTGCCCCAACCACTTTAATTACCAACCTGTCAAAATCCGGTTTCCCTAGATAATAGTTTTCATTAGCAGTTAATTCAACTCTTTCACCTGTTATAACATTATCGAATTTACATGGTCCGGAACCAACTATTGGTTTCTGCCAAAACTCATTTTTGTTGATGTCTGCCATTTCAACACCTTCAAAAACATGTTCCGGAATTATATAAAAGTCTCTATTAAAAATTGCGAGGAAGTAAGATGGGTCCATAGGTGATTTCAAATGAAAGGCAACTGTTTTCTCATCTACAGCTTCCACTCCTATTGAACCGGCGGAAGTCTCTATACCACTGTCATCTGTACCTGTAAAGTATCTTGTACTTCTGCGTGCTGCAGGTACGTCGGCATTGGACATCACCTGTGCAGTAAATACCACATCATTTGCTGTAACCGGTTTGCCATCGTGCCACTTAGCGTTTTCATTCAGCTTAAATGTAAATACTGTGCTATCCTCGTTCATCTCCCAGCTATCTGCCAGCCTTGGTGCAAAAGTGCCATCACTTCTGATAATAGCCAGCTTATCAAAGATCTGGTTTATTATAACATCACTGTAGCTGCTGGTGGTATCATGAGGAATAAGAGAATCCCAATTTGAAACAATTGCCATGGTTACTACTTTAGGGCCCTGTTTGTCAGCATTTTGCGATGTTACCTCAGAATCCGGATTTGCACCTGATCCTCCACAACCCGTGAGTGCAATAAGTAGCACCAATAGTAATGACACGAGCATGGTTGCTGTTTTTCTTGTGGATTTAAACATTTGATTTGCCTCCTCTTTTTGTGCTTTTCTTGGTTTGATTTTTATGATATAGATTATGTGTTTTTTGCTGGTCACCTCCATAACAAATAATTCATTGCACTAGCCAAACTCATTTATATATACATTAAATCTAACAAGTTTGAGAAGGTTTAATAATAAGTCAAATATGCTGTTAAATTTTCATTTTTGTATCAAGAGCATCCCTTACACCGTCTCCAAAAAAGTTTATGCTAAGAACAGTAAGTACCAATGCAATTCCAGGAGGTACCCACAACCACGGCTTTTGTGAAAGAACTGTAATGGATTGTGCATCATACAAAATATTTCCCCAGGATGCTTGAGGAGGTTGAACACCCATGCCCAAAAAGCTTAAAGAGGATTCCATGATAATAGCATTTGCAGTGGAAAATGTAAGTGCTATTAGTACTGGAGCAAAAGTGTTAGGTAATATATATTTTGTAATGATACGAAAGTTTTTTTCACCAATTGCTCTTGCTGATTCAACATAATCCTTTTCTCTAACTGATAATACATTTCCGTAAATCAACCGTGCAAATTGTGTCCATCCCATTATTCCTATGACAAGTGTCACCGTAAAAATAGACGGTCCCACCACTGAAACCAATACCAATATTAGAATAATTGATGGAAAAGACATAAATACATCAGCAGATCTCATAACAATTGTTTCGAAAGTACCTCCATAATATCCAGCAATAACACCAAGGGGTACACCAATTGCTACACTGATGAGAGTGGATACAAGACCTACAAACAGCGAAACCTGTCCACCATATATCAGCCTTGCAAAGATATCTCTTCCAATATCATCAGTTCCCAAAATGTGTTCAGCACTTGGAGCGGCACCGAATGCATTTATATCTGAAGTATATGGGTCAATGTCAAAAATCATAGGTAGCAAAAAAACTAATAAAACTTCTAATATAATCACACACAGACCAACCATTGCCAGTTTATGTGCCTTAAATCGTCTGAATACATCTCCTAAATATGAACTGGATTTTCCCTGCTTTTTCACTTTTTCACCTCAGTATTATCTGTTTCGTATTCTTGGATCGATTGCACTGTATATCAAATCTGTTACAATGTTTCCTATTAATACAGCCACTGCAACAAAGACGGTTATTCCCATAATAACAGGATAATCACGCTGTGTTATGGACAGCACCATCAAACTTCCTAAACCCGGCCATCCAAAGATTTGTTCAGTAACAACTGCTCCTCCGATTAAAAAGGGGATCATCAAACCTAGCTCGGTTACAATTGGAATCAGAGCATTTCTCAGTGCATGCCTAACCAAAACTAAATTTTCTCTCAGACCTGTTGCTCGCGCTGTTCTTATATAATCCTCTGATAAAACCTCCAGCATACTGCCCCGGGTTTGACGTATCAGTCTGCCCACCTGCTGAATGGACAACACTGCCGCAGGAAGAATAAGATGCTTTACAAGCATTGGCAAAGTTCGTATACCGGATGTATCATACATACCGCCGATAGGCAGTATGTTTAACCGAACTGCAAAAAAGTAAATCAAAATTAAACCGGCAAAAAAGTTAGGTGTAGCAGAACCTATAAAAGATAGGCCTGATGAAGCATAATCCCAAAGCGAATAGGGCTTATATGCGGCCATAATACCAAGAGGCACCGCAACCAGCACGGAAAAAATGGTGGCAGAAAACGTGAGAACCAGTGTTGGTCCTAAGCGCTCTACAATCATCCCCCATACAGGTAAATGTGTTCTATATGAGAATCCCAAATTTCCCTGGAGCAGTTCCCCGAGCCATCTGATATATTGGATAATTACATGCTGATCAAGACCATACTCGATTCTTTTTCTTTCAATTTCCGCTGCTGTTATGAATGGATCCTGCAGTAATAGATCCAAAGGGCTGCCAGGTGCAAGAGATGAAACAATATACACCAAAACTGTTATTCCAAAGAAAGTCGGGATTGCAATCAGCAATCTTTTTATGACGTATTTTCCCATCTTCCCATTTTTCCTCCTATTCCTGTACAGAATTTCCTACTCCGATAGAACTTCATATCATTCTCTCTTCCCAAAATGGAGCAATATATTGCTGGAGATTGGTGAATGTTCTGTATAACTGCTTGTATTTTTTGTGATTTGCATAGTTGGGCTTGAAGCAAATATTATCCTCGTCACTTATATTTGTGATTTCGCTAAATCCCCATGCTGTTCTCATCATTTCCCCTATACCTGTAATACCTAGTTCCTTACTGTTTTTTCGAATGACAGGTTGCCCTAAGCAGTCACTTATAATTTGGCAAAGCATATCGCTTTGAGAAGCACCTCCCGCCACATTGATACCATTCTTGCCCTGAGGTAAATGATTGTAGCAATCGTACATAGAGAGGGCAAGCCCTTCATAAGCTGCTCGTGCCAAATGATATTTTGTATGTGATGCGGTTATTCCATAAAACCCGCCGCAGGCAAAATCATTGCGAAATGGAGCTCTCTCTCCAAAAATATAAGGATGATAAAAAACGCCTTGGCTTCCTATGGGGATTTTGCCAACCTTCAGTTCAATATCCGCATAGTTTTCCTTATTTAATATCTCTTTTCGCACCCAATCCAACGTTGATGCCCCACTCAATGCAGCCATTAATCGAATATATTTCCCTTTTTTTATATGACAGAGAATACTCCCAACAGAATAATCATTTTTGACATCCTGCCGGTCAAGAGCAACATAGTTGCATAAAGTTGTGCCTAATATGCTTCCTTTTTCACCGGATTCCGTTACATTACAGCCTACTGCAACAGCAATTACGTCCAAGACACCGGCTATTACCGGCGTACCGGCTTTCACATAAAGCTGTTTCATCGCTTGAGGAGTAATCCGGCCAACAACATCAGCAGGAGATAATATCGGCGGAAACTTACCTTTGGTTTCTGCTATATCCAGTGCATCAAGTATTTCGTATACATATTTATTAGTAAAGATATCAGTCAGCGATGTAGATGCATCAGTCCAATCAGTTGACAACTGTCCGGTCATCTTAAAATTAATCCAGTCCTTACAGTGCAGCACCATGTGTATTTTTTTATATTTATCAGGATGATTTGCTTTCATCCATTTAAGAATTATCGGGGCCGCGCCAGCAAAAAGTGGAGTGGTGCAGTATCCGGAACACATTTTATTAATGGCATCATAGTCCAAATCCACCATGGCTTTCGCTCTGGTATCATTCCACAAAATGGCATTACAAACCGGATTTCCATCTTTATCAACCAACCATGCACCATCGCCCTGAGCGGTTACCCCAACTCCAACTATGTTGTTCCAGACAGATTGATTGTTTTGATGCAAACGGCCAACAGCTTTACAAACTGTTTGCCACACCTCATTCATATCCATTTCGCTGGCACCTGTTAACGGGGAGTGTGTGGTGATATACTCACTGACCATATCGACCTGCATACCGTTAGATGCAATTAAAGCAGCTTTAATCTTCGTAGTGCCGGAATCTATCACCAAAAACACTTTTTTCATGAGATTATACACTCTCCAGGGCTTGTTCTAAATCATGAATGATATCTTCGGAATCTTCAATTCCCACCGAAAGTCTTATCATTCCATCGGGAATTCCCATGCGTTCTCTTTCTGTCGGCGATATCTTTCCATGGGTCATGGTGGCAGGCTGTTGAATCATGGTATCCAAATCTCCTAAGCTCACACAATACTTTGCAAGTTTAATATTACTGATGAAACGTGTAGCTCCTTCCATTCCGCCTTTGACCACAAAAGATACCATCCCACCGTATCCTTTAGCTCCGAACTGCTTTTTTGCCAGTTCGTGCTGTGGGTGGCTCTCCAGCCCGGGATATATGACTTTCTCAATCTTATCCTGTTTCTCAAGCCACTTGGCAATCGTCATGGCATTACTACAATGCTCTCTCATCCTAATATGAAGGGTTTTCATGCCTCTGAGCATCAGCCAACAGCTAAATGGACTGGGAGTGGGCCCCAACTCCTGATAGATAGAGCTTCTAATGTTCTCAATAAAATCCTTGTTACTGATAATGACACCACCGATTAAATCTCCATGTCCGTTCAAGTATTTAGTTGTACTGTGTACCACAACATCAATTCCATACTCCAGCGGTCTAAGTAAATATGGTGACATAAAGGTGTTATCGATCATTGAAATAACGCCTTTGGATTTTGCCCATTCTGCAATAAACTTCAAATCAGATACAACTAGGGTTGGGTTATATACACTTTCTGCATACAGTACTTTTGTATTTGGCTTTAGAGCTTTCTCTAATGCTTCCTCTGTCATTTCCTCAAGGAATGTTACCTCAATATTTAGCTCTTCAAATATTTTGGTGAACAAGTTGTAAGTGCCACTATAAACCGTACTGCAGCTGATTACATGATCACCGGAGTGAACACAGCTAAGCAGTGCCAGTGAAATTGCCGACATTCCAGAGGCAGTAACCAGCGCTGCCTCTCCACCTGATAGTGCACAGATCTTATTCTGCAGTTCATTTTGGGTCGGGTTCCTTGAACGCCCATATGTGAAGATGCCCTTTTTATCGCCCGCCAGATAGCGTGCCATTTTCTCAGGTGTATACTCATATGTGCTTGTCATAAACATGGGTGAAACTACTGCGCCTGTTACAGGATCTCCATGTTGACCTGCATGAACGGCTTTTGTAGCAAATTTATGCTCATTTGAACTCATTATGATTAGCCTCCATTATAAATTTTATTTTGTATCTACAATCTTAATAGCGACCTTAATATGTTTAGAAGCGTTTTTCAAAAGCTCTTCAAACCCGTCCTCTACAAGAGTATCAAGTGTTACTTCTCTTGTAATTAGTTCATCTGCATCAATTTTTCCTTTAGAAAAGTACTCCAATGCAGTTTCTATCTCATTTAAATGGGCTTGTGATGTCATCAGCACCCGCTCGCCCTCCTGTAAATCATTCATGGAAATCAGCGGTTTCTGGCCAAAAACACCCATTACCATTATTTTTGCTCCAGGTTTTGAGATGCTTATTGCATTGTTTAATGTTTGTTGAACTCCAACACACTCGTAAACAATATCTGCCATTTTACCATTAGACCAGTTTTTAACATACTCAGCCAAATCTGTCTTTTGGGTATCAACATAATCGCCATTATAACGGCGAATTAACGCCTCCCGATTATCACCTATTCCCGCAACCAAAACTTTTGATGCGCCCTTGAGAGTTGCCGCGAAAAAGCATCCTAATCCAATAATACCGGGACCAATGACAACGACATCCTTACCTTGAACGTCATTTATAAGATTTGTAGAATGTATGCCACAAGCGATGGGCTCAGCCAGTAGGCCTTGTCTAAGTGTAACATTATCCGGAATACGGAACAGCCTATCAGCCTCTACAGTGACATATTCGGCAAATGCTCCATCATCGCCTACACCTAGAAATCCCAGTTTTGAGCAAATGTTGTACCGTCCTGTTTTGCACATTTCACAGCTTTTACAGGTTAAACTTCCATTTGCAGTAACCCGGTCTCCCACTTTCCACCCAGTAACATTTCCCCCTACCTCTACGATGATTCCTGTAAACTCATGCCCAATTATTAATGGAGCTGTTCGCTGAGTTAATCGATGGGGCTTTTCTGTAGGAATAAAATTTGGGCCTACATACTCATGGCGATCTGTACCGCATATGCCTGCCCAGTAAACCTTAATTTTCACGCAATCTGGGCTCAGTTTCGGTTCAGGAACGTCTTCTATTCTTACATCTTTGTAGCCATGCCAAACAGCAGCTTTCATCCGTTACTCCCCCATATCAAACATTTTAGTAAATAAATTACACATATTTTTGCTTGCTGCAGTTTCTGCCATTTCATGAAAATCTAAATCCTTTAGTTTCTTTTCCACCATCTTTTCGATCATTCTAATAAAATGAATGGATGTTTTACAGGCTTCGTCAGGATCATCCCTATATGGATAAAGGTCAAGAGAATACCAACCTGAATATCCTAGTTTTTTCAGCCAATAGATTAATTCCACAAAATGTAAGAAGTGCACACTGCCTACAGGCATATCATCATCAGCTATAAAGTAGTTATCATTAAAGTGCAGATGAAACAGCTTGTTTTCGGCCATTAAAATGCTTGCAATTTCCGCCGGGTTTTCTTTGGCATTTAGAGCATGCCCAATATCCAAAGTTACACCTACATTGCTGCAGCCTGTTGCCTGGGCAACAGCTAAAGCTTTACCGCCGGAATTTAAAAAGCAGTTAAGACGGGGTTCACTGGCTTTATACTCTAAACCCAGTTTAACCTTTGTATTATAATTGGCACATTCCCTCAGGCCTTCTATCAGGAATTTCCACGCATCCACGTAATTTGTCTGCATTAAATAATCAAACCCGTCTTGCCCAAGCCATAAATTCACAATTTCTACGCCAATTTGATTGGCGAAATCCATGGCTTTTTTTACAAGCTTGATAGTCTCCTCACGAACTTCCTTATGTGGAGAACAGAAGGAACCGGTCTTCCACTTTCTATCACATACAAGCTCAACACCAATACAGGAAATAGTTAAGCTTTTCTCTTCCAACAAGGTTTTATAATGATCATAGTTTTCTTCGTTTATGTCAAATGGATAGGTAATCTCAATACCTTTAACTTCCTCAATATTTGACAAACGTTCAACTCGGGAAACAAAGTCCATCTTATCTTTATATCCATCACTTACATATCGGTCACTGCATGTTCCATAGACCCATGCGCCTGCACTAATATTTGCAAACATTTAATTTCTCCTTTTAAACTATGTTTACTTTATTACGATTTATATTCATACTTTAAAGGCTTTCCTTCTAAAAACAGTTTCACATCTTCCACCAATTGATGTGTATGGTTATCTATTGCATCATATGTAGCACCCGCCAGATGAGGCGTAATTACCACATTATCAAGTTCCGTGATGAAAGGATGATCTGCTGCAATTGGTTCACTACTAAATACATCTAATGCTGCTCCGGCTATTCTTTTACTGGCCAGCGCGTCAATCAGAGCCTGCTCATCTACCAATGCCCCTCTTGAAGTGTTAATTAAAAATGCTGTTTTTTTCATTAATTCAAACGCCCGAGCATTGATCAGATTTTGCGTTTCCTCACAATCCTTACAGTGGACTGAAACTATATCTGCTTGTTTTAACAACTCATCGAAAGATACAAATGTGACACCAGTGATTTCATCGGTATTTTTGAAAAACGGATCATTTATCAGAACATTCATCCCAAATGCTCTGCAAATATTTGCCACCCTTCTTCCAATACTTCCATAACCTATAATTCCTACTGTTTTTCCCTTCAATTGCGTACCTTTAAACATAACATAGGGAGATTTATCATTTAAATCCCATGTCACATCTCTTCTTAATCCCGCTTTAATTGTCTGCTGTTTTTCCTTTAACCCGACATGCTTACCGTCTTTCAGTGCTTTATAGGCCATAGGAATCTTGCGAGTTACAGCTAACATTAATGCTACGGTAAATTCCGCTGTGCAATCGGAGTTTCGTCCAGGTGCGTAGCTGATCTTAATATTTTTTTCTCTGGCATATTTAATATCTATGTTCACCGGATTTGAACGGGTGCACACAATCAGTTTTAGATTGGGGCACTGACCTATGACTTCTTTTGTAATTGGATCATAGCTAGTAATAATAATATCTTTATCCCTTGAATAAGAAATCATTTCTTCTTCGGTTAAAACTCGGTATTCCTTTTCCCAACCCTCATAAGTAATATCAATTAAATTTTCCAGCTCTTTTATGATGTCAGAATTAACCTCTGCTGTAACTAAAGCCTTCATACATTACCTCTCCTAAGTTGAATTCGACTCTGTTTATTTTTATTATCTATATTTCCTGGTGATCCTCTATTGTTTTCCCATAGCCTTTAAATCGCTCAATCATCCTAACCATTTCTTCCGATGGAAGAATAACCGGCTCACCAATTGATTTTGCACGATAATACAGCTCACAGCAGAATTCTATTTGTTCTGTTACTGCATAGGCTTCTGCCAAACTTGCACCTCCAGCTAACAAACCGTGATTAGCTAGCAATACTGCTTTACGGCCTTTCATTGCCTCAAAAGCATTTTTTGCAAGTTGAACTGTTCCGTAGGTAGCATATTCGGCACAGCGAACATCTTCACCGGCAAATGCAACCAGATAATGAACTGCTGGTAGTGGCTGATTCAAGCAGGATATCGTAGCCGCAAACGTTGTATGTGTATGGATAATGGCATCCAAGTCCGTTCTATACTTATAAAAAATTCGGTGCATATCACGCTCGCTTGATGGGACCTTGTCACCATCAACTATTTTCCCAGTTTCAATTTCAATTATGGCAATGTTTTCCGGCTTAATTTCATGATATTCAATACCGCTTGGAGTAATTGCCATCATTCCTGATGCTCTATCACAGATACTTAAGTTTCCACCTGTACCTACGGTAAGATTGTTATCAAGCATCTTTATTCCGTATTCAATTAATTCTTCTCTTTTTTTCTGTAAAATCATGTCATTGCCCCTCTCGCAAAATACACTTAATAAGATAGTCCAATTCGATCTGCAAGCCCCTTAGCTAAAATACTGTCAGTTATCAGCACATCGATACAACCTGTTTTAAGTGCTCCCAGAACTGCATTGATTTTATCTATTCCACCGGCTACTGCAACAACATATGGAATTTTTTCCAGCATAACTGCATCTATGCCTATCACCTTACTATGATGAGCAGATTTTTGCCACTGTCCATCCTGTTTAAAAGGATTAAATGCGATTTCCCCTACATATCCTTCATCCTCATATGTTTTAAGGTCATCTTCAGACAGATATCCCAATTTAGCAGCAGTGGATTCAGCACTGAGTTGGCCTATACCTACAATGGCCACATCACATTTGGATATCATTTCAAACACTTTACGAACAGTAATATCATTTATAATAACCTCTCTAGCCGTATTACTTTCCATTACGGCCGGTGCATAAAGCAGCGTATGGTTGCATGACAGTTTATGCGCAAGTAGGCGGGTAAGCTCATCCGGTTTAATCATTCGAAGATTATGGTCAATATCCATTCCGCCAACCAACTGCACTACATTGCAAGAACTTTTGTTTTGCACACGCATATTGGAAACTGTTGCACTTAAGGCTTCACCCCACGAAATACCAACAACCTGTTTATTCTTTATGAACTCATCTAACCAATAAGCAGCCTTTTTCCCGAGCTGTCTAAGCATTTGATTTGGACAATGGTCGATATCTGCAATTACAATCTGGCTGACTGAAAACTCCTTTTCCAATGCGTTTTCCAATCTCACATATTTATCATCGTCCATGCCGTTGATGCTAATTGTTACTACACCCATATCTACCAGTGAATTAATGATCTTATTAATCTTTTGACGTGTACAATTCAATTTGATTGCAATTTCTTCCTGTGTCATTCCTTCGTTATAATACCAGTGTGCAATCTTTATTAAATTCCTTTTATTGATATCCTCCATTTCATCCACCCCATTCATACCCCCTTAAATCAAGATTAACAATATTTTGATTTTGTTAGAAAAACTCACATAAATCCTAGCAAAATGCCGACAAGAAGAAAAATTCTGTATTGAGCATATCGGTTAAAGCTATACAAATTAAAGATATAAACAGGCGTCAGGATGAATTAAGGATGTTAGTACTTCGTCAAGTTTGTACCGACAATTATCGGCCAAGCCTTCCTCAGTCATTAGGATATAAACTTGCAACAGTCTGATGCCCTAACCGTTTATTGACAGGTTTAATAAGAACTATTTTTTCTTGTTAAACCTTATTTCACAACAATTATGCCCCTGTGCAATGGTTTTCCCCAAGGTAAATTCGAAATCGTTGAAAACGCTTGCAATCCCGCGATCACCATTCATGGCTATATCGCATAACACTTCAATTTCTTCGTCAGTACAACCCAATTTCTGCCATGCTTCAACAAGCGGACAGTAGTGAAAATCCAAATAATACTCGTTATCTGTTTTGAGAATCTCTTCCATTTCGAAGATTTTTCTTCCGTTTCCGTTTGGCTCTGCAAACTCAGTTTCAAAATCTTTCAGAGTGGTTCCATTGATTAATGTCTTAAAATGTTCACCATGAAAGCATCCACAGCGAAATGTTGCCTTATACCCAATATCTTTCCAGTTTTCACACCCGGTTTTTTTTACTTCGTCCAAAAGGTAATACAACCACATTGCACGATGACCGAAAGCATCGCGTAAAGCTTGTATTTTGTCATCGTTTACATTCTTTGCTATGTTATTTATCTTAGACATGAAGAACCTCCTTCAATTGGTTAATTTTACAAATGTAACGTAGCATTACATTTGTAAAACTTATTTTAATAATATCATTCAAAATAACTACTGTCAATTTTAATATATAAGATTTATATAGAGCTCTAAGCCTATCCCGATTAAATATATACTCTAAAGTTAAGGTTTCCTCCCATTATCATAATCTTACATAAAAATAGATAATCATATCTAAGGCTTATATGGGAGCATTTCTTTCCACTTAAAACAATAATATGATTGTGCTTTGAAGGTTCTTAAACCAGAATGGGCTGATAATAGATTGTTTGACTTAGATGAATGTGTAGCCTTTATTACTAATAAAACCGCTGTAAATATTGCATCACTTGCCATGTTTATAAAGCACTTGAAGCAAGTGCTACTCGCGGAAACTGCAATGGTAGCCGTGGCTTTTGGCGGCGGCCCTTCAATGGCCTATAGCGTATCATTGCTCAAGGTTTCAATTGATGAATTTGAACCGGATTTTAAAAAGTAATTGTAAATTTTGATAATGGTTTTTAATGTAAGAAAAGACACTGAACAAACAATCAGTGTCTTTTCTTACTCTCGGTATTGCTCATCTGTAGCACCTAATGCCAATCCGATTTTTCATATTGACAGAGGATATTAGCGTAAAAAACAATCTGGAATATAGTAAAAAAGGGTACACTTACTAAAGGCCTACATAGGTCTCAAAAAATTTTACTTTATTTAAGCTTAACCTATGCCACGGATATATTTGGAATCTATTTTTTCCACTACTTTTACAAGAAACAAGTTTTGAATGATAACGAGTGTATTCACGAAGAGTACGAATTGGTTTATAAGGTATGTCCAATTTGTTGGGGTTCAGGCCATTTTTATCTGATTTTTGGTTCAAAAGTCAAAATTTGACCCTAACACACTTTAACTTAAATCACTAGCTCATAGATTTTATTATATACAAGATTATGTTCATTAATAAGCCTTTCAAGTAAGACTCTGTATTTTGGATCTTCTTTCCACGCCAGACCACATCCAGCTGCAATAGCTCTTGGTAATGGAATAATACGACCGCTAAGACCTGCCGCTTTGGCAACTTTCTCAAATGTCATGGCTTCCGTGGTTGTTTGAAATGTCACAACACATTGCAATTTCTTTGGTCTCATCGGCTTTCCTCCTCCAGAATCTTCAAGGCATCTATTGCTTCATTTACCTCATTTCTGGTGTTGAAATGTGAAAAACTAAAACGCACCATGCCTTGGTCTTCAGTTCCAAAGGTTCTGTGGACGCCCGGGGCACAATGTACACCTGCCCTGGTTGCAATTCTAAAACGCTGGAAAAGTTCATCTGCTATTTCTTTTGAATCAATGTCTCTTATATTAAGTGCAACAACCGGAGTCCTTAACTCAGACTCAAAATCACCATACAAGGTGACTCCGGGTATATCTTTGACACCCTCTATAAACAGCTTTGCATATCCAATGGATTCTTTAAAAATCCTTAACTGCCCATATTTGTTCAAGTAATCACAGGCCGCTAAAAGTCCCGCTAATCCATGAATGTTTAATGTACCTGCTTCAAGGGTTTCTGGCAGGAATTTTGGCATTGTATGTGAAAAACTGTCAATCCCTGTTCCGCCAAGTTTAAGAGGTGTAGGAAAAACTTCCTTGGCAAGGCACAGCACTCCAGTGCCTTGAGGTCCAAGAAGGTTTTTATGTCCTGAACAACAAAGTGCTGATATGTTAATGTTTTGCATATCTATAGGAATTAAGCCTGCACTTTGAGAAGCATCTAATATAAATAAAATACCATGCTTGCTACATATCTTACCTATCGCTTCAATGTCCAGGACATTCCCTGTTACATTTGAAGCGTGAGTTAAAACTACTGCTTTCGTTTCTGCCTGAACTGCTGATTCTATCTGAGATACATCAATATTCCCCTTTTTATCTGCAGGAATAATTGTCAGTTTAACGCCACGCTCCTCCATCAGATAAAGTGGCCTTAACACGCTGTTATGCTCAATAGCCGTGGTTATGCAGTGGTCTCCCGGTCTGAGAAGACCTTGAATAGCAATATTTAGACTCTCGGTAGCATTACTAGTAAACACCACCCGAGAAGGATCCCCTAAATTAAACATACCAGATATAGCCTCTCTGGCGCGATAAATCACTCGGCTTGCATCCAATGAAGCGCCATGTGCACCGCGTCCGCTGTTACCGGTTCCTTGCAGAGCACGATAAACTGCTTCTGCAACCTCTGGCGGCTTGTGAAAAGAAGTTGCTGCATGATCTAAGTAAATCATACTTTCACAACCTTCCTTGCCTGCAACTGTTTTTCCACTATAGCATACATATTTGTGGCAGAACCTACTCCTAATTTTTCAGTCAAACTATAATGATTTAGACATGTTCCGCAAGTTAAGATCTCTACGCCTTGGGATTCTAAAAGTTTCAAGTCTGCCAGAGAATCTGATCCCTCTACAGACAAGTATGCTCCACGATTATATAATAGAATTGTCTCAGGCAGCTTATCCTGTTCGGTCAATGCGTAGATAAACCCTTTCATGAGTATATGGCCTAATTTTTCATCTCCTTCTCCCATTTTATCTGACGAAATTACTATAACTGTCTCAGCTAATCTATTATCTAGTAAACAAACAGTTTTTTCTGCAGTTTCTACCGTTTCATTTTTTGAAGCGCCAATCACTGTTATCGTCACAAGGTAGTTATTTTCATTGATTTTTTTTGAAGCAATAGGTAACTTCTTTTGCTCAGCCATCTTGCTTAGATTCTGTACAGCAATAAAATTATCTACAATCACCTCCATGGTATCACCCTCATGAAGTGTTTCCAATACTTTCTTTGTCTCTACAACAGGTATTGGACAAGCTTTCCCTCTAGCATCAATAATTTGTTTCATATTAACCTCCATTCCGCCGCAACTACTAGCAGCACAAACAGTAATGTAAAAATGGTTTTATTTCCTATGCTAGGCATGCCCGGCAAACCCATTACACTTCCATATTGCTTATCTTACAATGATTCGCTTATCATCTTTTCGTGTAACTTCTCCGACCAATCCACAAGGCAATCCCAACGATTGAATCTCTTTTAAAGCAAGTTTTGCATCTTCAGGCGGCAGACTTACTAGTAGTCCACCAGATGTCTGTGGATCAAAAAGTACCTCTTCCATTGCAAACGGAATATGCCTAAAATCTACCCTATTTCCTACGTGATTGCGATTCCTCTGAGCTGCTGCTGTGAGGAAAAACTCATTTGCATAGTGTAATGATTCCGGAATATGTGGTACTTGTAAACTATCAATCTCTGCTCCAAAATCATATCCTAACATCTCCTGAAGATGACCTAAAAAGCCAAAACCTGTCACATCTGTACACGCATGTACTTGATACCTTTTGATTATTTCTGCTGCATATTTATTAAGTGTTATCATGGAGCGAATTGCAATATCCATAGCTTCATTAGAACTTTTACCTACTCGTTGGGCAGTACATACAATGCCTACACCCAGAGGCTTTGTCAAGAGTAGCTGATCACCCTCTTGACAAGAATTGTTCCTATAAATCTTATCTGGGTGAATAATACCCATTACAGAAAGGCCATATTTCACGTCAATGTCTGCAATGGAATGTCCCCCCACCAAGACTCCTCCAGCCTCTTGAACTTTTTCATTGCCCCCAAGCATAATTTCCCCTAAAACATTCAGATCCATATTTTCAGGGAAACAGACAATATTTAGAGCCGTCTTAACTTCTCCGCCCATTGCATAGATATCAGAAAGTGCATTAGTTGCTGCAATTTGTCCAAAAGTATAAGGGTCATCTACCATTGGTGGAAAAAAATCCAGAGTCTGAACAACTGCTAAATCAGGTGTCAATTGGTATACTGCTGCATCGTCAGAGCTGTCAAAACCCACCAGCAAATTAGAATCTGTAGTAGCCTTAGGCAACTTCTCAAGCACTGAAGCTAAAATTCCCGGCCCCAGTTTAGCTGTGCAACCTCCACCTTTGCAAAACACAATTTCATCATGCACACTGCACACCACCTTTTCCCAGCTTAGACTTATTTATATATGGAACGTCAACACTCAATAAGATCTATTTCACATATATTCTTGAAACTTTCTATAATCCACTACTATCCCTTTATGTTTCTCTCTATCTTATAAGTTTAAATTATTCATCTGTCATAAATAAAACGATAAATTTGGTATTTTTTGATTTATTGCCTTCTTGTAGAAGTATCAACCAGTTTTGCCAGCTCTTCCTCCGTCAGTTGATAATGGTAAAATTGTTCGTAAAAATACTTCACTTCTTTCTTTATATCATAATCAAATACCTCAGGATACAAAAGATTGCCTAGCCATTTTAGACCTAAAATTCGATTTACAGATGGCGGGCGGTCAAACCAGCTAAAAGGAAAATTGGGTATTTCATAAACTTCACCATTTTTCACCGCATTAAGTCCGCTCCAATTTTCATCTTTAAAAATGTTTGAGTAATACCCTCCTCGATCATCAGCCCATGCAATTATCAAATCCGGATTCCAGTTCAAAAGCTGTTCCAAAGAGACCTTAAGTCGGCCGGAGCCTTCTATTTTTGAAACCTCCGCAACATTTATCCCACCTACCATATCTAAGACTTGCACATGCCCCGAACCCCTGGGATCAGTCTCCAGGCCATCATTCCCTTCAGCATAATAAACCCTTACCTTTTTATCTTCAGATATTGATTTTGCTTTGTCCTGAATCTCTTGTATCGTTTCTTTTATATAAGCACATAAATTTTCCGCTGTGGCTTCATCTCCGATAATTTTCCCCAACAAGGCATATGTATCTGCAGTTTTTTCTATATCTCCATCAAGGACTACCACAGGAATATTCAGCTCATTTTGAAACTGCTCCGCCGTAGATATGTTTGTTTCATTTATATCGGTAACATAAACAATTATGTCAGGTTTTAGCTTTAATATTTCTTCAGCATTTGGGGGGTTTTTACCGGCTCCGCCCAGATTTGGCAAATCTTTATACTGTGGAAGTATATAATATTTCTCCATTTCGCTTAATTCGTAGTTCCAACCCAAAAGTTTTTCCGGACACAAGGTGTATAGCATGATGGTCCCTACGGGGCTTAAGGAAAATATCTTTTCTGTTTTCTCGGGTAGGATTACTTCTCTGCCGGCCATATCTGTAATCACATTTTCATTTACTTCTGGCTCTGGTTGTTGAGGTATCTCGGCTGTCCCTTGAGGATTATTGGTACACCCTGTAGCTAATGATAATAAAATCACCGCTAATAAAGTAATACTGAGTATTTTAACAGTTGTTCTTTTTCTTAAAATCATTTATTCATCTCTCCTTTTTTTATTATAATCTCAATTTGCTTACCACTAACCTAAACAACTCCTGGAATACACACTTTAAAACTAGGATAACATTCACTTGCAACCGGCATTAGTTTTAAATTTACACCATATAGTTTTTTGAGATTCTCTTCGGATAGGATTTCTTTGCTTTTGCCATATGCTAAAACATACCCGTCTTTGACCATAAGTACTTTATCAGCATACAAAAAGGCGTGTTCCGGAACATGAGTAGCCATAATGACCGCTATGCCTTTTTGGGAAAGCTTTTTTATTTGGTTTAGTATTAAAACTTGATTTCCAAAGTCTAAGTTATTAGTTGGCTCATCCATAATCAGAAGTTTTGTCTGTTGAGCTATTGCCCGCGCTATTAAAACCAGTTGTCTTTCTCCACCGCTTATTTTTGTAAAGATTTTATCCTTTAAATGAAGTATGCTTAATGCTTTCATAGAGTCCAATGCAATTTGTATATCCTCCGCTTTAGGTACTGACCATATGCTAAGTCCGGGAGTTCTTCCCATAAGTACCATTTCTAAGGCTGTATATGGAAAAACTGTACTATAGTTTTGAGGAATATATCCGATATAAGTGGCGATTTTGTCATAAGGCCATTTTGAGATATCACAGCCGTCAATGGAAATAACACCGGACAAAGGCGGTTTAAGTTTCATGATTGTCTTAAAAAGCGTGGTCTTGCCCGAGCCGTTAGGACCCAATATACATAAAACTTCTCCGGTGTTTAAGGTAAAGGATACATCCTTTAAAACCGCTATACCCTTATACCCAACTGCAACTTCGTTTAGGTCCAACTTCACTTTTATTCCCTCCAACCCTTGTATAATAGTATTAAAAAGAAGGGAGCACCTATAAAGGCCGTAAGTATTCCCAATGGCACTTCCACAGGAAAAAGGCCCCGAGAAACACAATCCACTCCCAGCAAAAAAGTACCGCCCATGACTATGGTTGCAGGAAGAAGATGCATATAATTAGAGCCAACAAGTAATCGCGCTAAATTTGGTATCACCAGCCCTATCCAACCGATAACACCGCTTATACATACGGATGTTGCCGTAAGAACAGTGGAGCAAATGATAACAATCAGCCGCAGACGTTGTGTATTGACTCCAAGGGCTTTAGCCTCTTCATCTCCCAGTGACAGCACACTTATTTGCCAACGCAATAGGCAAAGCACCGTTAAACTTATGAATATGGGAATACACGCAAATTTTACACTACGCATGCTCATACCTGATAGGCTTCCCATTAGCCAAAAGGTTATGGTGGGAAGCTTATCAAAAGGATCAGCCACATATTTTATAAGGGATATTGCCGATGAAAAGAGTGTGCTTACAAGCATGCCGGTTAGAACCAATGCCACCGCCGAATCGGTGCGAATCCTTTGGCTTATGATAAAGGCCAACAACACCGAAATTATTCCAAAGATAAAAGCTGAAAGCTGTATTCCGTAATGGCTAAATGAAAAATAAATGGCAAGACTTGCCCCAAAGGCCGAACCGGCTGAAGCCCCTAAAACATCCGGCGAAGCCAGAGGATTTTTAAAAATACCTTGATAAGCTGCGCCTGAAGCTGCCAGAGATGACCCTACCAAAACTGCTGCTAAAATTCGAGGAAGCCTCAGATTCATTATAACGGTCTCGACTACATCAGGTACTTCTTTGGAAACATGGAAAAATCTAAGTATAAGAAAATCCAAAAGCTGTTTTATTGTCAAAGGATACCGACCTACTGTAAAAGATATTATAAAGACTACAGCAAATATTATGGTGAGAAATGTAAATTTATTTTTGATATGTGTATGCCTTATTGAGATGAGGTTTTTATTATTGACTTCATTGATTTTTATATCCATAGATGTCTTTCCTTCCGTTTAATTAATTTACTGCTGTGATAGATTTTTTCACAAATGCCTGCACCTGTGACACAACTTCATTGTTATTCGCCCCTGGAGTTAACAGAATTATTTGAGTCTTTTGGCTTACCAAGCTTTTGAATTGCTCCACGTTTTTATAGGTTGTTTTTAAAAGAGTGGTCTTTTTTAGTTTTTGAAAATTGCTATGGGATTTTAATACACCTAAAACAGGCACATCGCTTAGGAAAATTTTTACTACCTCCTGAAGGAAATCATCCCTTTGAAACTCCATACCTCCAAGTTCATCAGCTATAAGCAGTTTTTTACGCTGCTGCAGACCCTTTGATAAATATTTTATGCTAAAGTATGTAAAGACTTCGTTATCAAAAGACCAAGTCCCATTGGGGTTTTTATATATAAATAGCCGCTGTCTTCCTTCCGGCTTTATGTCTTTGATATCCCGATTCAAACCATAGGTTTTTACACTCTCTATGGGATTTATCAAGAAACCTACCTTTTGTTTATTTTTCAATATCCTTTGAGTATAATAACCTCCGACAAAGTCGATATAAGGTATTATTGAATCCATTATAATTATAGATTTACCTATGCCGATATCGCCTTGCAGTAGCAAATTCTTGTATCCCATAGCAAGTCTCCTTAGCGTTGTATTTATGTTCGAATAACGCTTTCATTAAAAAATGCTCTAAAGCAACTCACTAAAATATTTATTATATAGTTTTGTAAGTATTTCCCCAGCTTCACTGCAAAATTCGTCATATTTGTTTAACAGGGTCTTGGCTTGAGATGTAAGGCATGAACCGCCACCACCAGCACCCCCGGTGTTGCTTTCTACCAGTTTAAAGCCTAGCTCCTTCTCGGCTCTTTTGATAATCGACCAAGCTTTACTGTAAGACATATTCATATCTTGAGCCGCTTTATTCAAAGATCCCAGTTGTTCAACTTTCCTCAAGAGTTCATAGGGACCTTCACCAAAAGCTTTAGTCTTGCCCTCAACCCATATTTTATAAACCAACTTCACTTTCTTCTCCACCTTTTACAGATTTACATCCTTTAAAAGCAACAATATGGTTTCCAATACTCCTCCCGAAATAGTCCTACCTTTATCACTTATGGTATTACAGTAATCTACCTGGCCCCGAGGATCTATATCCCCGATCTTTTGCCCTGCTTTAACGGTTAAACCATCATGAATTAATCCCCGCAAAATCCCATCAATTTTTGCAGTAAACGGTTGGTCACCTACGTTACCTATAATGTCACCTTTTTTTACAAGGCTCCCTATATCTAGAATATTTTTAACCACTCCCGCTCTAGGTGCCCGCAATACTCGATCATCTGTAATACCCTGAATTGGGCCCGGAGTACCTGTATTTTTCTGTGCGGCTCCCTTTAGAATCACTCGTCCCAGATCGTGTCCCCTCATTGTCTCAATCACTACATGAACATCTTTACCTGCCTCGAAGCCCGGCCCTAAGCCAATGACTACCTGTGCATCGTTTATGGTTGTTCCGGTGTTTCGTTTAGCCAAAATCCCGTCAACTATCACTTTAGGACTTAAAGCTTGGCAAAGTTGACACTTATCATCAATTAACACGGGTATTTTGCCCTCGGTTAAAGTACTCCGGATTTCTCTTAAATCGTTCACCAATTTTGACTTAACCCCTTCTACCTGCCAACTTCCTTCATATACACAATTCCCGAAAGATACATGCCTTCGTACCATCAAGGGTTTTTCCACTTCGGTCATAATAATTTGAAATCCCGATCGGTATAGTCTGTGCGCTACAGCAGACGCCATTTCGCCGGCACCCTTTATTAAAACCACCAAATCTTGCAAGCTCAGCCCTCCTGATTTTTTTGTTTCATAATATACTTCATGTGCGGCACGCTCTTGTTATAAGTAATAGCCTGAATTTGAGTCATAATGGAAAGGGCTATTTCTTCAGGGGATTCACCTCCTATATCTAAACCTATAGGAGAGTAAACTTTACCAATGAGTTCATTGGATATACCCTTTTCCCGTAAATTCTCAAAACATGTCCTAACTTTAGAAACACTCCCTATCATACCTATATATAATGCATTTGAATCAATTACAGCCTCCAGGACAGCTTGATCATATTTATGAGCATGTGTTACTATTACTATGCAGGTATTCTCATCGATAGAAACTTTCCTCAAGTTCTCCAGAATATCACCCACAAGAAGCTGACTTGCTTCCGGAAAGTTCTCCTTCGTAGCACGGTTTTCCCGATCATCAACAACGATAATCGTATATCCTAAAATATTAGCCATTTTACATAGTTTTTCCCCTACATGTCCGGCTCCTATAATTATAAGCCGTTTTTTTTTGGGAAATACTTTAACAAAATACCTAATATTTCCACCACAAATCATAGGCAATGATTTTTCATTTTCCGCACCCAGTTCATAGAAAAAAAGTTTCGATTCCTTTACCCTGAGACATTCGGCCGCATCGCTTTTAGCCCTTTCTTCGAGAATTCCTCCGCCAATAGTCCCTTCCAAAAGCACACCCTTTTTATCAACTAACATCATACTTCCTGGCCCTCGGGGAGTAGAACCAGAAGATTCCACTACCGTTACTAGTGCCGCAGGTTCATTTTGAGCTATCATGCAAGCAAGCTTCTCTATTACTTTAGAACCTTCCAATACCATCACCTCATAATAAATTAATAATCGATGTCCTGCAATATACCCGGATCGCCAGTCTCTAAGTATACAACTTCATCAACATGCTTTTTTATAATTTCCCGTGCTCCCCTATCACCTGAGATATTGTATATTTCATCATTGTAAGTGCAAGCCATTAAAACCGGATGGCCTTTCTTTCCATTGTAGACAGGGATGATTATCTTACTCCTAGTTGTTTTATGTAAATCAATAATAGAATCTAAGGTTTCCCTTTGAATATACGGCATATCTCCTAATATTATTACAACAGCAGAAATCCCTTGGGGCACCTTAGATATCCCCAGCTTGAGCGATGTGCTCATACCCAATGGATAGTCGGCATTATAGTAGGATCTAATACCAGCACGCTTTGCTATTTTTTCACCTAAATTTCTTTCATATCCAGTGACCAATAGGACATCATCTAGACTAGATTGTACTGCCATCTCAACAACGCACTGTAGCATGGGCTTTCCCTGAATATCCCTACTCAACTTGCCTCCACCGGCCCTTTTCCCTTCCCCTGCCGCTAAAATAATACCGCATATTTTTATACTATCTTTTGATGATTCTCCCATTATAAAATCACCTTGATTCTAGAAGTTTCACAATTAAAAGATGTGAGTAAAATGCGAAAAATCTCTATATTGCTTACGTTTTTTATGGATTCCGCCAACTTTATTGCAAGGTCTAATATTTGATTATTATCAACTTTATTTATCACAACAACTTTCTTCATTTGCTCTGTAGCACCTTTAAACAGACCATATGGAGAAAATATTAGGTTTTGTATCACCGCCTCATCGATAATCCCACCTAAAGGTTTCCCTGATATCATGCTTAAAAATTCAGGCCGGTGTACAGTCTTGTCATCTATAGTGCGACCTAGAGCATCAATCCCAATTACACCTATCAATATGGTTGTTTTCTTTGGGATAACAGGTTCATTATATGCAGGCGCTTTTATAGGCAAGCCTTTGGATCCGTCAGCTTCTATTAGTATATTATCGGCAATGCCCATATCGGCGATAATATCAATACTTTCCATGGATAACCCACGTATTTTTCCATCAGACACTTCGTTATCTGCCCAAAAAGCCACGTTCGATGCATCAAATATTTGGTTTATTTTATTGGCGGCTCTTTTGGGGCAATTTTCTAGAATCATTAGTTCATAAGCTTTTCCCGTAGGTTTTTTGAGATGAGTTGTAGTTGTTATAAGGACTCTCCTCTGCAATGAGGATAGTTCACGGGCTAAGGCATACATGAAAGAGGTTTTACCTCCTGCCCCCACTAGAGATATTACTTCATTATTCTCAATTATGTTTAAAGCATTAAGCAGCATATTGCTACCCCACATTTTTTGATTATATAAAAAGAACAAGACACGTTTGTAAATTATATCATTAGAAAGCATACTCTACGCTTATTGTTTATTCTACTATCAAAAGTCAATTATTTCTACATTATTCTAATTATAATCAAACGCACTAGATGTTGACCGTACAATTATAAAAATAGGTTATACGGTAAATAATCATTATATTATGAATAGTATGCAGTATTTCAAGAGATATTAATTTCCGATGGCACAGTTACTATCTCTTTATCTATGCATAATATAGAACCCCATATTATGTGTCGTTCATATATATCCTCCGCAGCCTTCATACCATTTAACAAAGCACTATATATCTTTTTCTTGCTTAGGCATCCTACTTTCAGTGTGATTTGATGGCCGGGTATGTCAGTCTCTGAATCTATCTCCTCTGCATAACATCGAATTATTTCAGGGTCTTCCACATTAGTCTCATTACCAAGATATGTAGCGCAAGCATCTGCCAAGGCAGCATTTTCAGCTATGGCTACCGCTGCAGTAGCTATGCCTTTAGTAAAACTCCTACCTCCTATCCCACTGGTACAAATTCCAGTCACATTCTTATCGGAAATCATCAGGGTTAAAAAGGGGGTAGGAGAATTTTTTGACACAGGAATACCTATCTTTATAGGATTTCCCCTTATATCTTTAAATGCAATATCTCCGCCGTTGTTTATAATGACTCTTTCGGCTCCAAGTGCAAGTGCCTTTTCAAGGGCAATATCGGAAAAAGCACCTGCTACTGCCGCCAGAGGAGTAAGGGTTTCATCCCCTACTCTCTTGACTGCAGCTAGCATCTTTTGTACTGATATGGGATAGTTTTGTACAGACTCCCTTACACGATCTTGACCTTTAATAAGAGACATGTATTCACAAGCTCTTTTGAACTCTTCAATAACATCTAAGCCTACCATAAACGCCAGTTCTGGTTGTCTTTGTACTTTAATTGAAACATCCATTAACATGCGTATGGGTCCATATTCAAGAAATACTCGACCGTCCTCCAATTGGTTCATCATTTTTTATGACTCTTTCAGTTTCTTGAGAAGTTCTTGTTTTGACATAACATGGTTTACATGGCCACCGATTTCTTCGTATTTTTCACGAGTCATAGTGTATTCCACCGGTGCAACGGTAGCTGGCGTCGGCACCCAAGTTAACGGTTCGGGAACCATTTTTGAAACATCCACCATAAAGTTTATGCCACCACCGGGAAGCACAAAAGTTGGAGCTCCTGCGATAGTTAATTTTATTTCTTCCCTATGTATAGCATCGGTAAGTGCTTTGGGCAAATTAGTCACCCCGGCTCTGGCACTTCCTCCAGTACCACCGGTATATATAACCGAAACCATTGACCGCTCACATGTATCTGCAATGATCTTTACTGCATCCCTCACCGATGGGAGCATTTCTATAGATTTTACAGTACCATCCTCTTGTATCTCAAAAAGGGCAGCTTGCTGACCTGTAGTTTCGGTCACCAATATTTTCATACCAGAACGGGCGATACCCATATCTATGGACTTTATGGCATCCCTTGGATCGGTAATTTCCGTTCCTCCCCAGCCGTGTCCCGGTTTTCCAAAATATCTACCGTTGGTACTCTTGCGGCCGTATGGAACCACACCGCTATAAGCCATGCCTACCGCCTTACCAGCCATATGCTCCGATAAAAGCCCTATTATGTGATAGTCAAGAATTATCGCCTCGTCTACTACCTTAGATAATTGCCTGGCAAACATACCTACAGTAGCACTGCCACAACCTACCCGCATCAGTTTTTCTTCCTGACCGTCAATTACTGGAGGAAAACCATGTTGAATTTCCATAGTACTTCCCTTATCCACTTTTAATGTAACCCTGCGGCCATTAACTAAGTCTACTATGGTCCTGGCTACTATAAAGCCATCATTGCTACCGCTTAAGAGATTTGCACCACCAATAGTCAGCATCTTAGAACCATATTCCTCCGTTGTAACCATTCCTACAATCTTCCCATCCCGTCGAACTTTTGCCCCCTCTTCCCCAATGTGAAGATTTGTATCGATTTTAACCTTGACACCACTGTAACTAAGAGGTGCTTCAGTGACTACGGTAATCACATCAACTCCATCAATAGACTCACTGACAATATATGGTGCGGGATAGGAACAAGGGTAGTTGGTACCACTGCCTACAGCAGTAATGAGCGGCTTATAAGGCAGCTTGGCTGTCTCCGTTTCGGCTGTTATGGCTTCCACTACCAGCTTTCTATTTCTCATTAGTTCTCCGTTTACATGAGTATATCGCTTGCACGCACCGGTTTTTTCCGGTGGAATTGAACAGTTTACAGGGCAGTGGGTACATGTAATATTCTCCGGTGCCCTTTCTTCAGTCCTTTTAATAGCTTCAAATGTGCAGACTCTGAAACAAATTCCGCAATTAACGCAATTATCATTTATTTTTGCCTTTTTGTTAATAACTTTGATTGCTTCAAGGGGGCAATTTTTAACGCATAAACTACAGCCCCTGCATTTTTCCAAATCAATCACAATCATAATCACTTTACCTCCGTATATATTTTAGCAAACAACCGCTTTTATTGCGGGAGGAGGAGTATTTCTACTCTTTGTTGCCACTAGCTTTCCATCAATTATTACCATGGAAATCCCGGGGAGATCTCCGGCTTCCAGTGCTTGAATGCAATTTTTGCCTACAGAACCCATAGGAGCATCCATCAATACAAGATCTGCTTCCCGACCTTCTTCTATTATCCCTACATTAAGGCCATAAACACGAGCAGTATTGCCAGTAGCCATACATAGGGCTTCTTCAGCTGATACACCTGTCATAGAAGCTATAAAACATACGGATCTTAAGATTCCCAAGGGTATAATCCCAGTTCCTGACGGCGAATCATTACCAAGGATGACCCGGTCTAATTGATTTTTCTCTTTCAACCATTCAATAGCTTGTTTAAATACTTTGAAATTACCGCATTGAACCATTTCCAGGGTTATTGATGTTTCATCGATCAACTTTTTTACTTCTTCTATCGGTATAGCAGTAGGACCTCCATTCAGATGAGATACCACATGAGGATTGACTTGCATTACATCAGCAGCTGTAACGGTAGTGCTACCGGGAATCGATGTACCTCCGGTATGCATCATTGTCTTAAATCCATGTTTTTTCGCCCACTCTACCATAGGGGCTGCGTCTTCAGGTTTGTTAATACTACCTAGGCCTATCTCCCCTACTAACCATACTCCCTCCCGGGCTAGTTCCTCAAAATCCTTTTCTGTAAGGCCTTTTTCCAATATGAGGGCACCACCGTGAAGTTTGACACCGCCAGGTCTCATATTTTGGAAACTTTTGTGTGCCAATATAGCTAATGCCTTAGTTCCTGCTACATCTTTCGGTCTGCCAGGAGTATGACATTCCCCTGCGGATATCATTGTGGTTACTCCTCCATGAAGGGAACTATCAATAAACCCTAATGTGTTTTGGCGTGGTGTAAAATCTCCTATAACCGGATGCACATGTGAGTCTATAAGGCCTGGAGTAACGGTTATGCCTTTTGCATCAATTACCTTGTCACATTGGTATTGCTTTAATAATTCCTCATTCCCTAGCTTTGCAATTTTCCCGTCTTCAATGATAATTGTGTTAGACGAAGAAATTGGTTTTTTAATATCACCACTTACCAAAGTTCCTATGTTTTTAATAGCTATAATAGTCATATTTAAGACTCCTTTTTATTTATATTTTTGATAAGTAATTAGGTGATTTATATAAAGTAAAATTGTCTTCAATCAATTTATTTGTCAAATTTATAATAGGTCTGTTCGATAAATCTTTCCTGTGTCACCGGAATATCCGTAAACCGTTCACCTGTAGCATTATAAATGGCATTTAGTATAGCAGGGGCTGTAGGAATTAGTGACGGTTCACCGACACCCTTTGCTCCATAAGGACCCGTTTCTTCTTTCTCTTCCACAATGATTGGGTATACTTCAGGTACATCCTTTGCTGTGAATAATAGATAATTAGATAAATTCGGGTTGGTTATTCGACCATTCGACAACAAAACCTCCTCTAAAAGGGCATAACCTGCACCCATTAAACACCCCCCTTCAATTTGTCCTTCAATCAGCGACGGGTTTACAGCTTTTCCTACGTCATGAGCAGCTATAATTTTTTTAACTTTAATTTCTCCAGTCTCTGTATTAACTTCCACTTCCGCTATGTGAGTAGCAAATGCATATGTAGCATATGGTATGCCAGCCATTGTTTGAGCATCCAAATAAGTTGTATCCGGGTTAAAGGAACCGCTGCCTATTACTAGTATCCCACGCCGGTCGCATTCCTCTAAGAGTTTTGCCATGCTGATGGATTTATCTGTATCTTTTACAAAAGCCATTTTATCTTTTAAAAGGATTTTATCTTTATCATCCTGTAGCAGATCTGCAGCTAGATCTACAAGGGTTTGCCGAGCCATTTCTGCAGCCCGCTTGCACGCATTGCCGGAAATGTAGGTTTGTCGACTGGCCGATGTAGCACCGGCTTCGGGTGTTACCCCAGTATCAGCAGAAGTTACGAATACATCTTCAAAATCTATACCTAAAGTCTCAGCTACGATCTGGGCAAGAACAGTATTGGAACCCTGACCAATATCTGCGCATCCGGTGAGTAAAGTCGCTGAACAGTCACTATGCACCTCGACAAAAGCTGCAGCAGGATTGGGTAGGCCGGTGTTCCCTATACCGTACCACATACATCCGATACCTATTCCAGTTTTTATCACAGAATCCCCTCCCATCCTTTTAACATTTCTTTTGCCTTTTCGACTGCTGCATCTAAGGTCTTTTCTATTCCAACACTTGAGGTAAGCAGTTGGTTTGTAGCAGTGTAAGATCCAGGTTTTAGAACATTTCTTTTTCTTATTTCATAGGGACTTATCCCTAGCTCTTTTGCCAGTATATCCATTTGACTTTCGTGAACTATCGCTGCTTGAGGGACACCGAAACCTCTCATAGCGCCAGCCATAGGATTATTTGTATAAACTAAATGACCTTTAACTTTTACATTTGGAATATCATAAGGGCCTGTAATATGAACCACAGTCCTAGTGATTACTCCAGGCCCATAAGATGCATAAGCTCCTGTATCCAGAATCATATCAGCATCCAAGGCCATCAGCTTTCCTTCCTTGGTAGCACCTGTTTTGCATCTGATTATAGCTGGGTGTCGTTTAGATGAAGCCATAGTAGACTCTACTCGAGAGTAAATGATTTTTACTGGTCTCTTTGTATAATAAGCTAATAAAGCCGCATAACACTGAGTGGATATGTCTAGTTTTCCACCAAATCCCCCTCCGGTTTCTGCCTGGATTACTCGAACCTTGCTTCTTGGCATATTTAGAACACGAGCTACTTCAGCTCGATCAAAGTGAACATTTTGTGAAGAGCACCACACAGTTATAACTCCATTTTCATAACTACCTATACCACACTCTGGTTCAATAAACATATGTGAAACAAAATTAGTTTTATAATGGTTTTCTACAATGATGTCACTTTTTCTAAACCCTTCTTCAACATCGCCCTTAATAAGGTTTTTTATTGCTATTATGTTTGTATCTCCGTGAACTTTTACAGAATCTTCTTTTATAGCTTCTTTAACATCGACTACGGGCGGTAATTCTTCCAACTCAACTTTAATCCGTTCTAGAGCCTCCTCGGCTATCTCTTGAGTTTCTGCCGCTACTAAAGCTATGGGATCTCCGATACGGGCAATTTTATGATCCACTAAAACAGGCTCATCTTTTAGTATGATTCCTACACGATTAGCTCCGGGAATATCTTTGTAAGTCAGAACCGCTTTTACACCGGGCAAACTTTTAGCATCTGTTGTATCTATATTCTTCAGAATTGCATGAGGAACCTGACTTCTAAGGACTTTTCCGTAAAGCATATTTTCAAAGCGCATATCGCCAGCAAAAAGAGCTTCTCCGGTTGTCTTTTTTAAGGCGTCTTTTCGAATAATACTTTTCCCTATCACTCTTATATCATCAGAAATAGCTTCTTCAGTTAGCTTTTTTAAAGTTTCAGTCTTTTTTCTATCATTTGTCCTGTTATTTTCATCTTTCCCTTCAAGATATTTTACAGCTGTTTCGACTGCCTTTATAATCTTTTCATAACCGGTACACCGACAGAGATTTCCTGAAATTGCAGTTTTTATGTCCTCACGAGTTGGATGTGGATTTCTGTCCAGAAGAGCCTTAGCAGCAAGTATCATCCCCGGTGTGCAAAATCCACACTGCACTGCTCCGGAATCAATAAAAGCCTGTTGAAGTGGGTGTAACTCTCCATTTTTTTGTAGACCCTCGATAGTTGTAACTCTATGTCCATTGACCTGTGGTGCCAAAACAAGGCATGATGTTACCGCTCTCCCATCTATCAAAACTGTGCAAGCACCACATTCTCCCACAGAACAACCCTCTTTTACTCCTGTGAGCAAAAAGTCCTCTCTCAACATATCCAAGAGTCTTTTTCTCGGATCTACCTCCACCGATACACTTTCATCATTTAAAATAAAAGATATTTTTACTTCTTCCAAACCTGTCACCTCCATCAGTTTGACCATAATTCCATGTAAAGTCGATTCAGTAATTCCCTTGAAATGCCCTTTATGCTCTGTCGCTTGAAAGGTAACGATGGCCTGTTTCCTATATTTTTCACCGCTATTTCTGATATTACTTCAACGCAATCATCAATAAGCTTCTGTGAGATATCTTTTCCGATTAGCACTTCTTCGGCTGAAGTCGCCCTTATAGGATTTTTAGCTACTGCTCCCAAGGCTATTCTAGCGTCTCGACATCTCATAGTGTTTTCTTCAACTTCAATAAGACATGCTATGCTTATTCTGGCAATGGATAAAGCGGCACGCCGACCAAGTTTTCTAAAACCTGTTACAGTGTTTTCTGACGGTATCTTAAATGATATTTCTGTCAGTATCTCATTTTCATTTAAATTGGTCTTATTTATACCTTTTAAAATATCTTGAACCTTGAATTCTCTAATCCCCGAAACACTCTCAAGCTTAACTGTAGCATCAAGAACCATAAGGGCTGGTACAGAATCTGTAGCCGGTGAAGCATTGATAATGTTACCCCCAATTGTAGCCCAGTTTCTAATCTGGGGGGAACCCATTGAATAACAAGATTCATGAAGTACTCTTGCCTTTCTTTTGATGAGTTCTGATTCAATAACATCGGTAAAGGTGCTCATGGAACCTATCTTGATGTATCCGTTTTCCTGTTTTATATAATTCAAATTTTGGGTATTCTTTAGATCAATTACTACTTCAGGGTTTATTTTCCTTTCTCTAATAGCTATGACTAGATCAGTTCCTCCAGCTAAGATTCTTTTATCACCTTTTACACTGTCAAGAATTTTTAAGGCTTGATTTATATCTGAAGGCGCAAAGTATTTGAATTCCTGCACTAACCCTACCCCCTTTGTTTATTACAATATTATAAAAAGTATTTTTTTACCAGAGTAAAGGCTATTTACCTTTACTCTGGGTTTTGGTTGAGTCTTTAACTTTAGACCTCGATTTTTAAATCGCCGGGCTCGATTATTTCCTTCTTGCGCATAATTTCAGAGACAATCCAAGCTACTACCGCCGGGATCACGACACTGACCATAATTAAGCCAATCCAATCCATGGCGGTGGGGATCATGGCTACCTCGCCGTGGGCAAGAGCTTGCTCCGAAGGCGTATACCAACCGGTGATAACGCCGATGGGACCGACGAGACCGGAGGTGCCCATACCTGAGGAGATAGGAGGTCCGTTTTGTTTAAGCCTAAAAACAACAGTAGCAACAGGGCCATTGATGATAGAAGCAACCACTGCTGGTATCCATAGAACCGGTTTTTTCAACAGATTAGGTATTTGCAGCATGGATGTACCAAGACCTTGGGCTGCTAAACCGCCGATTTTATTTTCTCTGTAAGAGGCGACTGCAAAGCCAATCATGTGAGCGCAGCAGCCAGCATGGGCAGCGCCGCCGGCCAGACCAACCAGCCCTAAAGCGGCAGCCAGTGCCGCAGAGCTAATTGGTAGTGTAAGAACGATACCCATAATAGCGGAAACCAGAATTCCCATTATGAATGGCCTCATTTCTGTTGCCCAGATAATGATGTTGCCAATCCAAGAAGCAAAGGCACCGATGGGCGGAGCCAAAAAATAGGCAGCTGTGACGCCTACAACAATCGTAACAAAAGGTGTAACAATTAAGTCAATACGCGTTCTTTTGGAAACCAGCATACCGCAAAAGGCAGCAATAAGGGCAATGAAGAATACGGCCAAAGGGCCGCCAGCGCCGCCTAATTTGTTAGCAGCCTGACCTACAGCCACCAAAGAATAAAGAACGAAGGGAGGTGCTTGTAAAGCGTAACCGATGGATACTGCCATGGCTGCGCCGGTACCTGCCGTGGCATAGGCACCAATTTCGTTAAGAAACGGGAATTTAAGTAGATTGCCCAGGGTGTTAATAATTGTACCGATTAATAATGACGCAAATAGACCGTGAGCCATAGCACCAAGAGCTTTGATACCAATTCTGTCAAAAGTGAGTTCGATGTTTTGCTCTTTTAGATAAGCAGAAAAACCCTTTTCTTTCTGTTCGGACATTTTATACCCTCCTTGTATAAAATAAAATTAGTTTAAATCCAGAGTAATTAAACCTAATAACCGCAAGGTTTAGAGCCTCTTAAAAAAGTTTCATTTTTTCTCTTTATAACTAAAGACCGTTTACACAAATCAGGGGTCTTCCATAATAATACTTAGTATTATTATGGAAAAAACAGCCTCTCCTTGTTACACCTTTTGGTAACTTCTTTTTTTGAGTGTACCACCTCCTTATGTTTTAACGGCAGCAGCAAGTGTTAATGGGTATGTGTTCCTATTTGCTCTAAGAGTTATGAGATTGAATGTTCTCGGGTAATAAGCCGCAAGAATTGGTATTTCTTTTTGCATTTTTTTAGCCTGATATTTGTTTCCTTACTCTCATTTTGTTTTTTTTTGCTTTCACAGCTTAAAAGTTTTTGTTTTGTTATTTTTAGTGCTTTTATTGGTTTTTTACAGGCATTTTTTCCTGTTTCCGAACTTACTCGTAGCTGTTATTAAATTGATTGTATTCGCATAATTTGTGAGATATTATTTAAATCTAAGATATTATTTTGAATATACGTTCCAAAACAAACTTGATATTTTTAAATTGCTAAAATATTTTTTGTAACTATTATTATAGGTTTGACCGAGTTTGGGGTCCTTTATCTGAATTTAGGTATAACTAAGTTATGGGATTTTGCTTCAGAACAATCGTTTAATAGCGTTAAGAATGATTATGAGATTGATAGATGTAGGTTAATAAGCATGAATGGGTAATTCTTTTTAAATTTTTCTACTATGAATTGTAATGTTGCTAAGGCTGAAAATGAGCATTTTTATATGTGGTTTGAAGTATTTATTTAGTTTATTATTATATTCCGCTGCCAATTAATATCTTCTTCAGGAAAGTCAGATCTATAGTGTGCTCCTCTACTCTCTTTTCTTAAAATACAAGAATCTATTATCATTTTTGAGGTCTGGATCATATTTTGGCATTCAATCCAATCTCTCAATTTTAGAGGTTTTAAGTTTTTTATTTGTTGTTCTAGTTCTTCTACTTTATCTTTTGCTCGTTGCAGATCATCTTCATTCCTAACAATTCCTGCTGATTCCCACATATTTCTTCTTAATATATTTTTTATATTCGTTGGACTCTCCTCGCCTATATTAGGAACCCAATTAGCAGTTTCTTCTTTAACAAAGTTTACAGAAATCTTTGTTTTGCTTCCAGCATAATGAGCGGATTCCTCTCCTGCAATATGACCAAATACTACAGTTTCAGTAAGGGCATGCCCCGCTAACCGATTTGCTCCATGTAAACCTCCGGCTACTTCTCCGCAACAGAATAATCCTCTTACATCTGTAGATGTATCTGCATTTATTTTAACGCCGCCCATCATAAAATGAGCAACAGGTGAAACTTTGATTTGCTCACCTTTATATTTTAAATAATTGTCGTATAAGTCATCACATTCTTCTTTCATAAAATCCTTGTCGCAATCCTCTATATTAAGATATATTTCCTTTTGAAAAAACATTTCACGAGATAAAATATCTCTGTTCTCCAGCTCCTTTTTGGGATACTTATCCATAAATCTTTCGCCTTTTTCGTTTAAGTATTTAGCCCCATGGCTAAAAATATCTGGGAAAATATCGTGTTGAAAGGGATATACTGTTCTATATGGGTAGAACTGAATAAACTCCATATCTATCAAAGGCAAGCCAGCTCTTAAGGCCATAGCATACCCGTCCCCGGTTAAGTCATTGGTATTGCTAGTTTGGATGTAATTATATCCTCCTCCACCTGTCGCAATTACCACAGCTTTTGCACCGAGAAAATATAGGCGATTCTTATTTTCTATTAAAATTCCGCAGACAGTATCTCTTTCTATTACTATCTGAACTGCCATGTATCCTTCCATTATATTTATGTTGTCTTTAGTTTTTATAATGTTCGAAAGCGGTATAGTAAGATGTTTGCCCATCTTAGGCTTGCATGCAGCAAAATATTTATGATTCTTGCCATCTATAAGTTTTTCTTTAAAGTTCAATCCGACTTTTAACTTTTCAATATTATCCATTTTTTGTGAGGCATGCTCTACGAAAGTATCTACTAAATCCCTATTATTAATATATCTGCCAGCCTCAATAATCTTATTTTTATATGAAAGCTTCTCCTTTAAATGGTCAGGGGGAAACCTATGAACCGATTTAGAAATAACAGAAGCACCGGATCTACCCACAGGTTTTTTTGATATAATGACTACGGATTTATCATAGTTGCTTGCTTCCAAAGCTGCATACATGGCTGCAAGCCCACCACCTATTACTGCTACATCTGTAATTCCTATATTCATTATTTGAAGCATGCTTTTGCTCCTTAAATAAGAAATGTTGTTTTGCCAGGTAGGGAAATCCCCCGCCTGGCAATGGTATTACCATAAACCATCTTCGCATTTGGCTTCTTCTTTTGTAAGTCCGCCAACTCTCGGGTGAGGCCTGCCACAGTTAGTAACAGAAAGTATTAAAACTATCTCATTGTCTCTAGGTGCGTCAGGTACTCTTACTTCCATAGCATCAAAATGCGATCTGACAAAAGCCGCATCCTTGAAATGCAGTGGTACATCTATGGCGCACCCTGGATATCCCATCTTTTTAGCTGATGGTATTATTGCCTTGCCTCCATTAACTTCGTCTCTAAAGGGTTTGCCCAGTTTTGGGTGAAGAAGTGCCGCTGCGTGTTCTAACTCTCCATTTCCGCCGACTATAGCTGCTTTTCCATAGCTTTCCACTTCTGTTTTATTCATGCCAGCGGCAGCAAGGGCTTTTTGGGTCAGTATTGGTGCGATTTCTACGCTCCACTCTGTCAATGGCGATAAATCCTCTACATATTTACCTGCAAATGGATTTTCAATTACTACTGCAGCAGCAGCCCGTTTGTGGGGTTTACCTTCAATTTCTTTTCCGCCATCGCTCTTGATCTCTTCAACAATGGTGTAAAACTTTCTTATTTTTACATCCATAATCCAAATTACTCCCTTCATTATTTTTTAAGCTATACCTTGGGGATGACTATAATTTCATTCCCAAGGCAAATGACCAATTCTTTGATAATTCCAACATTAATAAACGCGTCTGTTTAAATGTAAAAGTGCTATCACCTCCATTGCTTACTATAAACTCTAGTTGCACCCAATTCTATGGCTTATTTCAGTGTAGCATCGCTTGCATTTATCATTATTAATTAGAATCATGTGATAATCTATTTGCTCCCTTTTAAACACTCATATAAACATATATTGTTTTCTTAGCATATTGCCGCTTTGGTTACAGGTGGTGGCGTATTCCTACTTTTAGAAACAGCAATATTTCCATCGATTATAACCATTGAAATTCCAGGTAAATCACCCGCTTCGAGTGCCTTTAGGCAATCTTCTCCTACGGACCCCATAGGTGCATCCATGATTACAAAATCAGCTTCACGGCCTTCTTCGATAATTCCAACATTTAACCCATATATCCTTGCCGTATTACCTGTAGCCATACATATGGCCTTTTCAGCAGGAATCCCCGCCATAGAAGCTATATAGGCAATTGATCTCAATATTCCAAGTGTTATTATTCCTGTGCCTGATGGTGAATCGTTACCGAGTATTATTCTATCAAGTTGCCCTTTTTCATTAAGCCATTCTACTGCTTGCTTTAATACTTTGAAATTTCCACACTGGACAAGTTCTAAGGCATAGGATGTTTCGTCTATAAGTTTTTTAACTTCGTTTAAAGAAATCGCTGTGGGACCACCGTTTAAATGTGATACAACATCTGGATTCACTGTCATAACATCTTCCGCTGTTATAGTAGTGCTACCCGGAATCGAGGTTCCTCCCGTATGCATCATGACTTTAAAACCGTATTTTTTAGCCCACTCTACCATTGGTGCTGCTTCCTTTGGATTGTTAACTGTACCAAGGCCTATCTCGCCAACTATCCAAACGCCCTGCTTTGCTAATTCCTCGAAATCTTTTTCCGTCAATCCCTTTTCTAATATTAATCCACCACCGTGAAGTTTAACACCACCGGGTCTAGCATTTTTAGAAGACTTATAGGCAAGTAGAGCAAGGGCCTTTGTTCCTTCAACGTCTTTTGGTCTTCCCGGGGTATGGCATTCACCTGCGGATATCATGGTTGTTACTCCACCGTGAAGTGAACTGTTAATAAACCCTAACATGTTTTGTCTTGGTGTGAAATCACCTATAACAGGGTGTACGTGAGAGTCTATAAGCCCCGGTGTTACAGTTGTTCCTTGAGCATCTATAACTTTATCGCACTGAAACTTTTCTAGTAGTTTCTCATCGCCAATCCTCTTGATTTTTCCATCTTCTACAACAACGGTATTTGCCTCTGATATAGGATTATTAATATCTCCGGTAACCAAGATCCCTATGTTTTTAATGGCTAAAACTGACATGATCTCTTCTGCCTCCTTATTAATTGTTAATTTTGAAAAGTTACTTTATAATTAGTCACTTACTACTGCCTGTGGACAACCTTTTGCAGTTCCCTACACAGGTTTGAATTTTAATGCTTTGAAAAACTATATATTCATTTCACTATTGCTTTGTTGAACTTCTTTTTCAACTTGTTTATTTATCAAACAGTTTACTTAAGACTGTATAAATTACACCTGCGGCAACCATGCCTACAACAGGGGGAATGAAGAAGTTCGTTTTAAGTGAAATATATCCTGTAGTTCCACCTAAAACCCACGCTAACATTGCTAACCAATTTGTTGTAATATTTTCTTTTGAATTTTTTACAAAATAATATTCGGCTGTAAGTAACCCTGGTACAGGTGGTATTAGAACTGATAAGAATTGTATTATAGGCAGTATATATTTATAAATTCCCAAGGCAGCAAATACAGCTGAAACACCTGCTACTGCAATTGCTATTTGCATGTGACTTACTTTTCCTTTTGCTGAAGTTTCTCTTAAAACATTTTGTATTGCAAGGCTTGCCCCGTATATGTTATTGTCTTGGGTAGTCCAAAGGCAGAATATAGCTGCCACAAAAGCAACACCTGTAAGACCTAGCTCAGCCATTGCTAAAGTAAAATCACCTTGTCCTGTAGCAAGGGCTACCAGCGCACCTGCAAGCTGTAAACCAAAACAACCAACTATAAATGCTACTAAACCGGCTATTACTACATCTCTTTTGCTTTTTGCAAAACGACAGATATCCGGTGTAATTGTTGCACCAAATACCCAGCCACCAACTATTGAAGCTGTAGCAGCTGTAAAAGACATTGGTTTCTCAGGTATATAACTTGTTAGCCCAGCAAAACCATTCGTTGCATTGAATGCAGCAATAACACCAACTAAAGACATGATAAGTGCGGCAGGAACACCAATAAAGCTTACAACTTCTAACCCTTTATAGCCTCTAATTGCGGATTGCATCCATATTAATATTACAATTACAGCGGTAATAGGAATGCTAATCGGCCACCAAGGGAATGTAGTTTTTATAAGCCTTGAAAATATGTCACCATTCAATGATATCCATGTAACTGAAGACATTGCCAACAATAAAGAAAATATGCTAGAACCATTTTTGCCAAAAGCTCTTCTTGATAGAAATGCAGTGGACAATCCTGTCTCGTAAGCCATTAAACCCGTAATTATAACTATCGCAATCAATATCCCGTTCCCAATAAATAACGCTAATAGTGCTTTGTCAAAGGTCAATCCAACTCCAGCCGCTCCTCCGATAACGAAATTGGATAAGGCTATAGGATATCCTGCTAAAACAGCGGTCAGGCTTAATAAAGTTTTTCTTTGAGATTCCGGAACTGGTGCAAATGCGCTTTCATAAATATCGGTATTTTGCTCAACTTTTTTTGTCTCTGTTTGCATTAACTTTCCTCCTCATTAAAATACTTAATATTGGGAGCTGAGTTGGAGTGCACTTTCACAAATACTATTTTAGCTGCCAATACACCTTTTCACAATGAAAGTCACTCATGGGTTACTGCTAGTTCTTAATACAAACAACACATACATTCCTATTAGCTTTTTAAAAAAGTAAAATAAACTCTGCTGACAAAATTATTGATCTGGTTTAGTATTTATCCAACTGTTTAATTATTTTTTATATCTACACCCCTCCTCTTACATACTTGTTTTCTAATTCTCTTATCTCAGGCAATCCAATTAAATCATTAAACTCCTGAAAGGGGATCATCTTTTCAATAGAATCCCGTGTAGTACCTTTACTTTTCAATTCCTGCATTAGCTCCATCATTGATTTGGCAGTGGTATAAACTGATGCTGTAGGAAATATAACTAGCGCATATCCCATTTCCTCCAGCTCTTTGGCGCTAAACAGGGGGGTTCTCCCGCCTTCCACCATATTTGCCAGTGTAGGAACGTTAAGCTCTTTGTTGAGCCTTATCATCTCTTCTTTGCTCTCCGGGGATTCAAAAAATATAACATCTGCTCCAGCTTCAGCATAGGCTTTTGCCCGCTTTAATGCCTCTTCAAAACCCATAGATGTCCTAGCATCGGTACGTGCTATAATCACAAAGTCTGGGTCCTGTCTAGCACTTATTGCTGCCTCAATTTTCCCTAACATCTCATCCATTGAAACTACTTGACGACCTATCATGTGTCCACATTTTTTTGGAGCAACCTGATCTTCCAATTGTATAGCAGCTGCTCCTGCTTTTTCATACTCTTTAACGGTTCTCATAACATTTATTGCATTGCCAAAGCCTGTATCTCCATCCGCTATAACTGGTATATCCACTGCTGCAGCAAGTTTACTGACTTGATCCTGCATCTCCGTCATGGTTATCAGTCCTACATCGGGCTTGCCGAGATAACTGGCAGCCCGGCCATATCCTGTCATGTACACTGCATTGAAACCTACTTTTTCGATGACTTTAGCTGTTAATACATCATGAGCACCGGGTGCTACAAGAATTTGTTCATCTTCGATTAGTTTTCTTAGTAAAGTTGTTTTCTTCAACTTCAGTTCCTCCTTAAAGCTCATATTCCAAAATAATTTTTAAGTAATGTAAACGCATATTCTCGATCGATTTGTGATATAGCACCTGCTGCATACAAAAGATAGTTTTGGTCGATAAGGATTTCAGGATTCTCCGGGAGCAGGGAAAATTCGGGTTTTTTGATAGCATTTTCTATTCTTTTCTGCGCATCACTTAATTTGTTGTGAACAAAAAATCCGCCTACCCCTATTATGTACTTTACCTTTCTAAGGTCTCTGCCAATAGGCATCCCAGGTACTGTACCCATAATTGGATCAAACTCTTGGGTTATGAATCCCGCATGACGTTTTAAGGCAACTTCTATAGCGGTTTCTGCCAAAAGTTCATCGAATAGTTTTTCTCTTTCATTCTTAGGCAGATGCCCCGGATTCTTTTCTAAAAAGCGTACATATTGAGTAACTTCCCTTTCAACGGATTTATCATCAATATTTCTTTTCTTTAATAAACCTTTACTCCCCACCACATCGAGAATACCTTGAGCACTGACACGCATACCTAAATTTCCTTCTACGGTTCTATAGGCGACCTGCTTTTCATTGGCCACTATTAATCCTTTCTCTTCATCAGCTAGTTTTTCTAAGCTAGGAAGCACCGAGTGTACATCTGTAGTTGCACCTCCTAAATCAACCAGCACTAAGTCGCCCAAGCCTTTTTCATCATATACGCCCTTTGCGAGAAGTTCGGCTCCCATAAGTACCGCTCCAGGGGTAGGTATTATCTTGTCAGTGGTTATCTCTTGTTTCAGGGGAGCAAGGCCTGGAGCCTTTGTTATCTGTCGTATGAACTCCTGATGAATGGCTTCCCGAGCTTCCCTAACTCTAAGTTCATGAATTGTAGGCATTATATTTGGTACTCTTTCGTAGGCAACTCCGCCATCATGTAAGATCCCAGCTACTTCTGATTGAGAGTTGATGTTTCCTGCTATTATTACAACAGCCTTTATCCCGCTTTCCAGTATCAATTTTGCATTTTCAATGATGGAAGATTCGTCACCGCCGTCAGTTCCCCCAGCCAACAAAATTATATCTGGATTTATCTCTTTTAAAATTTCTACTCGGTATTCTGGGGGATCTTCTTGTGATACTATTTCCAATACTCGGGCTCCCGCATTCATAGCTACTTCTTTAGCAGCTTTTGCTGTAACTCTGGCCATATAACCCATAGCTACCATTCTAAGGCCGCCGGCGGCACTGCTGGTAGCAAGCACATGACAAGCATCGATAGATGTATCTCCGGTAGCTGCACATATTTTTGTCTTTCCCAGAGTTATTCCCTTGTATACATTTTCAATAGTAGTAGGTGCCTGAGCTGTAGCTACCAATCGACAATCTTTAAACAATCTTAGTTTTGTATAGGTGCTGCCTATATCGATAACAAAATAATCGTATTTGGCCACGAATATCACCTTTCTTTAGGTATATAGCAGTATCCCTCCATGATTCTTCTTGCAGTTCTACTTATGGCAGCCTTTTTAAGATTCCACTTTCCCTCTTCATGATTTGCACATACATCAATAGTAATTATTCCTGCAGGATGCCCTATTCTTAGAATTGGATCTTTGCCCCGATGTTTTTCTTTCATCACTTCATTTACTACAGTTCCATCAATTCTTGCAGCAGCACCTGTACAAATAGTCCCCGTTCCGGCATAAGTTTTGTGCATTATTTGCATAAACATCAATCTGGATACAAAATCTATATCTTCTTCCCTGATCTGCTGTCCTGTGGTAAAATCTTTATAATCTGAAGCCGGAGATACAAAGGCCACCATAGGAAAGGCTGGAGATTTCGTCTTAGCTTCTCTCCAATCCTTAACCATTCCAATGGTTTGTGCAGTTTTCGATCGGATTTCCTCGAGTATATCCAGTATCTTTTGATTGCCGTCGATTTCTTCAGGTGTCTCAGTGCCTGTTAGTCCTAAGTCTACAGCCCTAACAAAAACCATGGGATTGGCTGCATCCACTATGGAAACTTCCAATTCTCCTAAATTAGTTATTTGGATTTTATCTTTCACATTTCCCGTTGGTAATAGTTTACCGGTCTTGGCACCGGCAGTTTGAGAAAAATCAATGGAAATTTCTGCTCCTGTTCCAGGTACTCCATCTATTTTATAGTCTCCGAGCACTTTTGCTTTTCCGTTTACCACTTGGACCTGCTCTATTAGAATAGAGTTAGTGTTTGTATTGTGAACTCTTACTATCGTATATGGCTCTTCAACCTTTACTAGTCCTTCATCTATAGCAAACGGACCCACTCCTGATGAAATGTTGCCACAGTTGCCTGAATAATCAATGGTAGGCGCTACATAAGACACTTGCCCAAATGTATAATCGATATCGGCATCAGATCTTGAAGGAGGACCAATAATGGCTACTTTGCTTGTTAATGGGTCTGCGCCCCCAAGGCCGTCAATCTGTCTTACATCCGGACTTCCGAATATCTTCAAAATTGTCTCATCCCTCTTATCCTTATCCTTGGGCAAATCTTCATCTCTTAAGAATATACCTTTGCTGGTTCCCGCCCTCATTATTACAGCCCTTATTTTTTCCTGTTCCATAGAGTTCTCCTCCTGTAAGTATTTTAGAAAACATTATTTTTGAGTCTTTTCATCAATCCATGCCACAATATCATCCAACTTGGAACCAGGACCAAAAAATCCGTCAACTCCAAGAAAACCGGGGCCTTCATTTTTAATTTTATCCTCGTATTCTTTGTGGTCTTCTTCCTTTTCTGCAATCCTGCCCCCAGCCATTAGCACAACATCGTCTCTTATGCCCAGTTCCTGTAAACGCTGGTTCACCCGTGGAAATAAGGTAATTCCAAGACCCAAAAGGTTACTGACTCCCACTACACTGGCTTTAGTCTCTGCAGCCACTTCTGCTACAGTTTCCGGTAGGTTCATGCCCCTTAAGAATATAACCTCGTAACCTGCCTGTTGGATGGCTTCTCGAACTTGGTTTATCCCAACTACGTGAGCATCGGCTCCAACTGTGGCAAGTACTACTTTATGTTTTTTAGTAATTGGAACCTGTTTAGGAACTTGAACTTTCTCTTTAGTAACAGGCATATATTTTTTGTCCACTCCCAGTGGAGTATAGCCTGGTACATATCGTCTGATTCCATCAGGATCCCGATGGGTTTTTACAAATCGCTTCAAGTCCCACCCTCCGGCTCGGGGAGTATCTAATATACCGCTTTTACCGGCTTTTACTATTAGCTCTATAAGCTCCTCGGGATTGTACCGCTTCCAGAAATCCTCAGTGATCTGCTCTGGCTTAAGCATGGTTGATTCACCTAAAGCAGCTGTTAATACTGCCAAGGCCTCCTGTTTTATTTCGTTTTTGCGCTGCGTGATATATTCATCATGGATATCAATTTTATAAGTGTTTTCAAATACATTCATAGTGGCCCAAATGGCTTTTGCCATAGATTCCCCTGTAGGTATTCCCACAGATTCGGCAGCTTTTGGTCTATAGAAATTGGCACCGCCCAATTTTGCACTTATAGCCATTCTAGCAAAGTGGGCTTGTTCCACTGTTAAATCAGCAGGAGGATTCTGGAAGGTTTCGGGAACTACAACAATGAACTCACTCCATATCATCTCTCTGAAGGCTTTCATCAGTGCTAGATCTGCCATAAGGTTTATACCGGCTACATTCATTTGAATACAACTCAAAGCCCGGTCAAGACCCCCCAAAACTGCTAATCCTTCAGCTAATAAGCACATTGCTAGAGCCATTCCATCGGTACCTTCAATATTGTTTATATGTTTGTGAGAATCAAGTTGGACGAAAATATTGTTTTCCGCACAAATCTGAATAGCTTTAAAACCGTTTAACACCTTGGTTTTATAATCATGAATACCTCGACCTCCAAAATGCACGTGGATAACCGGCCCTATATCAGTACCATCGAAACCAGCTATAAAAGAGTTTAATATGGATAAGTGTGGAGTATCGCCGGTGGCATTAATCCGCATTGGGTGTTTTGAACCCCCACCCAGTTTCACAAACTCTCGCTCACCAAGAGGTGTAATCCCACCTTTACCTCGGGACTGTTCTATCAGTTCGATGCCGTCTAAAGGATCTATATGGCGAGTCGCTTCCGAGTGTACGAAGTGAAAAAGAGTAGTACCTAGTTTTTCCGCCATATCGTACATATGTTTTGATTCTCTGTAAGTTTCCTCCGCGGTATTTCTGCCCAGTATAGGATTCATTATAGGAATGCTGTCTTTTTTGGCCTTTCTTCCTAATTCCGTCAACCGGTACCCGCTTCTCATCACTCCGTTAACTTCCCGGGGATAAGGCTCTGGAAGCCCTTGAATAATTCCTTTTTCATCGATATATGGCATTTTAACATCAAATGCCTTTTCATAGGCTTTTATTCGCTCCATATCTTCTTTGATAATTCTTTCAGTATTAGGCCTTTTTACAGTCAATTAGCTCACCTCTCTCACACAGTATATCCCTTACACGATTTATAAGACCGCCGGCTCTCAGTGTAGCCAAAGCCGGTTCGGAAAGTTTTTTTAACTCATAGACCCTACCTGAATCAATATGCAGTAAAATTCCCGATTCAATATCAACTTCTACTTGATCGCCTTCTTGAATTTCTCTTTTCATTAGGTCTATGCACTCAGATGTGATTACCGGCAACCCGATATTTATAGAGTTTTTTCTGAATATCATAGCAAAAGAAGCGGCTATAACGGCACCAACTCCAGCGTCCTTTAAGGCCACAGGTGCCTGTTCCCGGCTTGAACCGCACCCGAAATTTTTGCCTCCTATGATCACATCCCCAGGTCTTACTTTTTCGACAAAATCCGGAATTGAGCTTCCCTTTAATGCATAATTTTTTAGTTGACAAGCTGGAACCGACATGGCATAGCCGGGTAAAATCTGATCTGTATCTATGTTATCTCCCAGAAAAAATACTCGACCTTTAACTTTTTTCACAATCATCCCTCCATGGCAAAACGCTTCCCGGACTTACAATGTATCCGGCTATGGCACTTTCCGCAGCCGTTCTGGGAGAAGCCAAGTAAACCTTTGCTTTATTGTGGCCCATGCGACCGGGAAAGTTCCTGTTTGTAGTGGAAACGGCAATATCGTCTTCACTGAGTAAACCTTGATGGGCACCGAAGCACGGCCCACATCCCGGATTTACCACAATAGCACCAGCATCGCGAAATATTTTGGTTATACCTTTGTGGTCCATTTGTTCGATAACTTTCTTGGATGCAGGAACTACTATCATGGTCACCATATCGGATATTTTTTTTCCTTTTAAAACCTCGGCAGCAATCTCCATATCTTGAACACGACCATTAGTGCAACTTCCTATAACAACTTGAGTTATTGGTGTCCCCTCTACATCTTTCACCGGTTTGACATTGCCCGGAGAATAAGGGCAGGCTACTTGTGGCTGTATGTCCGATGCTTGTATCCTGTAAGTTGCCTCAACTTCTCCTATGGGCTCACCTTGGTTCACATACCCTATCATGGCCCCCATCTCTATGGCCATATTGGATATAGTCATCTTTTCATCAAAGGACATGTTTGTGATAGTATTACCGCCAAAAATCACCGCTTTGTCCGTAAAACCGTGGGTGCCAAATTTGCCTATTAAATAAAGAATGACGTCTTTGGCATATACGCCGGGATTTAAATGCCCTTCAACCTCAATTAGATAAGTTTGGGGCACTTCTATATCTATAGTTCCTAAAGCCATTACCGCTGCCAGTTCTGTTGCTCCTACGGGAATAGCTACGGCACCGAAGGCACCGGCTGTGCATGTATGAGAATCGGCGCCTACCACAATATCTCCCTCTTTGTATAGGGCTTTCTCAGCCGCCAATTGATGAATGACTCCATCTCCCTGGTGGTACAATTTAATTCCCATATCTTTGTAAAAGCTTTTTAAACTATTATGTTGCAATCGTGAATCAACAGAAGAAGAAGGTATGTTGTGATCTATGACAAATACTACTTTGTCCTTGTCAAAAACTTTCTCGGCACCGATTTTTCTAAATTGTTCTATGGCCATCGGACCGGTAACATCATGGGCTATTGCCAGATCTACAGGCACACACAATTCATCTCCCGCTTTCACTGTTTCTTTTCCGGTCTTTTGCGCTATAATCCGTTCAATGATATTCAAGCTTAGTTCACCGCCCCTTAAGGATTTATAACTACTATACCCAGTTCTTTTGCTATCTTTAAAGCCTCATCTTTAGAAGGGCTTGCATCTCTTAGAACTAATCGTCCCCCGCCTCTATTTAAAGTATCTACCATAGAAGTCACTTCTTCTGCCACTATGGTAATTCTCTGCACCTGATATTCCTGGGTTTCTAAAATCTCCACTTCTATTCCTTTTTCCTTGACTTTATCCATAACTTTACCGTACATCTCATAATCAGCAGTAGAGGATCCGAACACAGCAGCCATCAGTATGCCAGGGATATTTATCCCTCGCCGGGCAAAAAGTTCAGGATAAAGCTCTATCTTTACTTTTTTAATATTTCCCTTACATAAAAAGTGGGCAATTCGTGCTGCATTAGTAGGAGAACCCACTGCTTGACTGCTACCGCCTACAACAGCTTCACCTAAGGTTTCCGTAATAGGTCTTGCACCGGTGACAAGCCTTTTTGAAATTTCCTTGGCTTCCTTTATGGTTTCTTCAATTCTTGTTTTTTCTTTTGATTTAACTGTGTCGTCTATCAGTTCTTCCACCATGGGCTTTGTTTTGAAAAAAGGCTCCATGAACTTTATCACAGTAGGAACAATCTCTTTGGCTGAAATAGGATGAATCTCTGCAGCCATAGATACCATAACATCTATCGGAACATTCACCTCGATGTTAGTATTTATTGCTAGACTTGCAGCCATTGCCCCTATTAATATGGCTCCACCGATATGGGTGGCGCATAAACCCGGCACCATAACCCTAGGAGTGCACGGAACTGCAATTGTAGGAGACAAGGCTAAAACCATAGCTCTTTCCATTGCCTGGGGGCTGCCTCCTTTAAGTTCTACAAAAGCTGCAGCCATGGCACAAGCTCCTGCACCGAAGCCTTCCATATTACAGCCGGTGCCAATTTTGCCCACTCTGAATACGGATCCTACCTTCAAAATAAGGCTGGCCAACTGAGCAATTCGATCTTGATCATAACCGCTATCCATCATGGCTTTTATGAAGCCCGTATAGGGGCAAGGATCTCCTGTACCCGCACATGGCCTAAGGCCTATAGTATGATTTCCCACTTGGGCTGCTAAGGTATACATTAATGCCTTATCGATAAATTCATCTTCAAAGATTTTAGACCCATCAATAGCTGCAAGTTCAGCACCCACTTTACCAAACAGCAGGCTTTCTCCTGTAGTCATACCAATTTCTACAGCTTTAAGATTATGCTCAAACTGTTTTAGGACAAGGTCTAAGACTTCTCCTCTGTTTTTACCCGTCTGATTTTGCGCCTCTTCAATGACCACAACTGCTGGACTTGATTTGGTCTCATTAGCGATCTCTATTACTTCTCCCAAAGTTAAAGGCATTTTTTGTTCAATTAGACTCTTAAGTTTAGCAGTAGCCACTTCATTCCTCCTTCCTTACCGTAATGCCAGACCATTTTTCATAAAGTTTTACAACTGAGGAAATATCCTTTTGTCCCAAGCCTTCAGCCTTAGCCATTTCATAAATTTGCTGAGCCATATTTCCCATGACAAGAGGTAAGTTTAGGTCTTTTGCTGTATCAACTGCCAATTGCAGATCTTTATATTGTAAATCAATCATAAAACCCGGTTCAAAGTTACCCTGTGATATAAATTTCGGATACTTGGCTTTGAGTGCATAAGAGTTGCCTGAACTGTTTGTGATAACTTCAAACATTACTTCAGGATCCAGACCTGCTTTTACACCCAGTGTTAGAGCTTCCGCCACAGCAACCATATTAGCTCCTAGCAAAAGATTGTTCACGAGTTTTACAGTATCTCCTGCTCCTACATCGCCAACGTGATAGATAGTTTTACCCATAGTTTCAAGAATTGGCATTACTTCGTGTAATATTTCTTTTTTTCCTCCCACCATTATAGTCAAGTTTCCAGATTCCGCCCCGGCAGAACCTCCACTGACAGGTGCATCTAGAATTTCTACCCCTTTTTGGCTTGTTTTTTTGTAAATATCACGGATAGCTTTAGGAGTGATACTGCTTAAGTCTACTAATATAGTGCCGGGTTTTGCCTTAGAAAGAATGCCGTCTTCTCCTAGTATTACATTGGTTACGATTTGTGAATTGGGTAAGGACATTAATATTACATCAGTGTCAATAGCTACATCGCCGGGGGAGCTTCCGACTTCGACTCCCAGCTTTTCAAATTCCATAACCGCATCTTCCATTACGTCGAAAACTTTTAGATTATACCCTGCATTATGTATGCGCTTTGCCATGCGACTTCCCATTACACCTAAACCGATAAAACCTATCTTCATTTTTGACCTCCAATATTGTTTTTAATTAACATAACAGGCTTTATGCTTTAAACAGTCAATAATATATACTTGCAAGTTTTATGCCGTTAAAACAGCCTTAAAAAAGGCCACATATTCAACAAAAAGCCCAGAAAGTATTGCAAATATGAAATGCTTCCTGGGCTTTTATCAGAATACACAGTATAATTGAAGATTGCATCATTTCGTTTTTGTTATGTAATTTCAAAAATGAAATGTTTTCAGACTTCAATATTTAATTCTTTGATTTTTCTCCACAGAGTAGTAGTGCTTATTCCAAGGATCTTTGCAGCTTGTACTTTTACCCCTTTTGTTTCTTTTAGCACTTTTTCTATTACTTTTTTTTCATAATCGGCCAACATAGCCGACAATCCTTGACTTGCATCCCCTATATCATCCATATTGAATTTAAAGCTTAGGTGATCTTTAGTAATGTATTTATCATTTCCTAAGATATTAAAGGCCTTTTCAAGACAATTTACAAGTTCTCTGACATTTCCTGGCCAATCATATTGCATAAGCAGCCTTGTAGCCTCATCATCAATTTTCTCTACATATTTTCCAAAGATCACGTTCATTTTTTTTACTATCTCACTAGCTATGAGAGGTATATCCTCCCTTATCTGCCGCAAGGGTACCAATTTAATGTCAAATACATTTAATCGGAAAAATAAATCCTGTCTGAATTTACCATCTTTTACCATTTTATCTAAGGGCTTATTAGTGGAAGCTATTACTCGAACATCAAGTGGTATAGCCTTTCTTCCGCCTAAACGTGTTACTTCCCGCTCCTGAAGAACTCTTAGAAGTTTTGCCTGTAAATCAATGTCCATCTCGCTGATCTCATCTAAAAATAATGTACCCCCATTAGCTTGTTCAAATACTCCCGGGTGACCACCTTTTTTTGCACCGGTAAAAGCACCACTTTCGTATCCAAAAAGCTCACTTTCTATTAAAGTAGGCGGTAGAGCAGCACAGTTTATAGCCACAAAGGGTTTATTATGCCGCTCGCTGGCATTATGAATCGAGTGGGCAAATAACTCTTTGCCCGTCCCTGTTTCACCGTAAATTAGGACATTTGAATTGGATTTTGCCGCTAGTTTTGCAGTCTCTTTTAATTTTCTCATTGCCGGACTTTCCCCTATAATATCTGAAAAGTTGTACTTCGCAGTTTGATGTTTTCTTACTTCACTTACAAGTTTATTGCTGCGCCTGACCATTTCTTCGTTATTAAATCCGAAGCCAAATTCTTTGGTTATTGGTATTCGCACAGCCATGGCGCCGCTGACAGACGAAGATTCTCCGATAACAGGTTTTTGCTTTATCATTGATTCTCTGGCGCCCTTGCTTACTAACCCCAAATTTTTATGGTCTGTATTGCCTTTGGAATCAACAGTTGCTATTCTTTTACCTTGACTGTCAAATACTACCGCTTCTCCCCCTGCTACACGGGCTATAAAGGGCAGAGACTCTATAAGGGATAATTTCAAATCATTATTTCGTTTAACCCTTTCTATGTTGCTGCAAGCTAAGACATACTCACTTATGGGCAGGCACCACGATTCCGCTCCATCTTCCAGTTGAGACATGCCACTAATAGCTTTGCCTGTTTGAGCTGCCTTTTTTGCAAGCCCAAATACTACACCCTTTAAAGATTCTATTTCATTACCAGATGAGTCAACGGTTTTTAATCTTACTCCATCTCTATCAGTTACAGTGGCATAACCTCCGGTTATTCTAGCTAAGACTTCCAAACAGTCTATCAAGATTTCCTGTAAATTTGCGTTCATTAAGTATGCCCCCTTAAGTATACCCCCTTAAGTATACCCCCTGTTGATCCTGTTAATTATGACTGAATTATTTAGTAATTCGACAAACTTGTTTTAAAACCCTTCTTTAAAACAATAATCGGGTAGTAGATAGACAATTATTTTATCTACCTCCTACCCGATTTTTTTACCTCAAATATAGCTTATCACATATTTAGTCGGTAATTGCAATATAACGATAAACCAAGAAATTGTTTAATGTAAGGTCTTTCTAAAAAGATTTTTCAGAAAGACAGCGCCGTTTTATAACGCCGCCGCCTAATACTTTATCACCGTTATAAAATACCACTGATTGGCCGGGGGTAACGGCTTTTTGAGGATTTTCAAAAATTACTTTTACCGTATCGCTATCAAGTGGGATGATTTTGGCCGGCTTTTCAGCAAAATTGTACCTTATTTTTACATTTGCACTAAACTTTTCGTAAGGTGCATCTATTGATACCCAGTTAATTTGATGGGCTGTAAACTCCTTTATATAAAGGTCTTTTTCGTCCCCTAAAATTACGGCATTATTCCGAGCATCTATATCTACTACATAAAGAGGCTTACCGGCAGAGATGCCAAGGCCTTTCCTTTGGCCTATTGTATAAAACGAAATGCCTTTATGCCTTCCAATTACCTTGCCGTTTATATCTATAAATGGCCCTTCTTTGATTTTGTCCGGGACTTTCTTATATAGAAAATCACGGTAATTGGTATCGATAAAGCAAATCTCTTGGCTGTCAGGTTTGTCCGAAACAGATAGACCTATTTTTTGAGCTATTTGGCGAATTTCCTTTTTTGTATAATTGCCCAGCGGAAAAAGGACATGCTCAAGTTGGCGCTGAGTCAAACCATATAAAACATAAGATTGGTCCTTGTCGCTGTCGACAGATTTTTTTAAAATATATCGGCTTAGAGTATCATCATATTCTACCCTGGCATAATGACCGGTTGCAAGATAAAAAGCGCCAAGTTCAAAAGCCGCTTTTAGAAGTTCGGTAAATTTTAAATATTTATTGCAAACAATGCAAGGGTTTGGCGTCTTGCCGGACAAATACTCGTTTGCAAAATATTTTATGACTTTTTCATTAAAGCAGTGTTTTAAATTTACCACATAATGCGGTATGCCTAGTTTTTCTGCTACAAGCCGGGCGTCCTGCACAGCTTCGCTAGAGCAGCCGCCTTCTTTAGCTTCGACTTTGCGTGGCGCATCATCGAATATTTGCATAGTTATTCCGATTACTTCATATCCCTGCTCTTTTAACAGATATGCACAGACAGAACTGTCTACCCCTCCGCTCATCGCTACTGCAACTTTATTTTTGTTCAATATTAACCCCTACTTTTTTTATAATCATTTATCGCTTCCTTAAGCGCGTCAGCAGCAAGATTTGAACAATGCATTTTGCTCGGTAAAGTTTTCTGAACTTAATTATAGCATAAATTACATCATTGTAATAATAGATCGGAAAAGCTTCGATAAATTCATTTATCCATAGAACACATAACTTTAAGGTTGATAAAATTTACGACAATGATAAACTAAAGACGGTAACTTCGTAATTTGATGCCGGCATAGTTAAAGAATAGAAAATTGCAGGGAAAAATAAAAAAGTAAAGGGGTCAGGGAAATATCTGATTTAATGCTCAAACGGCTCTTGTTTATAATAGTTTTTGTTTTGCTGTTCTCTTTTCTGATAATTGAAAGCTTGATTATAGTCAACTCATTTTCTAATGATGATATGCCCGTTGATTATATGATAATTTTGGGTGCAGGATTATATGGCGATGAACCGTCACCGTCTCTGAGGTATCGGCTGCAGCAAGCTTTAGAATACGCAAATAAATACCCTCAAGTGCCCATAGTAGTATCCGGCGGCCAAGGTTCCAATGAATGGATAAGTGAAGCTGAAGCAATGCAGCGCTTTTTGGTGAAACACGGAATCAAAGAAGAAAGAATAATAAAAGAAGATTGCTCAACAAATACCGGTGAAAATTTACTTTTTGCAAGAGAAGTAATTAAATATACAGGTAAGGCAGAAAGACCGAAGGTCATGATTGTAACCAGTGAATATCATATGTTCCGTTCCAAGTTTTTAGCAAGGCGATACGGATTTATCCCATACGGGATATGTGCGCCCACTCCGGCATATCCCAGATATTTAAAGCCTCTATATTACATACGGGAATATTTTGCTGTGATTAAATCCTTTTTATTTGATTAGCTTCATGCTCAAAGGCCTAGGAGGCGACAGGCGTTTTGTCCGCTTACTAGCTCTTGTTCTTCTTGGCTTAGGCCGGATTCTGATATTTCCTTAAGGTACCTTTTCATAGGCAGCAAGGGAAAATCACTTCCAAATAGCACTTTATGTAAAACTTCGATATTACCGGCTGCTTTATATATATTTTTATTATAAAGCAAAGGAGATGCAGCCGTATCATAATATACGTTTTGATTTTGTTTTTTTATCTCAGGCATCAATTCATAAAACATAAGCCCACCGCCCCAATGGGCAAATATAACTTTAATGTCGGGAAAATTTTGAGCAAAGGCACCGGCTTTTTCTGGAGTGGTGTTAGTCTTTCCGGCATAGTAATGGCCTACAGGCTCATTTGTATGGATTATCAGGGGAAGTTCTCGCTCTATACATAAATTAGCTAGGTTTGACATCTCTTTAGAATCTGCTATATCAAATCCCTGCCCTTGAGGAAAAAGTTCTCCAACGCCCTTAAGTCCGGCAGCTCGGCATCTGTCAATTTCCTTTTCCAGTTCCGTCGCTGTAGGCATAGCTACCATATATCCTATTAGTTTTTCGGGATATTTCTTTACGGCTTCAGCCGTATAGTCGTTGACATAACGGCAAAGACCCATATCTTTAAAGGCAAACCCAAAGATGACTGCCTTATCAACCCCTGAGCCTTCAAGTTCTCTTACAACATCATCAGCCGTAGCAAACTTATTTACAGGACTTTCACTTAGAAGCTTAAAGTAGTCCTCTTTTTCAGCTATTTTCTTCCAGTCTTTTATAATATCCGGCGGTGTTACATGTACATGAAAATCTATCTTCAAGTTTAACAATCTCCTTTTTTATTTAATTGCTATTAATGCCGTTCTTTAAGTTTACTTAAATTTTCTAAATATGGCGGCCTCATAATACCCTTCTCTGTTATTATTCCTGTTATATTCTCATTAGGTGTCACATCAAAGGCGGGATTATAAACATCTATGCCTTCCGGAGCAATTCTTACGCCGTTTATATGAGTAACCTCAGTTGCAGCCCTTTCTTCGATTACTATCTCTTTGCCGCTTTTTATATCAAAGTCAATAGTTGAAATAGGCGCTGCAATATAGAAAGGAACCTTAAAATCTTTTGCCATTTGTGACAGCATAAATGTGCCTATTTTATTGGCTGTATCGCCATTTAACGCAATCCTGTCAGCTCCCACAATAATTACATCAATTTTTCCATCTCTAATTAGCACGGCAGCTACACTGTCGGGGATGAGCTTAGCTGGAATCTTCTCCTGCACCAGCTCCCATGCCGTAAGCTTGGCACCTTGAAGCCGCGGCCTTGTTTCGTCGGCAAAAACCCGTATGTTCTTACCCATGTAGTGAGCTTCCCTTATAACGCCTAGTGCTGTGCCATATCCTGTGGTAGCAAGGGCACCGGCATTGCAATGAGTCAGTATGGTAGCTCCCTCCGGAACAATTTCATTTCCATACCTGGCTATGGCTTTATTTGTTTCTAAGTCTTCTTTCTCTATATTTTTCGCCTCATCTAATAAAATCTCGTAGATTTCACTATTTGCTCTATCTCTATTTACTTCTAAAACATTCATCATCCTCCGAACAGCCCACATCAAATTTACCGCTGTAGGTCTTGCATTTCCTACAATTGCAGCACTTTCTTTTATTTTTTCTAAAAACTTTTCTTTCGGCAAATCTAAAAATTTTTTAGCGGCAAGGACTATGCCATAAGCTCCGGCAACTCCTATGGCCGGGGCTCCACGTACTATCATGTCCTTTATGGCAAACTCCACATCTTTATATTCTTTACATTCAAACATAGAAAGTTTTTCCGGCAATTTTCTCTGATCAATCAAGTAAAGTTTTCCGTCCTTAAATTCTAAACTTTGAATCGAAGTCATTTGAAATAACCTCCCTGTGTAATCGTAAACTTAAAGCAAACTGTTTCTTTAATTACATTTCGATAATTCTCATGATTTTTCCTTCTTTAACATCCACGAGCAACAAATAAGATTTTAATACTTTATCTTTTGTATGTGATAAACAAAAAAGGAGCTGTCATCGTCTATAACAGCTCCTTGTATAGCTCCATATATTGGCCCGAGGCCCGCAATATTTAGTAATTGTATAAGGGCACTTTTTGTTTGACTAAGCGGGACATAATCTACACCGTCCTGTAGGGTATAAGCCGGTGTTTCTCTGCTTGGGTCTGCTCCAAAAACCTGTTCAACAAAACGGCCATAAATAAAATAACCTAATAATAATACAATAATAGATCCAATAAAAGAAAACATCATAAAACCCCCTTTATTAAAATTATTTACGTATTATATATTGTACGAATATATCGATAAATTTTCACTATTTTCTCGCTAAAAGGTAAAAAAGTAGACCTCATCGGTTGAATATGAGGTCTACTCGGTTTAGATTTCTAAACGTTCTCTTAACTTGTCTTCTAACTCCGAAAGACAGTAATTAGTTTCAAACTCACCTTTAGAAGCCATCACCTTACTGCCCTTTTCAACGGCCTCAAAGTAGTTTATGTCTGACGGATTTAATAAGTAAATTCTGTTGTTCTTCCAAACGGGGATTTTGATATTCTGAGATTTATTCATCGTTTCTACATACTCTATAAATTTATACATCTCAAAATGATTTTCATTACTTTTGAACATGTTCTATTTCTTGTTCGAGTGGAACCAGTTCCCAAGCTGCTGAAAATGGTTTTGCAATGGATGGAAATTATTAAATATAAATATTAATGTTGAATAAGCAAAAAGACCCGCAAATCACTTTGCGAGTCTTTTTATTTACGTTTTATTAATACATCATATCTTGGCCGGGCATGGGTGGCATTGGTTTTTCTTTTTCCGGAATGTCGGTTACAACAGCTTCTGTGGTGATTACCATAGATGCTACGCTAGCAGCATTTTGGAGTGTCGATCTCGTTACTTTTGTCGGATCTACAATACCCTTAGCAAGCATATCTCCGTATTCTTCACGTAGGGCATCAAATCCAACGCCTTTTTCACTGGCCTTCAGTTTTTCTACAATAATTGAGCCTTCATAGCCGGCATTTGCTGCAATTTGTCTTACCGGTTCTTCTAATGCTCTCTTTATTATATTTATGCCAATAGCTTCATCGCCTTCTGCCTGGATTTTATCAAGGGCTGGTATGGCATCAATAAATGCCGTTCCGCCACCTGGAACTATGCCTTCTTCTACAGCGGCTCTTGTAGCTGACAGAGCATCTTCTATGCGAAGCTTCCGCTCTTTAAGTTCTGTTTCAGTAGCGGCACCGACTTGAATGACAGCTACACCGCCGGCTAATTTTGCTAAGCGCTCTTGAAGCTTTTCCCGATCAAAATCGGATGTGGTTTCTTCAATCTGGGCTTTAATTGCATTAATGCGTTTCTTAATATCTTCAGTTTTGCCAGAGCCCTCGACAATTGTAGTATTTTCTTTATCTACTCTTACCTGTCTTGCTCTGCCAAGCATACTCATATCGATATTCTTCAGATCCATGCCAAGGTCTTCGGAAATCACCTGTCCGCCAGTCAAAATAGCTATATCTTCCAGCATTTCTTTTCTGCGATCTCCAAATCCAGGAGCTTTAACCGCTACACATGTCAATGTTCCGCGCAGTTTATTAACAACCAATGTTGCAAGCGCTTCGCCTTCCACGTCTTCTGCAATTATAACGAGCTTCTTGCCCTGCTGTACTATTTTCTCCAGGATGGGTAGCAGGTCTTGAACTGTTGTGATCTTTTTATCGGTTATCAAAATATACGGATCGTCAAGGACAGCTTCCATTTTTTCAGTATCGGTTACCATGTAGGGAGATATGTATCCCCTATCAAATTCCATTCCTTCAACTACTTCAAGTGTAGTTCCCATTGTCTGTGACTCTTCAACAGTAATGACACCGTCTTTACCTACTTTTTCCATAGCTTCGGCAATAAGTTCTCCGATTTCTTCATCGGCTGCGGAAATTGATGCTACTTGCGCTATAGCCTCTTTCGTTTCAACAGGTTTGCTGAAGGTTTTAATCTCCTCGACTACTGCGTCTACAGCCCTTTTAATACCCTTTTTCAAAATTATCGGATTGGCGCCTGCCACTACATTTTTCATACCTTCATGTATAATGGCCTGAGCCAGCAAGGTTGCTGTAGTAGTTCCATCACCTGCGTCATCTTGTGTCTTTGTAGCAACTTCCTTTATTAGTTGAGCTCCTGCATTTTCATAGGGGTCTTCAAGTTCTATTTCTCTTGCTATGGAAACACCATCATTAGTAATAGTGGGTGTTCCAAACTTCTTCTCTAAAACAACATTACGTCCTTTAGGTCCTAAAGTTACTTTAACAGTATCAGCAAGCTTATCAATACCTTCCAATAAAGCTCTACGAGCATCTTCTTCGAATTTTATCTGTTTTGCCATTTAAAAATCCCTCCTCGCATTTTTATTCCAATATAGCTAGAACATCACTTTGTCTTAATATCAAATACTCTTCACTATCTAGTTTAACTTCTGTCCCTGCATACTTGGAGAAAATAATTTTATCTCCTACTTTTACTTCTAATGGAACTTTTTTCCCATCAATGATTTCACCGGACCCAACTGCAACTACTTCACCTTTCTGAGGTTTTTCTTTCGCAGTATCTGGCAGTACTATGCCTCCCTTAGTCCTCTCTTCTTCCTCCAAAACTTTGATGACAATTCGATCACCTAGTGGTTTAATATTCATTGTATAACCCTCCTTTTATGATTTTATTTATCAATCTTGTTTAAAGCAAAAGCTTTTAACAAAGCATGAAGGACTTTGCTGTTAAATTCTATTAAGCAAGTTGTTAGCACTCCCTCGTGATGAGTGCTAACTTCATTTAATATGATATACAAAGCTTCCATTAAAATCAATTTCTCTTATTCTCGCTGTTAGTTGAATAAATTGTATTTTTGCCAGTTATACTGCTTTTTTCTTTATTTTTCGCGTTATTTAAATAAAATCCACTTTTGTATTTTTCCACTTATAGAAGAAAAATATGCATGTTTTATGCGAATATATTTATAAATTATCATTTTTATTAGTGACATTTTGATTGATTTAGATTATAATATGATATAAAATCTAATGTTTTATTATATATATAGGATGTGGGAGTGTACCTAGGGTTCCGGCTATATTGCGTCTGGTCCGAGCGGTACAGCTAGTTTTTCTAGTACACCGTGAGTATAAAAGACTCTAGCGGCAGGTTCCACTTATGCTTTGTCATGAGTAATCTGCTATTTTTTTATACTTGGAACTTTGGGGGTGGTGTATAATATAGTAGGGTTAAAGTCTAAAGTAGTTTAAATATTTACGAATTGAGTTACTTGTCTGAAGAAAGCTTATTTTTATTAATATCATTTTGAAAATACTCGCAGGAGGTTATTTTATGCTTATGTCTAAACGCTCAAGGTTTCTAACCATACTTTTTATAATTATGTTGACAGCAGCACTTTTATCCGGCTGCAGCCAAAATCAGTCGGAAAAAAGTCCTGATACATCACAACCGGCAAAACCTGATGAAACAATTAAAATTGGTACTATAGGTCCTCTTACCGGAAATATTGCTACTTATGGTCTAAGTACTAAAAACGGTGTAGAGATAGCTGTGGAAGAGTTTAATCAAAACGGTGGAATCAACGGTAAGCCTATAAAGCTAATATCGGAAGACACACGCGGCGAACAAACCGAAGCTGCCAATGCTGCTTCAAAACTCATAGAGCAGGATAAGGTAGTAGCCATTGTCGGAGGCGTAATAAGCTCGGAAACGCTCACTGCCGGTCCGATAGCCAATGATGCTAAAGTTGTTATGATTTCCTCTTCATCAACAGCAGCCGGAGTTCCGGAAATTGGTGATTATATTTTCAGAAACTGCCTGTCAGATGAAGTTCAAGCTATACAATTAGCCGAATACGCCGTTAAAGAATTGGGGCTTAAGAAATTTGCCATAATGTTTACAAACAATGATTATGGTCTTTCACTTAAGGAAGCTTTTGAGGCAAAAGCTAAAGAACTTGCAGGAATAACAGCCATAGAAACCTATAACGATGGCGAGAAAGACTTCAGGGCTCAGCTCACTAAGATTAAAGGAACAAATCCTGATGCTTTATACATCGCAGGTTATTATACCGAAGCCGCCAAGATAGCCCAACAGGCAAAAGACCAAGGTCTTAATGCTCAAATTCTCGGTGCAGACGGTTTTTATTCCCCTGTATTACTTGAACTAGGCGGCAATGCCGTGGAAGGTGCAGTTTTTACAGCCGGATTCTTTACTGATGATCCTTCTGAAAACACACAGAATTTTGTCAAGGTATATAAAGAGAAATTCAACAGTGAACCTGATATGTTTGCGGCCCAAGCATATGACGCAGCAATGATACTGTTAACTGCTATTAAAAACACTGATGGCAAAGGCGGAGAAGTTCTTCAACAGGAAATGGCAAAAACTAAGGATTTCCCAGGTATCACTGGAAACACATCTTTTACAGATGTTGGAGATGCAATAAAAGATATAATTATATTAAAAGTAGAAGATGGAAAATTTACCAAGCTTCGTTAACAATAACAGTTGATGTTAGATAAATTTGTCAATGGATGGACTAGTCCATCCATTGACTTTGCCCTTTAGAAAGGAATTGATTTAGAAATGTTTTTCGAACAAATAATAAATGGTCTAACACTTGGCAGCACATATTCATTAATAGCTCTTGGTTATACAATGGTATATGGAATTTTGGAACTTATTAACTTTGCACACAGCGAAATATATATGATTGGAGCCTTTATAGGACTTACAATGGTTTCGGTTTATAAGCTGCCTTTTTTTGCAGCACTTCTTATTAGTATGATAGGATCATGTATATTAGGCATTATTATTGAAAAAGCCGCATATAAACCGTTAAGGAAAGCTAATCGCATAGCTCCGCTGATTAGTGCAATAGGAGTTTCTATCTTTTTGCAAAATGCCGTCTTAATGATAGTTGGTCCACAAGCCAGGTCATTTCCTTCCGGTCTTCATATAACAACTTTGAATATCGGAGGATTTCGTATTTCAACATTACAGCTTTTAATTTTGTTTGTATCTATTATTCTTATGGTAGGATTGCACTTTTTGATACAAAAAACTAAACTCGGTCAGGCTATGAGGGCTACTGCTCAAGACAAAGAAGCTGCTCAGTTAATGGGAATAAAAATCGATCATGTTATTACCTTTACTTTTGCCATAGGTTCGGCATTAGGTGGGGCCGCAGGAGTACTTGTCGGAGTTTATTTTGATTCAGTTGATCCAATGATGGGATTTTTCCCCGGTTTAAAGGGATTTGTAGCAGCTGTACTGGGGGGAATCGGCAGTATTCCCGGTGCAATGCTTGGTGGCTTAATTCTCGGACTTGTCGAAATGGTTGGAGCGGTTTATATGTCACGATATAAGGATGCTATTGCTTTTGCAGTTTTGATATTTATTCTATTACTTAAACCTACCGGGCTTTTGGGCCGCAGTGTACAAGAGAAAGTGTAGGTGAAGTAAGGTTGAATTATTATCTTCAAATATTGACAGTTATTATGATAAATTCTATACTAGCTGTAAGCCTGAATTTAATAACAGGATATACTGGCCAGCTTTCTCTTGGTCATGCAACGTTTATGGGTATAGGAGCATATGCTGCCACCTTGTTTACGTTAAAGTTGCATTTGCCTTTTTTAATCTCCATTATCTTAGGTGCTTCTGTAGCAGCTTTTTTTGGATTCATAATCGGAGTGCCTACCTTAAGATTAAAAGGCGATTATCTTGCTATCGCTACTCTCGGCTTTGGCGAAATTATGAAAAATATCCTTTTAAATCTTGAAATTACAGGCGGTCCTATGGGTCTTCGAGGTATCCCAAAGGTTACAAATATATATATCTCTGCAGTAGCACTGTTTTTGGTCATTTTTTCTCTAAATCGAATAATGAATTCCCGTGTAGGAAAATCCTTTATTGCAATCCGCGAAGATGAATTGGCGGCCGAAGCAATGGGAATAAATACTACTCAGTTTAAAATTCTCGCATTTATTATAGGTGCATTTTACGCCGGATTAGCAGGAGGGCTATATGCTTTTTTGTTCCGGTACATAAATCCGAAGGACTTCGGATTTATGAAGTCAATTGAAATACTGTGTATGGTAGTTTTGGGCGGAATGGGCAACACTTATGGTGCTGTTTTAGGCGCATGTATAATAACTGTGCTGCCTGAGCTTTTACGTTCAATATCACCGGTAATCGCTCAATATCGTATGGTCTTTTATGGTTTGCTGCTTATTATAATGATGATTGTAAAACCTCAAGGGATAATAAGTGCACCATCTTCAAATAAAAAAGAATACAAAAACTCACTCGAGAAAGGAGGTCAATAATCAATGGAACTATTAGAAGGTAATAATCTTACAATGGTTTTCGGAGGTCTTTCAGCATTAAATTCAGTTGACATTAAAATAAATAAGGGAGAAGTTTTAAGTGTTATCGGCCCCAACGGTGCCGGCAAAACTACTCTCTTTAATCTTTTAACCGGAGTATACTCACCTACAGAAGGTAAAATATACTTTAGAAAAAAGGAAATTAGAAATCTTAAGCCTTATGAAATTACAAAAATGGGCATTGCTAGAACCTTTCAAAATATAAGGTTGTTCGGTGAAATGAGTGTCCTTGATAATGTTATAATCGGACAGCACTGCCGCACTAAGACAGGTGTTTTTGGCGCTATATTTAAAACCCCGTCAACCAGGAAAGAAGAGGCACTCGTTAAGGAAAGGGCTATGGATGTTCTCAAATTTGTCGGTCTTGAAGCACTGCACAATGAAAAGGCAAAAAATCTTCCATACGGCAAGCAAAGGCGTCTGGAAATGGCAAGGGCTTTAGCTACAGACCCGGAACTTATTTTACTTGATGAACCAGCAGCAGGTATGAATCCTCAGGAAACCAACGAACTAATAGAGCTTATTGAAAAACTTAATGACAAGGGTAAAACAGTGCTTTTAATAGAGCACGATATGAAATTGGTCATGGGTATTTCTAAGCGAATTATGGTGCTTGACTATGGTAAGAAAATAGCCGATGGACCTCCTGACGAGATAAAAAATGATGAAAAGGTCATAAAAGCTTATCTTGGGGAAAGTTCCCTCAAGGAGGGCCGTGCATGCTAAAGCTAGATGATATTGTAACACATTATGGTAACATTCAAGCATTAAAAGGAATATCTATCGAGGTAAAGCAAGGAGAAATCGTTACAATCATAGGGGCTAATGGAGCCGGTAAGACGACTACATTAAAAACCATCTGTGGCCTTATATCTCCTACTTCAGGTAAGGTTTATTTTCAAAATAAGGATATAACAGGCAAAGCAACTTCGGATATAGTAGAGGCAGGTATAGCCATGGTTCCCGAGGGGCGTAGAGTTTTCCCCAGGATGACTGTACTGGAAAATCTTCAGTTAGGTGCTTACCTTAATAGAAACCGACAGGAAGTAAAAAATTATCTTGAAGAAGTTTTTACACTTTTTCCTATTCTTAAAAATCGTAAAAGACAAATTGCCGGCACACTTTCCGGCGGTGAGCAGCAGATGCTAGCCATAGGCCGAGCCTTAATGGCCAAACCAAAATTGCTGCTTTTGGATGAACCTTCCATGGGGCTTGCACCTAAAATAGTAGCAAATATATTCGATATATTAACAGAAATAAACAAAGAAGGAACCACTATCCTATTAGTAGAGCAAAATGCCCGAATGGCTTTATCAATAGCTCATAAGGGTTTCGTCATAGAGACGGGTAAAATAGTACTACAAGATACTGCAGAAAATCTTTTAAAAAATGAAGAAGTAAAAAAAGCCTATCTTGGAGAATAAAAAAGTGAGCGTCTCAAAACTATTTAAAAAATAGTTTTGAGACGCTCACTTTTTAATATAAATTAAATGCCTTTTACAGTGTTGTTGTTTCTGCCGATTCTTTAATGCATTCGGTTGCTCTGGCGGGAACTATTTCTGTAATTAAAACTCCTGCTAGAACTAAAACAAAACCAACTACTGTCTTTAAAGCCAGGGGTTCTCCCCAGAACAGGTAAGAAAAGATGCCTGCAAAAATTGACTCAGTGCACAGTATCACAGCAGCATGTGTAGAACTGGTATATTTTTGAGCAACATTTTGAACAGCAAAAGCTCCAGCAGTGCAGAATACCGCGCCAAAGAAAATTGAACCCCATATTTCTAGGTCATAACTTAAAGATATGGCAGGTTCTTGGATTATTGCAATACCCATAGTTATTATGCCTGTCAGTGCTATTTGTATAAATGCTATATTTATCGGATTGGATTTTTTTACATAGTATTCGGTAAAGGTAATCTGCAATGCAAAACATAATGCACACAATAATGTGAGTATATCCCCCCAGCCAATAACTAAGTTTTCATCGATAGAAACAAATCCTAAACCCACAAATGTTATTATTGCACCGACTATTTGGTTTAGTTGGGGAAATTCTTTTGTTATAAAGTAAGCCAAAAATGGCACCATAACCACATTACTGCCGGTAATAAATCCGGACTTTGACGGGGTTGTATAAACAAGACCAACGGTCTGAGTTACAAAGCCCAACAGCACAAACAGACCAATGATTAGGCCACCCTTAATATCTTCTTTAGTTATATTTTTTAATTGTTTATGAAATATTACGGCCATAAGTAATGCACTTAGAGTGAACCTTAAGCCAAGATACATGAGTGGAGTAATCGCTGTTAAAGATTTCTTTTCTACAACAAAATTCAGCCCCCAGCCAAGAGCCACGAAAAATAATGCTATGTCTGCAATCGTACTTTTTTTCAAATTGTTCACCTCTAACTTCTACAATAAAATTTAGTCATTTATATTAGGTTTTACAAGTGCAAGTAAATTCAGCTATATAGAGCTAACTATTTTAAGCTGTTCAAATACTGCAAGATTACATCTCGCGCAATAGGGCCGGCAACAGCACCTCCTGAACCTGCATTTTCCACTATAACCGCTAATGCAATCTCGGGGTTTTGTGCCGGAGCAAAGCCGATAAACCAAGCATGTGCCCTACCATGCGGATTTTCAGCACTTCCTGTTTTACCGGCAACTTCAATTCCATTTATTGCTGCAGCGGTTCCGGTACCGTTTCTTATGACTTCTACCATAAGGGCTTTTATCTTATCGGCTACTTGCTTGCTCACTATCTGAGTCGTGCTTGTGCTAGATTTCACAGTTTTTACATCCCCCAGTGGAGAAATAATTTTTTCCATAATATATGGGGTTACTGCTCTGCCTTCATTTGCAATAATCGCAGCTACCTGAGCCATCTCCATTGGTGTAGCCAAAATCTTCCCTTGGCCTATAAAAGCCTCGGCCATTTCAACATCACCTCCAAGCATAGAAGGTCTGGGAAAAGTGCTTTTGGCTACGGGAATATCACATCTATTGGAGCTGTTAAAGCCAAAACTTTCAGCCATCGATATCATTTTTTCCCTTTGCACCCTCTGCCCTATTTGAATAAAAACAGTATTGCTCGAATATCGAAAAGCTGTGGACAAATCATACTCACCAGGCCATAAATGTTCTGAATCTCTTATAATGTTTCCATTAACTTTTATATATCCAGGAGTATAAAAGGTTTCAGTCTCTATTTCAGGATTATGTGTTAACGCTGCTGCTAATGTTATGATTTTAAAAATTGAACCCGGAGGGTAAAGACCCTGTGTGGCTCGATTCATTAGAGGTTTGTCCTCATTATTAGAAATGGTTTCCCAATCTTGCTTAATCGTTGACGGATCATAGCCTGGGGAGCTCACTAATGCTAAAATTTGGCCGGTTTTCGGTTCTAGTGCTACCAATGCTCCCTTACGACCTTGAAACAAATTATAAGCCTTTTTTTGCAAATCTAAATCTATGGTAAGATATAAATTACTTCCGCGTTCATTTACTCCTAATATCTTTTGGCGCAGAAGTGCAACCGGATCCTGCTCAGATATTCCCAGCAATTCACCGTTAAAAATACTTTCAAGCCCTGCTCTGCCTAGAATTCGGTCCGAATATCCTACAAGCGGTCCTATAGCTTTTCCGCCATTATATATCCTTTTTTTATTTCCACCCTCTATGCCTGACTCGGCTAAAGGTCTGCCTTTCCTATCATAAATGGTCCCCCTCATTACTTTTTCTTCCTGCTCCCATAGTCTACGATTATATGAGCTTTTGATAAGCCTTTCCCGCTCGACAGTAGTAAAATATGTTAAATATATTATAAGCGAAATAAAAAGGAAACAAAAAACAGTAAATAGGAGTTTTATATTTCTCTCAAGCTTATCCATCCTTTTCACCGCCTGAAGCCCTTATCTTTATGCCGTTCAGTATTCCCAAGGAAATGAAGCTCATAACCATGGAGCTGCCGCCATAACTCATAAAAGGTAATGTCACTCCCGTCATTGGAATAAGTTTTATCACTCCACCTATTATAGTAAAAATTTGTATTCCGAAAAAAGATGTAATACCTAAAGCTGACAAGCTTAGAAAGCTATTTTTTATGGATAATGATATCCTTATCCCTCTATATACCAATAAAAAATATACTACAATTAATGCCGATGCGCCTAAAAAACCAAATTCTTCAAAAAATGCCGAAAAAATGAAGTCCGTGGTAACAGCCGGTATATAGTCTGGACGCCCGAGACCTAAGCCGGTACCAAAAAATCCGCCTTCAGCTATAGCAAAAAGTGATTGTACGATTTGATAACCCTTACCTGGGACATCTTCCCAAGGATTTAACCACGCCTTCACCCTGACTTGTACATGTCCAAAAAATTCATAGCCTAAAAGGCCTGCAATACATGCAATGACAATGCCGATTATTGTGAGATCTATGCGAGATGTAGCCACAAAAATAATTGCAAGAGCCGTACAATAAAAAAGCATTGCTCCACCCAAATCTTTGGCTGCTGCCAAAAGAGCCAGGATTATAAAAATTTGCCCAAAAAACTGCCATGGATTCTCTATCTTTTTATTTTTTAAGCTGTCGGCCAAAAAAAGACTGAATGTTATTTTTGCCAACTCTGAAGGCTGAAATGAGAAATTTTGAAATGTTATCCAGCTTTTAGAACCCCAGCGTTCCACTCCAAGAACTAGTGGTGATGCCAATAATAATGCAGTTATCACAAAAAGGTAAAATGAACCTATCCTAACTTCAACCCAAGCTTTAGATATAAATGTACTTGCAAAAAATAAAAATAAACCTATCCCAAACCAAGCTAGTTGCTTGACAGCCGATTCGGGGTTTATTCTGTAGAGCATTATCAATCCTAATTGAGCTATAAAACTTACAAGAATAAGTAATGCTGGATCTTGTTCGGGAAATAAAATATTACTTAAAAAATATCCAAAAAACATAATCACCATAAAAATTATATCACCATAAATAGGCACAGGGGAAAAAGAACCTTCACGCACTGATAGCAGCAGAGATGCTATAAGTCCTATTAATGCAGTTATTGCTATATTTTTATTGTAAGTAGCTTCGGTCCCCGGTTCCAATGGTTTCACCTCTTAAGAACGTAAATTTTTTTGTACCCAGACGAATTTCGTCCTTTTCTTTTAACCTAACCGGTTTTTTAATTTTTTTACCATTTAAAAATGTGCCATTTGTACTGTTTAAGTCTTGAATTACTAACTTTGAACCTCTTTTTGCAATTAAAGCATGTTTGCTGGAAATAAAAGGGTCATCAATAATTATATCTGCATCATCAGCTCTGCCTATCGTATTTATATCAAACAGCGTGTGTTTTTTGCCATTTTCTTCTACTAAGATAAATCCAGTTTCCTTTGGATAGTTTTTTTCTCTTCTTAAATCTGCCATCATTATTTTTAGGAAATTGAACAAAAAATAATATATGAGAGCAATAAAAATATATTTTGAAACTCGTGACAGCAGTTCAAACACTAAAACCACCTCAAGTATATTATACCACAAATCACACATGGTAAACTCTGGCTGATAATTTTACCCTTAAACTTACAGTATAAAATACCTTCAAATTTCTTATGATAAAACTAGATAGGAGGGAAAAAGCCATGAAAAAAATATTGGTATTAAGCTTAATACTGTCTTTAAGTCTTTCATTGGCCCTTGGCGGTTGTAGCACAACTAAAAAACCAGCTCCCAAGCCGGCTCCTCCTGCAAAAATGACGCCTACGCCGTCGCCTGCTAAAAAGCCGGCAACTTCAGCTCATACAAGAGCTACTAAGTTAGCTAAGGCAGCGGAGAAGGTCGAAGGTGTTAAATCGGCTACTGTTGTTATAACTGATTCTACAGCCATGGTTGGTTTGGAAACAAATCCGAATATTGAAGCTAAAAAAACCGAAGAAATTAAGACTAAAGTAGCCGATGAAATCAAAAGAGCCGACACTGGTATTAAAACAGTCAGTATCACAACAGATCCGAACCTAATCACTCGTTTAAAAAAAGTAGCCCAAGGTATAAAAGAAGGAAAGCCGATCTCTAGTTTTGCTGACGAAATAGCCGAAATTACTCGTAGAATAACTCCAAAAACCAAAACAAAGTAAATCTAAAAAGGAAGCATCGCATGGTTGCCTTTAAATAACTTGCGATACTTCCTTTTTTTTGAGAAAAATTAAAAAACATTTTTTATTAATACAAAAATTTTCGTTTTTTATGAGATATTTACTTTATAATAATATTTTTAGCTTTCAACAGACTGCTGTTTTGCAAAAAACTTTTCTAATAAAGTTATCGTAGTATCATTTATCAGATGAGGATTTAGCATAAAACCATATATCCTATTTTTTTCTAAATTCTTAATTAACTCATCCATTTCATCGAGATTCCTTTGACGCCATAGTTTAGCTAAAAACCTTTCAAACTTCAGTTTTGCAGCAAAAACTGCTCTCAAATTTTTATCATAGGATTGAGCATTAGAAGCTATGGCTTTTACGGCTTCCATGGCACTTATAACAGCCATATCGAGTCCTCCGCCGTGCAAAGGAGATGTAAGGCCCGCCGCATCGCCTACCAATAATATATTATCATACTTTAAACTTTCAGGTATTGCCGTCGGGCATATACCGCCGATTTTTTTTAATATTTCATACTCGCTTAAACCTTCTTGTTCAATTATCTTATCAAGGCGCGCCCACAGGCTTTCACTTTGCACCGGATAGAAATCTCCGACACCGACGTTTGCAACATCCTTTCCTTTCGGAAAAATCCAATAATATCCCCAAAAATCCGGCATCAGACCAACTTTAAGGCAATTACCGATATGAGAAAAGTCTCCTTTTAAAGTGTATTGAACTGTCCTTGCGGAATTTTCTTTATGAAAACTTGAAAAACCATATAACCTTGATGTAACCGAGGGAGCACCGCTTGCATCTATAATATAATCATATGCTGTTCTTAGTTGTTCTAACTCTCTATGCTGAACAGGAAAATCTTGTTTAATTATAACATTATTATTTTCTGCTTGCTTTGACAATGCTTTTTGCCAAACTGCCCTATCAATCATCCATAAATTTAAATAACTGGCATCAAAGCTATACGTCGATTTAGCTTTTACTATAATTTGTTCCACTTTAAACAATACACCTGCACATGGTTTTCCCAACAATTTCATGGTATCGAAAAAGCCTTCGGCACATTTTATATTTTCACCGATTTTAGCTTTTTCAAAGAGTGTTACATCAAATCCTTGCTTAGCAGCTTCAATGGCTGCTGTAAGCCCTGCCGGCCCACCGCCTATAACTAAAATTTTGGTCAAACAATCACCCCCGTTGATCTTGGTATTAGTAAATTATTTTTAATGCGTTTAAAATACCTTTTCCCCAAATATGCTCTTGACTTTCCACGGTTTATTATTTTTTATAAACACTTTTGGAACTCTCTGCTTGTCACCCATGAAAATATAATCATATACAGGCAGCACTGTTTCATTGCCTTGTCTTCCCCACAAAACAACCTCATCGCCGACCTTAGCATCCGGAATATTTGTAACATCTATCATCATCTGATCTGCACATACTCTTCCCACCACAGGAGCTTTTTTGCCTCTTACGAGCACAATACCATTATTTGAGTATAGCTTAGTATATCCGTCATTATATCCTGCAGGCAGTGTTGCAATAATTGTATCTTTATCGGTTATGTATGTTCTATCATAGCCTATACTGGTATTTGGGCCCAGTTTTTTTAGGAATACTATGGTTGTTTTAAAGGTCTGAGCAAAATTGACTTTGATTTTATCTTTTTCTTCTTCTGAGTTATAGACACCATATACAAGATCACCGATTCTAACCATATCAAACTTTTTCCATGTATCTGGCATGGCAACAAATGCTTCGCTCGATGCACAGTGTTTAAGCGGTATTGAATACCCTTCTTGATTAAGCCGTTTCAAAACACTTGAAAACAGTTTTAACTGATAACTCATAAATTCTTTATCATGAGGAGTGGCAAAATGGGTATATACACCCTCTAGCTCTATATTCTGCATAGTGCTAACTTCGCTGATGAAATTCAATGCATCCTCTGGGAAAATACCTATTCTGCCCATACCCGTATCAATCTTAACATGGATTTTTGCACTTTTATTCATTTTTGCCGCTTCACAGGAAAGCCTGTGTACGGTGTCCAAATCGCAGACCGTCTGTACAATATCATACTTAACTATTTCTCTTTCTTGACCTTCCATATTCAAACACATATTTAAGATTGGCGCGGTTATACCTGCCTTCCGCAAGTAAATTCCTTCTTCAAGTCTTCCAACGCCCAACCTTGATGCACCATTCTTTAGAACAGTTTTGGAAACTTCAATCATGTCATGGGTGTAAGCATTGCCCTTTACAACAGCCATCAGTTCTTTATTTCCAATTAATCTCTTTATATTATTCGTATTACTTGCTATCGTATCCAAATTTATTTCCATGTACGTTGGACCGATTGGTAATTCCATCAATTTACTACCTCCGAGTTAATTTAGTGTTATTATGTCAATTTTGAATATACATAATATTGTCCGGCAGCTTTTACAGTCTGCTAAAATGATTATGGGCCGCTCATCTATTATTATAGCATTTGGTAAAATATCCATCAAATTATCGTTATAACTCTATTTTTTTTGGGAAATATAATATTACCTGTTAATGACTAGCGAGGTACTTTTACCTAATGGTATCGATAGTTAGTCATTAACAGGTTTCTTGTGTTTGTATAAAATTGTCCAAGTTTATGATATAATACTTTTCAAACAAAGTAATTATTTTAGGAGATGAACTAATTCATGGCTCACCCAATGGATTTTAAAATTGGCATTATCGGAGGCGGTCAACTGGGGAAAATGCTGGCACAGGAAGCAAAAAAACTTAATTTTACCGTAACGGTTCTCGATCCTACACCTGAGTGCCCAGCCTATTCATTAGTAGACCGCCAAATCGTAGCAGGATTTTACGATGAGGATAAAATTCGTGAACTTGTCGTAAATAGCGACATTACTACTTTTGAGATAGAACATATAAATACTCGTATACTTAACGAACTCAGCGCAAAAGGACATAAAATATTCCCTTCTCCTCATGTTCTTGAAATTATACAGGATAAATCTAAACAAAAACAGATGCTGGACAAAAACGGCATACCTACCGCCCGCTGGGTCATGGTAAATGATGATTTGTCCGATGCTATTGAGAATTTCGGGCTTCCCGCAGTTCAAAAGGCATGTAAGGGCGGTTACGATGGCCGAGGTGTTTATGTAATTGAAAAACCTGAAGATATTTCAAATGCCTTAAAATGCGACTCATTTTTAGAGGAACTTATTCCTATTGAAAAAGAATTAGCAGTAATGGTTGCGCGAAACACAAATAAGGAAATAAAATGTTACCCCGTCGTAGAAATGACTTTTGACCAAAGGGCCAATATATGTGATAATACAGTAGCTCCGGCCCGCATTGAAGAATCTGTCAAAAGACAAGCTTTGGATTTGGCTATGAGATGTGTCGAGGCTTTGGATGGTGTCGGTATTTTTGGTATAGAAATGTTTCTGACACCGGATAAAAAGGTTCTTGTAAATGAAATAGCTCCTAGGCCTCATAATTCCGGGCATTATACCATTGAGGCCTGTATTACATCACAATTTGAGCAGCATTTAAGAGCAATAACAGGTTTACCTCTAGGTTCTACTGAATTAATAATACCGGCAGTGATGGTTAATCTTCTTGGTGCTGAAGGCTACCAAGGCAAACCTTGTTTTGAAGGTGTAGAAGATATACTGAGCATACCAGGCGTAAACCTTCATATTTACGGAAAAAAGGAAACAAAGCCTTTTAGAAAAATGGGGCATGTCACCATTGTTGACAAAAATCTGGATAGTGCTTTAAAAAAGGCTGATATGGTAAGAAAAACTATAAAAGTCATTTCGGAGGGATAGAAAATGGATGATAAGGTTTTGGTAGGTATAATCATGGGTAGCGACTCAGACCTTCCCGTAATGAAGGAAGCTGCTAAAGTATTAGAGAAATTCAACATAAATTATGAGATTACCATAGTATCTGCTCATCGAACCCCTCAGCGGATGTTTGACTACGCTCGATATGCGGAATCAAGAGGCATCGAGGTAATTATAGCAGGTGCAGGGGGGGCTGCTCACCTTCCCGGAATGGTAGCAGCTATTACTACATTACCGGTCATCGGCGTGCCCATCAAAACCTCCACTTTAAATGGTCTTGACTCATTGTTTTCAATAGTTCAAATGCCCGGTGGCGTTCCTGTTGCTACTGTAGCAATAAACAATGCAATAAATGCCGGCTTGCTTGCGGCACAAATCTTGGGAATTAAATATGCTGCTATTAGAGACCATATAAAAAAATATAAGGAAAATATGAAGTCCGAAGTAACGGCTAAGGCCGAAAGGCTTGAAACAATAGGATATAATGACTATTTAGGCGATGAGTAATTCTCGAAAAGAGTACTTACACATGTGGCAATGCAACCGCTAAGCTGTATGAAAGGTATTACTGTTATACCCATTATTTAAGGGGTGCCGCTCAAATGGCACCCCTTATCATTTCCACTCTTTCTTTACTTTTTAAAGTATATTATGCTACTCCATTATCTACAATTTTCCACTTATTACATCTATCTCCCCATCGAGCTATGACCTTGCCCTCCATCTTTATATTAACAACCTCACAATGGTTTGGGCAACCGCTACATTCGAAACTGTCGGCTGTAAATTCTATGTTTGATAATCCAAATCCCTTAAATCGGGTTTTGGATATCTCCGCATCCTTTGCCAACAATGCGGCACCTATTGCACCCATAACATCATAGTGCTTTGGAATGTATATTTCTTCTTCAAGAGCATCTTCAAAGGCTGCTTTCATACCAGTATTTGCTGCTACCCCACCTTGAAAAACTATGCGGGGACGAATTTCTTTACCTTTTGCAATATTATTTAAATAGTTTCTTACTAGAGCTTCGCACAAGCCACGAATGATATCCTGGGTTTTATATCCTAACTGCTGTTTATGAACCATATCCGACTCGGCAAAAACAGCACATCTACCGGCAATGCGCACAGGACTTTCAGACTTTAAAGCATAATCGCCAAACTCCTCTATGGGAATATTCAACCGATTGGCTTGTTGGTCAAGAAATGAACCTGTCCCTGCGGCGCATACCGTATTCATGGCAAAATCAGTCACAACTCCATCTCTAAGAATGATAATTTTAGAGTCTTGGCCGCCTATTTCAAGAACCGTCTGGACATCCGGAACTTCTCGCAGAGCCGCCACCGCATGCGCGGTAATCTCGTTTTTTATTACATCCGCACCAACGATTACACCTGCCAATTGACGGCCGCTGCCGGTAGCCCCAACTCCCTTTACATTCCATTTGCCCTTATTCCGAAATGAAAGCTGTTCCATCCCTTCTTGAACAGCTTTTATGGGATTGCCCTGTGTCCTGATATATATTGCCTCTTCTAAAAAGCCGTCCTCATCTATTAAAACAAGGTTCGTGCTAACCGAACCCACATCAACACCTAGATAATGGGACAATTAAGCCATCTCCTTTACATACTGTGATTTAACCCTAAAAGACTCAGCTTTTTTTCGTTTAGCCATAAGTAAATCTACAAAAGCCTCCAGCCGGGTTCGTAAGCCTTCTTTCCCTGTCTGTTCATCAAGACTTATGGTTAAAAACCCCAGCCCATGCTCTTTACATACCTTTGGAAGAATACTCTTTGCTACGATTTCAGGTATGCAGGTAAAAGGTGAAAGCTGAATTATCCCATCAAAGCCTCTTTTTGCAAAGAGCACCGAGTTTCCTACCGATTCCCTGCCATGACCTCCGCACATTTCCTTAAAATAGGGAGCAGCCATTTTCTTAGCATCTCTATCGCCTGCAATATGGAATAAATCCATTACTGCATTAGATATGGTATATTCTGATAGAAACATGGAACGCTCAACATAAACTCCCAATTCTCCCAGCATTTCTTCAATTTCCAAATTTGAAGAGGGCTCCAGTAAAACATAGATTTCTCCTACAATTCCAATTTTTATCGGATCGTAATCTTTTTTTTCTATCGCATCATATAAAAGCTCAACTTCACGTTCTATTTCCCTTAAATCACTATATTTTTTTGCTCCTGCAATTAATTCTACACATTTTTTATATGTTTGAGTGGTGTCACCTCTTTTGACCTCCAAGGGTCTCATCTTGTGTGACAACCTCTCCGCCTTGTCCAAAAGAACTAATTGTTTCCATGCAAATCGGCCTATAGATATATAATCCTTTAAACTAAGCCTGTCGTTTATCAGTTTTTTTATATTATCTATCAAATCCCTGAGATGTCTTCCGGGTGGCTCTAATGTAATCATTTCAAATTCGTATCCTAAATCTTTTAATATTTTTTCCTGTAGAGTCGTATACAGGCCTGCTCTACAAGGTCCAACACCGCCGGAAGAAACCAAAGTATCGGCTCCTGCTTCAAGCACTTGGATATATGTTCCTAAGACAATCTTGAAAGGATAGCAGGCAAATTCGGGAGCATATTTAGTCCCATAGCTGATTGTTTCTTCAGTAGGTCTTGGAGGAACTACCACTTCATTACCAAATGCTGTTAACAATCTTTCAAACGGGATATAAGATGTTCCCATATAAGGAAAGGAAACCTTTCTCATGCCATTGCCGCCTCTTTCTTTGCTTTTTTTATTTTCAACATATCCACAAAAGCTTCAAGCCTTGTATTTAAACCTTCCTGACCAGTTTGCTCATCAAGTGTTATAGTCAGATATGGCATTTCGTACTTCTTAGCATCAATTTCCATAAGTTTATCAACAATAAAGTCAGGGCCACATCCGAAGGCTGTAACGTGTATTATTCCATCAACATTTTGATTTTCAAAAAGACAATATGCCGACCTTATAACTTCATTGCTAAATGTCCAGAAAAGCGTCTTTTTAAGTTTACTTGCTTGTTTTTGCTTATCCTTTTCCCTAAGCATCTCAGGAGTAACCACATATACACCCATATTTATCAGTTTTTTTATAAGATCTAAACTTAAGTATGGATCATAGAGCATATATGGATAACCCAAAACCGCAAGACATATGGGACTATTTTTTTTCTGCCCAACAATTCCCAGAGGCGGGATACCTCCTTGCAGAAATTGATGAGTATAATTTTTAAAACTCAGTAATGCTTTTAAATATGCATTATATGCTTTAAAAAAACTTTTCTTAAACTTCTTAGCAAATTTCATGCAAAGCATAAATAAGTCAAGTCTGCCTCTTTTTAAATCCACCCTTACTTCTAACATATTTTTAAACTGTGGTATGGAACAAGAGAGCATGTCCGGCAATCCTAAAAATTTAGGACAAAAGGTAGCATCATGTTTTATCTTCACTAGTCGTGGAACTAGCACGTAATCAACTCTATCCTTGAGATTCCGCACATGACCATGAAATAATTTAATAGGAACACAGGCATCAGTGATAGCATCTTCAATGCCCAAATCCATAATTTCTTTGGTCGTTTTGTCAGATACCACTACATCAAAACCCAGCTTCTCAAAAAAGGTTTCCAGAAACGGGTAGTAGGCATAATAAGCCAGTGCTCTAGGAATACCTATCTTCATCCTTATCTCTCCTCTAAATTACGCCTTATTAAATATATTTCAACGAGGATTTAATAATTCCTTCATCAGATTCATAAAAGGGCGGAAAAAGTAACTACACTAATTATAAAACGGTTCCGCCCTTTATGCATTATCTTTTATATTTTATCGCTTTGCGCTGCTTATTTACCTTGCAGATACTCATGTATCGATTGAGCAGCTTTCTTGCCGGCACCCATTGCTAAGATAACCGTAGCCGAACCAGTCACTATATCTCCGCCTGCCCAGACTCCTTCTTTTGAAGTCCTGCCATCTTCATCGGTTTCAATATACCCATATTTGTTGAGCTTAAGACCTTCCGTAGCCTCAATTAGTAGAGGGTTTGGACCGGTCCCTATGGCAATCACTACCGTATCCATATCCAGGGTGAATTCGGAACCTTTTATGGGAACCGGCCTGCGTCTGCCTGAGGCATCAGGCTCGCCAAGTTCCATTTGAATGCATTCCAAGCCTTTTACCCATCCCTTTTCATCACCGATTATGCGGGTTGGATTTGTCAGAAATTTGAATATAATTCCCTCTTCCTTAGCATGTTCAAACTCTTCTTTTCTTGCAGGCATTTCTGATTCCGAGCGTCTGTAAACTATGTATACCTCCTCGGCTCCCATTCTAAGGGCAGATCTTGCCGAGTCCATAGCTACGTTGCCTCCACCTACAACTGCTACTTTCTTGCCAACCTTCACCGGTGTATCAGTTTCAGGAAATTTGTAGGCCTTCATGAGATTTATCCTTGTTAAAAATTCATTAGCCGAATATACACCTAGATAGTTCTCCCCGGGAATTTTCATAAACTTGGGCAGGCCTGCACCTGTTCCTATAAATACAGCCTCATATCCCTTCTCGAAAATATCATCTACTGTCAATACCTTACCCATGACCATATCTGTTTGTACCTTTACACCAAGTTTTTTTAAGAAATCTACTTCTTGCTTTACTATTTCTTTAGGTAATCGGAACTCAGGTATACCATAAATCAAGACTCCGCCAGGTTCATGAAAAGCCTCAAATACTGTAACATCATAGCCCAGCTTGGCTAAATCTCCGGCGCAGGTAAGACCTGCAGGGCCGGAACCTATTACTGCCACCTTTTTGCCTATGGGATTAGCTTTATCAGGAATTTTTACCCCCTGCTGCCGCTCCCAATCAGCCGCAAATCTTTCAAGTCTTCCAATGCCTACCGGGTCTCCTCTTTTTGCCAGTACGCATTTTTGCTCACACTGTTCTTCTTGAGGGCAAACTCTTCCGCATACTGCCGGAAGACTATTGGTTTCTTTTATAACGCTTATGGCACTTTCGAAGTTTTTTTCTGCTATATGTTTAATAAAACGAGGTATTTGAACCTGTACCGGACAACCTTCCATACATGAAGGTTTCTTGCAGTTTAGACATCTCTGGGCCTCATTTATTGCATCTTCTTCTGTATAGCCTAGTGCAACTTCATTAAAGTTTTTGCTGCGCAATTTTGCATCTTGTGAAGGCATGGGGGTTTTTGTTTTGCTTCTGTTTATTGATGGCATTTGCAGGCACCCCTTTCGCTATGATATTTATCTAATGCTAATTTTTCTTCGCTTGTATATGTTTGGAGCCGCTTCATAAGTTCATCGAAATCTACCTTACTTCCATCAAATGCAGGACCATCTACACACACAAACTTAGTTTCTCCACCCACTGTCACCCTGCAGCCTCCGCACATGCCTGTACCGTCTATCATAATTGGATTTAAGCTGACCATTATAGGTATATTATATGGTTTGGCAATTTCTGTCCCAATTTTCATCAATATTGGCGGGCCTATGATAATGATTTCATCAAATTTCTCTCCCTGCTCCAGCAGCTCCTTAAGAACTACAGTGACAAAGCCATGACGCCCTTTTGAACCGTCATCTGTGCAGACATATGTTTTATCACTGACCGCCTTTATTTCTTCTTCCATTATAAGCATATCAGCTGTTTTTGCACCAATGATGCTGATTACCTCAGCTCCGTTTTCATGCAGCATCTTGAGTTTTGGATATAGTGGAGCTACCCCAAGTCCTCCGCCAATTCCGAGAACTTTTTTGTGGTTTGAAAATTCTACTGCCTTGCCTAATGGACCTACAAAGTCTGCCAAGTAATCCCCGGCTTTAAGTGTTCCTAGTTCTTTGGTTGTTTTGCCAACTTCTTGGAATACTATTGTTATAGTGCCCTTTTGTGTGTCATAGTCAGCTATCGTAAGGGGGATTCTTTCTCCACCTTCTTTTATCCGCAGGATTATAAACTGCCCGGGCCGGGCTTTTTGAGCTACTAGCGGCGCATCTACCACAAACTGTTTGATGGATGGCGCTAGGTCTTTTTTGTCTATTATTTGAAACATGGTAAACCTCCTTAAATTTTAATACATTTTATATTAGTTTTTATTTTTCGGCTCAGGCTTAAAATAAAGATTTTTTGCAATTACATCTACACTTAAAACATTTAAGCCTGTCATATGTTCAATCATTTCGGTTACTTTCTTTTTTACCTCAGCAAGGACTGGCTGCATTTGTATACCATACTCAACAGATAGCTCAAGTTTTAATATAACTCCATTTGCATTGTTTTCAATAAAAACTCTCCCTCCAGGACCGATTCCCGGCACCTGTCGAGCAGTATATAGAGCAATCTGATTTACAGTAGTATCGTTTATGGTATACCTGCCCATGTAGCTGTAAGTAGGTCTTACAACGGATTTTTCCTCCAACATTTCCGGATATTTGCTCTTTCCCTTTCTAAATATTCGTAAAGGATCTAAAAGAAATCCGGAAAAGTCTTTTTTTATTTCCAGAGTAGGGACGGGGATTATATGTTTCCCGGTTGTTTCGCGTATCCTGATAGCAGTGTTAATTTCCCTCGGTGAAGAAACATCTTCTATTTTGATAATCTGCTCCGGCATTGGTATATCAAGAGTTTTACATATTACTTCAATCATGGAATATGACGTGCCCAGAATAAGAAGGCTGTCTACCTTCATCTCTGAAATCTTGCTTTTTACTTCATCTGCATGTGCCGGATCTTGAAAGATAGCTCGACGAATCGCTCCTACCCGCGTAGTTTCCCTTTTAGCCGAATAGCCGGCAAGCACCCTGCTGCCATGTATAAGAAGACCGTCGTCTATTATAAAATTTATTCCATTTCTTTTTGCGACTATTTGAGCTTTATGGCTTTTGCCTGTACCGCTCTTTCCTACAAGAGCTAACGTTCGCATGATTGTGCCTCCAAATATGTATCTTATTTATTATATCATCTTTTTAAAGATATTTGTATACATGATAACTGTCATCTTACCATATAAACTTCTAAATTGAATTTCATTGATTAATTAAAAGCATATCGGCTAAGATATAAATTAAGACCCTGATGACAAGAGGGTCTTAATTTATTACATAATATACAAATAAAAAGGCGTTACATTTTAATTCATTTTCGCAGGTTCGAAATTATTCGCTAAAGTATCCCAAAACGATGGGGTAGTGTAGCCTAATCTCCATATGGCAATACCTTTTAATCCTTTTTGCATAACCATTTTAGCCTTAGCATCTACCGAATAATCGCTTTCCATCCAAACTTCATGCACAAGTCCATTTTCATCGGTATACTTTCCGTTTAGGAGACCTGAATTTTGATCAAGATTGAGGTTTAAACCATATTTTTTCAAAAGTTCATCGGCGAATTTTAAGTAGGTTGCACCGTTGTTTTCTAAAATAACAGTGCTTCTTCCCCCATTAGCCCAATCATATCCGTAACAGCCTATACCTAATACTATTTTTTCTGCCGGAATGCGGGCTATGGCATAATCTACAACTTCCTCCACCCAATCGATTCCCGATTGGGGACCGGGTGTACCCGGATTCTTGTCGTAGGCCATTAAAACTGCAAAATCACAATACTTGCCAAGTGTTACATAATCATATCCCGGTCTCCAATCAACTTTTTCAGTCTTAACTGGCAGTGAAAGGTTTAACGATTTGCCTCGGGCTTTTAAGTTTTCGTAAAGGCTCTTTATAAATTCATTGAACTGCTCCTTTTCTTCACTCGTTACAGCCTCGAAATCAATATTAACTCCATCGAAACCTTCGCTTTCAACTGTTGCAATTATCTGGTTTATCAAGCCTGCTTGGGATTCAGGAGTTGCCAATACAGTTTGAAGCCTGGTTTTATCGCTTTCAAATACAAGCATGTGAATCTCTATGCCATTTTCTTTAGAGAGTTTAGTCACGCTGTCATAACCCTCAGGAACATTTATATGGCGCAAATTATCTTTATTAGTCAAACCGCCGCTATCGTCCAAAGTGTACCATTTAACTGCTATAGCCGACATTTTATCAAGGTTTTTTAAAAAATCTTCATAAGATTGGGAGTAGTAATAGCCCATTATGTATTTTGAAGGCTTTTCGCCCGTATTTATCACAACCGTTCGAATGGCATTATCCCACATAACCGTAGCTCCAAAAGCTTCGCTAAAAAACCTTATGGGTATCAAGGTTCTATTATCTTTGAGCACAGGAGGCATGTCCAATTCTACAGGAGTTTGATTTACATAGGCTGTATAGTCTCCAATACGCAGGATTACTGTTTTATCTTCCTTATAAGCCGTAACAGTTTTGGTCTCCTGATCCCATTCGACTTGAGCGCCAAGTGCTTCGCCAATTTTCCTAAAAGGCACTAATGTGCGATCATTTTCTATAATCGGCGGAACATCAAAGTCCAAATTCTCTCCGTTTAATAATACCTGAACCTGGGCTGCAGCCAAACAAGTTTTTATCGGTGCAAAAATTGCCGAAATAAGCAGGGTAATAATAATACATGTAATAAACTTTCTCCAACTTCGACTGCTAGTCATATTTATCTTCCTTTCAGATAATACAAATCTTTTAAGTAAGAAAAACTGCGGCATATACTTGTCGATAAGGACTTGTTACATGCCGCTTATACGTGCATAATTTTTTGAATATTATACATCCTCCTTGTTTTTATGTACTCCGAACGTGAAAAATATGAAGCACTATTTAATTATAACACCTCTTTTATGGAAAGTGGCTAATTAAACATAACTGTAATGTTTTTGTAATATTTTATCGGTATTTATCTTATTAAGCGAGCAACACCATTCCCGCCCATATGACCTTTGTCGGCGAAAACTCCACTTTTATTCCTGTGTTCTTACAAGTCGATAACACATCGATGCCCATGGCTTCCATTGAAGGTCTTGCCTTTTCCCGATGCAGGCACTTAGCATTAGTATCGTTTTCTCCCGGACAATCCTTGCATAGTTTACATGAACCTCCAATTAATCCTGCTGCAAAAGGAAATCCAAGTGAAAAAGCCTTTTTTTCTAATTTATAAATAATATCATGAAGCTGCAATGCCCACCGATCCGTTTCAGGCTCCCAATTATCTTTATTTACTATGGCTCCTTCTAATTGTACTAAAACAGCCATATAGTAGCTTGATAAAATCTTTTTAAATTCATCCACGCCGGGAGTATGCGGAGGGCACATAAGCTTTCGTCCATAATCCCTACAACCTGAATAGCTGCACTGAAATCTTACTCTTTCATCCACTACAATATCTCTTGAATGTATTAGCTTTGCCTCGACAATACCGTTAAAACTTAATGCCATATCTACTAATTCCTTGGCTTTCTCGACTTCGGCCAACATATCCACTCGATATTACCTCCTCCCCTAATTTTCAGTTTTATTATACGATATTTCCCCATAAAATTACAAATGAATCCAGCCGTCGATTACGTCAAGGACGCTTCGAGTATTTACTTTTATATAAATTGTGTTATAACATATGAATCGGCACTGCAAGATGCGGTCGTCCATTTATGAAAAAAGAGCCCGGAGGCTCTTTAACTTATAAAAAAGTTACAAATATCTTGAATAACTACTGTTTCGATAAAGCATCTATTATATAACTATGATTTTATTCCACCTGCAAATACAAAAGGCTAAAAGCCTTGGTAAATCATATGGTGCGCCTGGAGGGACTTGAACCCCCGCAAAACCCGGCTCCGGAGGCCGGTGCTCTATCCGCTGAGCTACAGGCGCATAGCGCTTATGCTACATATAAAATGATACCTCAATTCTCATTGCAAGTCAATGATTTAACTGTCGCTGTCTTTTACATTGTATTTATTAGAGATTTTATACATATAATATGCAATGCCCATTACAAGTGGTGTAAACCACTGTGTCAGCGTTACCACTCCCAAGCCCCAGCGTGGATTTACATATTTTATTAAATACACCGGGTTTTCCCTCACTGTCTCTTCTATAACAGCTCTAAGCAGTTGGTGATACCAAATAAATGAACAGAACTGATATCCCGGAGGAACCTCCTTTTTTTGGAGATAAATATATCGTATCAGCAGTATCAAGCCGATGGAAGAACCTATAAGCTGAGCCGGCCAACGTCCAAATGAAAATTGAGTCATCCTGCCTAAAACTTCTTGATTAAAAATATTGGCTATTCTTACAAGGAAATACCCGAAAGATAAGCCAACCACTGTCCAATCAGCCAAAACATAAGGGTTTACTCCGTTTTTCTTACAGTATGACCAGCCGGCTAAAAGGCCACCAAGAAGTCCGCCATGCCAAGCCAAGCCGCCTTCCCATATTTTTATCACATTCAAAGGCGCCGAAATAAACCATTGCGGGTAATTGCACAGTACAAACATCAGTCTTGCCCCTATTATCCCTGCAATGATTACCGTCATAGCAAGGTTTAGTAAAAAATCTTCATCGAAACCCTTCTTTTTGCCCATCTTTAATAAGTGATACGAACCCACCAAAAACGAAATTGCCATGAATATTCCGTACCAATGCACAGCGATAGGTCCTATCTTAAAAGCATAGGGACTTAAATCAAGCAGCATAAATAAACCTCCTTGTAAAATAAAAATATCCGGGTAATAGATAACCCACCTTTCGGCTCTCTTATATTTAAGGTTTTATCAATAAAATAGCGCGTAAATACACAAGTCAGCCTACAATTTCCCTTGGTTGTTTTACAATATATGTTCCAATGCTTTTAGCTATAAGTTTATCGTTATAATATATTTCACTTTCGGCAAATATCAACGTGCGACCCTCTTTAATAACTCTGCCCACAGCGATAAATTTGCCGTCAGTGCCGCCTGGAGATAGGTAATTTACTTTCATCTCCACAGTTAAGGGATTAACACCCAGTGTCATTGCCGAAGCACCCATGGCTGTGTCACATAAACTGGCCGTTAACCCACCATGAATTATACCGTTGCTGTTCAAAAATTCTTGCTTTATATTCAGCTCTATAACTGCCTTGCCCCTTTCCACCTCAACCACTCTTAATCCTAATTTCTTGTCAAAAGGGGAATTTATATTTTTCAAAAAATCAATTGTTACTCCATTGTTTGTGGTCATAGACAACCTCCGTTTTAAAAAGCAATTGTTTTTCTGTATTTTTATATAGTATCTTGACATGCTTGAGTAAATATGTTTCTACTTTAAAAGTAATCTTGTTTTATAATATTAGCAGAATGCCGCTGTAAAAACAAGAGCAGCACAAAATGCGAATACTGATTTTATAGATATAAAAAATCAAAGCATAAACTTTGATTTTTTTGAAAAAATTTTGATTTCAACACAGAAAGCAACTCACATAAAGTCAATTTTTGTTAAGGGAAATGAAGAGAAAAATATAAACCGGCAAAAGCCGGTTTATACTGCAACACAGCTTACTTTATTTTTATTTAATATCCTGTCAATGCGTTCCTTTTCGCTAATGATGCGTTTTTCCTGCGCATCGTATGCATATAAAGCCCCATCAACCAACTGTGTTACTAAATCTCCCCTAGCAGCAGGATTTCCTCTAAGATGTGGCGCATCAAGTATTCCGATTTCCACAGCTTTAGTAAGAGTGGCCGGATCTGTCAATGGGTCCTTTACATCAGGACTTAATGCTCTTATAGCTTGTAAGGTAATACTCGCTTCTTCAATCAGCTCATTCTTTCGTTCCTGTATCTTGGAGTCTTTGGTAATATCCACAGCCCCCAACATCGTGTTTCTGATAATGCCCCGCACTATTTTGCAGCTTTCGATAATATCGTCGGCAGTTGCTGCGTGGTGAGCTTCACAGTAACCTACAACATGATAAATATGCGGCTTTATGGCCATAGCAAGATAAGCAGATGCTGCAAGCTGTCCTTTAGCCTGAGCAAGATCCGCAGGCAAGCTGGCAATACCTGCCCGAGCCTGACGGTATACGGTAAAGTTTTCATCTTGCAAGTCTTCTATCATTTCAATTTTTGCTAGCATTTTTGCAAGATCCATTGCAGGTGAGATAGAAGGAGGCACGTTGAACATATACTGTGCAACATAATCCTTAACTCCCATTTTCTTGGCATTATATGCCGCCAAATATGCAGTGACCACACCTATCGTATCATGAGCATCTCGCAGGCTCCAATGGTGGGACTCATTAACTTCAACCGGGATTGACCGCTCGCCGTGCCATTTCATAACCTGCTGATTTTCTCTAATGGCTTCTTCAACCGTGCGGGGACCTCTACGGTCTAAAACACTGTACCAGTAAAGCGGAACCGCACACCACGCATTTTTTATGGTTTCATTTAGCATCTCTGCAAATGGAATAAGGTCTTTAGTTCCACTGTAGCAACGAAGGATTGGATAATTTCCACGGCGGGATGCCTCATAGATTGCTTCAAAATCCTCTCTAAAGCGCAGTGGCACACCACCCGCACCGTCCAATCTATGATCCATCTTCTCTTGTTCAAAAAAGTGCTCTTGTGCATTTTGGTCCGGTGCTATTGATATAACATCTAAAACTTTGGATTCAGCTATTTTCTTAATGGCATCAATGGTTTCCTCCAGTGAAGGTAAACCGATATGATGGCGCAATATCGGATACGGATATTTTGACAAAATCCTTGAAACAAGGTCTTGTGGATAGTCATCGCTCTTTGTAAATGTAACACCTTTTAAGAATCCAATCACTTCATCGGGGTCTTCTGTTCCATTAAAGATAAAGTTAAATATCCCACTTTCTTCAGCAACTTTAGCCGTAGGTTCGGTCCCACCGAAAATCCACTTTATATCCTCTAAGTGTTCAAGAGATATTTTTTCCTTTAGTTCTGCTAAGATTTTTTCCAGCGGTTCAGGTGTAAGTCTATAGCTTACTCCTACATAATCTGGTCTTTCCTCTTTCACAGCTTCGATAAGTTCATCAATGGAAATCGCAGCTCCCAAAAAGTAGGTACTATATCCTTCCCTTTCTGCCAGAGATAAAAAATTCATTATACCTGCAACATGGACACAATTGCCTATTGAGGCAGCAATTACTTTTTTCATCATGCTACCACCTCCTCATCTTCACTTGAAGTAGTAACAACTTCTCCTGTGTGAACAAGCTCAAGAATTTGTGATGCAGTCATACCCTTTAAGCCAAGTTTTTCGACTGTCCTACCTTCGTCTAGGAAGTTTTTCCCCGTTATAATATTGGCCAATCTAATAATGGTGTCTATGGCAGGAGTTTCAACACCAAGTTCTTTAGCAATAGATGCAATCGGAACCAGACTGCATGGCACATCCTCATATATATATCGCGTATCTAGGCCTTTAGGTGCTGTAAGCCCCTTATAAGCCGGGTTGTTCTGAATTGCTTCATAAATAGTGTCGCCTTTTGCTCCATAGGATTCCTCTAACCACTGTCTGGCTGAAACGGCTTTTACGCCCAGCAGCGTAGCCACCTTCATTCTTTCGGAATCGAGCTTCTCGAGCATTTGACCTATTGAGGGAGTTATGCCTTCAATATAATACTCAAAAGTCTGTCCTCGCTCAATATGACCACTGTTTAGCAATGTCGGTGCGGGATGAAATATTGCACCAAAATTGTTGAGACTGGTTTCCATTACATTATCAGCAGGAGTAAACTGAGGATAAGCCCCGGATAAAAGTCTTATGACTTCCTCTGTGTGTATAGCTGGAATTGTCGCTAGGGCTACCTCGTTTTTTACGCTGAATATCTTAGCACTTTGAGGCCCTGTTGCTCTACATGCATAGATAAACGTTTGAGCTTCTGCAACCACAACTTCTTTTTGGCATCCAAAACTTCTCAAGGTTTCATAAACCTCTAGCGCCCCGCCGGTGCGGCCTGGATTTAATACTATAATCTGACCATCTTCCAAGTAAGGTGCCATTAATCGAGCTAAGTCATAATGGCCTGTAGCAGGTGTTGTCACCATTATGATATCCCTTCCCTGTATAGCCTCTCTAAGATTGCTTGTGACTAAATTGAGTACTCCCGTACCTTCTATGGAACCGCTTAAGTCAATGCGAGGATTATCGATTAAGTTTTGGATTTTCGACTCAGTTCTGTTGTAAAGATTAACTGAAAAACCTTTATAAGCTAGATAACCTGCCATGGCTAATCCACCATTACCTGCACCTATAACTACAAAGTTTACATCCATAGGGCTCATCATCACAATACCCCTCCTTTTTAATATATTTTTGGACAAAATTAAAGCTATGGAGATCCATAGCTTTTGAGTTACTTTTAATAGCACTCAATACTATCAACCTCCTCTTGCCACGCTTGCGAGGTTAGCTGCCGGGTTCGGATTGAAGAGTCTAACCCTACCCCTTTGATTAAGAATGAATTATTATTCTTTAATCGAAGGGGATTCACCCCAAAAGATTGGTTCCCCCGCTTCTTTCAAAATGAAAGAATTAAGCGCTCAGATTGAGAGCTTAGATTTTATTGATTTCAGTTAATTATAACAAATATTTTAACCGCTGTCAACTACACTACACCTAATTTTGGCGGTTTTTATATGACGGCAATCGACCTTTTAAGCCTGCTTAGTTGGATTAAAAGGTTAATTATTGTCAAATTATGCACCTTTTTTCAATTCATCTATCTGCTCTTCGATTTCCATAATACGAACCAAAAGATTTATCCTGCTGCCTTCATTTTTTGTCCATTGGTTCAAAAGGCTTTCTCTTTCTAACTTGAGCATGGATATCTTATCTCTTGCCATAGAACATCCTCCTCCTGCGTCACTGATAATGCAATTCAATATCGATTGTATAATAATATATTATGTCATAATTATCAAAAAGTCAATAGTCAATAGTCAATAAGAATATTTTTAGAATTTTTGCTATGTGAGGTATTTTTGGTTTGTTATAAGACTTTTTTTATATTATAATGAATACTATATTAATGATTACAGATTGCAAATACGAAGTTATTATTATAGATAGCCTTGCGTTTTTATGTTAAATTGAAAGGGGTATTATCAGTGCAAAAAATAAAGGTCGGCATTATATTCGGAGGTCAATCCGGTGAACACGAGGTATCGCTAATGTCTTGTGTTTCAGTTATTCAAGTAATGGATAAAATAAAATATGACATTATACCTATAGGAATAACAAAAGCGGGAAATTGGAAGCTTTTTTTAGGTGACATATCGAAAATTGAAAACGGCAGTTGGGAAGATGAAGCTATTCCAGCCTTACTGTCACCTGATCCGAGTTGCAAATGTGTTATTACATTAAAGGATGGAATGGAAAGCCGCTACTATCTTGATGTGGTTTTCCCTGTTCTGCACGGCCCTCGCGGCGAAGATGGCACAGTGCAAAGTCTTTTCGAGTTGATGAACATTCCTTATGTAAGCTGTGGTGTCACCTCTTCCGCCATTTGTATGGATAAGGTTTTTTCCAAAAAAATCCTTGAACAAAGCGGTCTGCCTATTGTAGACTATAAGGTGTTCTATAAGAGAGAATTACTTGCTCGAATGCCTGAAATTATTTCAGAAGTAGAAGAATTCTTAGGTTATCCTTGCTTTGTTAAGCCTGCCAATTTAGGCTCAAGTGTTGGTATCAGTAAAGCCGGCAGCCCTAGCGAATTAGAGTCGGCTATGAGGTTGGCGGCACAGTATGATACAAAAATACTTGTAGAAAGGTTTATTGATGCCCGCGAGATTGAGTGTGCGGTTCTGGGCAACGACGAACCTAAGGCTTCTTTGCCTGGAGAAATAATACCCAGCCGTGATTTTTACGATTATACCGCAAAGTATCTGGACGGTGATAAATCCAAGCTGCTGCTTCCCGCCCCTGTTTCACGAAAAGATATAACACGAATCCAAGAGTTAGCCATTAAAGCCTTTAAGACTTTAGACTGTAGCGGTATGGCTCGAGTCGATTTTCTCATGAGTAAGGTTTCGGGTAATATATATATAAATGAACTAAATACTATTCCAGGATTTACCAGAATAAGTATGTATCCTAAAATGTGGGAGATTTCCGGCCTTTCGTATAAAGACCTTATAGATAAACTAATTAATCTTGCTTTTGAACGCCACAGGCAGAAGAACGAATTGACATTAGCGTAAGTATGGAGCTTGTTTCACATTTGTCCGCAAAATAACTTATATTGTTTCGAATTTTGTTCAAAGTCCAAAATGCCGATTTTCGGCATTTTTTTAATTTATGTATTGACATGTAATAGTAATTATTATTATAATATGATTGGAGTTACAAAAGTATTAATAATATAAATGTTTTTATTGTTAAGTTTGATTGTACTGTAAAAATCAAATTTGACCTTAAATACCAACACACATTGTTCCCGATTATAGCACGACACACTATATGCTGCCATAAGTTTAGGCAAGAAGGTTTTTACAGTAGAATCAAGTTTTAATTATGAGGTTGTAGTAGTAATTTTTAAAATTATTAATTAATAAGGAGGTCGTTTTTATGTCTAAATGGCAATGTGGTGTCTGTGGTTACATATTCGATGGAGATGAAGCTCCTGAAAAATGTCCTAAATGCGGTGCACCTAAAGAAAAATTCCAAAGATTAGATGATGATACTGCCGCTAAAGTGGAAAGATCTAGGTATACCAATAACCTGCATATGGAACTGCTAACTTTGCTTGAAAAGGCAAAAGAAGTTAGCGAGAAAGGCATTGAAGATGAATTGGATCCGCCTTGTGTTCAAATATTTGAAGCAACGAAAGCTTTTGCTACTGATATTCAGCAGAGGATAAAAGCCGAACTCAAGGGACATATTAGTAAAAACAAATGGGGTTAATACCATAATATTCTTAAACAAGAAACAAGGAGGATGAATCTCGTGAAAAAATGGGTTTGCACTATCTGCGGATATGTTTATGATCCCGAAGTTGGAGATGCGGACGGCGGAATTGCTCCCGGTACTGCCTTTGAAGACCTCCCCGATGATTGGGTATGCCCCGAATGTGGTGTTGGAAAAGATATGTTTGAGGAAGCTTAAACTTTTTAAGGCCCGATAGAGCGGGCCTTATTGTGTCTAAATAAACTATTTAGGGAGGATGAATATGAATCCCGTTATTATTATCGGTAATGGTATAGCTGCTGTTTCTGCTGCCGAAGCATTTCGCGAGCATGACAAGAATACACCTCTTATTATAATTAGTGGCGAACCGTATTATGCCTATTACCGTTTGCGATTATCAGATTTGCTGGGCGATACACCTGATTTAGACAAATTATATATTCATAAACCGGAATGGTACCGCAACCTTAATATAGATGTATGGCTCGGTCATAAGGCAATCGAAATTGATACCCAAAAACAGTCAGTAACCCTTGATAACGGAAAAACCGTTAATTTCTCAAAACTTCTTCTTGCAAACGGCAGCAGTGCATTTATTCCGCCTGTTCCAGGTATAGATATTCCTGGGGTGTTTTCAATACGGTCATTGGATGATGTGAATAATTTCAATGAATTTATAAATGATAAAACGCAGGGTGTTGTTATTGGCGGCGGACTCCTTGGCTTAGAAGTAGCTTGGTCTTTAGCAAATAAAGGTAAAAATATATATGTCGTGGAGGGTTCTTCATATATTCTTTCTAAGCAGGTAGATCAAACTGCCTCAGAACTCTTAATGACCTTGGGCAAAAAGGCCGGAATTAATTTCATTACACAAGGCCGGCTTTCACAGATTATAGGAGATAAGGCAGTTACCTCTGTTCAATTAAATGATAATCAGACAATCTCAACAGAGTTTGTAGTACTGTCTACCGGTGTCCGCTCTAACATCGACATTGTAAAAAACACTTCAATACAAAGCACAAGAGGTGTACAAGTTAACGAGTATATGCAGACCTCTGTTGAAAACATATTTGCAGCCGGCGATATTGCTGAATATAAGGGACAGGTTTATGGAATATGGCCAGTAGCAAGGGAGCAAGGTAAAACTGCCGGATTTAACTTAGCTGGAAAACAAATTCCATACAATGAAGTAATTCCTTCCAATTATTTAAAAGTATTTGGAGTAGAAATATATTCAGTAGGTGATTTGTGTAAAGATGATAGTTCTTGTAGCACTATAAAAAAATTTGATAAGGAAGATAATATTTACAGTGTTGTATTTTTAAGAAACAACATCCCTGTCGGCGCAGTTCTTTTCGGTGATACAAAACCAGCTATGAAGATTTCTAAAGCTATCAAATCAGGTATACAAATTCCTGATGAAATAATACAAAAGAACAGTTTTGAAGAATTTTTGAAGGTCCTGTCCTAATCCTACGAAAATTATTAGGGGTGGTTGCCAATTATTCGAAGCTACCGGCAACCACCTCTAATTTTATTTTACTATGTTTTTTAATCTGCCTATGCCTTCTAGCTCGGCTTCGATTACATCACCGGATAATAGATTTCCTTTTCCTGGAGGTGTACCTGTACTGATAACATCTCCAGGATTTAATGTCATTATATTGGAAACAAAGGATATGATTTGTGCAACATTAAATACCATATCCGAAGTGTTGCTGTTTTGAGTAATCTTTCCGTTGTGATACATCTTAATGTTCAGATTGTCACCGTCAAGCCCTTCCGCTATGCAAGGACCTATGGGCATAAAAGTATCATAGGATTTGGCCTTAGTCCATGGTTTACCCTTTATCATGAAGTCTTTGGCGGTAATATCATTGCCACAGGTATAGCCTAAGAAATGGTTCTTGGCATCTTCTACACTCACGTTTTTAATCCTATTTTTTATTACTACAACAAGTTCAGCCTCATAGTTTAATTCTTTTACGCCTTTAGGTGAAATTATAGCCTCATCCGGACCTATAACCGATGTGCTTGGTTTTAGGAAAATCACCGGCTCTTCAGGCATCGCATCACCTTTTTTATTTACTACTTCTTTATAGTTTATCCCTATGCCTACAACTTTACTGGGTTCGCAGGGAGCCAGCAATTTTACGTCTTTCAAATCATATATTCTGTCAGTTTTTTCCCACTTCTCAAAGATAGAACCTTCCAGTGCAATTATCTTTTCACCTTCAAGCAATCCATATTCGATGCTCTTACCATTATCAAATCTCACATACTTATTCAGTTTTACCGCCTCCAAAATATAATTAAATTACATTTTACATATGGGCAACTAAATCTTATGCGTTTTTTGTGCATGAAAACTAATGACCTTATAAAGAATCCCTATATATCTTTCTTGCATCATCTAAAGTTATCTCGCGGGGACTAGCTTTGAAATTGCCAATCGAATTTTCATAAGCATTTTGTGCTAATTTGTCGATATCCTCCTCTTTAACGCCAAAAACAGATATTTTTGTAGGCAGATTTAAGCTTTCCATGAAGGCTTCTAGTGCTTCAATGGCCTTTTCGGCGGCTTCATCTTTTGAAAGTCCCTTAGTTTCTACCCCAAAAATTTCTGCTATCGTTGCTAATTTATCAGAAGCCTCCGGAATGGAAAACCGCAGAAACGCAAGGGAAACTGCCGCAAGGGTTTCACCGTGGGCAATGTCATAATATGCACTTAAAGGGTGTCCTAAACCGTGTATTCCGCAATTACCCGCAAGGTTTATGGCTATTCCTGCAATAGTATTGGCCCACGCCATACGTTCACGATATTCAATATTATCCCCATGTTCATATGCACCTTTTAGATTTTCCACTACTAAACGCATTGCCTCAAGAGATAATGGCATACTTATAGGCTGACACCTTTTGCTAAGATATGATTCCATTGAATGGAAAAAAACATCTATTCCGGTAGATGCCGTAACCTTTTTAGGAACTGTAAGCATAAGTTCAGGATCGATAATTGAAATCTTTGCAAATGTATCGGGAGACGATAGAGATTTTTTAACATGTGTTTCAGGGTTGGTCATTACAGCATAATTATTAGCTTCACTTCCCGTCCCGGCAGTGGTAGTAATAAGTACAATTGGCAGCACTTCTCCGGCCGGTTGAGCACCGAAGTAGTTAGCAATAGAATCCTCTTTTTTTACTCCAAAAGCAATGCACTTAGCTGAATCCATAGCACTACCGCCGCCTAATCCGATAATAACCTCTGCTTTGCTTTTTCGAGCTAAACTTATTCCCCTATCTATGGTTGTGGTAAGAGGGTTTGGTTCAACTTCATCAAATAAGACCCAGTCTATTCCCTCCTTTTCCAAGCTTTTTGTCACCAGAGCTAGATGCCCGGCTTTTTTAGCACTAGATTTACCGGTAACTATTAAGGCTCTATTGGCTAAGGATTTAACGTATGAGCCTATACATTTAGCTTTTCCCTGGCCAAAGACAAGTTGTGCCGGCATAAAAAATTCAAAATCCATTAAAAGAAAGCACCTCCTTATATTTTAAAGCAAAGACTTATGCGAGTCATTCATTCGTTAAAGCCTTTGCTAAGATACCAAGTATATCTAATCGGCCTTCCACCCCATCCTTTGGGATATTTTTCGTGCACACTCTGTCACATCTTCACTGATTTTCTCTACCTGTTTTTTAGTAACAGTAACAGTCGGACCCGATACGCTTATCGCTCCTATTACTTTTCCTGTGTAATCAAATATCGGAGCCGCAACACACCTTATACCTTCCTCATTCTCTTCATCATCAATTGCAAAACCACGCTCTTTTATTATTTCTAAATGCCGCATCAATTCTCTCGGCTCTGTTATAGTATTTGTAGTATATCTTGCAAGTCCCTGCTCAATTACTTCATTTACAAATCGCGGGCTCGAAAATGCTAAAATAGCCTTGCCCACAGCCGAAGCATGCAAAGGCGCTATACGACCTATCTGTGAACACATGCGAATTGTTTTATTGCTATCTAGTTTATCAATATAAATGGCTCTAAAACCATCGGGAACAACCAAATGCACAGCTTCATTCACTTTTCCCGAAAGCTCTTCAAGTAAGTCATGGGCTTCATGGCGAATATCCATCCGCTCCAGAATGCTTCCGCCTAAAAATAAAATTTTCATTCCCAAACGATACTTTTCCGACAAGGCATTTTGTTCAACATATCCCAGATTTAAGAGTGTCGTAAGCATGCGATGTACAGTGCTTTTGTGCAAATTGACTCGCTGGGAAAGTTCCGTAACACCTAATCCTTCTTTTTCTGCAGCCAACTCTTCCAGAATTTTAATCGCTCTTTCCACTGATTGTACCGTATTATCCTGAGCCATAATTTCACCTCTACATAGAATTTACCTGAATCTCAAATATTGTACCACTTTACGGAATATTGTTTCATTAATTCTATATATAATATATTCTACATAATAAAGCAAAATCCTTTTTTTGAATTTTATGTCTCCGATACTTTATATCATCTAGGATACTTGAGTAATTTCTGTTACAATATACTTACAATTGTATTATGAGTGTGTCCAAGTATAATTCATACGATGATAAAACAAATGCTAATTTTGATTATGACCTATGTCAGGCTCACTTTAGCAATGGAGGAAGATGCCAAGTGAATAAAATTAAAGTATTGGTAGTGGATGATGAAAGGCTGGCTCGAGAAAGCTTAAAGATAACCATCGATTGGGAAAGCTATGGCTGTATCATAATTGGCGAAGCATCTGATGCCTTTGAAGCAATAGCAAAAGCGCGAGAGCTCAGACCTGATATTATCGTAACCGATATAAAGATGCCCGGAATGGATGGTCTTGACATGATAGAAAAAATAATGGCATTTAATCCATGTAATTTTATTGTCGTTACGGGATACGATGACTTTAAATATGCTAAAAGGGCTATAAAAATCCATGCAATGGATTTTATCTTAAAACCCATTGATACAAAAGAATTTGAGGGTGCAGTACAAAAGGCCGTTTTGGAGTGCCGAAAAGCAAAAGAGCAGCAAGATGTAACACGGGAAAAATTATTATTGGATATATTGCGAGGGCGCAGACCATTTTATGACCTTTTAGAAAATGAAAATGTTTATAAAATAAGGCTTGACAGATTTTCAATCGCCCTTATCCAAAATGACAGTTTTGAAGAGCCTTATCTTTACGAGCAAATTTCTACTCTTTATGAGCAAAATCAGATAATAAGCAGCAAGGTTTCCCAAATATTAGGAAATGATATTTACTTAGTTGAGTGTCACGAAGATCGTTTAGCTGCCATTATTCCCCAGGAAATCATTAGCTGTGATAAACTTTTTCAAAGGCTGAGCATACTTCAACAGGAGGTAAGGAAGTATGCCGAAATCACATTAAGCATTGGCATATCTAAGGAAAATAGCGTTGATAATATAAAAACTGCCTATGAACAAGCAAAAACAGCTCTAGAAAATCGCTTTTATGCGGGCAAGGGAAGCATCACCTTTTTTAAAGACATTGAAAATGAAGGAAATAAGGATATAGAATTTAAGGGCAGCATAAAAAACGAGATACTCTTAACATTGGAGGCATGTGATAGAAAGCAGCTTGCTAATTCACTGGAGGTTTTATATTTAAAAACATTAAAAGGCAGCAAAGCGAATATGTACTTGATAAAGCAGATGAGCCTTGAAATTATCGGCGCCGCTACAGAACTTCTTAAAGATTATAATATTGATGAGGATGACATAGTGGGACCATCCTTTACCCCCTATCAAATCATGCGAAATCTAAATACCGTCGATGAAATATATGATTTTGTAAAAAGCACCCTAATGAAGATTCTTATGGCAATTAGAGAGTATATATCAGATGCTAGTGAATCCGGAATAAAAAAAGCACTTGATTATATCAGTCAAAATTATACAGAAAATATTAGTTTGTGCGATGTGGCCAATCATGTACACCACAACGAAAGCTATTTAAGCCGAAAAATCAAAGAAACCATAGGGATGACCTTTGTACAATATCTCACGAAGCTTAGAATGGAAAAAGCAATAGAGCTTTTGCAAAATCCCAATGCTTTAATACAAGAAGTTGCTCAACAAGTCGGTTATACTGATTATCGCTATTTCTCCTTGAATTTTAAAAAATATACAGGTTATTCTCCAAAAGAATTTTCGAAAAAAAATAAGTAATGTTAATTCAGAAACCCTTGCTGTCTTCCGGAAAAGTAGATAATGTGGAGGATATTTGCGGTTTTTGTAGAATAAAATATTATAAAATATAGTGTTTGCTCAGGCCAGGAGGAATATGATGCGAATTTCTAAATGGCATATTTTTTTAATAGTCATTATTTTTTTCTTAAATATAATATTTGTAGATGTCGCGCCGGGAGCGCAAATATCTGAGACAGAGCGGCAACTAATAGAGGAGATTTTAACTTTAGACGCCAGGGTCCTTTCACTTAAAAAAGAAGTTGAAAAGCTTTCTGTTCAGAATCAGGAGCTTAAGAAGGAACTTGAGATAAAGCAAAAAGAACTCTCTTCATTAAACAGCAGCTTTAATAAGCGACAGGAGGAGTTATCCCGCTGGATAGTATTTTCTTTCAAGGGTGGTGTGGGCAACCTGTTTGCAGTTTTAATCGGAGCTGATGATTTAGGAGATTTTTTTCGGCGTTTTGACAACGTTATGTTCTTCATGGAATACTATAATAATATAATTCTCGAAACCAAAGCTCTCATCACTCAATGCCGGCAGGAGGAAAATGATATTATGGAAAAGCAGCGGGAAATTCAGTCTCTAGAAAAGCAGGCCGAGTTGGCTCTTGAAAAAATAACCCAGACGATATCAGAAAAGCAAAAAGAACTGCAGCGTGCAAGGCTTATCCTGAAAGACACTGAATTTTTAGAAGAAATCAGCAAGGATTGGCAGAAGTCTCTGCCTTCATTGGACTATTTACTAAAGAATTTGTCTTCGCTTCCATGGTCCAGTTTAAGCCCTGACAATTTAAAAATTAACTATTTTGCCATGACCGCTCGTGCTGAATTTTTTGATACCAGTGTCACAAGAATTCTGTTGTCTAAAGATGAAAACTTAAAGGATGTATATTTCACCTTTCATTCAGAAGGAATCACGGTTGCCGAAAAAAAACCCGACAGCGATGCCCCTACCTATTCTATTACATGTGGTATACAGCTTACTGAAAAACAGAAAATAAAATTTATTCCTAAGAGGTTGGAATTCAGTGGTGTAATACTGCCTGCCAAGGTCATAGAAGAACTGATGGCAGATTATGATATGACTTTTACACCGCCGCCTCTGCCTTATGATTTAAAAATAACATCCGTAAACACCGGGGACGGAAAGCTTATAATAAATTTCAAAAAGTAAAGGCAATCACTTACGCCGGGTCGCTTGAAAAGCTGGGCCCGGCGGCTTATTTTTCCCATATTTTTCTTTGGTGAATTTTACTTGATGAAATCTACAGCGGACTTATAGTATAATCATCCAAAGGAAAGGGGTTGGTATTTGGTGTATTTTGTCAGAAAACTGAATATAGCAATTTTCATATTTGCCTTTCTGATATTGCTCTCTGGAAGGGCTGAAGCTAAAGTTATTACCGTACAAGCCGGGGATACTCTGTATTCCTTGAGTAAAATTACAGGAGTTCCAATAGACAAAATCAAACAGTGCAATAATTTGTACTCGGATTCCGTAACAGCTGGACAGGCTTTGCTCATTCCGGAAAGATACACGGTAAAATCCGGTGATACCCTTTATCTCATAAGTCAAAGCTTTGGTATAGATGTATCAGAGCTTAAAGCTTTAAATAACCTGAATTCCGAAGTTATTTGGCCGGGACAAGCCTTATATATTCCTCAGAGAAGTCTATATCAGCAGATAACTGTAAAAAAGGGAGATACTCTTTATCTAATCTCTAAAAATTATGGTGTGTCAATAGATGATTTAAAAATCATTAACGGGCTTTGGGGAAACGAGATTTATGTTGGGATGAAACTTTTAATTCCATCAAAAGCATCATCTTCTACACAAAAAACTTCGGATTTGCCTTCCAGAGGAGGTATTAGTCGAGGACAATACATAAAATATGGTACAGGCGTATATCATACTCTAGAAGAAAGAGCTCTTTTGGCAAGACTTATTGAAGCAGAAGCCGAAGGTGAGCCGTATATTGGAAAGGTAGCCGTTGGAGCAGTTGTAGTTAATCGTGTCTTAAGCGATAAATTCCCAAATACTATTAAAGATGTAATATACCATGTAGATGAAACTGGTGCATATCAATTTGAGCCAGTGCTTGACGGAAGACTTTTTACCGTAGTTGTCAGTAGCGATTCATATAAAGCAGCCGATGAAGCACTGGGCGGATTAGATCCTACAGGAGGTGCTCTTTTCTTCTTTAATCCATATAAGATATCGAATAAGTGGCTGCTTTCGAAGCCCATAATTTACAGAATCGGTAATCATGTATTTGCAGAGTAGTTATTTATTACAGTTACAGGTGTCAGGTATATACCTGACACCTGTTTTTATGCGGTTTAATACTCTTTCAGCACCTATTTTTAAATTGCTTCTTATACATATACATTGCTGAAAACAGTATTTATCATTTTTGAACAATCAATATTTCGGCCGGTTATTGCTAAGATTGGCAGTTATTAATATTGCCGGATAATTAAATCCGTTGTCGGGCTTTAGCCCTGATATTTTAATTTCATTTCTCGAGCAGCCTTTACTTCATCAACTCGTCTGACCGGTGTAGCATGTGGTGCTGACTTTAATATATCCGGTGTTTGTTTGGCTTCTTCATATATTTTTCGCAGTGCATCGGCAAAAGAGTCCAAGGTATCTTTACTCTCGGTTTCCGTTGGTTCAATCATCAAAGCCTCATCAACTATCAGCGGAAAATAAATTGTGGGCGGATGAAAGCCGTAATCAAGTAAACGTTTAGCTACATCCAAAGCTCTTACACCGTATTCTTCTTTCCAGTTTTTACAGCTTACTACAAATTCATGCTTGCACAGAGCATCTTTAGGAGCATCAAACATATCCTCAATCTTTTTCAATAGATAATTGGCATTTAATGTAGCAATTTCACTGGCTTCTTTTAAGCCTTTAGCTCCTAAGCTTCTTATATATGCATAGGCCTTAAGAACCACTCCGATGTTTCCATAAAAACCATGTATTTTGCCGATACTATAAGGTATATCATAGTCCAGAAAATACATTTCATCATTTTTAGCGGCTAAAGGTTTGGGCAAAAAGTCTCGGAGAAATGCCTTCACACCTACCGCCCCAGAACCGGGACCGCCACCGCCATGAGGTGTGGAAAAGGTCTTGTGAAGATTGAGATGAACTACATCAAAGCCCATATCTCCCGGCCGTGCGATGCCCATGACCGCATTTAAATTTGCCCCGTCATAATACAATAAAGCACCTTTATCATGTAGAATTTTAGATATTTCCAGTATATTCTTTTCAAAAAGTCCTAAGGTATTTGGATTTGTAAGCATAAGTGCCGCCACATCTTCATCAACCACTGTTTTTAATGCTTCGATGTCTATCAGGCCTTCACTGTCGGATTTTACATTGACAATATCAAAACCGGCCTGATTTGCAGAAGCCGGATTAGTGCCATGGGCCGAATCAGGTACGATAATTTTAGTGCGTTTTTCGCCCTTGTTCTCAAGGTATTTTTTAATAATCAATATCCCTGTAAGTTCGCCATGAGCACCAGCGGCAGGCTGTAGGGTAAAATAATCCATACCGGTAATTTCGGCAAGCAGGTTTTGTGTGTCGTACATAATCTCAAGCGTACCCTGAGAAAGCTCTTCCGGTGCATAGGGATGCAGTTCGGTAAAACCGGACATAGCCGCAATTTCTTCATTTATTTTAGGATTATACTTCATGGTGCAAGAGCCTAAAGGGTAAAACCCATTATCAACTCCAAAATTCATTCTGGAAAGTTTAGTATAATGCCTTACCACATCAACTTCTGATACTTCTGGTAAATCTAATTCGTCCCTTAATAGGTCTTCACCCAAGGTTTTAGATACTTCAATCTCCGGCACTTTGAGGGGACTTAATTTAAAACCCTCTTTCCCTTTCCTTGACTTTTCAAAAATCAGAGGAACATTTTCCATCTAACTCACCCCCAGCACTTTTAAAAGCTCTTGGATTTCCTGCTTGGTGCGTTTTTCGGTAAAAGCTATCAAAAGTCTATTTTTTTGTTCGGGATAGAATTTATTAAGTTTCAGGCCTGGTAGCATTTTATGTTCTATGGCCGTCTGATATTTCTTGTCAAGGTCGTTTACTTCTACCACCACTTCATTGAAAACTTTAGGGTTGATGATTTTTATATGGTCTAATTTTTTTGCTTCATTAATGAAATATTGAGTATTTGCATGGGAGTGGTATGCCACATCTCTAAAGCCGTTTTTGCCAAGATATGCAAGGTATATAGTTGCAGCTAAGGCATTTAAAGCTTGATTTGAACAAATATTGGAAGTGGCCTTTTCCCGTCGAATATGCTGTTCTCTAGCTTGAAGTGTAAGCACAAATGCTCTCTTGCCGTCAGCATCTACTGTCTCCCCTACAATCCTGCCTGGCATCCGTCTCATATACTTAGCTTTTGTTCCCATAAATCCAAGATACGGACCGCCAAAGTTTAATGAATTGCCTAAAGGCTGCCCTTCTCCCACCACAATATCAGCCCCATAATCTGATGGGGGTTTTAAGAGCCCTAAGGTGATGGGATTTGTCGATACAATAAGCATAACATCCTTTGCTTGAGCTATTTTTTCGGCCTGTTTAACATCTTCAATTACCCCAAAAAAATTAGGCATACTTATTACAATAGCTGCGGTGTTGTCGTCAACCAGCTTTTCGAGCTGTTTCCAATCGGTTTCACAGGATGAAGTATATACGGAAGATACAATATCTATTCCATTGCCAAAACCATAAGTTTTAGCAGTAGTCAAGTATTCCGGATGTATAGCACCGGAAAACACTACCTTATTCTTTTTCTTGATATTACAGGCCATTAGAATAGCCTCGCCTAAACTCGATGCCCCATCATAAATTGATGCATTTACTACATCCATTCCGGTTAGCCTTGCCATCATCGTCTGGTATTCAAAAATAGCCGCTAAAGTCCCCTGACTGCGCTCGGCTTGATACGGCGTATATGATGTATAAAACTCCGAACGGCTTACTAAAGCCTTAACCACCGCAGGCACATAATGGTCATAAGCTCCGGCTCCGATGAAATTTACATAATCAGCAGCCTTATTTTTTTTGCTGATATTAAGTAATTCACGTTTAAGCTCTATTTCATCAAGCGGACGGGGAAGATTCATTTCTCGATTAAGTTTCACATTGTCGGGGATATCATTAAAGAGACTTTCTATACTGGAAATGCCTAAAGTTTCAAGCATTTCATCGATTTGAGAAGGCGCATGACCAATATATCTCATTACTACTCACCTTCTACTAATTTTTTGTACTCCGCAGGTGTCAGCAAATCATCAAGCTCGCTTTCGTCTTCCACCTCCACCACTATCATCCAGCCGTCATCATAAGGTCTCTCATTTACCAATTCCGGCCTTTCAATAAGGGCTTCATTTATTTCTACTACCGTTCCGGAAACCGGAGCAAACAAATCTGAAGCAGCTTTTACTGATTCTACCGAGCCAAAAGGCTCACCTTTGACAATTTTATCGCCGACTTCCGGCAATTCTACATACACTACGTCACCCAACTCTTCCTGAGCATGGTCGGTAATGCCGATTTTCCCAAGACTGTCCTCAACAAAAATCCACTCATGTTCTTCCGTATACTTTAAATCTGTTGGAATATTACTCATAATAATCCGTCCTCCTTTTATCCTTTTAAAAAGTTCGTAGATACCTTTTCGGCTCGATGTTTTTTCCCGCGAATTTCAATCTCAAATAACTTATCATTAGCATCATCCAAAGGTATTTTTACCAGAGCCATAGCCAAATATTCCTTAACGTATGGCGCAAAACCGCCGGATGTCACCTTTCCAACCTGTTTGCCGTCATAATACACAGGATAATCAGGTCTTGGCACTCCACGATCAAGAAGTTTAAGCCCGATAAGACGTCTTCTATCTCTTTGCTCGCTTTGAGTGCGCAGCACATCACGCCCTTTGAAAGGCTTACTTAAATCTATAAATCTGCTAAGTCCCGCTTCAACAGGCGTAATATCCGGACCTAGCTCATGGCCGTATAGCGGCAGACCTGCCTCAAAACGCAACGTGTCCCTTGCCCCAAGCCCGCAGGGAGTTACACCAAAGTCAACTGCTTTACAAAAAAGCTTCCTCGTCATCTCCAAAGAACCATACACCTCAAAACCCTCACCCCCGGTATAGCCGGTACGGGATAAAATCAGTGAATCACTATCAAATTCAATGGTTCGAAAATTAAATGGTTTAAGTTGTATCTCTCCAAAGAGTTCTTTTATAAATCCGGCACTTTCCGGGCCTTGAATGGCAATTAGACCATAATCATCACTCACATCTTCCACCACAACATCCGCAGGAGCCAAACTTTTGATGTGTTCAAAATCCTTGTCCTTGTTGGCCGCATTTACTACCAGCAAGTAATGATTTAAGCTCAGCTTATAAACCATGAGATCGTCCACGGTTCCACCATTATCATATGTCATGATGGTATATTGGACCTGGTCTTCTTTGATTTTATGAATGTTATTTGTGAGAATACCATTTAGAAAATCTCCGGCATTTTCCCCTTTAACCAAGATTTCTCCCATGTGAGACACATCGAAGATGCCCGATTTTGTCCTTACAGCCATGTGTTCATCGATTATCGATGAATACTGAATAGGCATTTCGAAACCTGCAAAATCCACCATTTTTGCCCCTAATTTTAAATGCTCTTCATAGAGCGGAGTTCTTTTAAGCATTTCATCCCTCCTTTTTAATATTTCAGTAATGCGTAAATTTTTAGTTATTTTGGTGACAAAAAAATGTTCTAAGTATAAAACAATAAAAATAGCTTATACCTAGAACCTCTGTCCCTTTGCCTGAAAGATTTCCCTCGTCGGCGCCAAAGCTCTCCAGAGGTTGGTCCAAAGATGATCCTTTTGCCTGAGAGTTTCACCTGGATCTGGCTTACCCCTTCGGCGCCTTATAGAAAGGCCTCTCTCATCCTCTTCATACCATCATATGCCATATGAACTTTTTCTTTATCATAATCATAACAGTTTCCTTAAAATTTTACAAGACTCTCAATGGACAAAGGATAATTCTCAATTATCACACCATGCATCAGGTAAAATATACCCTTCTGCTACTGTTTTTGCATTCCCTTGCATCCATAAGTTGTCGATGACACCATCTTTTGCATCAAAAAAAATCTTCAAAATCCCATCTCGAGTGTGCATGTTTATCGGAACTCTTGCTTTGCCCAGTAAATATGAGATGATGGCAGAAGCTGTTGAGCCTGTACCGCATGCTAGAGTTTCATCCTCAACTCCCCGCTCATAGGTCCTAATCAATATATTACTCTCATCTAAAATTTTTAAAAAGTTTACATTAGTACCACAAGGGAAAATATCTGCATAACGTATTTTTCTTCCAAGTTTGACAAGTTCTTTATAATCCATTGTGTCAACATCGTCTCGGTATATAACCACATGAGGAACTCCTACCGGAGCATAGTTATATTTTAAGGTTTCCCCTTCAAAGTTATGAGTTTGATTAAGCTGCAAACTGCTCAAACTAACAGGAGGAAACTTTAAGCTGACATTCTCACCTAGTATCTTGGACTCATAAATACCTGCCATAGTTTCAAAAGTCATTTCAGCATTTGCCGCCCCAAGTATATACGCAAATTTTGAAATGCAGCGTGCACCATTGCCGCACATTTCACCTTCACTACCATCTGCATTAAAGTACCGCATCTTAAAATCAGCTTTGCTAGACTTTTCTAACATCATAAAACCATCTGCACCTACGGAAACTCTTCTAGCACACACTCGCTTTATAAATATCGGAAGGTCATATTCCGCCATAATACCCTCTCGATTATCCACAACAATAAAATCATTGCCACAGCCGTTCATCTTCATAAAAGGTAATTTCTCCATATGTATCACTTCCTAAATTGTCATTTTTATAAATATGGAACTATTTTACTACACCGATTATGATTTCAGATCTCAAAGGGAAAAATATATGGGAACTTGTGAAAAATCTGATATACATTTCGCGCATTCGAACTGCTCTATACTTTGAGTCTTTTCCATCTTCCTGAATTATATCTTAAGTAGATAAAAATCGAGCGAAACACTTGATCACACGCCTGTGCTGCCCAAGCACCCGTAAGGCCGAAACCCATCTTAATAAATACTTTCGCTAGCATAACCCGAATACCCCATATTCCTATGACAGTTGCAAAAAGGGGGCCCCGCGTATCACCTGCACCACGCAATGCACCGGCGAGAATAAATTGGGTCGACTGCATAGGCTGCATAATAGCAATTATTTTCAAACAACCTATTGCCAGCAAAATAACTTGAGGATCATTAGTATATATACTTGCAATTTGTCTGCCGAAAAAGAAGAATGTAGATGCTATGGCAACTGCAACATACATCCCCATTCGCCGTGTTTCCAATCCGTATTTTTCAGCCATCTCCGGTCTCCCGGCTCCAAGACTCTGCCCTACCAAAGTGGTAGCTGCCATGCCGAAAGCCTGACTAGGTGAAAAGGACAGGCCAAATACGTTTAAAGCTACCTGATGAGCAGCAAATACTGTTGTGCCAAGACCTGCCACGGTTCTAGCAAACTCTACCTGCCCTAAGCGCAGTACAAACTGTTCTACGCCCGAAGGTATCCCAATTTTTAATATGCGTTTTATTATATCATAATCAAGGAAGATACCCTTCCTTTTCGAAAGACTCAGCAAAGAATCCGGATGATATATCGCTAAAACTGCCATAATCATTGCCACAAAACGTGAAACTGTTGTTGCTATAGCAGCACCGGCGACACCCATTGCCGGAAATCCCAATTTGCCATATATCAAGATATAGTTTAAGCCTACGTTTATAAGGTTCGAGATTAAATTGTATCTCATGGGTGTAACAGTATCTCCTGCGCCCCTTAATGCAGCGGCTATTCCCATACTGGTGGAAATAAATATACCCCCAAGTGAAATAATTTTTAGATATTGGACAGCAAGGGGAAACACATCAGGTTTTGCACCCATGAAATTTATTACATTACCTGCAAAAATATAACCCAATATGCTTACTATTGTGCCCATGATTACCGTTAAAATAAGGGTTTGCTTTACAACACTGCTTGCCGATTCATTATCATCTGTTCCCATAAAGCGAGCTACAAGAGCCGTGCTGCCCACATTTAGAGCTTGAAACACTGCCAAAGCCAACATAGTTGGCTGGTTGGTAATACCTACCGCTGCTAAAGATTCTTTATTTACTCGCCCTACCATAACCATATCTGCCATACCGAATAGAGTTCCCAGCAAAAGCTCAACAAGTGAGGGCATAGCAAGTTGTATTACCCGCTTGCGCAAGTCTTTTTCTTCATCCTCATCGATTATTATTTTGGTTTCCATATTAGCATTTGCTATGCTTTTGTTATCATCATCGTATTTCATCAGTTTATTTACACCCCGTCTAACTTCGTTTCATTATAGCCGATACTCATGGCTCACCCCCTTGATATTCCCGGCTAGATATTCTTATTATATAATAGTTTCATACTATTAATTATATCATTTATATGCAAGTTTAAAATTTGTTTACTTAAATATGTTCTCATAGCTAAGATTAAGATTACTTATAATCTCGCTTGTTCGCAAATCTATTTTATATCAAAAAAAGTGTTGACGATTTCAACACTTTTTTAAGAAATTGCTCATATCAATCGATGTAATAGTTGTTCTTTTTCTCCGCATAGAAAGTCTATAATTGGAATTTCTAGTGTGGTATAGCATCCGGGCTTTTGCCTGAGGCTTGCTCTAGCAGCAGCTGCCATTACCTGACCTGCGGCCGCAGGATTGCATATTGACATTATAAACTCCATTCGCTGATTATGGGTGGTGCCAGATACACCCTTCCTTTCCATATGCACGCCATGACCTTTATCTATAAGATTTTTTACGTCATCTACTTTATAAACATGGGTCTCATCATGGATAAAATAAGGATCATTTTTTACTGTTTCGGAAATTTTTTCAAAATCATACCCTTCCTTAATCTTTACATATACTAAACGCCTATGGAGGCCGGTGCCTTCCGGTATCGTCATAGACAGGGCATCTTCCACACCCTCAATAGCTTTAACTGCTACGGTATGGCCAAGGCTCATACCCGGGCCGAAATTAGTATAGGTCAGCCCTTTTGGGGCAACTACCTCTAATAAACCTCTTACAATAGAATCCGAACCCGGATCCCAGCCTGAAGAAATTACGGATACGACATCATTTGCTTTTGCAATTTGATCCAAGTTTTTCCTTAGACTCATGATGGAATCACCATGAATATCAAAGCTGTCAACAGTATTAATGCCCATTTTTAGATACTGCGGAGCAACCTCAGGAACAGAACGGCTGGGTATACTCAGAATTGCAACATCTATTTTCCCCAGTTCCTTTACATTTGTTACTACCGGAATATCACCCACTGCTTTTTTAGCTGAATCAATTTTCTTTGGATCCCTTAGGACAATTCCTGCCACTTCCATATCTGGGCTTTCCTTAACAGCAGGCACTACTTCTCTTCCTACATTGCCAAAACCTACTACGGCAATTCTGGATTTTGACACATCTATTCCTCCCTCTGTATATTTGGATTAAGAGGTTTTTTGCAGCAAAAAACAACCGGGGTCATTTGCCGGTTGTTTTATTCCTTGGCAAATACCTCTCTCTTGAAGTAGCTCTCCACCGAATTACTTCGGTGACAGTCCTATACCTATTCGATATAGGCCCAGCATGGTCTTTGGGATAAACCACACTTCGGCGATGCTCCCTTTGGGCTTGTTTAATCGGCTTCCCCGCCTCCACAAGCTTACTCTTGATACATCGCGCCTCTACCTCAACTCTTTGCGAGATGAGGTATGTATTTAATTTTATAAAATATATCATAAAATCTTTCTCTTGTCAATTAACTGCTTCCAAATCATTTGCTTGCAGGTTTGCATAAAATCTCTGAAATCCACGTATCAAAAATATTTGATGCATGAGCCGGCCGCAAGATTACTGCTGTATCAGCTCCTCTACTACTACCACCCACAGCTATTATATCTTCTCCGTATGGAATAAGACCGGCATCTAGTGCCATTACAGCTATCTCAACACATACCTTTGTACCCTGGCCCAACATTCTTAAGGTATGTGCTATAATTTCCACAGGGTATGCCCCACCGAACTTGCGGCTGATGCCTCTTTCAACACCTGAAAGCACATGGGTAGTTGTAAGGACTTTAACCCCTGAATCTACAAGTTCCTTCCTGATGTCTTCAGGCATTTCCATTTCACCTGGTGTTTCAAAACCAGCTGCATGTGTTACGCAAACAAGATTTACCCCGAGATTTGCTTCTTGAAAAAGTTTTGCGGTATAGCCTTTGCATGAGGCTACTACCACATGTTTTATATTGCGCTCACTTACAGCTTTTTTAACAATTTCAAGGGTTTTTTCTGTATTTTGTTTGCCAGGTTTCTCAAAGTACATATATGTCAACCTCCAAAATTTCACTTACTATTTATAGTCCTGTATTATAGTTATTCCTGAACTAGTTCCTATTCGCGTTGCCCCTGCTTCAATCATTGCCAGTGCGGTTTTTGCATCTCTTATGCCGCCGGAGGCTTTTACACCCATAGCATCGCCCACTATTTTTTTCATCATCCTCACATCTTCAACGGCAGCACCGCCAGGTCCAAAACCGGTCGAAGTTTTTACAAAGTCAGCTTCAGCAGCTTTAGCTAACTGGCATGCCGATACTTTTTCATTTTCATCAAGATATCCGGTTTCTAAGATTACCTTGACTTTGGCGCCGGAATTAATTGCTTTTACAGCTTTTACAACCTCTGCAATGTCTTCCTGAACTCCATAAAAATCTCCACTTTTTAGCAAACCCAAATTCATAACCATGTCTACTTCCATTGCCCCTGCTTTAATAGCTTCTGTCGCTTCAAATACTTTTGAGGCGGTTGCCATAGCTCCTAAGGGAAATCCAACCGTTACACTAACCTTGACATCCGAACCGTCTAAAATATTTACGGCATGTTTTACATAGCATGAATTAACACATACTGCATAAAATCCGTATTCCTTTGCTTCTAAGCACAATATTTCAATTTCTTCAAATGTGGCAGTGGGTTTTAATAAGGTGTGGTCTATATATTTAGCCAGTTCGTTTTTTGTGAGCATAAAATCACCTAACCTTACATTTATTTTTAAAATATGAAAAACAGTGATATTTATAAAAAATCATTCATCTTATTCAGATTCATTTTACCTTAAATTGGATATTCAATCAACATATTAAAGCAAAAAACATAATAATTTTTCCAAACAAAGTAAATACTATACTAAAATAACTGTTGAGGAGTGTACTTATGCCCAATAATACAAAAATTCCTAATCCTGAAGTCAAGTGTAGCGTAAATGCTTGCACTCACTGGATTCCTGGAAATATTTGCAGTGCTGGTAACATCAACATCTTGAATGAAACAGTAAATACAACATCAAAATCTAAAGAGGAAACAATATGCAGCACTTTTGAAAAGCGACAAAGCTTAGATGGTTTTATTGATTCTGCTGACAATATAAATTGGGTTGAATTCGCCGAAGAATTGGTAGGCATCGGACGCCAATTAAATCCGACCGTAACCTGCATAGTTGATACATGCAAATATCATAATGAAGACGACCTTTGCCAAATCGACAGCATCGAAATTACCTATAAAAAGAATAATGAATACAATAAATCTACCAATTGCACAACATTTGAATATGATGGGAAGCCTACTAAAGATAAAAATTTCAGCTAAGCCATTTGTCAAAAATAGCGCTAATTACTTATGTCTATCCACTTACCTCCAGTCAATTCGGCTAATTTTTGAACAGAAAGTTTCACGGCTGCATTAGCTTCCCCTGCAGCAGGATATACTATATCATAATCTTTTAATGATATGTCCAGATAAACATTTATTGGGTTTTTTAAGCCAAAAGGACATACACCTCCCACCGGATGACCGGTTATTTCCATAACTTCATCCGGGTTAGGCATCTTAGCCTTGCAAAAAAAGGTGTCCTTAAATTTTCGGTTATCTATTTTCTTATCTCCGGCCATTAGCACCATTATATAGTCTTCTTTCACTTTAAAAAGAAGCGATTTAGCTATTTCACCCGGTGTAACACCAAGTGATTGACTGGCTTTGTCCACTGTGCTAGTATCTTCAAAAAATTTAATGCTTACATCCATGTTTTTTGTTTTAAAATATTCTCTTACGGATTCTACAGACAACTAAAGTCACCTCTTGGTTTTATTTTAAGAATCTTTAGGAGTTGTACTTTATACCAATTATATTCGGAAATTTCAAAGGATGCAACTGCAAATGCCATCAATGCCTATTAGAGCGGTCTTCGACCGCCCGCTATTAAAAAATTGCGATAAGGGCAGAAGGATGTACCCTTATCGCAATTTTTTAGCTTTATTATGCTTTTCGTAACAGAGTCCTTGTAGAATTTAATATGGCAAGAAGAGCTACGCCTACATCAGCAAAGACTGCTTCCCACATGCTGGCTACTCCTGCTGCTCCAAGAGTCAGAAAAATACCCTTTACGCCCAATGCAAATACTATGTTTTGTACAATGATATTCTTAGTATATCTTGCTATCCTTATCGCTTCAGCAATTTTTGACGGCATATCTTCCATAATAACCACATCAGCAGCTTCAATAGCAGCATCAGAGCCTAACCCTCCCATAGCAATGCCTACATCGGCACATGCGATAACCGGAGCGTCATTTATACCATCGCCTACGAAAGCTACCTTATACCTGGTTCTATCATCGCCTTTAAGTTCTTCCAACTTTTCAACTTTTTCCTGAGGCAACAGTTCTGCATAATATTCATCAAGTTTGATTACTTCAGATACATATTTAGCCGTTTCTTTTGTATCGCCTGTGAGCATTACGACTCGTTTTACTCCTAAATTTCTGAGTTCTTTGACGGCTTTAGCCGAATCTAAACGAATCTCGTCTGAGATAGTTATTCTTCCTGCGTAGATACCGTTAACTGCTATATGGACTAAAGTGCCGACTAAACCATCCTTATTAATCTTTATGTCTATGCCTCTGCTCTTTAGCAGCTTTTCATTGCCTGCCAATACCTGTTTTCCTTCGACTTTTGCCATTATACCGTGTCCTGCTATCTCTTCGTAATCAGTCACCAGTGACTTTTCGATAGTATCTCCATAAGCTTCTATAATTGATTTTGCTATAGGGTGATTTGAGTAAGTCTCAGCATATGCAGCCATGCGTAAAACCTCCTGTGCCGCAAAACCGTTTGCAGGTCTTACATCATTAACTTTAAAAACGCCTTTTGTAAGAGTGCCTGTTTTGTCAAATACAACAATATCCAAATTTGCAAGGGTTTCTATAAAATTAGCGCCTTTAATAAGGATTCCCCTACGAGATGCTCCGCCAATTCCGCCGAAGTATCCCAATGGGATTGATACTACCAGAGCACATGGACATGATATGACTAACATGGTCAAAGCCCTATACAACCAATTGCTAAAACTTTGCCCGGGAACTATCAGCGGAGGCAGTAATGCTATAATTACCGCTGCCGTTACTACCGCAGGCGTATAATATCTGGCGAATTTTGTAATAAACTGTTCTGTCTTTGCCTTACGTGAAGATGCGTTTTGAATCAGGTTTAGTATCTTTGAAACAGAGGACTCACTAAAGGTCTTTTCAACTTTTACTTTTAACAATCCCTGAATATTAACCATACCCGCCATTACTTTTTCTCCTGGATTTATCCGGTATGGAACCGATTCGCCGGTTAATGCCGATGCATCCAAATAGGAGGTACCTTCCAACACTTCTCCGTCCAAAGGTATCTTTTCCCCGGGTCGCACTACTATAGTTTCACCAATATTTACTGTTTCCGGGGCAACTTGACTTATTTCATCATTTATCAAAAAATTTGCATAATCCGGTCGAATGTCCATTAGGTCAGCAATAGAACGACGTGATCTTTGCACCGCCAATGCCTGAAAATATTCACCTATAGAATAAAACAGCATAACACCTACAGCTTCAGGCAGCTGGTGCAGAATAAAAGCCCCTAATGTAGCCACAGTCATGAGGAAGTTCTCATCAAAGACTTGTCCTCGAACAATATTGCGAAATGCAGTTTGAACTACATCCCTTCCCGCCAAAATATATGCCGCTAAAAATGGCAAATATTCTAATATCTCATATTGCCCGTGAAGTTTAGGAGAAAGAAATATCCCCAATCCTAAAAAAACTGCTGATAAAATTATATTCAAAAGTTTTGTTTTCAACTGAAGCTTACTATCTCCATGAGTACTATCGTTTTTATCCGTAACTGAATTTTCAGGAACAAGCCTTACATCAGGTTCTATTTTTTCAAGCACCTTTACTACTTCGCCTTCAAGCTCCTGCTCTATATCAATAGTTCGAGTAGAAAAGTTCACCGTAACATCCGCTAAACCTTCAACCTTCTTTAATTCTCTTTCGATTTTAGCTGCGCAATTAGGACAATCAAGACCTTCCAGTTCATATATCATTGTTTGGAAGCCTCCTTCCATCGTTTTTACATTTGAGCAACTGTTCAAATGTTCCTGTATCATTATTTTATCATGTAGACTGCGAAAAAACAATATGTTTTTTTAAAAATCATTAAAAAAATATGAGACGGTTTTTAATTAATTACCGTCTCATATAGTTCAGTCGTTCAGGCCTTTAGTATTTCGCCAATCCGTTTCCCAAATTCTTCACATTTTTGTTTACTGTCTTCATCAGGATTCCAAAGTGTTTTAATGCCTTGATCGATTATTTCAAAACCAGCCTTTTCAAGTTCTTCTGTAATTATTTTGACCGATTCGCCACTCCAACCGTAGGTTCCAAAGGCTGCTGCCTTTTTATTTTTAAAGCCAAGCCCTCGCAGTGCCCCCAGCAAACCTGCTATCGAATGAAGTACGACACGATTTACAGTTGGAGAACCTACCAGGATGGCTTTAGATTTAAAAGCTTCAGTAATAATATCATTCGTATCCGAACGAGCACTGTTAAATAACTTTATCGTGATATCTTCATTAACTTCTTTTATTCCGCAAGCTATGGCTTCGGCCATTCTTCTAGTGCCGTTCCACATAGTATCGTATATAATCGTTATTTGATTTTCTTGATAGTCATCAGCCCATTCTTGATATTTTTCAACAATTTGTATCGGGTCTTCTCGCCAAATAACGCCATGACTTGGACATATTATATCAATTGGCAGATTCAGGCTCAAAACCTCGTTTATTTTTTTGCCCACCAGTTTACTAAATGGTGCCAATATATTTGCATAGTATTTAATGGCTTCTTGATACAGTTCAGCCTGGTTTACAAGGTCATTATACATGCGCTCTGACGCATAGTGCTGACCAAAAGCATCATTGCTAAACAGGATATTGTCCCCAGTAAGATATGAGAACATAGTGTCTGGCCAGTGAAGCATCGGAGCTTCTATAAAAATTATTTCTTTTTTGCCGAGATTCAACTTATCTCCGGTTCTTACAGGCACAAAATTCCAATCTTGATGGTACTGGCCTTTTAATGATTTAATTCCGTTTTGAGTACAATATATCGGCGTATCAGGAATTTCCTTCATAAGAGCCGGCAATGCACCACTGTGATCGATTTCTCCGTGATTTGCGATAATATAGTCTATTTTGCTTAAATCAATCTCTTTTTTCAGGTTATTTATAAACTCATCGGCAAAAGGCTCCCAAACCGTATCGATAAGTGCTACCTTTTCATCTTGAACAAGGTAAGAGTTATAGCTTGAACCGCGGTGTGTTGACAAATCCTCACCATGAAAGGTCCTAAGTTCCCAATCTATCTTGCCTACCCAGGTTACATTGCTATTAATTTTAAAACCCATTTTACCCTCCATTCCGCCGCATGGCATGCCATTACGGCACAAATAATTGTTTTATATGCATTTACTTATATTTAACAATTTTTTATGACACTTGTCAATCAATGCCGTTTATGCTTTATATCAAGTTATGTTTTCCTTATCTGATATTATTTGATATAATAATATTAGATATATATCCAATAAAAAGGATTAGAGGTGGCAAAATAAATGAAAAAAATTCTAATAGCATTTGTCGTTCTAAGTCTTTTAGTATCAGTTTCCGCCTGCTCAATCAACAATAAGACATTGGCAATCACCTTGTATTATACGAATGAAGATAATAGTCAAATCCTAACTGAAACAAGAAAAATCAAAGCTGCTCAAGGTCAATCAATACCAAGGTTGGCATTGGAAGAGTTGTTAAAAGGACCTCAAACCAAAGGTTTAAAATCAACAATACCGGAAGGGACAAAGCTTTTAAATGTAGAAGTCAAGGATAAGATTGCGACAGTAAATTTATCTAAAGACTTCGCAAATTTTCCAGGAATGATGGCAGAAAGTTTGGCTGTAATTTCTGTGGTAAACACAGTTACCGACCTTGAAGGCATAGAAAAAGCTCATATATTAATAGATGGTAAAGAATTTACCGCACCTAGTGGCAATCCTTACGGACCTTTAGAAAGCTACGATATTAAGCAAATCAACCAGGATATCAGTAATAAAAAGGAAACCATTACTCTCTACTTCCCGGATGAGCAGGGTATGTATGTAGTACCCGAACAAAGAGAAGTCGTTAAAAGTGAACCTCTTGAAGTAATTGTGATAAAGGAACTGATGCGGGGACCTGAAACGCCCGGGTTGGCATCACCGGCTATACCAAAAGAAGCCAAGCTTTTATCGGTACAAGTAAAGGATGAAATCGCCTATGTGAATTTCTCCAAAGAGCTTATTGAAAAGCACATTGGTGGTTCTACAGGTGAAATGATGACTATAATTCCTATAGTAAATTCCCTTACAGAACTTCCCGGAATAAAAAAAGTTCAGTTTCTGGTAGAAGGTAATAAGGAACAGACTTTAGCAGGTCATGTTATCTTCGATGAACCTTTTGAAAGATATGAAGAATGGATAAAAAGATGAGAAACTAAGTGCGACAGCTAAGGCAACACTCTGTCGCATTTAGTTTTCTGCCTGTTCTTGTTACATATTATTACCTTATGTGATTTATATGTGATTTATATTTGTCTGTAGTTATTTCAGCCACATTCCCAATATGAAATAACTTGCTATCAAAGTAGCGGTAAGGCACAGAAAAAATTTATAATAATCCTTGTATAAATCTTGTATTGATACCTTCATATACTCGCAGGTAAAAAGTTGACAAAGGTGTAGTGGCGAGAAGAAATAACCTACAAAACCCCAAGCAAAGGTCATATGGCAGTATAGCAGAAGGCGGTTTTCCGATATAGGCAAACTCATCAGAATAGGAAGCACAACCCCCAAGGATGTGGCTTGAAAACCAGTTGTAAGGCCTAGAAAAAATGCAGTTCCAATAATCCCCGGCAAAATCGTCTTAGGGTTATTGAAAATAGAAGTAAAAAAGGACATTAGCGACTCCATTTGGCCAATAATTCCCTGAATAAGATATACGCCCATAAGCGAATATATTACATTAATATTAACAGCCCGGACCGCATCGGAAAGAAAACTTTTTTCCGGATTAATCCAATATACAATAACAAGATTTGCAAGCATTCCGATGTAAAATGGTATGCCGAATATGAGATTTAACAGAACACTGGTATACACCGGTGCAGTGTATTTTAGTAGGTTTAAAAGATTTGACAATACATCGATCATGGCAGACCCTGTTTCGGTTTTTACTTGACGCACATACAAAAAGTATCCGGATAAAACATAGAAAACAATAAATATAGAATTTAATCCTATTAGTTTATAAACAGAAATTCGGGGAGCAAGGGAAGCTACCAGTAGAAAGCCTGTGGTATACGGCATGATATGCATGGCAATATGGCGGAAAATTAGATTTATGATTGCTCGGTAGGTTTTTGATAAACCGGATTCTTCCCCCAGCTGATCTATAAAAGGTGCTGAAATAATGGCGCCTCCCGGCACCGATAAAAATCCCACCAGTGCAGGAATAAACATAAGTGTCACACGATTGCTCCGCACAAGTTTTGTTAAATACTCAATAACCTTATCAATTATGTTATACTGTCTGAGCAGAGCTCCCAGGACACTTATCTCTATAATGACAATAAATTGTTGTAGTTTGTTAAAGTTTGCAAAAGTGCTGATGATAACAGTGAATAATCCCGATATTCCCAAGCCACCCAAAAGAGCCATAAGCACAGCAGATATGCAGATGGCAATACCGATAGGCACTCTTTTCTTGCTCAGTATTGGAATAATAAGAAAGGCAGTGATTACCGCCGCAAATTCCCCCATGATTTCAACCTCTTTCATATATGAGCTGAGGAGGTCTCTGTACGTAAGGCTCTGACTAGCAAATGCTCCATATGCAAATGCTCCATATCAAGATAATATTTTATTTATTACTTAAAGTATAATGTTCAACAAAATATTTATTTTTCCTGCTTAAATTGTATTTGTAATGTAAACTTTTCCCCTCCATGAAAAACCATGCGCCTATGCCAATCCCGCTTTGCTCATTAACTTCCTGGTATACTCACTTTCAGGATTATCAAATACTTTCCATGCCGGACCTGTTTCCACTATTTCACCCTTATGCATTATGTACAGTTTGTCGGCAATTTTTCTTGCAATATCTAGATCATGGGTAATATAAATCATAGCAAATCCTAATGTGTTTTGAAGGCCCTTTAAAAGCCGTAAAATATTGGCTTGTGTGGAGGGATCCAGCATAGAGCTAATTTCATCGGCAATGAGGAGTCTTGGTTCAAGGACAAGGCTACGGGCGATAGCAACCCGCTGCCGTTGCCCACCGCTTAATGTAAAACATCGCCTGTTTAAAAAAGTATCATCACTGGCCAGCTCTACATCGATAAGAGCTTGCTTTACTCTAGCTATTCGTTCGTCTGTATTATAGAGTTTTAATATGTCCAGAGGCTCTTTTACAGCTTGCATTACTGTAAATTGGTCGTTTATTGATGAAAATGGGTCTTGAAACACCATTTGGATGCCTTTTGGCTTGCTGGTAAATTCATGCTGTTTTATTGTTTGACCCAAGAATTCAATATTCCCGCTTTCAGGTTCCAAATAACCCGAGAGAATACTTGCCAGGGTAGTTTTACCTGATCCGGATTGCCCTATCAATGCTATAATCTCGCCTGCACGAATACTCATATGACAGTCTTTACATGCACAAATCTTATTACCTTTAAAAGAGTAGGTTTTATTTATTCCCCAGGCTTCTAAAAGTGTTATAATTCCACCTTGATTACAGGCAACTTTACGCTCAAGTGATGCATATTTCAGTTTGGGTTTTTGATTTTTGCATATCTGTGACCTTTGACTGCACCGAGGAAAGAAAGAGCAGCCCTCATCGGTTGTCGCCTCACCTGCCCGGGGAATTCCCCATAAATCCTGATATGGATTTAAAGAAGGCGATGAATTTATAAGCCCCCGGGTATAGGGATGCAATGGGTTTTCAAGTATATCTCTTGTCAATCCTTCTTCAAGGATACAGCCCCGGTACATCACACACATCTTACTGGCAAGTCGCGTAATTACGGAAAAATCATGGGATATTACAATCATAGCAAACCGCTTTTGGTGTTGGAGGCGAGATAAGAGCTCAATGATTTCGGCTTTAGATATGGCATCCAAAGAAGAGGTCGGCTCATCAACTATAAGCACTTTAGGATCACATGCCAAGGCCATGGCAATAAGCACCCTCTGCCGCATACCTCCCGACAGCTGATGAGGTAAGTTATCTGCAACCGAGGCGTCCAACCCTACTTGTTCAAGAAGTTCTTTTACTCGAGAATCCGCGTCATGATTTTTTATTTTCAGATGACGGATAATACACTCTTTTATCTGCTCATTTACGGTCATAAGTGGGTTTAATATGTCAAGACCGTTTTGAAATACCATGGCAATATGTTTCCATCGGTACATATCCAGCTGCCTTGCGGAAAGCTCTCTTAGATTGATTTTATTATATTCTATTGTCCCTGTAACCTTTGCGGTCGAGCTGAGTATACCCATTATAGCTAAGCCCAGTGTGGTTTTACCGCTTCCTGATTCTCCGATGATTCCCATGGATTGCCCCTGCTCTAGTGAAAAAGATACTTCCCTTACAGCATGGGTTTTTTGACCGTCCCCGCTATAGGTTACTGATAGATTTTCAACTTTTAACATGGCAATACCCCTATTTAAAAAAATCCGGTTTTGGTTTCTAAAATCTAATCAATTTTAGCATCTAATATTTTTTCAAACTCCCTGCCTATAATGGCCGTAGCCAGCACAAGCAATATGATACAACACAGTGGATATACAACCCACCATTTCCAGTAATCAGTAAAGTATATGCCGGGAAAATTCAATGCATAATTTAATATAAGCCCCCAGCTTTTGCTTGTAGGGTCCCCTAGGCCTAAAAATGAAAGACTTGCCTCGGATACTATGGCCTTGCTTATAAGTTTAATAAAACTTGCAAGTGAAATTGGAAAAATCTGTGGCAGAAAATGTTTGTAAGTTATGTATAAAAATCCTGCTCCATACCCCTCGGCTACTTTTATGTAAGTTTCCTGTTTTACTGAAATAATCTTTGAGCGTATAATCCGTGCGGGCATAGCCCAAGATAAAATAGATAATATTAATATAATGTTTTTTATGCTTGGTCCGAAAAAAGCCCCTGTCACAATCATTATAGGCAAACTGGGTATTGATGTAAGCATATCTATTAAGGCTGTGATTACAAGGTCAATTATACCTCCATAGTACCCGGATACAACGCCTAGTACTATACCCAGAAAACATGTAATTATTGCTGTGCCAATCCCCACTACAATGCTGTTTCGCGTTCCGTAGCATATTTGAGCCCACAAATCTATACCCAAATCATCAGTGCCTAATATATGGGCTTTGTTCGGAGGTTCTAAAGAGGCACCCGTTGGCTGATTCCACGGGTGTTTCGTAAGCATCGGGGCAAATATGGCGATAAAACATACTAAGACTATGAAAGACAAGGAAAATTTACCTGCTATGGAAAATTGTTTCACAATTTTAGGCATTTTTTATCACCATCAAGTTATTCTCGGGTCAAGCTTTTTATATAAAATATCAACTACAGCATTCATGATAACTACAAAAAACGTTACGGTCAAAAAAATCCCCTGAATCAAAGGGTAATCCCTTACCATTACGGCTTGTCGCATTAATGAACCGAGGCCCGGATACTTAAATACATTTTCTACCAATAGAGTCCCTCCCACTGCTTGCCCCAAACTGTAAAAAGCTTGAGTTACAATAGGCAAGGCAGCATTGGATAAGGCGTGGCGAAAGAGTATGCGCCCTGTGCTAAGTCCCTTAGCTTTAGCTGTGATTATATAATCTTTGGACATTACCGTAATCATACTGTTTCTGGCTATAAGATAAAATCCGCCCATCTGAACCGCAGAGAGTGTCAGAGTAGGTAAAAAACCGTGATACACTATGTCTAAAACCGCATCAGCCCAAGAGGCATAGTCTGCAAAGGGTTTTGCGCCACCTGAAAGAGGAAAAATTCCCTGCCGAGCCGCCAAATAAAACAGGAAAAATATGCCTATTAAAAATGCGGGGATTTCAGAAATTACGACCATTATACCGTAGAGGACCTTATCTGAGCCTTTCCCCCTTTGCCATGCCGACAAACAGCCCAACAGCGTGCCGGCACCGCCTCCTATTATTACTGACAGCAATACCAGGGAAACAGACCAAGGGATTCGGTTTTTAATAATTGTCCTTACATCACTGCCAAAATATATGCTATATCCCAAATCCCCTTTGATAATACCCTTCAGATAGCTACCGTATTGGGCAAGCACAGGCTTATCCAGACCGTAATATGCTTTAAATCGATCAATTTCTTCTTGAGAATAAGTCACAGTTACTTCTCCCTGTTCGCTTGATAAAAAATAGAAGGGGTCCCCCGGCATAATTCGGGGCAAGAAGAAGTTCAATGTGATTATACAGAAAAATGTTACAAGATATTTCAGGGCTTTTTGATATCTCATTTTTTATCTTGTTCCAAATATGATAATTTGTTGTGAGTTACCGCATGATGGTCAAAAACATGAACCCATCCGTCGTACTTTTCCGGTTTAAAGACCGTATAATCAATTGTATTGTAAAGGGGCAGCATTGGTATCTCATCTGATATAAGTTTTTGAAGCTCCATTATCATAGATTTTCTTTTTTGTTCATCCAGTTCTATAAGCTGCTTTTTGCAAAGTTGGCTTATCTTAGGATTGCTGTAACCGCAAATTACATTGGATGCGGGACCGGCATCACGAGCTACAGTTGCCGCATAAGCTTCCCTGAGGCAATCGGCATCGCGTCCCCAGCCACCATGTCCAATTATGGCAAGTTCATAATCACAGTTTTTAACACAGTTGTCACGGGTCTTCATGTCCACTGCGCGAACATCAATATTGATTCCGGCTTTTGCGAAGTTGATTTTAAGAAGTTCTGCAATCCTGGCTTCTTGTTGACTGTCCGATATTAGTAGTACTAGGTTTAATAATTTATTGTTTAAAAGTTCCTTAGCTTTTTCTATATCAAAATCATATCGCGTAACATCGGGATTATACCATATGTGATCAATTGGCAAATATCCGGAGCTTGCCGAAACCGCCGCACCTCGTGCTACTTTTTCGATAAGTTCATCAACATCTACGGCATGGGCAATAGCTTTTCTTACGTTTATATCCGCCAATTCCGGTTTTTTCTCCATATTAAACAAAAGTTTATAACCCCAGAAGGCCGGACTTTTAAGGATTTTAAATTCTTTATTGTTTTCATACCGATCAATTATATCCGGCGGAACATCCAAAAGATCTATTTCTCCGTTTTCGAAAGCCAGCACCGGATCGCTTACCGGGATAAATTCAATTACATCTACCCGAGGCTTCCGTCCCCAGTAATCTTTAAATGCTTGGAATCGATACTTGCCCTGCTCCTGACTATAATCCGTAAGTATGTACGGGCCGCATCCTACTAATTTATCCAAATCCATTACTTTTTTGGGGTCATCTATGTCCTTCCAGATGTGCTCCGGAATTATCCTGACAATCCCCAATCTATCCAATACTGTAGCGTTAGGCTCTTTTACCACTATTTTTACTTGGCTTTCATCAATAACCTCTATTTTTTCAATAAATGGTTTTCCGTCAATAAACAAACTATCGGAAACCGGAGGATGTTTCATAAAATACTCGAAAGAAAACTTTACATCTTGGACGGTAAGCATCTTCCCATCATGCCATTTGACTTTAGAGTTTAAAACAAAGGTATACTCCCTACCGTCCGGGGATATAGTCCATTCCCTTGCCAGCCATGGAATAAGACCTTCTTCTCCTTTCTCCAGAAGGCTGTCATAGATAAGACGCATTTTTGATGCACCCGGTCCCCGAGAATAGTGAGCAAATGGAGAAGGAAACCCCCAATCCCCGCCTTCCAGACATATTACCAATGGCGCACTTTGTTCGCCGGTGCCGCCTAAACTTTTTTCTGTGGTTTTTGTGCCGCAGCCGGCCATGCCAAAAATTACAATCGTAAGCACGCATGCAGCAAACAGTTTACTTATTTTTGATTTTTTCATATTAAATCTCCTGCTCAAATGTTTTGTTTTTTCATCAAGGTTATCTAAATCCACTTTCAAGGCTTACCAACCTCTCGAATAATCCTCAAAACAATCTAGGCACACAGGCTTATTATCCGTTATGCGTATTTTGTGTTCCGGAGCTCCTTCACCGCATTTTACACATTTTATTGTATTAAATATGCGAGCCTTCTTTGGCAAATCAAAACTGGGATTCTTAAATTCAAATAGTTCTTCAACAGGGCTTTCCATGATAACTTTCTTACGCTCATCCTTTGACAGTTTATCATTATCATCCCTGGGTTTTAATATGATACGCAATTTTTGCCCTGTATCCCGGCGAAAGAAGGTAAATGCCTGTTTGCCGGTACCGCGGTATATTAGATTCCCTTTGCCTAATGTACATCCTGTAATAACCTGAACTGCATCAACTCCGCACGCATCATTTTCTGTCACACAAACTATTTCTTCATCTTTAGAAAAACTAATACCAAGTTTTTTCCTTGCCGCCTCACATGCCTTAAATCCGATAGCAAGGCCCGGACATTCGTGGCCGTGAAATTCTACACATTTTTGCCAAAGCTGTTCATCCATAAAAAATCTCTCCTTAAATGATTTGGTATAAATGATATCGATATGAGCACAGCTCACCAATCTCAAGACTGCTCATTACAGTTTCATTATTACAGTCTTTGCGACTTAATTATTTATTTTTTACCGATAACTATAAACATCTCATCATTATCTTCGGCAAATACAGGTTTAAGCCCTGTCTCTTTCATAAATCCTTTTATAACATCTGCTTCAGGAAGGTCATCGCTATTTACCGCATCAGAACTTTCTGCGTGAAGCTCGTTTATAGCTCTCCTGCTCTGAGAGTGAGCTATTACAAGCCTGCCGCCGGACTTTAGAAGGCCTGCCATATGAGATATCACTGTCGGTTTGTCTTGAAAGTGAGGAAAAACCGAGTAGCACATTATAACGTCAAAATGGGTTTTGGGGAGAGCTGCATCATAAATATCTCCCAGAACAAAACGAACATTGTTAAAAGGATATTTTTGTCTTGCAACTTCAAGCATCTTTTCTGCAAGGTCGATGGCTATAATTTCTCCCTCATCGCCTATCATTTCATATATATATGGGATCATCACGCCGGTTCCTGTGCCAACATCCAAAACGCAATCTCCCTGTGATATTCCTGCCATCTTAGTTATATATCTAAGTTTTGCTTCATCATGATGGCACATTTCGTCCCATTTATCCGCCACTTCATTAAAGAAGTCCTTATGGTTCAAGGGTATCCCTCCCGGTTGCCCTCATTTGATATTTTTTAAGCAGCAAAACTACTGCCGGAATAAATATCAGTTGAATTGCTATTCCGGGCAAGCCATTTGTAATACTTGCAGCAATAAAAGCTACGGGCGTGGGAAATTTGGCGCCGAAAAAGGCTGTAAGCACCCATACGGCAATGCCTGATACAATGCGTCCGAGAACCATACTGCCGACTAAGGATACATAAACATTCTGACGCAGTTTTCTATACATAAAACTTGTCATATAACCATATGCTGCAAGTTCAAAAACCATATAGGGCATTACCGGAAAAGCCGGAGGCATGCCGGTAAAAACAGAACTTAAAATTGGAGTCAACGCTCCTACCGCTCCCGCAACAGGCGCATCCAAGAAAAATCCCGAAAGTAAAACCGGTATGTGCATTGGCAAAAAGGTTGAACCAAGCCCTAGCACGTGAAACATCATCGGTAGCACAATCCCAAATGCAGTAAACACACCAGCAAGCGCTATCTGGTATAGATTATCATTTCTCAAGTTCAAACACTCCAATCTGATTTATTATTTAGGGAAAAATAAAAACCATGAACAAAGCCGTTTCATACAGCTTAACCTTCATGGTTTTATCCAAAGTATTTATAAGATTTTTGTAATAGCTTTTAAATAATATAATTTATGGTAGTTTTTGCAAGCCTTATATTTTTACATCTGTATAACACTTTATGGCCTTCATGACCATTTGATAAAATTTTAACATTTGCTTGCTTTCTTGTCAACACCAAAAAAATTATATTTATTCATTCTATGATAACGTCGTTACTATTCACAGGTCTGTCATTTTGCTATATACTGCTGTCATTCTAAGCGCAGCGAAGAATCTTATTTAATCCTTACAAAGAGCCTTCACTGCGTTTGGGATGTCAAGTTGTTTTCATTTTAACACAGACCCAAAATATTCAATTTTAAATCGAGTGGTCTTTCCGCAGTGAATAGTCTTGGGGCTTACCAAAGATTGTAACTCCCTGCCAAAAACTTGGAGTAAAGCACAGCATCACTGTAAATATCTCAAGCCTTCCCATTAACATAAGAAAGCTGAGGACAAGTTTTCCAATTTGGGGGATTTCGCTAAAAGTAGATTCGGGACCCACACTGCCAAGCCCCGGACCTATGTTGCCCAGTGTAGCTGCTACAGATGAAACCGATGTTATCATATCCTCGCCCAGCATCGCAATGAATAACGAGCCTAGCACAAATAAGGCTATATATATAAAACTAAATGCCAAAATATTTCTCAGGACATCATCGGGGATAGGTTTGCCTCCTATTTTTACCGGGACTACAGCTTTAGGGTGAAGTGTATGAGTTAACTCTCGCCTACAATATTTGAATAAAATCAGCATCCTGATTTGTTTTATAGCACCGCCGGTAGAACCGGCACATCCTCCAAAAAACATAAGCAGTAACAGTAACATTTTCGAAAATGCCGGCCAAAGGTCAAAATTAGCAGTGGCATATCCGGTAGTGGTCATTATTGAAACCACTTGAAACGCACTTGTCCTAAAAAGGTCGGTCTTTAATGGAATTAATCCCCTGATATTCCATGCAATTAAGAGAGTTGTAACGATGATTACTCCTAAGTAAAATTTTAGCTCCTCATCTCCAAATACTCGATTCCACTGGCGCCTAAGCAGATAATAATAAAGGCTGAAATTTACCCCGGACATTGCCATAAATATTAATATTATAATTTCTGCTGCAGGATTTTTAAAGGCACCTACGCTCAGAGCTCGCGTGGAAAAACCTCCGGTTGCAACTGTGCCGAATGTATGTGTCAGTGAATCGAATAAATCAAGGCCGGCTACCATCAATAATATGGTTTGAAGTATCGTCAACCCCATGTATATGCGCCATAATATTTTTGCCGTATTTGCTATCTTGGAAGATAGTTTCGAAACTGAAGGCCCGGGAACCTCCGCACGAAACATATGAAATCCTCCGGCACCTACTCCCGGAAGGATAGCCAGGAAAAGCACTATAATTCCCATGCCTCCCAGCCAGTGAGTAAAACTTCTCCAAAAGAGTATTCCGTGAGGAAGTGCTTCCACATTGTTTATTACCGTGGCTCCGGTAGTCGTAAAACCTGATATCGCTTCGAAAAATCCATCGATAAAAGTATCCACCGCGCCATAAAACACAAATGGCAATGCTCCAAAAATACCGGCCAATATCCAACCTAATGTGACAACGAGAAAGCCTTCTCTAAGGCCTAAATCTTTTCTCAAGTAAGTTTTCACTCGCAGCAGCACTCCAACTATTATTGCGGCAACGATTGAAAATAAAAAAGCATTGATATCGCTGTCACCATAATAAATCGACCATCCCAGAGATGGAACCATGGAAATTCCTAAAACAATCAGTAAAGTGCCAAGAATATAGCGTACAGTATTTAAGTTCAATTAGCTATCATCCCTTCATGCATTCCTTGATGCTTCCTGGCTGTTTCAGAGGAGCAGAAAAGTCGTTCCACCTGCTTGACATTTTCAGACTGGGTGAAAATTATTAATCGGTCTTTAGGTAAAATAACATCGTTTCCTCTAGGGATGACCGCTTTGCCGTTTCTTAGTATTGCACCGATAATAATGCCTTGTGCTGATAGGCGCAGCGCTTTTAACTGCTGATTGATTAAAGGAGAATCATCAGCAGCGGCAAGTTCAATTATTTCAGCTCTCCCATCCTTCAAAAATGTCTCTGATATGATACTTGACTTTCTAAAAAGTTGAGAAAGCCTTCCGGCTACTAATAGCCGCGGACTTATATAGGAATCTATGCCCAGTGTCTGCATCAGTATTTCATAGTCCGGTTTGTTAATCTCGACAATTGTTTTAGATGTGCCTAGTTTTTTACCTAAAATAGATGTAAGAATATTTAATTCATCCGACCCTGTTACAGATACTAATACATCGACACTCTCTATATTTTCATCTTTTAAAAAATTTATATCCGCTACATCTGCGTTTAAAACCAGAGTCTTATTAAGATGGTCGCTTAGAATGTGACACTTTTGGGCAGATTTTTCTACCAGTTTTATAGTCATTGAATTTTTCTTGTAACCTTCCAAAATCTTAGCCAACTTAAACCCAATTTTCCCTCCGCCCAGAATCATCACATTTTTAACCCGCTTTTTTTCACTTCTGACCATACTGCTAAATTCAGTAAGCGTGCCGGTCTTTTTTATGACATATACCATGTCATTGGGCAAAAACTTATCCTCGCCCTTTGGAATGACAATTTGGCCATTTTCGCGGAAAATTCCAACAACAAAGTAATCCGGAGATACCGGTAAAATCGTCAATGGCTGATTTATCAGCTCGGATTCTTTGTCGACCCGAAGAGCTATGAGTTCTATTTTTCCTCCAGCAAAGTATTCGATTTCATTGACATCGGGATTTTTTATGAGTTTGGCTATCTCCAGAGCCGTCAATCCTTCCGGATCAATCATGATATCTATGCCAAGCTGCTCACCCGTAAGCAACATTTTATGGCTGGTATATTCCGGATTTCTAACTCGTGCTACGGTTTTGATATTAGCTAGTTTTTTTGCAATCATGCAAAACATAATATTTAATTCATCACTATCAGTAACAGCAATAAACACATCGGCTTCTTCAATGCCGGCATCAACTAAAGCAGAGATACGTTCGCCGGTTTCCTGTACTAACATAGCATCCAATCTATTTGAAAGGCTTGAAATCTTTTCACTGTCTTTTTCCAAAACTACCACATCATGATTATCCGCAATTAACCGTTTTGCAAGCTCAGTTCCTATATCGCCGGCTCCGGCGATTATTACCTTCACTCTTGACACCACCTATATAAAATTGTGAATAATCGGGGACTGTCCCCAATTATTCACCCGCTTCTTTTTTATTTATCTCAGTTCTTGTTCTATCACTTGGGCAACAGATTTTGCAACTTTTTCAATTAAATCTTGCTGTTCACCTTCTACCATTACACGAATCAGCGGTTCAGTGCCTGACGGGCGAACTAGGATTCTACCTTTTTCACCCAAAAGCTCTTGGTTCTCTGCTATGATTTCTTGAATACGTTTATTGCTATCATAGCTAGATTTGTCTGCCACTGTTACATTTATAAGCACTTGAGGATATACCTTCATTATCTGCCTTAGCTCTGAAAGAGTTTTATTTTCATTCACCATTACATCAATAAGTTTTACTCCGGTTAGGATTCCATCGCCAGTGGTATTATGGTCCAGAAAAATGATATGACCTGACTGTTCTCCACCAAAATTGTAACCACTGCTTAACATTTCCTCAAAAACATAGCGGTCGCCTACTTTCGCCCGCACCATTTGTATACCTGCATTCTTTAAAGCTGCTTCTAATCCCATATTGCTCATTACAGTAGAAACTACGGTTTCATTTTTTAAAAGTCCACGACTTTTCAGGTGCACCCCACAAATAGCCATTATATGGTCTCCATCTATTATTTCACCTTTTTCATCAACAGCTATCAGTCGGTCTGCATCTCCATCGAAGGATAGGCCTACATCAGCCTTTATTTCTTTAACATATTTGCAAAGGCTCTCAGGATGTGTAGAACCACAATTAACATTTATGTTAATACCATCAGGTTGATTGTTTATTATATGGACATCTGCGCCTAATTCCTCTAAAATCATGGGTGCCACTTGGTAAGATGCTCCATTGGCGCAATCTAGGGCTACCTTTAAACCCTTAAATTTAAGTTTTTTATCTATCACCGATTTTATAAAATCCACGTAGGGTCTTATCGCATCTTTTGTGTACGTTTTTCCAACGCCTGAGCCTATAGGGCTTTTTATATCTCCATTAGTATCCTCAAGCAGTGCTTCGATTTCATCTTCCATGGCATCAGGTAATTTGTAACCATTTTTATCGAAAAACTTAATCCCATTATATTCATATGGATTATGAGATGCAGAGATAACTACACCGGCATCTGCATTAAAGTGGCGTGTAAGATAGGCAATGGCAGGAGTTGGCATGATTCCTACCTTTAAAACATCCGCACCTTGTGAACATATACCGGCTATCAATGCAGCTTCCAACATATCTCCCGATACCCGTGTATCCTTGCCAACTACCATAATGGGTTTTTCGTGAAGCTTAGATAGAACTTGTGCGCCTGCTCGACCCAGCTTAAAAGCTAAAAGCGGTGAAAGGTCTTTGTTGGCTACGCCTCTAACCCCATCTGTTCCAAATAACCTGGACTTCATTCAGTTTCCTCCTTTTTGCTGCAAAAGATTGCTAATGGTAACGTGGATTTCGCTTGGCTCTATTTTAATAACTCTGTAGGGTCTTGATACATCTGCTCGAATCTTTACAAAATGCTCACCTTCAGTAAGACCGGTAATATCTACATTTAACTTCACCATGTTTTCATTTGCTTTATCAATAATACTCTCGGGACCACTCACTGTCAATATGACATCTCTATCATGTTCTAGTTCTGCATTTAATCCCGAATTCGCACCTTCTACAGCAATTTTATCTGATTTAATATTCAAGGTAGTAGTAGCCAATTTTTCAATCTCAACGGTAACCCGCGCTGACTGAACCTCTTCATCAAAGATTGTAATCCCTTTTGGCAAAAGCAAGTTTACATCTACCGAAACCGTTGACACTTCACCCTGAATATTTATCGGTTCGGTGCTGATGGATTGAAGATTGTTTAATATATCGGCACTTCCGGTCACCGTTATTGACGGTGGGTCTATTCTTACATCTCTGATTATATAGCCTTCGGGGGGATTACCCCTTATATTCGGTAAAACTTGCACATTGCTGACGGGAACAATAGGCACCGTAACCTCGACCACATCAGGTCTGAATGTAATTCTTTTTTGTTCATTGCCTTGCCCGTCAAGAACCATAAATGGAAGGGTGCTGGTAACTGCACTGTCTTTGTCCGATATATCGATTGTCGTTGATATTTTCTTTATTGAATTAACAATGCTTCGCGGACCTTTAATGACAACTTCCTGAGGCTTGACTTGCGGTTTGCCTGCCGCAAAACCTTGTGCAGGAGTTCCAACTATTTCCACCGTAACAGGTCTTTGCTCTTCAATAACAGCCTCTAAAGTCACCATAATTTCCCTTGGCAAGACATCGATAAGCTCTATATTCGGCGGTACAACCACATCAACGCGAATTAAATTATCTCCTTCCATACGCCCCCGCATGCTTACTTCAGCACTGATATCATTTGGCTTTAAATCGGTCACCAAGCTGCGGCGCCCCCTAACTTTCACATTTACCGTAAATTGAGATGATTCGTCTTTCAAAGCGAACTTGTCTTCGTCCAGATTTGACAGCTTAACAGGTACATCCCTGACTATGTAGGTAACTTGGGGGTTTTGTTCATTCATTACATACAGCCACATAACAATGGCAACAATAATTGAAAGAACTTTGACAGCCGTATCGTTAGCAAAAAATCTATGCATTATCCTTCCTCCATTACCATAGGGATGGTTTTTTATCTTTTATTTCGTATATGTCCTTTAACATATTCTTAAGAGTTTTTATATCAAGATAGCGACTGAGTTTACCATCTTCAGCTACTGAAATAACACCGGTTTCTTCTGAAACAACAATGGCCACGGCATCAGATTCTTCAGTAACGCCCAAAGCAGCACGATGCCTGGTACCCAGTTCCTTGCTTAGATTCGGATTTTCGGTAAGGGGCAGGTAACATCCTGCCGCCATTATTCTATCATTTCTTATTACAACCGCGCCGTCATGCAAGGGAGTATTCGGTACAAATATATTTATCAGAAGTTCCGTCGAAACACATCCCTCAATTTTAACACCGGTTTCAATATATTCATTAAGCCCTGTTTGTTTTTCCAGCACAATAAGTGCTCCGGTTTTTTCTTTAGACAGTTCCTCAGCGGCGCTTGCAATATAATCAATAACCTTGTTCATCTCTGCTTCGCCCAATCCTAATAGCGGTGTTGAGAAAAACCTTCCTCTCCCCAGTTGCTCTAAGGCTCTCCTGAGTTCTGGTTGGAAAACAACAAGAAGCGCTATAACGCCTACTGTCATCGCATTTCTTAAAATCCAATTTATTGTATAAAGCCCCAGCCATTCGCTTAACTTTGTAGAAACAACCAGCACAACCAAACCCTTTAAAAGCTGTACAGCTCGGGTTCCTTGAATTAATTGTATGGCTTTATATGAAACAAAAGCTACAATAGCTATATCCAATAAGTCCATTAAACGAAAACCTTTGAAAAGCTCAAAAAGCTGTAATGACATTTTCCCACCCCAGCATACCTTTTTATTACTATAAATATTATAGCATTTAATCTTGATTTAGTATATTTTTATAACCGTTATTTTTTACTTTTGTCTATTCTGTTAACCTTTTTGTCCCAAACCGAGTTTCCGCAGTAATGCCCAAAGACGTAATCAAAACTATTGCAGAAGTTAAACCGCCTATGAAAGGTACTAAATTAATCAGCCAAAGAAGCAGTGCACCAAGTGCAAATTCAAGCAAAATCTCAGCTTTCATTTTCAAGTGCTCATTTAATTTTCTACCAATAAAGATACTAATGCACAAATACCCGAAAAATCCCGCGGCATACAGAAGTAGCAACAATATGGGAATCAAAGGAATTCCTATCAACGTAATCAATAAGAGCAGCAACATAACGGGTGTTAGTAAGAGAATCGCAAGACCAATGAGCATCTTTCTGCCCACTTCTTTTTCAACAACACCGGATGCCATCTTTATGCTATTGGGAAATAGGATTATAACAAGAATTCCTACAGCCAAAAGCCCGAGAAATCGCACAATTTTAAACCAAATGTATCTCCGGTTTGTACCTTGCCGTGTAATATCGTTTACTATATTTTTTACCCCTGATATCTTCACTTCGGTTGTCTTGCCGTAGATTTTAGAGGTTTCCCCTCTAATCACTCGTCCGCCTACAGCAGTAACGTCACCTGTGACCTCGCCATTAACTCTTATATCACCTAAAATTGCAACTACGTCCCCGGTTACCTTGCCGTCGACTCTAATATTACCCATTATGGCAATAATATCGCCAGTTACAACTTCATTAGAATCTATTGTTATATCTTTGTTAATCTGAATCAGGTCATCTTTTTCTGTGGCTAATGCCGACGCGGGTACAAGCAGTAATAAGGCAAAGATTAAAACAAGAATTTTTTTCATTATATCCCCTTCTATTTTTATTATTTTTTAAACATGTTTCGATATAAGAAATGGGGTCTCGCCGGTTATCCTCGATTGATTTTACAAATACCGGCAACCTATCCATTCTTAATACATCCATGTTTTGAAACTTTTTCTTGCCCCGTTTTTATATGCTAACTAATAAAAAGTTGTTTGTTCTGGATAAATTATACAATACTTAGCACTGGTTTTGAAATAGATTAAATTAAATTTATATTTTGTAATGATAATGTAATAAAATACCAACGATTTTTAGCCCATAATGCAGTATGATAGAGATATAGAGCATTTTTTCATTTATATTTTGGTAATAAAAAAGGGGGCTAAAAAAGATGCAGTTAGGTTTTAAAAATCAAAAAGAAGCTCAAATCTCATATTCAAGATATATCATATGCATTCTCTTTGCAGTGTTCTTTTCCTTCTGCACTTTCCCCTGTCAAATCAGCACCGGGCAGGCTGATAAAATTGTAGCTAGCACATCAGCGCAACAATTAAACATAAATGATGAAAATAATACTGCTTTTTTGGACGAAATGGAGCTTAAACAGTTACAGCAACTTCAAGACCGAGGGCCTAAAGCTTTGCCCTCACTTTCAAAATCTGTGCTTACATCAAAATTTATTCGTCACGGCTCTGAAGACGTAAAGCAGGTTGCAATAACTTTTGATGACGGACCTTATTTATTGACCGAAAAATATATTGAAATACTGAAAGCATATGATATTCCAGCTACTTTCTTCCTAATTGGGGTTCAAGTCGAAAAATACCCTGATGATGCAAAAATGATTATTGACAACGGCTACGAAATTGGAATTCACTCATATAACCATAAAAAACTCACAAACATGCGCATAGATTCAATTGAAACTGACCTTATAAAAAGTCTGGATACTATTGAAGAAATTGCCAAGGAAACAGATGTGAGGTTTTTTAGACCGCCATTCGGTAGTTTTAATGACTCAGTGATAGAAACCGCTAAAAAACACAATTTAACCACAGTTTTATGGTGTGTAGACCCGCGGGATTGGCAAAGAAATGACCCTAATCAAATAGCCCAACACGTGATAGAAAAGTCGGATAATGGAGCTATTATACTGCTGCACGAAGGGCGACAAGGAACATTGGAGGCTTTGCCCCAGATTATCGAAGGTCTGTGGGAAAAGGGGTTTGAGATTGTGTCTTTGTCAGAACTTTTGTCGACAGCGGAGTAATGTAAGGGTGCCTCCTAGGCACCCTTACAGTTTTTTATGGCTTGGTGAATAAAAAGGAACCATCCCTAAATATTCACTTTTCGCTTTGGTGCTTCCATGTTATAATTATTTAATAGGATATACGGATTGGAGGAACTTTTTTTGCAGGATATTAATAAGGGTTTTTCAACGAGCACATTAAAACGGGGCATTATGTCAGGGCTTAATATAACTTGGGAACTTTCTAAAATTTTGGTTCCTATTTATTTTATAGTCACATTCCTAAAATATACCCCGATTATCAGCTGGATTTCGAATCTTTTTGCACCTATTATGAATTTATTCGGTTTGCCAGGAGAGGCAGCGATAGTTTTGGTTATGGGTAATGCCGTAAACTTATATGCTGCCGTTGGAGCCATGGCTTCTCTTACACTTTCTATAAAAGAGATATCCATCCTAGCGATAATGCTCTCATTTTGCCATAGTCTTCTTGTTGAAACTGCTTTAGCAAAAAAAATAGGCCTCTCCGCCGTCAAAGTAATAGCAGTAAGAGTAGCCTTAGCTGTAGTTTCAGGGCTGGTTTTCAACATATTGTTATAGAATTATTGGAGGTGAATTATGTTTATTATTTTTAAAGAAGCTTTTATTGGTAGCTTTAACTCAGTTAAACAAATAGCCTTTATAGTAATTCCTCTGATGTTAGTCATGGAAATCTTAAAAGATATGGGTGTGCTTGATAAAATAGCTCAACTCTTTTCTCCATTAGTTAAAATATATGGCATGAAAAAAGAAGCAGGTTTCCCCTTAGTTATCGGTATAGTCATTGGATTGTCGTATGGTGCAGGTATTATTTTCCAATCGGCAAAGGAAGACCAGCTTACCCGCCGCGATCTTTATCTATTAACATATTTTCTAGTGGCCGCTCACGCTGTTTTTGAAGATACAGCCATTTTCATGGCATTTGGTGTAAACGGTCTTTTGCTTTTTGTTACAAGATTAGTAGTAGCCGCATTGTTTACATTTCTTGCTTCTCGATGGATTAAACCCGATGATACTCTTTTACAGAATTCTAGTGAGGTGATATAGAATGATGCCGTCAGAAAATCATGATTATAAAGTAATCAGCTTGCCTAAGCTTAACGGTCTTACTCCGACTCTTGAATCAACCGCTTTAAAGCTGATGGAAGAAGCCGGGGAACTTGCTCAAGCCATAGGAAAGTTTCGTGGTAAGAGCGGGGAGACCGTATGGATGGATGAAGAAAAAGTAGTTGACAAGATGGCACAGGAACTATTAGATGTGGCTCAAGTAGCCGTTTCAATGATGTTCGTCCTTGAAGAAAATTATGATGTTAACCTTAAAGAGAAGCTGGAACAGCACATCGCAAAGCTCAAATCAAAAGGGTATATCAAGTAATAGTATTTAAGCTAATATATCCCTTTGTTATTTTGCATTTCATTAACAAATGTTGCCAGGCTTTCATAAAACTCTCTATTTGTTTTTGTTTTTCTTAATTTATTTATGATAATAGATGTGGCCTCTACATTGTCCACAGAAGCTAAGGCTTTTCTCAAGACCCATGTAGCTTCTAATTCTTCCTTTGACAACAATAACTCTTCCCTGCGCGTACCGGACTTTTTTATGTCAATCGCAGGATATATCCTGCGCTCTGCCAGTTTTCTGTCAAGGTGTATCTCCATATTTCCTGTTCCTTTAAATTCTTCATAAATCACATCATCCATTCGGCTTCCCGTTTCTACTAATGCTGTAGCTATAATTGTCAAGCTGCCGCCTTCTTCAATATTCCTGGCGGAGCCGAAAAAGCGTTTTGGTTTATGAAGCGCACTGGGGTCAAGACCGCCGGAAAGAGTCCTGCCTGTGGGAGGTACCACTAAGTTATTGGCTCTAGCTAAGCGAGTTATACTGTCTAGAAGGATAACCACATCTTTTCTGCTCTCCACCAAGCGCTGTGCCCTTTCCAATACCATATCGGCAACCCTTAAATGATTTTCAGGCAGTTCGTCAAATGTAGAACTTACCACTTCACCTTCTACAGAGCGTCTAATATCCGTTACTTCTTCAGGTCTTTCATCAATCAAAAGCACTATAAGTTGAACTTCTGGGTGATTCTGTGTAAGGCTGTTAGCTATATTCTTAAGCATCATGGTTTTGCCTGCTTTTGGCGGAGATACAATTAGTGCTCTCTGGCCCTTTCCTATTGGAGCAATAATATCGATAATGCGCGTAGAAAGCTCTTGAGGATCATGTTCCAGTATAAAGCGGGAGTTTGGAAAGATTGGAGTCAGCGAATCAAAGTGATATCGGCAAACTGCGTGTTCCGGATCTAAACCGTTCACTGCAGAAATCTGAAGCACTGCTCGATACTTCTCGCCTTCCTTGGGAGGTCTTACATTTCCGGCAATCATATCACCGGTTCTCAAATGAAATCGACGTATTTGCGATGGTGATATGTATATATCCTCATCTGACGGCAAATAGTTCTCGATTCTTAAAAAGCCGTAGCCATCAGGCAAAACTTCCAGTACTCCTTCTGCCACCGCATCCCCATGTTCATTAGCTGCTTCCATTATTTTAATAATAAGCTCGCGTTTTCGATATTTGTAGTACCCTGGTATTTTCTTTTCTTTAGCAATTTCATGTAGCTGCGCTATTGTCTTTTTTTCCAGTTCTGTAATAAGCAAGGCTTCACTCCTTAGATTTTCTTTAAAAATGTCTATACAAATTGTAAAATTATTACTATATTATTGCTCTATTTGGGAAACTATCATACTGATATTTCTAAATATTTTCTCTGAAAAAATAAGAGACAATGAAAGTATTTGATGGATAGGAAATAAATGGAAGAAGATACTTCTGAAAAATTATACCCAATGATGAGAAAAAATATTCCTTTTTTGCTGAAAAATCACAGATAAATCAGGCTTAAAAAAGAGCCCTCACAGGGCCCTTTTTATAAGATACACCGAGGAGGATTTGCCTTTTGTTAGTTATTATACCATTTATGCATCATAGCGTCAATATTTAGTAAGCTTGCGGCAGGATTTGGATTTTATAATAATAGAATGCATTTTTCTAATCATTTCTAAATCCTTTTGATTTGCTGCATTTACCAGATAAACACTTCCACAATTCTTACATATAAGTTCTATTTTGTCGGCACCAATATTTGCAGCCACATCCCGGCTTCCGCATTGACAACGTATTTTCTTGCTTTCAGCCATATCGTGTATATGGTTTATCAGTTCATACATTATAAAAGGATCTGTAAAATAGTCGTCAAAACCCATCTCATGCATCAGCAATTCCACCTCACGCTGATGTTTTGCGACCATCGCTTCTACATCGGTTTTTGAGCCAAGATAAGCTAATTCACGGCCGCATCCATAGCAGTATAAGCGATGACCTCCGGGCCTCTTTAAGGATTTTAGAGTAAGGCTTGATTTATTATATTCTTTACACTCATCGCAATATAGCTCTATTATCACCTCTTTTTTATTATGATATACAATTAATGGCTTCTGATCATACTTACGAAAGAGGCTTATAGGTATAATGTCCATATTATTATTGCTTTTATATAGGGCTATAAAAAACCTTGCATCTATCATTTGCACCACCGATTTATTTTGGGTATGTTTAGCAGCTTATCAGAGGAAATTCAAGATAAAAAGTAGTTCCTTTTCCCTCAGTTGATTCTAAATATATGCTGCCCCCATAATTATTTATAATCTTCTTAGTAATGTATAGACCTAAACCGGTTCCGTTTTCTTTTGTACTAAAGAAAGGATTGAAGACTTTATTAATGTCATCCTGCCTTATTCCAATACCTTCATCTTTTATTTCAACTATACACATTGTTTTATCTTTTGCATATGCTTTAATGCTTAAATTTGCTCCGGTTTTCATAGCTTCAATGGAGTTTTGGATAAGATTGATAAGTATTTGTATTAGCTGTTCTTTATCAACCATAACAATAAGTTCATCATTACTAAAATCACATTTACAAGTTATATTTTTAAGTTTAAAACCGTATTGGAAAAATGCCACAACTTCCTCTATTGTCTTTTGAACTGAAGTACCATCTTCGCCTTCACCCTTAACAAGAGAATCGTCCTTATATTTTGATAGAAATTCGTTTATTAGGCTATTCATCCGGTCCAATTCACTTATTATTATATTAACATATTCTTTTCTTTTATCATCTTCGTTAAAGCTTTGGTGTAGAATTTGTAAAAATCCCCTTATGGAGAAAATAGGGTTTTTAATCTCATGGATATAACTTGCTGCCATTTGCTTTTCTGCTATTATGCTTTCATTTTGTGCTTTTTTCTTTTGTAATTCTTGTAGTTTCGCTTCCATTGCCTCTTCATATGTTGCAAAACACCCTAATATACCTGTCGCATCTTCTATAACTGAAAAATCTACATCATATGCATAAGCATTACTACTCGCTTCATCATCCTCATATCCAATCAGGATTCGATGGCTGCCTTCCCTAACATATAACGGAGGATCCTGTCTGATAGTGTAAGTGTTTTGAGTAAAATAATCGCAATTACACTTACCCAATTTTGAAGAATTCATTGCACTGTGCCGCCGTTCATCTCCCATTTACCTTCTCCTCTCGAAGTCATGCCTGATGTTGATATTTCTATTAAGAAGGTTGCAAATTCTAAAATATCAAAGGGCTTAATGAAAAAACCAAGAGCGCCATGTGCTTTAGCCATTTCTATGCAGCCCGCATCTGAAGAACCTGAAATGAATACTGCTTTTATATCAGATTTTATTGATTTAAGTCTTGATAAAAGGCTAATGCCATCAATGTCCAGAAGGTTAACATCCAGTATAACAATATCAGGTTGGTCATTTTTAACAACTTCAACGGCTTCTACATGGTCTGATGCTGTAAAGACTGTAAACCCAGAATTTATAAGTACTTCCTGCAACATTATTTTAACCCAATACTCATCATCTACAATCAGTACTTTATAACTTTGCATGGAATTCCCCTACCTAAAAAATGCATCCACCTAAATCAAAGTTTCTTCTTCTCTAACTTCTCAGTTGCATTGACAGGAATTTAAATTGTTATAATTATTTTATTCTATATGAAACATCGATTTCCTTCTTTATCATATAATAAATATTTCACTTTATACTTCTAATAATTATTTCTAAATACCAGTGGTGCATAACGTTCATCGTAAATTTCAATGGTTTCTATAACAGTATCAACTGGTATAGAGGCTTTTCCATCTATCACAAGATATTCGATGCCATTTACCATAATATTGGTATTAATCGGGTTACCTGTATCCTTCTCTTTTACTAAAATATATTTATTGGAGATGATTTCTATTTCTAGCATTTTTTTGCCGACTACAAATCTAAGTGGTATATGTGAAATTTCATTACCATTTGCGTTTTCCACAGCAATATACCCGATAAACTCGGAACCTGTAGTCGGAATATTAACAAACAACCCGGCATTCCATTGATGATTAGGATTTAACTTTCCATAGATATCTTGTATATATACGTTCATTTTATCTGTTAAAATTTGAGTTTTGACCTCAATATCTGCCGTTCCTTCCGGGATAGAAAATCCATCTATATATACTATATATTCTCCCGGCTCAGGGTTTGTCAAATGTATGTTTTCTTGCAGAACATCAATCTTTGCAGAAAGCGCAACTTCTTCATATAAACCGGCGGTATTCTTTTTATAAAGATATAAATCCATGTCGCCTTTTTGATTATTTTGGGGAATTAAATTGATATTTAAGTCCATTGTATTTTTCGGTACTTTAATAATCGGACCCTTTGTAAACTCACCGTCTTTTACTTTTACCTTTGTTGAGGAAATTCCTTCATTTTTCTCAGCCAAACCCACACCCTCTAAGCGACCGTCAAAAACCTTAGCTCCATTTTTCAACATAATTTCCCGGGAAATGTAACTTTCACCCTTTTTTACAGCAAATGACAATTCCTTTATATCCGTAAAAATCCCAAAAGCCTCAGCCGATAATCGATAATATGTTGTATCTGCCCCAAAATCTGACAAATTATAATCTGAAACCACTACGACTTCCCATATGCCGGGCTTTGGTTTAGCTGTTTTAAAACAACTGCTTTTCTTTGTGGATATATAATCTGCCCCTGCCACATCTTCATATACTTTATGACCTTCTGGGTCATAAACATATATCAGAGCTCGCCCCATGGAGTTGTTTTTCCCAAGAACAGTTAAGGTTAAATCTATCTCCGACATCCCTGGAACTGTTTTGAAAAAATAACGTTTCCAATGAGATGGCAAAAGTTCTCCATTTATAGATATATTGCAGGTCTTTGACAAATCATAGGGCACAGCCGCAGTCGTTAAGAAATTCATTACGGCTTTACCGCTTTCTATATTATAGCCTGTAGTTTGGGCAGTATATAGGCCAGGTTGTTGGGGAAACCTGTACGAAAGCATCATGCTTTGTGGTTTCCCTTGCGGTAGTACAATTTCATTTTTATTTTCATCAATGCTTAACCATTTTTGATCAGATTCCAGCCTTATTACCTGCGAACCAGGAGACATATTGGTAAGCAGCAGCTTTAGGTGTGCTTTTAATTGGTCGCGGAAAGTAACACCATCTATATCTTCCGATGAATCTGTTAAATTTATGGCTATCTGCGGTAAGCTGAATAACTCACTTGTACCGTGTTTTAATATATCCCAGCTTTTTACGACATTTATAAGACCATTCCCTTGTTCAATTTCAAGATAACCCTCTATTTTTCGTGCCCCAGCTTCTATAGACTTTTTAAAGTTTGCAGTAGAAACATCTAGACCTTCTTTTTTAGCTTGCTCCAGTAGTAGTGCGCAGCTACCTGAAACAAACGGTGCCGCCATACTAGTACCGTCCATTAGAAAATAGCCACCGCTGTCCCACCGATTAACGGTTGAAATTACACTAGACGGCGCAACCACTGTCGGTCTTGAGGAACTATGACCCACACCGGTGTAATACCAAAGTGTTTCATCAGTTATTTTTACATTATAGTTGATGTCCCAAAGTCTAGGGGACATATACGCCCCAACAGTAATTATATTATCAGAACCATCTACATCATAAGCCGTAGCCAGGCCCGGACCACTGTTCCCTGCAGCAATAACAATAATCGCATTGCTTTCAAGCGATAATTTTTCTAAAAGCTCTAGTTGAGTTTTATGGCCTTCCTTAGATAACGCAAGATTACCGATGCTGACATTTATTACATCCGCGCCTTGTTTGACGGCATATTCAATGGCCTTAAAAATATCTTCCCAATTACCATCCCCTGATGATCCTATAGCCTTTATTGCCATTATCTGAGCTCCAGGTGCCGTTCCCACAAGATTGCCGTTAGCTCCTATGATTCCAGTTACGTGAGTACCGTGACCATTGCCGTCAAAACCCAGTTTTACAAAGCTGCCGTTTCTATCAACATTTGTAATAACAAAAGACGATTCTTCAACATAATCAGTTGCCGGATTGTCCCTGCCAAAGTTAGCCCATCTATGACTTGCCGAATAAACCCTTAGTGGTGTTTCGTCAGTAAAGTCAAAGTTTTGATTGGTGTCCACATAGACAGTGTCATAGATTTTTGGTAAAAGTGAGTCAGTTACTAAAATCCCAAAAACATCATCATTTTTACCATTACGATTTACATCCTGGCAAATAGGGCTATTTTTGTCTAGTTGTTGTTCTTTGAAAACACCTATATGAAACGAGCCGCTCATTGACCGTATGCCCTTGACATTGTATTTTTGTTCTTCAATATTTACCAGATTTTTCTCAGGAATAACCGTAGCTTTCGTATCGACATATCCTTCATCTGTTAAATCAATATAGTCAATAACTTTAATACTGCCGTTCGGAGTTTTTTGCAAGTCGGGATGACTTACATCAACACCTGTGTCAATCACTGCTACTTTTATACCATTACCGTCAACGCTATAATGCTTTCTAAATTCATCTGCTTTAATTGACATAAGGGCTTCGCTCATTCCGATATTTACATTAAAATTAAGGCCTTGCCCTTTGGCTAGGCCTGTAAAACAAACTATAAAAATTATTATTAGTAAACATAACCTTTTTTTCATTATTACCAGTTCCTAAATGTATTTTTATTAATATCTAATCTGCTTTCACATACTAATCAGAAATAGTGATATCGTGAATCGTATCGGCAAAAAACAGTCCTCCCTCATAACCGCCTATACAGATAACTTCATCACCTTCAGCAATCCTACTTATCCTAACCTCTCGATTTTCCTTGTATAATATGGTATCGCTGGTATAATACACATGTTGTGTGCTTTTTGTGCCATCATCATTTTTTATATTGATTACTATAACTTTAACCTGTTCATTTATATTCACTACAGTACCTCTTATTGTTTCTTTAACATTTCGGACAGTTACATCTATGCTTATGGCCTCATCATTTTCAGCTTCTATATCCACATAGTAATTAGGCCTAATATCCGTTACATCTATTTGCTTTCTATCTTTTGTAATTTCCGTATCTCGAGTTATTTTAATTACATGTTCCCTGCCTTTGTCGTCTACCACGGTAATAGTATTGATATCAGCAAGTGTTACTGCCTTTACTGTTCCACTTATATCCTGCTTTGTGCTTGTAGCAACAACCCTTGTACCTACACCATATTCTAAGGTTAACTTTACCTCATCGCCAATTTTGAGGTCACTGATATCTGCACTTCTGTTATTTTTGCGTATTGTTACATTTTTACCTAATTCGTAGTCATTTTCTCTGCCATTCTCGCCTTCAATTGTAATTGTGGGGTTTTTGGCAGCAAATGTAATATCCGTTATTACTCCTGTAATTTCTTTAGTAGCAGTTTCAGCTTCTATTCTTACTATTTTGCCGTCTGTCACGGTAACAGTAGCAGTATCACCTATCATTAGTTTATAGATGTCGGAAGTTGTGCCATCGCGTCTTATTTTTGCATCTGATGCTATATTATAGCTTTCATATTTATCATTATCCTTGTTTTCAATAGTAAGAACATTCGCCGATATGTTAACTCCTCGGATTATTCCTTTTATGAGCTTATCTTTATCCTTATCCTTATCTTTATCTTCATTTTCATCCTCAACAACGGTAGCTTGTTTACCATAAGCAATCTCTACATATTGTGCTGTATTTCCGCTAGCTATTATGTTGACAGTATCACCAGGTTTTATATCTTTTAGCTGGGCACTGGTTAAATTACCATCTGCATCTTCTTTATATATTAAAGTACTGTAAGTATTCACAATGTAGGTTTTAGAACTGCCATCATCTAATTTCGCATCAATCGAAGGCAATAATGTTGAATCTACATTCTTTACTATGCCTTTCACCATGTTACTATTGGCTTTTGCAAGTTTCGTTACATTATGAAGTACTGTAGCTATTTGAGCCCTAGTAACCTTTTCATTGGGTTTAAAACTGCCATCCGGAAATCCTTTCATGATTCCCTTTTCAACAGCTATTTCTATATATGGCCTAGCCTTCAATTCAATCAAATATCCATCGGTAAAGGATAAAGATGCATTAAAAGTTTTGCGACTTTCGGCTTCCTGGCCAAGGCCTATGGCTTTTACCGCAAAAACAGCAACCTCTGACCTAGTAGCCGCATCTGCCGGTCTGAAGTTTTCCAGGTCTTCACCGGATACAATACCTTTTTCTACAGCCAATGCCACATATCCTCGTGCCCAGGGTGCTACTGAATTTGCTTTGGGAAAAGTTGAAGGCAGGCTTTTGCCAGTTGCTTGGCTTTCCCACCCCATAAGTCTTACCAGCATGGTAATCAGTTGCTCTCTTGTTACAGAATTATCAGGGCCGTAGGTAGTTTCTGTCATGCCTTTTACGACTCCCAAAAGATTCATTTTCTCTATATATGGTCGCGCCCAATCGTATTTTGCAGCGGTTATATCCGTAAAACTGGCAGCCATAGCCTGAGTCAAACCGAATGCTGTAAGCAGAATTATTGCAAAAAATACTATAGATACTTTTTTTATTTTTCTACCGCTCATAAATTTTCCCCTCCATTAAAGCTTAATCTGCATTAGTATTCTACAACTACCTATATTTGTCCTCTTTTTTTCATTAAAAAACCCTGCTTTTTCACCATCAATCTAAAATATTAATGTTGCCATCGATATAAGATAAGGTATTATGATACTGTAACCATTTTGTAACATTAATGAGATATGTTTTTGAAACATAAAAAGAAAGCATCAGTTAACACTATTTGCTATCCTGTATTAACTAATGCTTTGCTTTGATACAATATTTATCTCTTATTGCAAAAGTATGACCCTATGGTAAAAAGTCAATTCTTAACTAAAAATGCTGCTAATGCCAACATTTTGTTCCTGAGTATAATATAATAAGGAAAGTACGCCTTATATTGAATATGAATTTAGGAAAAGATAGTTTTTACATTATAATCAGATATCAATTACAGGTTTTTATCTGCAATTATTAATTGTATACCTATTTCTTCAAAAGCTTTTTCCATGTCCATATCTATCTTATCAATGACAATTTTATCTATTTCCTTTAGATCGCACACATGTGCAAACACTTTTTTATTTATCTTACTATAGTCTGCAACTACTATAACTTCCTCTGCCGCTTTTATCATGGCTTTTTTTATAGGAATTTCAAGCATTGTTCTATTAGTAATGCCATAATCGATACTTATTGCATCAGCGCCAAGAAAAGTTTTATTAACATGAACCGTAGAAAGAAAATCTTCGGCAGTAGGTCCGGTTAATGTATATACTGATTTTTGAAGTATTCCACCTGTGACAATTAAAGAAATGTTCGGATTATTAGCTAACACCATAGCTACATTTATATCATTAGTTATAGCAGTTACATTTTTTACATCGCATAAATGTGCAGCTACCTCAACTGTAGTAGAACCCGCATCAAAAATTACAACATCATTATCTTCAATAATTTTAGCCGCAGCTTTTCCTATCTTCTTTTTCGCCTCAACATTCAAGCTAAATTTTGCCTTATAAGGTATTTCATTAGAAAAATTGTGATTTATAGTTAAAGCTCCACCGTGAATTTTTATTATTAAACCTTTGTTAGCTAATTCTTCTAAATCTCTTCTGATAGTTACTTCTGAAACTTTAAAGCGCTTGCTTAAATTTTTTACGCTAGCTTTTTTCTCTTGATTAACATAATTGAGAATTTGTTCCTGACGCTCGAAAGCAAACACCATAAACTCATCCTTTTAATTTATCTTTAAATAGTTTAATGTTTTGTACTAGAATTAAAAATTTATTTTCAAGTTAATCTATTTTATAATATTATTTAGATTATATTCTATACTGTTTTTAAGTTCAAGTGAGAAAATTAAAGTATAAAGGTATTGGTATTTATCTGTTTTGACGCATTAACCTAACATTTCTATGATATAAGAAAATATCTGTAGAAACCATAATAAGATTTATTACATATAAAACTAGAACAATATCACGGCTATAAACAATTTTATGAATAATACCAGATAAATATCCGATAGCGATTGCGTATAAAAATAAACAACTTTTACCTTCTACTGATTTAGTAGTAAGTGATTTATAAATATTCATAGGCCATGCCATCCCAAAGCAAACGAGCATTATTACCTCAAAAATGCTCACGGTAATTCTCCTCCCCAACAATTCTTATATATAAAACGATACTCGGACAGCATTCGCAAATTTGCAAATGCTGTCCGCTGACATCAATATTAATTGAGATTTTTTCTATAGTTTTTAACTACATCCATAAATTCCTTAACACGGTTGACATCAACAGGATTTTCAAATTTGCCATCAACTTTAAAGGTTGTTCCAACAATTGCTCCATCAGCTACCGAAAGCTGCTTTTCTATGTTATTTAATCGGCAGCCTGTGTTTGCAAAAACAGGTGTATCTTCTGACACATCTTTAACTTTTTTAAGAATTTCAGAATCTGTTTCGGCGCCAGCCGTAAGTCCTGAAACGCACAGGGCATCAGGCCGGCAATTGAATATAGTTGTCTTGGCAATTTGCTGAATGTCACGCTCAGCAAGATACTTTGCTGCTTCTGGAACTATATTGAAAAGTAGTTTTACATCATCAGCACCAATTCTTTTTCGATGTCTAGCTACTTCACCAAAATTTGTATTCCAAAGACCAAAGTCGCTGGCATAAACTCCGCTAAATATTTCTCGAACAAATTTTGCTCCTGTAGCAACAGCTAAATCTAGAGTGCCTGCCGGATCCCAGAGCACATTGACTCCAAATGGAACCGATATTTCGTCCATTAATTCTCCTATTATTCTTCCCATGCAAACAATAGTCTCTGTTTTTACTTTTGTAAGATATGGTAAGCTAAATTCATTTGAGAATATGATTGCATCAACGCCACCTTTTTGGAGTGCTAGAAGGTCATGTCTTGCTTTATCTAGCACTCCCTTCATCCCACTATTACTATCATAGTAAGGGTCTCCGGGCATAGCCTGTAGATGACACATTGCTATTATAGGTTTCTCTGTTTTGTAGATTTCTTTTATCCATTGCATGATTAAAACAACTCCTTAACAATTATAATTGTAAACTATTTAAATTATTTATTGCTTCAAAAATCAGCTGCGTAGTTGACTCAAGGTCTTTCATATCACAGGTCTCAACAGGAGTATGCGTATACCTGCAGGGTACACCTATATCAACTCCACGAACTCCTTTTCCCTCAAATTGGAGATATGCCATATCGGTCAGAGAACCTATCAACGCTAAGCGTTGTAAATTAATTCCTGTTCTCTGTGCTGTCTGTTCAAATACCCGCACCATTTCAGGATGTGGAATAGTTCCATTAAGTGTTCCACGTCCGTGAAAATTATAGAGACTTAAGACTGGTCCATTCCCCATAGCAACATTATTCATACCTTTCATGTCAGGGGTTTTACCCTCCAAGGCTATATCTATACAAATAGCCATATCTGGTTTTATAGTTCTTGCTGCAACCATAGCTCCTCTTAGATTGAATTCCTCCTGCACTGTACCCACTAAATAAACAGTGTTTTCGGGCTTATATTCTCTAAAGCGGTAAGCTAATTCCGTAACAATAGCACATGCTATTCTGTTGTCAAGAGAAGTACCTGATACAACGGTTCCTGCTAATTTTTTAAATTTTGGTGCATATACCACAGGACATCCTATTGTTATCCCCATCTTTTCAACCTGTTCACGATTTGTGGCTCCTATATCAACAAAAAGAGATGTATATTTTTCTACGATATACTTTTCTTCTGCCGGGGTTGCATGATGTGATTTGACACCTATAACTCCATCTATCATCTCACCTTTGCGATTTTGAATCTGTACGTCTAATGCTGGCAAAACTTTTTCTGGTATACCTCCTACACGCTCCAGTCTTATAAATCCATCGGGTTCAATATATCGAACCATAAATCCAAGCTGATCCATATGCCCAAAAACCATCACTGAAGGGGCGCCGGGGTTTTTGCCCTCTACTTTTGCAATACAATTTCCAAAAACATCTATTTTTACAGGGAGATTATTCTCCTCAAACTTCTTTTTCATATATTGAGCCATCTTTTGCTCATAACCTGATAGCGACGGAATGAGCGCAGTTTCCATTAGCAGTTTTTCAAGTCTCATTATTTATCACCCTTTTTTCATAACACATGCATTATATTTTTTGTCGATTGATACAGTTCAGCATAGTATTTTTTATATTTTTCATAAACTTCACGATGATCTGAGTTTGGCTCTGTAACGTAGTCCACCTCTATCCATTTCTTAACATCTTTTGGAGATTTAATGATTCCGACTCCAAGCCCGGCTAAAATAGCATCTCCGTATGAAGCACCTATAGTAACCTTTGGTACGGTTTGTCTAATCCCACAGATATCACTAACTGTCTGAACCCATAATCTCGACTTAGTTCCTCCTCCAACAGCCATTATATTATTAAGCTCAACACCGGCTTTTCGGATCATATCTAAATTTTGACAAATTCCATAGCCAATTCCCTCAAGAGCCGCTTTTACAACATGACCTCTTGTATGGCTGAGATTAAGACCAAAAAACACACCTTTTGCTAGAGGATCTTGAATTGGCATGCGCTCTCCTGAGAAATATGGTAAAACAATTATTCCATTTGATCCCGCTGGTATATTTTCAGCCTCAGAAAAAAGTGCAGTATATGCATTCCCTTCCCCATTTTCTTCTCTTTTTAGTAAATCTTTGGCAAAATTATCTCTAATCCAGCGCGTAAGAGAACCGGTCGTTGCCATACCTGAGGTAATTGTAAAAATATCCTTTAAAACATAATGGCCTGACCATAAACCAGTATTTTCGAGAAATGTATCTGTAAGGTGAATCATAAATGCAGTAGACCCATACATAAGCATAGTATCCCCGGGTTCTACAACGCCAACGCTTACTGCCTCAGCTCCAGCATCGGTAGTACCCGCTATCACAGGTGTTCCTTCAGCAAGACCTGTTTCTTCACTAGCATGTTTTGTAACTGTACCAATTATATCAGTAGTATTTACTATTTCAGGTAGCATTTCTTTAGGGCATACATATTCGCAAAGTTCATCGTTCCATGTCATTGATTTATAATCAAGCATTGGTTGTGCACGCATTGCTGAATATTTATCTACACAAAATCTCCCGGTTAGTTTTGCTGTTAAAAATCCTGAGGCTATTGTAAAATGTCTTGTTTTTTCATATATTTCAGGTTCATTATCTCTTATCCATTTTATCTTTGGGCCAAAGGATTCTACATTACAATTGGCACCGCTTATCTTAATCATTTTTTCATTGCCTATCTGCTCATTAAGTTCTTCAGCTTGCTTTTTACACCTTGTATCAATACCGTACAGTATGGCGTTCCTCAGAGGATTACAGTTTTCATCTACTGGAGTAATAGCTGCCATTATTGTGCTGATGCCAATACAAGCTATTTCATTTGGAGATATGCCACTTTTATCTAACAATTCCTTGACAATCTTTTTGAAATCAAACCACCAATCATTAATAGGATCATGTTCAGCATACCCGGGCTTTGGAACTTTTAGTACATGTTTAGAGATTGCTGTAGCTTGGATATTTCCATTGTGATCACAAATAACTCCTTTAGACTCATATGTCCCACAATCAAATCCCAAAAGATATTTTTTATCCATACATTTCACCTCCTTAATCTACTCCCTTTCAAAATCATAAGTTGTATAATCACCTTGCAAGAACTCCATAACCCATTTTGTAAGTATTTCAATGTCCTTCATATCGACAATTTCGCAAGGACTATGAGTATACCTACGGGCGCAGCCAATATCTACACATTTGATACCCATTCCTTCTAACTGCAGATAAGCTGCATCAGTAAGGCCTCCCATCATAACGCTACGCTGAAATTTTATTTTTGCTTTGTTCGCACTCTCCTCCATAATATGAAGCATTGCAGGATGAGGGATTGTTCCATTTAGTGTTCCACGTCCATGAAAGTTATACATAGTAAGGATTGGTCCATCACCCATTTGAACATGGCTGCTTCCTTGCAAGTCTGGAGTATCGCCACATGCGCCACCATCTATACAAATAGCAATATCTGGCTTGATTGTTCGTGCAGCCATCATAGCCCCGCGAAGGTTAAATTCCTCTTGAATAGTTCCTACTAAATAAACCGTACTTTTAGATTTCTTGCCATAAAGAAAATGTGACAGTGTAAGTAAAGCTGTGCAACCTGTGCGGTTATCTGCAAAGCTTGCAAGTATCCTTGTACCTTGTAATTTTTGGAATTTAGGTTTGTATATTATTGGCGAACCGATATCAATGCCTAAATCCAGCACTTGTTGTCGACTGGTTGCGCCTATATCT
>MPOT01000085.1 GCA_001896545.1 Tepidanaerobacter sp. EBM-38 | reverse complement strand
TTTTTGGAAAAGGTGGAATATATATAAAAGACAAAAAATCACAATGTTTGATAAAGTTATTAATTATTTTAGCACGGAGAAAATAGAACACAATTATGTCGATTTTAAAACACAAAAACAATGGAGGTTAAAAGTTGAGACAACAAATTTACTTTTGGCCTGAAAATGGCCGGACCCTAATATTGCCTATTCACTATAACCATATAGTGCAGGCTGTGATATATGATTCACTGGATAAAGATATCAGTAATTTTCTGCATGAGAAAGGCTTTTCTTATGAAAAAAGATCCTTTAAAATGTTCGCTTTTTCCAGACTTATGGGTACCTATGAAATAGATAAGGGAAAGGAAAAAATCATATTTCAGGGGCCGGTATCGCTAGTAGTAACATCGCCTTACAGATATTTTTGCACATCACTTGCAAACGGTCTCTTGCTCAAATCGACTGTAAGGTTGGGAAATACAAATATGCAAGTTACGAATGTCTCATTTGCAAAGGATATGATTTACCAAGATAAAATACAAATACGCACACTATCGCCTATTGTCGTCTATAGCACCTTGATGAGGCCGGATGGCAGGAAATACACCTGCTATTTTGAACCTGGAGAAAAGGATTTTGATGAAATCATGGAAAAAAATCTTCGGAAAAAATACATAGCATTTCATAAAACAGAGCCTCCTGAAGGGAATATAAAACTAGAACCCCTAAGACAGCCGAAACTTTCAATAATAAAATACAAAAATACAATAATAAAAGGCTACTCAGGAAGATTTATCCTGTCAGGCCCCGCCCCTCTCCTACAAATAGCAGTAGAAAGCGGCCTAGGCAGCAAAAACAGCCAAGGGTTCGGGTGTGTGGAGGTGGAGGGTATGAACTAATTGACGAGAAGCAAGTTTAAAGTTGAAAGGAGTGAAAAAAATGCTTACAGCCATAAAAGAGTTAGGGGAACTTATTATTGAAAGAGAGAATAGAGATTTACTGGACACTCTGGTAGATGATCCAAACAGTACAGGAAGCTACACGACAGTCATAACTATTGTATTTACAAAAAATGATGAGGAGGTTGAATTTTCATATGTAGCTCAAGAACAATATGACAAGTCCAAAAAAATGAAGTATCTTTATAAAAGCGGCGCGGCAACCAGTTCTGATTTTTCACCTACCGCAAAACTAAGCGGCAAACCAGAAGGAACTTTTGACAGGAAGATATTAGGATGGTTTAAGATCCTTGACAACAGAGATTTGGAATTAGCCGATTCGGATAGAGCATTTTTAACTTCTATTTACAATCAATTGAAAGAGAACAGTGATTACATAAAAGAACAGATCCTAAAGATAAGAAACGAAATACCTAAAAAAGAGGGGATCTTACTTACACTAAAAATTATTGATGACGATAAAGAGCTTTATGTAGGAGATTTTGAAGTATTTAAAAGGTTGCTCATCTTTCAAGAAAATAAGAAAGACACCAAATGTTTGACAAAAAATAAGGTATGTTCTATCTGCGGAGAAAGAAAGGAAACTATAATTGGCAAAATCGATACCTACGCTTTTTATACTTTAGACAAACCCGGCTTTATTACTGGCGGATTCGATGAAAAAAAGGCATGGCGTAATTTTCCTGTTTGCAAAGACTGCAAAGTGTCTCTTGAAGAAGGAAAAAAATTTTTAGAATCAAATCTAACTTTTAAATTTTATGGCGCAAGGTACAATTTAATTCCTAAATTTATTATCGGAACTAAGGATGTATCTGAAGAGGTAATAGACATCTTTACAGGTACTTCAAAAATAGTATCCCTTAAGAAAAAGAACATAGAGCGTATAACTAATGACGAGGAAGATATTCTTGACGCGTTAAAAGAAATAAATGATGTAATTACTCTTAATTTCTTATTTATAAATAAAATGCAAGCAGCAGAAAGAATAGTTTTACTAATTGAAGATGTTTTTCCTTCGAGAATTAGAAGAATATTTGATGCAAAATATGCAGTTGATGATATGGTTAAAAATAATAATTTTACCTTTGGAACTATAAGAAACTTTTTTTCAAAATCAGATTCAAATAAAAGAGATTATGATCTCGACAAATATTTTCTTGATATAGTTGACAGGATTTTTAAAGACAGACCCATAGATAAGGCGTTCATTCTTCGCTTTGCGATGAAAAGGATACGAGATGAATTTGTAAATGATAGATATTTTTATTTTACCGTCAAGGAAGCGTTGTCGATGATGGCATTTCTAGAGGATTTGAATCTAATAACAATGGAGGTGGAGCTTATGGAGCAGCGAAAGTTTGATGATTTATTTGAAAAGTATGGAGAAATGTTTCAAACGCCTTTGAAGAGAGGACTTTTTCTCTTGGGCTCTTTAACGGAGCTATTATTGCGCAAGCAATATAAGGAACGAGACGCAAAACCATTCCTAAAAAATCTAAAAGGCCTTAAGATGACAGAAAGAGATTTTAAAGGGTTATTGCCAAAAGTTCAAAACAAGCTCGAAGAATATAATTCATTTGATAAGGGAAAACGGCAGCTAGCAGCAGAAATCGCGAATTATCTTCTTTTGGCAGGAGATAATTGGCCGATGACAGTTGATGAACTTAACTTTTATTTTGCAGCCGGCATGAATTTGATAGATGAAATAATTCCAATAATCTATCCCAACAAAGAGATTCCAGAAGAAGTAATAGCACAAAAGTAAAATATGACAAATAACAAGGAGGAACCAATAATGTCAGTTATAAAAAATCGTTCAGAAATATTATTCCTTTATGATGTTACTGATGCTAATCCGAATGGTGATCCCGTTGATGAAAATAAACCAAGGGTTGATGAGGAAACAGGAGTAAATATAGTTACTGATGTCAGACTAAAGAGAACAGTACGCGATTACTTATATGACTACAGAAACAAAGATGTCTTTATAATTGAGCTCAGAGACGACAATAGTAATCTTAAAACAAAAGAAGATAGGCTCAAAGATTTTAAAGACAATGAAGACCTTTTGAAAAACTGCATAGATGTAAGGCTTTTTGGCGCTACAACTGCTGTTAAAGATAAAACAATGACTCTAACTGGCCCAGTTCAGTTTAAATATGGCAGATCCCTGCATAGAGTAGATATGACCTATGTAAAAGGTACTACTGTTATGCCGTCAGCTCAAGACAAGAAACAAGGAACATTTACTGAAAAATACATTCTTCCTTATTCTTTGATAGCTTTTTATGGTGTTGTTAATGAAAATGCAGCTGCAAGGCAAAATATAGAGCTGACTGAAGACGATATTTCGCTTTTGCTAGAGGGGCTATGGAACGGAACAAAAAATCTTATGTCTACTTCTAAAGTGGGTCAGGTTCCCAGGTTACTTTTACAGGTTGTATTTAAAGAAAACAATTTTCACATTGGGGAATTAGATAAGAGGATAAAATTCGTAACAGACAAAAACGATGAAGAAATTAGAGACATACAGGATGGGAAGCTTAAAATAGATGAACTGGTAAAAGCGCTTAATATGCATAAAGATGCAATTAACTTAATTAATTTCAAAACTGACGAACGTTTAATATTGACGATGGACGAGAAAGAAATCTCGTTAAAAGAGGCTTTAAATGGTTTTAATGCACAAGAACTTTTATTTTAGAGGGGAATGAAGATGAGAACTCTTGTATTTGACATATATGGGGATTTTGCGCATTTTAAAAGATTTTATACTACTTCATCTCCCCTCACCTTCTCTTTTCCCCCACCGCCCACTGTGAGGGGGATGTTAGGAGCTATAGTTGGCGCTGACAAGGAAAATTATCTTGAAGTTTTTTCTCATGAAAAATGCAAAATAGCTATAAGGATTCTTTCGCCTGTGAACAAAATTAGAATGGGCTTAAACCATATAAATACAAAAGGTAATTATTGGGTGCCAATAAAAAAGGGAAAACATGAAGCGAGAACGCAAATACGAACTGAATTTTTAAAAAATCCAGCTTATAGGATATATGTAAGTCACAGCGACAGCACGGTTTTTAGCACACTTATTGAAAATATTAAGTCCCACAAAACTGTTTTTACGTTATCTCTGGGTCTTAGTGAATTTCTTGCGGATTTTAATTTTGTAGGAGTAAAAGAGTTTACTCAATGCAAAAATAATGAAGGAGAAATTTTAACAGTAATTCCTATGAGCGCTCTCGAAGATTATGGCATTACCTTTGAAGAAGGCAAAAAATACTTTAAAGAAAAAATAGCGGTGGAAATGACGAAAGATAGAGTGGTGCAGCGCTACGAGGATGTGCTTTTTGAGACGCAAGGCAAATCAATTCAAGCTCGTGCTAACTATTGTATGGAGGATGAAAATGGTGAGCGAATTGTCTTCTTCTAAGCTGTATTCACACCCAAATAAGCTCTTAGAAGATCATCTATTAAATGTGGCACGCATCAGCATCCATAATTTAATTGCAAGCCCTGTTAAAAATATTTATAATTACGACAAAAGCACCTTACACCAATTAGTTAAAACATGTGGTTTGTGCCATGATATAGGTAAGTCCACTGACTATTTTCAAAAATATCTTTTTGCCGAGGAAAAAGATAAGAAAAAATTTAAAGCCATGCCGGAAACCCAGCATGGCTTGTTGTCCGCTGTCATAGCATTTTATGCTGTTAAAACGGAATTTGCAGAAAAAGAAGATTTACAGAGCGAAGAAAAAGCTTTTCTATCATTTGCTGCTTTTTGGATAGTAAGAAAACATCATGGGAATTTAGAGGATGTCATAGATGAAACTGCTATATCTGATAATGATAGAGCCATTCTTGAAAAACAAATAGAAACCATAGATGAAACCCGACTTTTCATCTTGAATGATAAATTACAATCAGCAGGCTTGAAACAGAGTCTAACAAAATCTATAATGCTCGAATGGGTAAGCTTTATAGGTGATGAATTGAAGAAACTTAGACGACGATTTCGGAAACTAGAGCGCGAAAAAAGCATTTCTCCCTACTTACTAATAAATTATATTTTTTCTCTTTTAATTGATGCAGACAAAAGCGAAGTAGTACTGCATGATGTACCAAAACGTAAACCGCTTACTTTGAAGCATACTTTAGTAGATGAATATAAGGCAAAATTGGATTTTGAAAAATCTAATTTAAATAATCTTAGGGAAGAGGCATACAGAGAAGTCGTAAGCCAAGACCTTAATTTAAATGAACGAGTATATTCAATAAATCTCCCAACAGGTCTTGGCAAGACGTTTACATCTTTTGCCTTTGCCTTGAAGGCAAGAGAAGAAATCCGGGACAAGAAGGGTTATGCACCCCGTATAATCTATTCTCTGCCATTTTTAAGCATAATAGAACAAAATGCTAAAGAGATAGAAAATATTCTAAGAGCAGGAGGCTTCAAAGTAACTACAGACCTTCTTTTAAAACATCATCACCTTTCTGAAATTTACTACAAACAGGAGGAAAACGAATTTGAAAAAGATGAAGCTAAGATATTGATTGAAGGATGGAATTCAGAGATAATAATAACTACTTTTGTACAGCTGTTCCATACTCTGCTGTCAAATAAAAACAGAAGTTTAAGAAAATTTCATCGTTTATCAGGAAGCATAATAATTCTTGACGAGGTTCAATCAATACCTTTCAAATACTGGTTAGTGGTAAAGGAAACATTAAAGCAGCTTATGGAAGAACTAGATTCGTATGTAGTCTTTGTTACCGCGACAGAACCTTTGATTTTTGACAGAAAAGAAGTTGTAAGTTTAGTCCAGAGAGAAAAATATTTTAGTGTTCTAAACCGAGTAACAATAAAACCTCAATGCCGAACTGCTCTTACTATAGAAGAGTTTGCACAAAATATAGACTTTGAACCTGATAAGAATTATTTGTTTATATTAAATACAATTAATTCCGCAAAAACATTCTATAAACTTTTAAAGACGAAGATAGGGGAAGAAGATATGGTTTTCCTTTCTACCCACATAGTTCCAAAAGAACGACTGGATAGAATTGAATTAATGAAGAGCAAAAGAGTAAAAGCAGCTGTTACTACACAACTAGTAGAAGCAGGTGTGGATATTGATTTTGATGTAGTATATAGAGACTTTGCACCACTTGATTCAATTAACCAATCTGCAGGTCGCTGTAATAGAAATGATACTGAGCAGGGAGAAGTGATAGTTGTACGTTTAAAAGATGATAGAAGGCAGTATTCATCCTACATATATGATAATGTCCTACTTGATATTACCGGAAAAATTCTTGAAAAGAATGACTGCATAAAAGAAATGGACTTCTTAAATATTGTAAACAGCTACTACAAGACGATGCAGGAAAGAATGGCGAACGATAAATCAAAAGATTTGCTTAATGCCCTATATAAAATGAAGTATGACAGCTGTGACGGAACTCCGAGTATTAGGGATTTTAGGCTTATTGAAGAGACATATCCAAAGATAGATACTTTTATAGAAATAGATAATGTCGCAAGGCAAATTTGGAAAGAGTATCTGAAAATTAAAGAAATAGTCAATCTTTTTGAACGCAGACTTGAATTTAACCAAATAAAAGCTGATTTCTATAAATATGTGATATCCGTCCCTGCTACTGTAGATAACATTCCTCCAGAGGTTGCAGGTTTTAGATATGTTAACTTTGAAAGCTTAGATGATTATTATGACAGCGAAACAGGGTTCAGATGTGAGGGAGTGGCTCCGATATGGTAATGCCTATAACAGGAACGTTAATCCAAAGCTATAAAATATGTAGGCGTCAAACATGGCTAATGGCACACCAAATTGTACCTGATCAAGAGAATCAATATATAGAGATAGGCAGACTAATTGATGAGGAAAGTTATAGTAGAGAAAAGAAAAAAGTACATCTTGAGAACGTAGTTTTAGACTTTGTTACATCAGATAATGGGGATGTTATAGTCGGCGAAGTCAAGAAAAGTTCTCGAGCACAGGACAGCGCAAGAATGCAGCTTGCTTTTTATCTTCAAAAATTAAAACAAAGCGGGGTAGATGCCAAAGGAATTCTAATGTTTCCGGAAGAAAGAAAAAGAATGGTGGTGGAACTAACACCAGAGTTAGAAAAAGAATTAGAAGAAATGACAGACGAAATTCAGAAAATAATACTTCAAGAACTGCCGCCACAGCCAAAAAAGATTGGATTTTGCAAAAACTGCGGTTATAAGGAGTTTTGCTGGTCATGAAAAAGCCTATTTACATATTTTCCAGTGGAGAATTAAAAAGGAAGGACAACACAATATTTTTTGAAAATGAAGCAGGCAGAAAATATATTCCCGTAGAAAATACAAGTGAAATATATATTTTTGGTGAGGTGGATATAAACAAAAGATTTTTAGAGTTTATCACACAAGCAGAAATAATTCTACATTTCTTTAACTACTACGGCTATTATGTCGGCACATATTACCCTAGAGAACACCTAAATTCTGGCTATATGGTATTAAAACAGGCTGAACACTACTTGGATTTTGAAAACAGGTTGCGTATAGCTTCTGAATTTGTAGCAGGGGCTTCAAAAAACATGCAGCAAGTTATCAGGTACTATTTGAACCGAGGAAAAAATTTGCAAGAGATTGAAGAAATTATAAAAACATTAAGCAACAAAATAAGTTTATGCAATAATATTGAAGAACTTATGGCAATAGAGGGCAACATAAGAGAAAATTACTACGGCGCTTTTGATAATATCTTAGAAAATGAAGATTTTGCCTTTAAACGAAGAACACGCAGGCCTCCCAAAAATAATTTAAACACCTTGATTAGTTTTGGAAATTCAATGATATACACAATGGTGCTTAGCGAGATATACAAAACTCATTTAGATCCTCGCATAGGATTTTTACACGCAACGAATTTTCGACGATTTACATTAAATCTTGATGTGGCTGAAATTTTTAAGCCCATCATTGTTGATAGAGTAATATTTACTGTTATTGGCAAAAAAATGCTGACAGCAGATGACTTTGAAAAGAGTACGGAAGGCTTATTGTTAAAAGAAAGTGGCAAGAAAATCTTCATTGCAGAAATGGAAAAAAAGTTAAAAACAACATTTAAACACAAGACCATAGGTAGAGAAGTTTCCTATAGAAGACTTATAAGATTAGAGCTATACAAGTTGGAAAAACATCTTATGGGTGAAGAAAAATATGAAGCATTTGTAGCAAGATGGTAACTTTTGCAT